>DASRFB010000137.1:0-16178 GCA_035651815.1 Burkholderiales bacterium | reverse complement strand
TCACCTCGGCGCGGGCCACCATCCCGGAGACGCGGATGCGGACGTCGGTCGAGAGGACCGGCGCGGTGAGCGTGCCGCCCGAGCGGTCGCGCAGGAGCAGCGTCCCGGATCTTGCGTCGGAGGGATCGACCGAGGGCTCCTGTGCGCGCGCGTCGCGCGCGCCGGCGATGAGCGCCCCCGAGAGCGCGAGCGACACCGCCAGCGCGAACGCGGCGAGCAGACGCCTGAGCAGCTCCTCCACCCAGGGACGGGGCGCGCGCGGGCGCGCGGGGACGGCGTGTTCGGACATGCGGATCGACTCCCTTTTCTCGGGGGCCGGCTCGGGTGCCGGGCCATGCCGGGCATTACACGGCCGGAAAAGGGCGCCGCCGTGGGCGCGCGCGGAAAAACCGGGGAAGAAATGTGGCGGCATCGTGCCGTGCGAGGAAGGGCGCGGAAACGAAGAGGCCGGGCCCGCCTTGCGGCGGAGCCCGGCCCCGGGTGCGCGTTCTCGGGCTAGACCGGCGAGTGGTTCAGGAACAGCACCGCGCCGGCGAGGACCATGCTGACGGCGATGCCGATGCCGAACGTGAGCGCCATGTAGGCGATGACGTCGACGATCCTGGGGCTGGGACGGACTGCTTGGGGGGTGGTGCTGCTGGTCTCGCTCATCGCCTCTTTCCTTTCCGTTGGGAGCCGCACTCTCCCGTGCGGCACGCCTCGTATTCAACCGTTCCGGCCGGGATCGCATCCCGGCGCCACGGCGAAATGATGCCGAAGAATTGTGGCAAAAAGATGGCAGGCGCTCGAAAGCGTGCGGCGTTGCGCTATAGTCGTCGGAATTTTTCGTGAAATATGTCGCTCGACGGCGACGCTGCGTCGTCGAACAAAAGACCTGCCATGGCCAAGCGCATCGCCATCGTCGAGGACGACGCCGCCATCCGCGCGAATTACGCGGAGGCGGTGAAGAAGCACGGCTACGAGGTGAGCGCCTACGCGCGCCGCGCCGAGGCGATGAGCGCGTTCCGCGCGCGCCTGCCCGACCTCGCCGTGATCGACATCGGCCTCGGAGACGAGCCCGACGGCGGCTTCGCGCTGTGCCGCGACCTGCGCGCGCTGGCGCCCGCGCTGCCGATCATCTTCCTCACCGCGCGCGACTCCGACTTCGACGTCGTCTCGGGCCTGCGCCTCGGCGCCGACGACTACCTCACCAAGGACGTGAGCCTGCCGCACCTCATGGCGCGGATCTCCGCGCTCTTCCGCCGCATCGACGCGCTGCGCGAGCCCAAGGTCGCCGACGAGGCGCTCGAGCGCGGCCCCTTGCGCCTCGACGCGCGCCGCTTCACCGCGAGCTGGAAGGAGCGCCCGGTCGAGCTCACGCTCACCGAGTTCTGGATGGTGCACACCCTCGCGAAATTCCCCGGCCACGTGAAGGACCGCGACGCGCTCATGCGCGACGCGAACCTGGTCGTCGACGACGGCACGATCACCTCGCACATCAAGCGCATCCGGCGCAAGTTCGCCGCCGTCGATCCCGCGTTCGACCAGATCGACACGGTGTACGGGATGGGCTACCGGTGGAAAGCGTAGCGGGTTCGGACGATCACCCCGGCGCTTCGCGCCACCCCTCCTTTTCAAGGAGGGGAAGGTGAGGCTGCCGCGCATCAGCCTGCGCTGGAAGCTCGCGCTCGTCGCCCTGCTGCTGCTCGCGCTGCCGTGGGCGGGCTACGAGTACGTGCGCGAGATGGAGCGCTTCCTCCTCGACGGCCAGGAACAGGCGCTGCTCGCGACCGCGCGCGCGATCGCGACCGCGCTGCACGACCGGCCCGGCCTCATGGCGCCGCGCGTCGAGCGCGAGGCCGATCCGCGCGTGCGCGCCGAGCAGGAGCTCGCGGGCCTCGCCGCGCGGCGCGGCGAGGCCGCCGACCCGGCGAAGCCCGACGCCGCGTCGCCGGACGCCGCGACGCCGCCCGCGGGCGCCGCGCCGCGGCCGCCCTCGATCATCGCGCGCGAGTCCTCGCCGCGCGACGAGCCGCGCGAGATCGCCGACATCCTGCGCGGCGTGCAGCACACGACGTCGCGCGTCTGGGTCGTGTCGCGCGACCTGCGCGTGCTCGCGCTCGCCGGCACGCTGCGCCGTCCCGAGGGCGAGGAGGACGAGGGCTGGGCGCACCGCGTGCTGGGCGAGCTGTTCCCGCGCCCGAGCGAGAACTTCGACGACACGATCGGCTACGACGCGCTCGCCAACGGCCGCGAGATCGCCGCGGCGCTCCGCGGCGTGCCCGACGTCGGGCTGCGCGGCACGCCCGACGCCAAGGCGGTCGTCATCACCGCGGCGCACCCGGTCTGGAGCGGCGACGAGGTCGCGGGCGCCGTGGTCGCCGAGGAGACGACGAACTCGATCCTCACCGCGCGCAGCCGCGCGCTCGAGCGGCTGCTGGTCGTGACGCTCGCCGTGTTCGCGGTCGCCGCCGGCGTGCTCATCTGGCTCGCGACCGGCATCTCGTCGCGCATCCGGCGCCTGCGCGACGAGGCCGAGACCGCGATCGACGCGCGCGGGCGGCTCGCGCACGTCGTCACCGCGCAGCGCTCGGGCGACGAGATCGGCGACCTGTCGCGCTCGTTCTCGGCGCTGCTCGGCAAGCTCGGGCAGTACAACGCCTACCTCGAGGGCCTCGCGAGCCGCATGTCGCACGAGCTGCGCACGCCGATCGCGGTGGTGCGCTCGTCGCTCGAGAACCTGAAGCTCTCGCCGACGGCCGAGGAGGCGCGCGTCTACATCGGCCGCGCCGAGGACGGGCTGCGGCGCCTCGGCACCATCCTCACGCGCATGAGCGAGGCGACGCGCCTCGAGCAGGGCCTGTCGTCGCTCGAGCGCGAGCGCTTCGACCTCGCCGCCGTGGTGCGCGGCTCGGTCGACGGCTACCGCCTCGCGTACCCCGACCGGCGCTTCGAGCTGCACCTGCCGGGCGTGCCGGTGCCGGTCTCGGGCTCGGCCGACCTCGCGGCGCAGCTGCTCGACAAGCTGGTCGCGAACGCGGCCGACTTCACGGCGAGCGGCGATCCGATCCTCGTGCGCCTCGACCCGGCGGGCGGCGCGGCGCGGCTGCGCGTGGAGAACAAGGGGCCGCTCCTGCCCGAGACGATGCGGGCGAAGCTGTTCGAGGCCATGGTCTCGGTGCGCGCCGAGCGCGCCGACAAGCCCGGCGCCGAGCCGCACCTGGGCCTCGGCCTCTACATCGCGCGCGTCATCGCCGAGTTCCACGGCGGCGGCATGGCGGCGGAGAACCTCGCCTCGGGCGACGGCGTCGCCGTCACCGCGAGCTTCCGGGTCGCCCCCGAGAAGGCGGCGGCGACTACGCGGTGACCGACGCCGCGGGCTTTTTGGATAAGGCCCGCACGGCAAATGGGAGTTCCAGCCGCGAGCTTATAATCGCCCGCGGCGTGGCCAACTACGACCTGCTCATCATCGGCGGCGGCATCAACGGCGCCGGCATCGCGCGCGACGCGGCGGGCCGCGGCCTCAAGGTGCTGCTGGTGGAGCAGGGCGATCTCGCGCAGGCGACCTCGTCGGCCTCGACCAAGCTGATCCACGGCGGCCTGCGCTATCTCGAGTACTTCGAGTTCCGGCTGGTGGCGGAGGCGCTCGCCGAGCGCGAGACGCTGCTGCACATCGCGCCGCACATCGTCTGGCCGCTCGAGTTCGTGCTGCCGCACGAGAAGCACCTGCGGCCCGCGTGGATGATCCGCGCCGGGCTGTTTCTCTACGATCACCTGGGTCACCGCTATTTCGGCGGCCGCAGCTCGCTGCCGCATTCGCGCGCGGTCGCGCTCGACGCCGGGGGCTTCGGCGCCGGCCTCAAGCGCGAATTCGCCCGCGGGTTCGCGTACCACGACTGCTGGGTCGACGACGCGCGGCTGGTGGTGCTGAACGCGCGCTCGGCCGCCGCGCACGGCGCCGAGATCGCGACGCGCACGCGCCTCGCGCACGCCCGGCGCGAGGGCCGCGAGTGGGCGGCGCGGCTCGAGTCGCGCTCGGGCGGCCGCGACGTGCGCGCCGCGGCGCTCGTGAACGCCGCCGGACCCTGGGTGAAGCAGGCGCTCGCGGGCGCGCTCGGCGTCGACCTCCCGGCGAAGGTGCGGCTGGTGAAGGGCAGCCACATCGTCGTTCCGCGCATCCACGCGAAGCGCCACGCCTTCATCCTGCAGAACCCGGACCGGCGCGTGATCTTCCTCATTCCCTACGAGCGCGAGTTCACGCTCGTCGGCACCACCGACGTCGCGGTCGGCGATGACGAGTTCGAGGCGCGGATCTCGCCCGGGGAGATCGAGTACCTGTGCGCGGCGGCGAGCCGCTACACCGAGCGACCGATCGCGCCCGGGCAGGTCGTGTGGAGCTACTCGGGCGTGCGCCCGCTGTACGACGACGGCAGCCGCGATCCGTCGGCGGTGACGCGCGACTACCATCTGCTGGTCGACGAGGGAACCGAGGGTCGCGAGGCGCCGCTCGTGTCGGTCTTCGGCGGCAAGATCACGACGTATCGTCGCCTCGCCGAGCACGCGATGGAGAAGCTCGCCCGGCGCTTCCCCGGCACGCGCGCGTGGACGCACGCCGAGCCGCTCCCCGGCGGCGACTTCCGCGGCCGCGGCTTCACCGAGGTGTTCGACGACTGCGTGCGCCGGCACCCGGGGCTGCCCGCGCCCTGGCTCGCCCGGCTGCTGCGCCGGCACGGGACGCTCGCCGACGCGGTCATCGGCGACGCGAGCTCGCGCTCGGACCTCGGCGAGGATTTCGGCGGCGGGCTGTTCCAGCGCGAGGTCGACCACCTGGTCGCGCACGAGTGGGCGCGCGAGGACGACGACGTGCTGTGGCGGCGGACGAAATGCGGCCTGCACATGAGCCCGGCGCAGCGCTCGCGCGTGCGCGACTACCTTTCGAGGATCGCCTGAGATGGAATGGGGATGGTGGCTGGGGTACGTCCTCACCGGCGCGGTCGCCGGGTTCTTCACCGGGATGCTCGGCATCGGCGGCGGCTCGATCATCGTGCCGATGCTGGTCGCGCTGTTCGGGGCGCAGGACCTGCCGCGCGCGCACCTCATGCACCTCGCGGTCGGCACCGCGCTCGCGACCTTCCTGTTCACCTCGGCCGCGAGCGTGCGCGCGCACGCGCGGCGCGGCGCGATCCGGTGGGACCTCGCCGCTCGCATGACGCCCGGCATCCTCGCGGGCGGCCTGATCGGGTCGCTGCTCTCGCGTTACGTGTCGACCGCGGGCTTCGCCGTGATCTTCACGGTCGTGATCTACGCCGCCGCGACCAGCATGCTGATCGACATCCGGCCCCGGGCGTCGCGCGAGCTGCCCGGCGCGCTCGGGATGTTCGTCGCGGGCTTCCTGTTCAGCGGCGTCTCGGCGTTCGCCGCGGTCGGCGGCGCCTTCATGACGATCCCGTTCATGATGTGGTGCGGCGTGCCGCTCATCCAGGCGATCGGCACGGCTTCGCTGATCGGGCTGCCGATCGCGCTCTCGGGAAGCGTGGGCTTCATGATCGCGGGGCTCGGCGAGGCGTCGCTCCCCGCGTGGAGCGTCGGCTACGTCTACCTTCCCGCGCTCGCCGGCGTGGTGGTCGCGGGCGTCGCCGCGGCGCCGCTCGGCGCGGCGGCCGCGCATCGCACGCCGACGCGCTGGCTCAGGCGCGTCTTCGCGGTGCTCTTTTACTTCGTCGCGACGAAGATGCTGATCGCGCTGTGGTGACGGCCCTTTTTCGCTACGGCCGCTGGAACACGACCAGGTAGTTCTCCGAGAGGAACGTCTCCTCGTCGCGCAGGCGGAAGCCCGCCTCCTCGAAGTCGCGCAGCACGCTCGCCTTGTCGAAGCGCGCCGGCACGTGCTCGAGGATCCACGCGGGCGAGCGTCCCGGCACGCGGTCGTAGTCGACGAGGACGAGGCGCCCGCCGGGCTTGAGCGAGCGGTAGATCGAGTGCAGCATGGTCCAGGGCTTGTCGAAGTGGTGGTACACGTCGCACAGGAACGCGACGTCGAGCGACTCGGGCGGCAGGCCCGTGTCCGCCTCGCCGTTCACGACGGCGGTCAGGTTGCCGAGGTGTTCGGCGCGCGCGAGGACGGTGGTCTTCACCACCGCCCAGCGCGACACGTCGGTCGCGTAGACGCGGCCCGTCGGCCCGACGCGCCGCGCGAACAGGCGCGCGAACAGCCCGGTGCCCGCGCCGATGTCGGCGACCGTCATCCCCGGCCTCAACCCGACCGCGTCGACGATCTCGATGCGCTTGTCGTAGACCTCGCGGCCGTCGTGCTCGAGGCCGCTCTTCCACTCGGAGAGCACGAAGCCCGGCACGAGCGACGCGGCGCTCCAGCTGGACGTTCTGCCCGAGATTGCGACGGCGGCCGCGCACACGGCGACGGCCAGGACGACGGGCCCGACCCGCAAATGGGGGACCCCGTGGATGCGTTTCATCCATCCCTCCGGCCCTCCCGGACTAGATGGACCGAGCGTACACGTCGTCCTCAGGCGACGCTATGACACGGCAGGGATTCGAACGGACGAGGTTCTTTCAGATCACGCCGTCGGCGCGCAGGCGGGCGATCTCCGCGTCGCTCAAGCGCAGCAGCCCGCGCAGCACCTCGTCGGTGTGCTGCCCGAGCACGGGCGGCGCGAGCCGGTGCTCGACCGGCGTCGCCGAGAAGCGCATCGGGCTCGCGACGGTCGGCAGGCGCCCGGCGACGGGATGCTCGAGCTCGAGCTTGACGCTGCGCGCCTTGACCTGCGGCTCCTCGAACACCTGCGCGACGTCGTTGATCGGTCCGTTCGGGACGCCGGCCGCCTCGAGCAGCTCCACCCACTCGCGCGTCGTGCGCTTCGCGAACACCTGCGCGAGCAGCCGCGTCATCTCGGCGCGGTTCTCGACGCGCTTGCCGTTGGTGGCGAAGCGCGGATCGCCGGCGAGCTCGGCGCAGCCCGCCGCCTCGCAGAACTTGCGGTAGAGGTTGTCGTTGCCGCACGCGAGGATGACGCTGCCGTCCTTGGTGCGGAACGGCTGGTAGGGCACGATGTTCGGGTGCAGGTTGCCGATGCGCTTCGGCGGCTTCCCCGTCGCGAAGTAGTTCGTGTTCTGGTACGCGAGCAGCGCGATCTGCGAGTCGAGCAGCGCGAGGTCGAGGTGCTGGCCGGCGCCGGTCTCGGCGCGGTGCGCGAGCGCGGCGCAGATCGCGATCGACGCGTACATGCCGGTGATGATGTCGGCGACGGGAACGCCCGCTCTCTGCGGGCCGCCCCCGGGCGCCTCGTCGGGCTCGCCGGTGACGCTCATCATCCCGCCCATGCCCTGGATCATGAAGTCGTAGCCGGGGCGCTCGCGGTACGGGCCGGTGTGTCCGAAGCCCGTGACCGAGCAGTAGACGAGGCGCGGGTTGATCTTCGCCAGGTCCTCGTAGCCGAGGCCGTAGCGCGGCAGGTCGCCGTACTTGTAGTTCTCGATCAGGACGTCGGAGATCTTCGCCAGCTCGCGCACGATCCGCTGGCCCTCGGGCTTCGCGATGTTGAGCGTGAGCGACTTCTTGCCGCGGTTCGCCGAGGTGTAGTACGCGCTGTCCTTCGTGTCGCGGCCGTCGCGGTCCTTCACCCACGGCGGGCCGAAGGCGCGCGAGTCGTCGCCGGAGCCGGGGCGCTCGACCTTGATCACCTCGGCGCCGAGGTCGGCGAGGTTCTGCCCCGCCCACGGGCCCGCGAGCACGCGCGAGAGGTCGAGCACCCGGATGTGCGCGAGCGGTCCCATCAGCGTCCCACGAAGCCGGGCTTCTTCTTCTCGAGGAAGGCGCGCTGGCCGATGCGGTAGTCCTCGGTCGCGAAGTACGCGAAGTTCTCGTCGAGCTCGCTCTCCGAGAGCGGGATCGCGGGCGGCATCAGGCGCCGCACGTACTGCTTGTGCCAGCGCGCGACGAGCGGCGCGCCCTCGGCGATCCGGCGCGCGGCCGCATACGCCTCGGCCTCGACCTCCTCGTCGGCGACGACGCGGGTGAGCAGGCCCTTCGCGTAGGCCTCGTCGGCCGAGAGCATGCGGCCCTCGAGCAGGATCTCGAGCACGACGGCCTTGCCCGCGAGCGGCAGGAGCGACGCGAGCTCGTCGTAGGCGATCGCGAAGCCGAGGCGGTTGATCGGCACGCCGAAGCGGCCCGAGCGGGCGGAGATGCGCAGATCGCACTGGCACGCGATCTCGAGGCCGCCGCCCGCGCACGCGCCGCGGATCATGGCGACGGTCGGGTGGCGGCAGTCGGCGACCGCGCGCAGCGCCCCGTAGACGTACTTGCGGTGATACAGCTTGCCCTGCTCGCGGTTGTCGCGCACGCGCGCGAACTCGGCGATGTCGGCGCCGGCGGCGAACGCGCCCTCGCCCGCGCCGCGGATCACGACGCAGCGCAGCGAATCGTCCGCGGAAAGCTCGCCGACGATGCGCGCGAGGTCCTCCCACATCTGCAGCGTGATCGCGTTCAGCTTGCCGGGATTGTCGAGCGCGACCGTCGCGACGTGGCCGTCTCGGCTCAGGCGGATCCCGGGAGTCATCGTGCGCAGGCGCTGGCGGTGGAAACCTGTAGTTTAGCTGAAAGCCCCTCGGCTCCCGGCGGGTGCGGGCTAGAATGCACGCATTCGCGGAGGCACCCGATGGCGTCGTCGCTCTTCCTGCCGGCCGCGGCGCGGCGCGCCGCCGGCCTGCTCGCCTGCCTGCTCGTCGCGTGCGGCCTGCTCGCGTGCTCCTCGACGCGCGTCGACACGTCCGGGCTGCGCTCGGACGCGGCGCGCGAGCGGCGCTGGGCCGACGAGATCGTCCCCGCGCTGCTCGTCGGCGAAGCGGTGTGGCTGCAGGCCCCCGGTCCGCAGCCGAAGTTCCTCGGCCTCTTTGCCGAGCCCGCGCGGGGCGCGAAGGCCGCGCGCGGCGCGGTCGTGCTCGTGCACGGCCTCGGCGTCAATCCCGACTACGGCGTGATCGGGAGCCTGCGCACCCGGCTCGCCGACGCGGGCTACGCCACCCTCTCCATCCAGATGCCCGTGCTCGCCGCGGGCGAGCCGGCCGAGCGCTATCCCGGGCTGTTCCCGGAAGCGTCCGACCGCATCGGCGCGGCGGTGTCGTGGCTGCGCGCGAAGAAGTACCGCCGCATCGTCCTCGTGTCCCACAGCATGGGCGCGCGCATGGCGAACCACTACCTCGGGCGCAACCCCGAGGCGCCGATCGCGGCCTGGGTCGCGCTCGGCATCTCGAGCGGCGAGTTCGAGCCGGGCACGGCGGGGCGCGTGCCGATCTACGACGTCTACGCCGAGCACGATCTGCCCGCGGTGCTCGCCGGCGTCCCCGAGCGCGCGCGGGTGCTCTCCCGCGTGCCGGGGTCCCGCCAGGCGATGGTGTACGGGGCCGATCACTACTTCACCCGCAAGGAGAAGGAGGTCGGCACGCTGATCGAGATGCTGCTGGAGCGTCCCGGGGCCTGAGGCCACGGATTTGGTCCGCCGGCGGAAAGGTGCTTAGAATACCGGCCGGAGGATTACCTGGCGGCTCCCACCCCCGCGCGCAGGCCCAAAGCGGGCGGAGCGCCGTTCATTTCGATTATCCGGAGGAGGTCTGCAATGAGGAAGCTCACCACTGGCGCGCTGGCGCTCGTCGCCGGCGCATTCGCCGCATCAACATTCGCCGCGCCCACCGTGCTGCGCGCGTCGCACCAGTTCCCGGGGGGCAAGGGCGACGTGCGCGACGAGATGGTCCAGATCATCGCGCGCGACGCCAAGGCCGCCAACGTCGACCTGGAGATCCAGGTCTACCCGGGCGCCTCGCTGTTCAAGCCGAACGAGCAGTGGAACGCCCTGGTGAACGGCCAGCTCGACATCTCGTCGTTCCCGCTCGATTACGCGAGCGGCAAGGTGCGCGCCTTCGGCGCGACGCTGATGCCGGCTCTGGTGCGCAGCCACGACCGCGCGGCGCGGATGGGCAACTCGCAGTTCATGAAGGACATCAAGGCGCAGATCGACCGCGCCGGCGTGGTGGTGCTGGCCGACGCCTGGCTCGCGGGCGCGGTCGCCTCGAAGAAGGCCTGCATCAAGACGCCCGCGGACATCAAGGGCCTGAAGATCCGCTCGGCGGGTCCGACGTTCGCGGCGATGTGGCAGGCGGCGGGCGCCTCGATCGTCTCGGTGCCCTCGAACGAGGTCTACAACGCGCTGCAGACCGGCGTCGCCGACGCGACCGACACGAGCTCGGGCAGCTTCGTCTCGTTCCGGATCTACGAGCAGGTGAAGTGCCTCACCGCGCCGGGCGAGAACGCGCTCTGGTTCATGTACGAGCCCGTGCTGATGTCGAAGAAGACCTTCAACCGCCTGAACAAGAAGCAGCAGGACGTGCTGCTCGCGGCGGGCCGCAAGTCGCAGGAGTTCTTCGCGAAGGAAGCGAAGAAGCTCGACGACGACATGGTCAAGGTGTTCAAGCAGCACAACGTCGAGGTCGTCACCCTGACGCCGGCCGAGTACGACCAGTGGGTGAAGGTCGCCCAGGGCAGCTCGTACGCCGAGTTCGCCAAGGAAGTCCCGAACGGCAAGAAGCTGATCGACGAGGCGCTCGCGGTCAAATAGGACCGCGGACGGGAAGGGCGGCGCCAGCCGCCCTTTTTTTCATCCGCTAGGGAGACGGTCGATGCAAGGCTACGTGCGCCTCATGCGCGCGATCTCGCAGCTGTGCGGCTTCATCGCCGCGGCCATGATCGCGGCCGGCGTGATCGTCGTGTGCGAGATGGTGTTCGTGCGCTACGTCCTCGGCGAGAGCACCATCTGGCAGACCGACTTCACCACCTACTGCCTGATCGCGGCGACGTTCGTCGGCAGCCCGTACGTGCTGATGACGCGCGGCCACGTCAACGTCGACGTCCTGCCGCACTACCTGGGGCCGAAGGCGCGCCTGCGCCTCGCGTTCGCCTCGAGCGCCGTCACCATCCTGTTCGCGGTCATGCTCGCCGCGCTGACCGGCAACTTCTGGATGGAGGCCTGGGAGCAGCGCTGGGTCTCCGACACGATGTGGCGCGCGCGCCTGTGGATCCCGTACTCGTCGATGCCGATCGGGCTCACGCTGCTCACGCTGCAGGCGATCGCCGATCTGATCCAGCTCGCCAAGGGCGAGGTGACGGCCTTCGGCATTCCCGACGCGGAGCACATGGAATGAGCCCCACCCACCAGGGATTGCTGGTTCTCGTCGTCACGCTCGTGATGCTGCTCTCGGGCGTGCCGGTCGCGTTCGGCCTGGGCGCGCTGTCGATCGCGTTCCTCGTCCTGTTCCAGGGCTTCGACTCGCTGCGCGTCGTCGCCGAGACGTTCTACGCGGGCCTGAACGACTTCACGCTGGTCTCGATCCCGATGTTCGTGATGATGGGCGCGGCGATCGGCTCCTCGCCCGCGGGCAAGGACCTGTACGAGGCGCTCGACCGCTGGCTCTACCGCCTCCCGGGCGGCCTGGTGATCTCGAACCTCGGCGCGTGCGCGATCTTCGCCGCGCTCACGGGCTCCTCGCCCGCGTGCTGCGCGGCGATCGGCAAGATGGGCATCCCGGAGATGCGCCGCCGCGGCTACCCGGACGACGTCGCGACCGGCTCGATCTGCGCGGGCGGCACGCTCGGCATCCTGATCCCGCCGTCGATCACGTTCATCCTGTACGGCATCGCGACCGAGACGTCGATCGGGCGCCTGTTCCTCGCGGGCGTCATGCCCGGGCTGCTGCTCACCGGCCTGTTCATGCTGTGGACGCTGTTCATCATCTGGAAGCGCGGCTTCCGCTCGCACGCGATCGATTTCCGCTACAGCTGGAAGCAGAAGTTCGGCTCGATCCCGAAGATCGCGCCGTTCATCGCGATCATCGTCGGCGTGATGTACGTGCTGTACGGAGGCGTCGCGACCCCGTCCGAGGCGGCCGGCGTCGGGGCCGCCTTGTGCGTGGTCTGCGCGGTCGTCATCTACCGCATGTGGGACGCGAAGAGCTGGTGGCAGATCCTGCGCGACACGACGCGCGAGTCGGTGATGATCCTCACCATCATCGCCGCCGCGGTGCTCTTCGGCTACATGCTGACGTCGCTGTACCTGACGCAGACGCTCGCCCAGACGATCGCCGAGATGCACGTGAACAAGTGGGTGCTGATGCTGCTCATCAACATCTTCCTGCTCGTGTGCGGCTTCTTCATCCCGCCGGCGGCGATCATCCTGATGACGAGCCCGATCCTGCTGCCGATCATCACCGCGGCGGGCTTCGACCCGGTCTGGTTCGGCGTGATCCTCACGATCAACATGGAGGTCGGGCTGATCCACCCGCCCGTGGGGCTGAACATCTACATCGTGCAGGCGATCGCCCCGGACGTGCCCGTGACCAAGGTCATGCTCGGGACGATCCCTTACGTCCTGTGCATGTTCCTCGCGATCGTGATCCTCAGCTTCTTCCCCGAGATCGCGACCTGGCTGCCCGACACCCTGATGGGGCCGGTGCTGCACAAGTAAGGCGGCTACTCCGGCTTGATGTCGGCGGCCTTCACCGCCTGCTGCCACACCGGCGCCTCGGCCCGGATGAACGCGGCGAACTGCGCGGGCGTGTTGCCGAGCGGATCGACGCCGATCTTCTGGAGCTTCTCCCGCGTCTCGGGCTCGTGCACGATCTTCGCCACCGCGCGCGCGAGCGAGTCGATCACCGGCTTGGGCGTGCCCGTCGGGGCGAGGAACCCGTTCCACGTGATCGTGCGGAAGCCCTTGTAGTACTCGGCGACGGCCGGGACCGCGGGAAGCTGGGGCGCGCGCTTATCGCTCGATACGGCGAGCAGCTTGATCTTGCCGCTCTTCGCGTGCTGCAGCAGCTCCGAGGCGTTGCCGAAGTACATCTGCACCTGGCCGGCGACGAGGTCCTGCACCGCCGGCGCGCCGCCCTTGTACGGGATGTGCGTCATCACGAGGCCCGCGCGCTGGAGGAACAGCACCGCAGACAGGTGCCCGATCGAGCCCGTGCCGCCCGAGGCGAAGTTCAGCAGCCCCTGGTGCTCCTTCACGTACTTCACGAATCCCGGGAGATCGTCGGCGGGGATCGACTCCTGCACCCCGAGGATGAACGGATTCGTGCCGACGATGCTGATGGGGACGAAATCCTTGATCGGGTCGTAGGTCACCTTCTGGACCAGCGGCACGATCGAGATCTGGGGCGAGGACGAGAAGAACAGCGTGTAGCCGTCCGCCGGGGCGCGCGCCACGTACTCGGCCGCGATCGCGCCGGCCGCGCCGACGCGGTTCTCGACCAGGAACTGCTGCCCGTACTCGTTCGACAGGCGTCCCGAGACGATGCGCGCCTGGACGTCGGTGTTTCCGCCCGCGGGGAACGGCACCACGACCTTCACGGGATGCTGCGGCCAGCCCTGTGCGCGGACGGCCGACGCGGCCAGCGAAAGCGCCGCCGCGAGCACGACATAGTTTATGGATTTCATGTCTCTTCCTCCCGCGTCCGGGTCGATCCGGACAGCGTCCAAATTCTACCGAAGCGGGCGCCCTGCACGCGGAACAATTTGGCGCCGGGACGTAGGCCCGGAAGGCTCGTCCGGAGGACGTGTCCGGAGGACGTTTATGTCGCCGTCATTGGGTTTACCGCAAGCGGGCCCGGGGGCTTTCCTTTTCCCGCGGGCGCACCTACACTGCCGCCTTCCGATCGCAGCCGAAGCCGTGCTCCAAGGGAGGAGCCATGCCGCTGGTTGCCATGACACGAGAGATGGGATCGATGGGCATGGACGTCGCCCGGATCGTCGAATCCGAGCTGCGCGTCCCGCTCGTCTACCACGAGATCATCGACCACCTCGCCGACAAGATGCGGCTGCGCAAGAGCCACGTGGTCCGGCTCCTGGGCGGCAAGGCGAGCCTGCTCGAGCGCCTTACGTCCGATAAGACGAGCCTGTCGATTTTCACCGCCGACGAGGTCCTGCAGACCGCGAGCAAGGGCGCGGTGCTGCGCGGCTGGGGCGCGGCGCACCTGCTGCGGCCGGTCAAGCACGCGATCTGCGTGCGCGTTTGCGCGCCCCGGGAGCTGCGCGTCCGGCGCATGATGGAGCGGCTCGACACCGACGACCGCGAAGCGGTCGAGACCGAGATCAAGCACAGCGACGAGGCGCAGGGGGCGATCGTGCGGCGCCATTTCGGCGTCGACTGGCAGCACCCCGAGCTCTACGACCTCTCGCTCAACACCGAGCGCATGAGCGTCGAGCAGTGCGCGGAGAGGGTGATCGGCCTCGCGCGGGACCCGCGCTTCGCCGAGACCGAGGCCTCGCGCGCCCAGCTCGAGGACCTGGTGCAGATCGCGAAGGTGCGGGCGGCGCTGCGCGCCGACCCCGCCACGCGCGAGCTGTCGGTGCCCATTCGCGCCCGGGACGGCGCGGTGACGCTCGAGGGCGTGGTCGACTCGGCGGAGCAGGCGAAGCTCGCCGGGCGCGTCGCCGCCGGCGCGCCGGGCGTGCGCTCGGTCGAGAACCTGCTGCGCGCCGCGGAGGAAGTCGGCCGGACCGTGCGCGAGTAGGCGCGTCCGCGCCGCGCTCAGTACGAGCGCGGCAGCTCCAGGACGTGCTCGGCGAGGTAGCACAGCACCAGGTTGGTCGACACCGGCGCGACCTGGTAGAGCCGCGTCTCGCGGAACTTGCGCTCGACGTCGTACTCCTCGGCGAAGCCGAAGCCGCCGTGCGTCTGCAGGCACATGTCGCCCGCCTGCCACGAGGCCTCGGCGGCGAGCTGCTTCGCCATGTTCGCTTCAGGGCCGCAAGGCGCCCCTTCCTCGTAGAGCGCCGCCGCGCGCTCGACCATCAGCTCCGCCGCGCGCATCGCCATGTAGGCGCGCGCGATCGGGAACTGAACGCCCTGGTTCTGCCCGATCGGGCGCCCGAACACCCGGCGCTCGCGCGCGTAGGCGCTCGCGCGCTCGATGAACCACTTTGCGTCGCCGATGCACTCGGCGCCGATCAGGATGCGCTCGGCGTTCATGCCGTCGAGGACGTAGCGGAAGCCCTTGCCTTCCTCGCCGACCAGGTTGTCCGCGGGGATCTCGAGGTTGTCGAAGAACACCTCGGTGGTCGCGTGGTTGATCATGGTGCGGATCGGGCGGATCGAGAGACCCTTCCCGAGCGCGGCCTTCATGTCGACCAGGAAGATCGACAGGCCGTCGGTGCGCTTCGCGACCTGCTCGCGCGGCGTGGTGCGCGCGAGCAGCAGCATGAGATCGGAGTGCTCGGCGCGCGAGGTCCAGACCTTCTGGCCGTTCACGACCCAGCGGTCGCCCTTCCTCACGGCGGCGGTGCGGATCGACGAGGTGTCGGTGCCCGCGGTGGGCTCGGTCACGCCGAAGGCCTGCAGCCGCAGCTCGCCGCTCGCGAGCTTCGGCAGGATCGCGCGCTTCTGCGCCTCGCTGCAGTGGCGCAGCACCGTGCCCATCGTGTACATCTGGGCGTGGCAGGCGGCGCCGTTGGCGCCGCTCTTCTGAACTTCCTCGAGCACGGCCGCCGCGGCGCGCAGGCCGAGCCCCGCGCCGCCGTAGCTCTCCGGGATCAGGCACGAGAGCCACCCGGCCTCGGTCAGCGCGCGCACGAACTCGGTCGGATACTTGCGCTCGCGGTCGAGCGCGCGCCAATACTCCATCGGGAAGCTCGCGCACAGCTTCGCGACCGCGTCGCGGATCTCGCGCAGGTCCTGATCGCGCGCGGACATCTCGGCTTCCCCCGGTGATCGCCCTGGAGCGGTTATTATAAGGGCCCGCTGAAAAGCACCCGCTGGCCCATGCCCCACGTTCCCGCATCGACCGCGCTCTCGCGCTTCCGCGTCCTCGACCTGTCGCGCGTGCGCGCGGGGCCGACGTGCGTGCGCCAGCTCGCCGACTTCGGCGCGGACGTGATCAAGATCGAGACCCCGCCCTCGGTCGACGCGGACACCATGGGCGGACCGCGCCACGGCCCCGATTTCCAGAACCTGCACCGCAACAAGCGCTCGATGACGCTCAACCTGAAGGACAAGGATGGCGTCGCGATCTTCATGCAGCTGGTGAAGCGCTCCGACGTGGTCGTCGAGAACTACCGTCCCGACGTGAAGGAGCGCCTCGGCATCGGCTACGAGTCGCTCGCGAAGGCGAACCCGCGCGTCGTGCTCGCGAGCATCTCG
>DASRFB010000136.1:0-13824 GCA_035651815.1 Burkholderiales bacterium | reverse complement strand
GCGCGGCTGCACGGGTTCCGCTCGGTCAACGTCGACCTGATCTACGGCCTGCCGAAGCAGACGCTCGAGGGCTTCTCGCGCACTCTCGAGCAGGTGGTCGAGAGCGATCCCGACCGCATCGCGCTCTACTCCTACGCGCATCTGCCGACGGTGTTCAAGCCGCAGCGGCGCATCCTCGAGGCCGACCTCCCGGCCGGAGAGACCAAGCTCGCGCTGCTCGCCAAGGCGATCGACTTCCTGCAGTCGCGGGGCTACGTCTACATCGGCATGGACCACTTCGCCAAGCCAAGCGACGACCTCGCGGTGGCGCAGCGCCAGGGCCGCCTCATGCGCAATTTCCAGGGCTACTCGAGCTCGGGCGACGCCGACATTGTCGGCCTGGGCGTGTCGGCGATCGGCAAGCTGGGCGCGGCGTACAGCCAGAACGTGAAGGAGCTCGAGCAGTACTACGCCCGGCTCGACGACGGCCAGCTCCCGGTGCTGCGCGGCATCGAGCTCTCGGCCGACGACCTCGTGCGCCGCGCGGTCATCCAGGCGCTCGCCTGCCACTTCGAGGTGTCGAAGGAATCGATCTCGATCGCCCACCTCATCGACTTCGACGAGTACTTCGCGCAGGAGATCGAGATGCTCCGCCAGCACGAGCGCGAGGGCCTGATGCGCATGGACGACGAGTGGACCGCCGTGACGCCGCAGGGGCGGCTGCTCGTGCGCGTGCTGTGCATGGCGTTCGACAAGTACCTCTGGGCGGCGCAGCGGCGGGCGCAGTACTCGAAGATCATCTGAAGGGCGGAACGAACCCAGCGGGCCGCTGTCCCTCCAGACGGGGCCCGTCATGGAAAAGCGCACTCAGTTCACCGTCTGGTACGTCATCGTCGCCGTGATCGGCGTGCTGTGGCTGCGCGACCTCTGGGTCACGGCGACGCAGGTGCAGCCGATCCCCTACAGCGAGTTCCAGCAGCAGCTGAAGGACGGGAAAATCTCGGAGATCGCGATCTCCGACAACCTCATCCAGGGCAGCTACAAGGATGCGGCGAAGGACGGCCGCAAGCGCTTCGTCACCACCCGCGTCGATCCCGAGCTCGCCAAGGACCTGTCGCAGTACGACGTCAAGTTCACCGGCGTGGTCGAGAGCCACTTCATGCGCGACGTGCTGTCGTGGGTGGTGCCGGCGCTCGTCTTCTTCGCGGTGTGGATGTTCTTCGCCCGGCGCCTCGCCGAGCAGGGCGGAATGGGCGGCGGCTTCCTCTCGGTGGGCAAGAGCAAGGCCAAGGTCTACGTCGAGACCGACACCCGGGTCACCTTCGCCGACGTCGCCGGCGTCGACGAGGCGAAGGACGAGCTGGAGGAGGTCATCGGCTTCCTGAAGGACCCGGCGCGCTACAGCCGCCTCGGCGGCCGCGTGCCGAAGGGCGTGCTGCTGGTCGGCCCGCCGGGCACCGGAAAGACGCTGCTCGCGCGCGCGGTCGCGGGCGAGGCGGGCGTGCCGTTCTTCTCGATCTCGGGCTCCGAGTTCGTCGAGATGTTCGTCGGCGTGGGCGCCGCGCGCGTGCGCGACCTGTTCGACCAGGCGAGGAAGCGCGCCCCCGCGATCATCTTCATCGATGAATTGGACGCTCTGGGACGCGCGCGAGGTGCGTACGGCGTCGGCGGCCACGACGAGAAGGAGCAGACGCTGAACCAGCTGCTGGTCGAGCTGGACGGCTTCGACGCGAGCAAGGGGCTGGTCGTGCTCTCGGCGACGAACCGGCCGGAGATCCTCGACCCGGCGCTGCTGCGCGCCGGCCGCTTCGACCGCCAGGTGCTGGTCGACCGGCCCGACAAGAAGGGACGCGCGCAGGTCCTTCAGGTGCACCTGAAGAAGGTGCGCCTCGCCGCCGACGCCGACGTCGAGAAGATCGCGGCGCTCACGCCCGGGTTCACCGGCGCCGATCTCGCCAACCTCGTGAACGAGGCGGCGCTGCTCGCGACGCGCCGCGGCGCCGACGCGGTCGCGCTCGGCGACTTCACCGCCGCGGTCGAGCGCATCGTCGCGGGCCTGGAGAAGAAGAACCGTCTCCTCAATCCCTTCGAGCGCCGCGTGATCGCCTACCACGAGATGGGCCACGCGCTGGTCGCGATGTCGCTGCACGGCTCGGACCCGGTGCACAAGGTCTCGATCATCCCGCGCGGCGTGGGCGCGCTCGGCTACACCATCCAGCGGCCGACCGAAGACCGCTTCCTGATGACGCGCGAGGAGCTCGAGAACAAGATGGTGGTCCTCCTCGGCGGGCGCGCGGCCGAGCGCCTCGTTTTCGACCACCTCTCCACCGGCGCGGCCGACGACCTCGCCAAGGTCACCGATATCGCGCGCGGCATGGTGATGCGCTACGGCATGGACCCGAAGCTCGGCAACGTCACCTACGAGGGCGAGCGCGCGGCCTTCCTCGATCAGGGGCCGGGCGCGGTGCTGCCCGAGCGGCGCTTCTCCGAGGACACCGCGCGCGAGATCGACCGCGCCGTGCGCGAGATCGTCGACTCCGCGTTCTCGCGCGCGCTCGGCATCCTGCGCGAGCGGCGGCGCACGCTCGAGGACGGCGCGCAGGCGCTGCTCGCGAAGGAGACGCTGGTCGAGGAGGACCTGATGCGCCTGGTGGGCGCCGCGCCGCGCAGCGAGGTCACGGCCTAGCGGATCGGCGGGGAGCTACAATCGGCCCGCGCCCGGCGGGCGCCTTTGATTGACGTTAACGTCAACGTAAAGTAGGCTGATTTCCCCGCCGGCGGACTGGGGCGAGCATGACCGATCTGAGCGCGACGCGCAGCACCGCGGCCTACAAGGCGCAGAACCGCATCCGGTTCGTGACCGCCGCGTCCCTGTTCGACGGCCACGACGCGACCATCAACATCGTGCGCCGCATCCTGCAGGCGAGCGGCTGCGAGGTCATCCACCTCGGCCACAACCGCTCGGTCGAGGACATCGTCAGCGCGGCGCTCGAGGAGGACGTGCACGGGATCGCCGTCAGCTCGTACCAGGGCGGCCACCTCGAGTACTACCGGTACATGATCGACCTGCTGCGCGAGCGCGGCGGCGGGAACATCAAGGTGTTCGGCGGCGGGGGCGGGGTGATCGTCCCAGACGAGGCGCGCGCGCTCGAGGCCTACGGCGTCGCGCGCGTGTACTCGCCCGAGGACGGCCAGCGCATGGGCCTGCAGGGCATGATCGACGACATGCTCGCGCGCTGCGACCACGACCTCGCGCGGGGCGCGGCGCCCGATCTCGATGCGGTGCAGCGCGGCGACCGCCGCGCGCTCGCGCGCCTGATCACGGTGCTCGAGCGCGGCGCGGGCGCGCTGCGGGACGGCGTCCTCGAGCGCGCGAAGCAGGCTGCGGCGCCGGTCCTCGGCGTCACCGGCACGGGCGGCTCGGGGAAGTCCTCGCTCGTCGACGAGCTGATCCGGCGCCTGCGCCTCGACCAGGACGACCGGCTGAGAATCGCGGTGCTCGCGGTCGATCCCTCGCGGCGCAAGTCGGGCGGCGCGCTGCTCGGCGACCGCATCCGCATGAACGCGATCGAGCCCTGGGGCGGGCGCGCGCGCGTCTTCATGCGCTCGCTCGCGACGCGCGAGGCGGGGCGCGAGATCTCGGCGGCGCTCGGCGACGCGATCGCCGCGTGCCGGCTCGCGGGCTTCGACCTGATCGTCGCCGAGACCTCGGGCATCGGCCAGGGCGACGCGGCGATCGTCCCGCTCGCCGACGCGTCGCTGTACGTCATGACGCCCGAGTTCGGCGCGGCGAGCCAGCTCGAGAAGATCGAGATGCTCGATTTCGCGGATTTCGTCGCGATCAACAAGTTCGACCGCCGCGGCGCGGCCGACGCGCTGCGCGACGTGAGGAAGCAGCTGCAGCGCAACCGCGCCCTGTTCGCGACGCCCGCGGAGGAGATGCCGGTGTTCGGCACCATCGCCTCGCGCTTCAACGACGACGGCGTCACGGCGCTCTACCAGGCGATCCGCGAGCGGCTGGTCGAGCACGGGATGAACGCGGGAGACGCCCGCCTGCCCGGGGCCGGCGTGCGCGCGTCCTCGGGCGCGCGCGCCATCGTGCCGCCGGCGCGGGCGCGCTACCTCGCCGAGATCGCCGACACCGTGCGCGGCTACCACGCGCGCGCGGCGGCGCAGGCGAAGCTCGCGCGCGAGCGCCAGCAGCTCCTCGAGGCGAAGCGCATGCTCGGAGCCGACGCGCCGGCGCGGCTCGACGCCCTGATCGCCGAGCGCGAGGCCGCGCTCGCGCCCGGGTCGCGCGCGCTGATCGACTCGTGGCCCGGGACGGTCCGCTCCTACTCGGGCGACGAGCAGGTGGTGCGCGTGCGCGAGCGCGAGATCCGCACGCGGCTCACGCACGAATCGCTTTCCGGCTCGAAGATCCCGAAGGTCGCGCTGCCGAAGCTCGAGGACCACGGCGAGCTGCTCGCCTGGCGAGCGCGCGAGAACCTGCCCGGCATGTTCCCGTTCACGGGCGGCGTGTTCCATTTCAAGCGCGAGAACGAGGACCCGACGCGCATGTTCGCGGGCGAGGGCGACGCCTTCCGCACCAACCGGCGCTTCCACCTGCTCTCGAAGGACATGCCGGCGAAGCGCCTGTCCACCGCGTTCGACTCGGTGACGCTCTACGGCTACGACCCCGATACCCGCCCCGACATCTACGGCAAGGTCGGGAACTCCGGCGTCTCGATCGCGACGCTCGACGACATGAAGGTGCTGTACTCGGGGTTCGACTTGTGCGACCCCGCGACCTCGGTGTCGATGACGATCAACGGCCCGGCGCCGACGCTGCTCGCGATGTTCTTCAACACCGCGATCTCGCAGCAGGTCGAAAGGCTGGGACGCGAGGCGACCGAGGCGGAATTCCGCGAGATCGAGGCGAAAACGCTCGCGACGGTGCGCGGCACGGTGCAGGCCGACATCCTCAAGGAGGACCAGGGCCAGAACACGTGCATCTTCTCGACCGAGTTCAGCCTCAAGGTGATGGGCGACATCCAGGAGTGGTTCGTCCGCCACGACGTGCGCAATTTCTACTCGGCGTCGATCTCGGGCTATCACATCGCCGAGGCCGGGGCGAACCCGATCTCGCAGCTCGCCTTCACGCTCGCGAACGGCTTCACCTTCGTCGAGGCCTACCTCGCGCGCGGGATGAAGATCGACGACTTCGCGCCCAACCTCTCGTTCTTCTTCAGCTACGGCATGGACCCCGAGTACGCGGTGCTCGGGCGCGTCGCCCGTAGGATCTGGGCGGTGGCGATGCGCGACAAGTACGGCGCGAACGAGCGCGGCCAGAAGCTCAAGTTCCACTCGCAGACCTCGGGGCGCTCGCTGCACGCGCAGGAGATCGCGTTCAACGACATCCGCACGACGCTCCAGGCGCTGATCTCGAGCTACGACAACACCAACTCGCTGCACACCAACGCCTACGACGAGGCGATCACCACGCCCACCGAGGAGTCGGTCCGCCGCGCGATGGCGATCCAGCTGATCATCAACAAGGAATGGGGTCTCGCGAAGAACGAGAACCCGAACCAGGGCGCCTTCGTGATCGACGCGCTCACCGACCTCGTCGAGGAGGCGGTGCTGCGCGAGTTCGAGGCGATCTCGGAGCGCGGCGGCGTGCTCGGCGCCATGGAGACCGGCTACCAGCGCGGCAAGATCCAGGAGGAGTCGCTGCTCTACGAGCACCGCAAGCACGACGGCTCTTATCCCATCGTCGGCGTGAACACCTTCCGCAAGGCGGGCGACGACGCGCCGCCGCAGCGCCTCGAGCTGATCCGCTCGACCGAGGAGGAGAAGCGCTCGCAGCTCGCGCGCCTCGCCGATTTCCACCGGCGGCACGAGAAGGAATCGGGCCCCATGCTCGAGCGCCTGCGCCGGGCGGTGATCCGCGACGAGAACGTCTTCGCCGTGCTCATGGACGCCGTGCGCTGCTGCTCGCTCGGGCAGATCACGCACGCGCTGTTCGAGGTCGGCGGGCAATACCGCAGGAACATGTGAATTCGTTCGCATGTCGCCGGCTCCCGACACCCTCCGCGGCCCGGTGAAGTAGGTCACCTTCCGCTGCAGCTCACGCTGGGAAGGCGTGAGGTATCCCCTCCGAGGCGTCACATCGCCCGATACCTCGGGCGCTGCTAACTCGTCATATCGACGATGAATTTCTTTGTTTCGAGTCACCGTAGCGGAGGAAAAAAATGATGACCAAGAAATCCGGATTTCGGTGGGCACTGCCCGCGGCGTTCGCCGCCGGCTGCGTGGCGAGCGGAATCGCGCTCGCGCAAGTCGCGGAGGTCGAGCCGAACAACTCGGTGACCACGCCGCAACGTCTCGTGGTCGGTCCGAACGGCAGCGTCTCGGTCAACGGCGTGATCGGTGTCCTCTCTGGGCAGCCGGTCCTCGACGTCGACTTCTACAGCTTCCAGGGCAAGGCCGGCGACGTCGTCACGATCGACATCGACAACGCACTGTCAGCGGACAACCAGGTCGGTGTCGATACCACGCTTTATGTCTTCGGCCCCGCGCCCGTGCCGGCGAACCAATTGCCGCTGCGGATGAACGACGACGCCGGTTTCCCGATCGACCCGGGCTCGGCGAGCGGGTTCGACGCACGCATCGACAATTTCCGGCTGGATAAAGACGGAACCTACATCGTGGCAGTCACCGGCTATCCGATCGCACTCGTCGACGCGACCACCATCGTCAACGCTCCTCTCGGGACCACCTCCAACGGTAGCTACACGCTCATCATCTCGGGCGTGACGCCGTCGGTGCAGACGATCAACATCGATATCAAGCCGGGCAGCACTGAGGTCGCGCCCATCAACCCGAAGGCCAAGGGCACCATCCCGGTCGCCCTGCTTTCCAACCCGCAGTTCAACGCCCTCCAGGTCGACCAGAAGTCCCTGCGCTTCGGCGCCACCGGCAGCGAGGCCAGCCTGGTCCGGTGCAACGCGGGCGGCGCGGACGTGAACGCCGACGGCCTGCCTGATCTGATTTGCCACTTCGACAATCAGGCCGCGAATTTCTCGATCGGCAGCGCCGAGGGCGTCGTGACCGGTAGCGGACCCAGCGGCGCCTTCGAAGGGCGCGCATTCCTGAAGGTAGTGCCGGGCAAGAAACGCTGAACCGGGGAGGCCCGCTCACCGAACGGGCGTCGGAGGGAGCCGGCCGGCATCGGAATACGATGCCGGCCGGCTCGTTTTCGGGCGTCGCGCGCCGGGGCCACCACGGGCGTCCGAGCCGCTATAGTTCGGCGTGGCCCCGGCGACCGTTCTCCGCCAGTCCCGATTCCTGCTCGCGCTGCTGATGCCGGTGTTGCCCGTCCACGGCTATCTCGCGGGAAACAACTACTACACGCTGGTCGTCGGCTTCGTCGTTATCGCGCTGCTCGACTTCGCGCTCGGCGAGGACCGCCGCAACGCGGGCGCCGGCGAGGCGGAGGCGCTGCAGGCGTCGCGCTTCCACGCCGCCATCCTCTACGCCTGCGCCACGGCGGACCTGGCGCTGATCGCGTGGGGGGCGTCGGTGGTCGCGACGCTCGCCCCGGCCCAGGCGCTGGGCCTCATGCTGTCGGTCGGCTTCGTCACCGGCGCTCAAGGGATCACCGTCGCGCACGAGCTGGGCCACAGCCGCTACGACGCCGAGCGCGTGCTCGCGCGCGTGCTGCTCACGGCGGTCGGGTACGGCCACTTCCATGTCGAGCACAACCGCGGCCACCACGTGCGCGTCGCCACGCCGGAGGACCCGGCCTCGGCGCGCGCCGGCGAGAGCTTCTACTCTTTCTATCCGCGCGCCGTCGCGCGCGGCTGGCTGCACGCGTGGTGGCTCGAGCGCGAGCGGCTCGAGCGCCGCGGGGTGCGCTTCTGGAGCTGGCGCAACCAGATGCTGTGGTTCACCGCCGTGCCGCCGCTCGCGATGCTCGCCCTGGGGCTCGCGTGGGGCCCGCGCGCGGCGCTGTTCTTCGCCGTGCAGGCGTGGATGGCGTTCACCCTGCTCGAGGCGGTGAACTACATGCAGCACTACGGCCTTTCGCGCGCGCCTCTGCCCACGGGAGCCTACGAGAAGGTGAGGCGCTCGCACGCCTGGAACGCGTCCGAGGCGGTGAGCGCCGTGTTCCTCATCCACCTCGCGCGCCATTCCGATCACCACGAGAACCCGTGGCGCCGCTACCCGGCGCTGCAGCATTACGAGGACAGCCCGCAGCTGCCCACGGGCTATCCCGGGATGCTGCTCCTCGCGCTCGTGCCGCCGTTGTGGTTCTCGGTGATGAACCGGCGGCTGCCCTCGGCACCGACCGGGATACCGGTGCCATAATCGGTCCTCGGAGAGGAGGAGCCGATGGCGGAGCAAGCGCTCGACACGTTCCCGCGTCTGCTGCTGCACCACGCGGCGGTGCGGCCGCACCGGCCCGCGATCCGCGAGAAGGACCTCGGCATCTGGCAGACGTGGACCTGGGCGCAGGCGCTCGAGCACGTGCGCGCGATCGCGTGCGGCCTCTCGGCTCAAGGGTTCCGCCGCGGCGATCATCTCGCCGTGATCGGCGCGAACCGGCCGCGCCTCTACTGGTCGATGATGGCGGCGCAGGCGCTGGGCGGCGTGCCGGTGCCGCTGTACGAGGACGCGATCGCCTCCGAGACGCGCTTCGTCATCGAGGACTCGGGCGCGCGCTTCGCCGTCGCCGAGGACCAGGAGCAGGTCGACAAGCTGCTCGAGGTGCTCGCCGAATGCCCGCGTCTCGAGCGCATCTACTACGACGACCCGCGGGGCCTGCGCCACTACACGCAGGCGCAGCTCGCAAGCCTCGAGCGGCTCGAAGCGCTCGGGCGCGAGACCGCGGCGCGCGATCCGGAGTCGTTCGAGCGCGAGGTCGCGAAAGGAAACGCCGAGGACGTCGCCACGATCCTCTACACCTCGGGCACGACCGGGCATCCCAAGGGCGTCATTCTCACGCACGCCGCGATGATCGCGACCGGCCGCGCCTACACCGAGTTCGAGAAGCTCACGGCCGACGAGGAGATGCTCGCCTATCTGCCGCTCGCGTGGGTCGGGCAGAACCTGTTCTCGTACTCGCAGTCCATGGTCGCCGGCTTCTGCGTCTCCTGCCCCGAGTCGGCCGAGACCGTGATGACCGACCTGCGCGAGATCGGGCCGACGTACTATTTCGCGCCGCCGCGGGTGCTCGAGGCGCTGCTCACGCAGGTGACGATCCGCATGGAGGACGCGAGCGCACCGAAGCGCGCTCTGTATCGCTATTTCATGAACGTGGCGCGGCGCGTCGGCGGCCGCATCACCGACGGGCAGCGCGTCGGCGCGCTCGACCGCGCGCTCTACGCGCTCGGCGACCTGCTCGTCTACGGGCCGCTGCGGAACGTCCTCGGCATGAGCCGCGTGCGCGTCGCCTACACCGCGGGCGAGGCGATCGGACCGGACCTCTTCGTCTTCTACCGCTCGATCGGCATCAACCTGAAGCAGCTCTACGGGCAGACCGAGACCACGGTGTACGTGTGCGTGCAGCCCGACGGCGCGGTCAAGCCCGACACCGTCGGGCCGCCGCTCCCCGGCGTCGAGCTGCGGCTCGCCGATTCGGGCGAGGTGCTGGTGCGCTCGCCCGGCCTGTTCCGCGAGTACCACGGCGACGCCGACGCGACCGCGCAGGCGAAGGACGCCGAGGGCTTCTTCCACACGGGCGACGCCGGCTTCCTCGACGCGGACGGCCACCTCAGGATCATCGACCGAGCGAGGGACGTCGGCCGGCTCGCCGACGGCACGCTGTTCGCGCCCAAGTACATCGAGAACAAGCTCAAGTTCTTCCCCTACATCAAGGAGGCCGTGTGCTTCGGGCACGGCCGCCCGATGGCCTGCGGTTTCGTGAACATCGACATGGAAGCCGTCGGCAACTGGGCGGAGAAGCGCAACCTGCCGTATTCCGGCTACATCGAGCTCGCTTCGCAGGCGCCGGTGATCGAGCTGATCCGCGACTGCATCGAGCGCGTGAACCGCGACCTCGCCGCCGACGCGAAGCTCGCCAATTCGCAGATCCAGCGCTTCATCGTGCTGCACAAGGAGCTCGACGCCGACGACGGCGAGCTGACGCGCACGCGCAAGGTGCGCCGGCGCCACATCGCCGAGAAATACGCGGCGCTGGTCGACGCGCTGTACTCGGGCGCGGATCACGTGTTCGTCGAGACGCAGATGCGCTTCGAGGACGGCCGCACCGGGACGGTGTCGGCCGACCTGCGGATCGCCGACGCGAAGCTCTACAGCGCCGCCGCCGCGAGGCCGGCGGCTTGAGCGCGATCGTCCTCGGCGTCGAGGGGATATCGCTCGCCTTCGGCGGCGTGAAGGCGCTGCAGGACGTCTCCTTCGACGTCCGCGAGGGCGAGATCCGCGCCATCATCGGCCCGAACGGCGCCGGCAAGAGCTCGATGCTGAACGTGATCAACGGCGTCTACCGGCCGCAGGCCGGGACGATCACGTACAAGGGCCGGACGCGCCGGCATTTCGAGCCGCATCAGGCCGCGCGCCTCGGCATCGCGCGCACCTTCCAGAACATCGCGCTCTTCCGCGGCATGACGGTGCTCGACAACATCATGACCGGGCGCAACCTGAAGATGCGCTCGGGCGTGCTCTGGCAGGCGCTCTACTGGGGCCGGGCGCGGCGCGAGGAGCTCGAGCAGCGCGCGCAGGTCGAGAGGATCATCGACTTCCTCGAGATCCAGCACATCCGCCGCACCCCCGTCGGCCGGCTGCCGTACGGCCTGCAGAAGCGCGTCGAGCTCGGCCGCGCGCTCGCCGCCGAGCCCGAGCTGCTGCTCCTCGACGAGCCGATGGCCGGCATGAACGTCGAGGAGAAGCAGGACATGTGCCGCTTCATCCTCGACGTGAACGACCAGTTCGGGACGACGATCGTCCTGATCGAGCACGACATGAGCGTCGTGATGGACCTCTCGCACCGCGTGGTCGTGCTCGACTATGGCCGCAAGATCGCCGACGGTACGCCTCAGGAGGTGCGTTCGAACAAGGACGTCATCGACGCGTACCTGGGAGTGGCGCATTGATTGTCATTCTGAGGAGCCGAAGGCGACGAAGAATCTGCTTTTTGGGGCACGCAAAAGCAGATCCTTCGCTTCGCTCAGGATGACAGGCGTATGCAGTTCTTCCTCGAGGTCCTGATCGGCGGCCTGCTCGCGGGGGTGATGTACTCGCTGGTCGCGCTCGGGTTCGTCCTGATCTACAAGGCCTCGGGCGTGTTCAACTTCGCGCAGGGGTCGATGGTGTTCTTCGCGGCGGCGACCGTCGTCGGCTTTGCCGAGATGGGCGTGCCGTTCTGGGCCGCGGTCGCGCTCGCGGCCGCGACGATGGTGGTGCTCGCCTTCTTCACCGAGCGCGTGGTGCTGCGCCCGCTCGTCAACCAGCCGCAGATCGCGCTCTTCATGGCGACGATCGGTCTGTCTTTCCTGGTCGAGGGGGCGGCGCAGCTCGTCTGGGGCGCGCAGGTGCACGCGCTCGACCTGGGCGTCGCCGACGAGCCGATCGAGTGGATCCTCGACAAGGCCGGCATGAGCATCAGCAAGTTCGACCTGATGGCCTCGGGCATCGCCGCGGCGCTGGTCGCGGTGCTCGCCGTCTTCTTCAACAAGACGCGCACGGGCCGCGCGCTGCGCGCGGTCGCCGACGACCACCAGGCGGCGCTCGCGGTCGGCGTGTCGCTGCAGCGCATCTGGGTGATCGTCTGGATGGTCGCCGGCTTCGTCGCGCTGGTCACGGGCCTCCTCTGGGGCGCGCGCAACGGCGTGCAGTTCAGCCTGACCTTCCTCGCGCTGAAGGCGCTGCCGGTGCTGATCCTCGGCGGCTTCGAGTCGATCGCGGGCGCGATCGTCGGCGGGCTGATCGTCGGGGCGTCGGAGAAGCTCGCCGAGGTCTACGTCGGGCCGTACGTCGGCGGCGGCATCGAGTCGTGGTTCCCGTACGTGCTCGCGCTCGTCTTCCTTCTCGTGCGGCCCGAGGGGCTGTTCGGCGAGAAGATCATCGACCGGGTCTAGCGCCGTGTTCTATCGCGAGGCCGGCCAGTTCAAGTCCACGTACGCGGCGGACCAGCAGCTGTTTCCGATCCGGCAGGATCGGATCGCGATGGCGCTGCTGCTCGCGTTCGCCTTCGTCGGCGTGCCGCTCGCCTCGGTCGCGCCCGGGCTCGCGGGCGTGATCGACTTCAACTACTGGTACAACGGCGTCATCATCCCGTTCCTGATCTTCTCGCTCGCGGCGCTCGGGCTGAACATCCTCACGGGCTACGCCGGGCAGCTCTCGCTCGGAACCGGCGCGTTCATGGCGGTCGGGGCCTTCGCCGCGTACAACCTGATGCTGCGCGTGCCGGGGATGCCGATCCTCGCGGCGTTCGCGCTCGCGGGCGTGATCGCGGCGGCGGTCGGCCTGGTGTTCGGGCTGCCGAGCCTGCGCATCAAGGGCTTCTACCTCGCGGTCGCGACGCTCGCCGCGCAGTTCTTCGTCGTGTGGGCGCTCACCAAGTTCGGCTGGTTCTCGAACGACTCGAGCTCGGGCGTGATCGCGGCGCAGAAGATCGTCATCCTCGGCTACGCCTTCGACGCGCCGGTGAAGCGCTACCTGCTGGTGCTCGCGATCGTCGCGGTGATGGCGCTCGCGGCGAAGAACCTGGCGCGCAGCGCGATCGGCCGGGCCTGGATGGCGGTGCGCGACATGGATGTCGCCGCCGAGGTGATCGGCATCCCGATGATGAAGACGAAGCTCCTCGCGTTCGCGATCAGCTCGTTCTACTGCGGCGTCGCGGGCGCGCTGTTCGCGTTCGCCTACCTCGGCAACGTCGAGCCGCAGGCCTTCGACCTCGACCTCTCGTTCCGGATTCTCTTCATGATCGTCATCGGCGGCGTCGGCAGCGTGCTCGGGTCGCTCCTGGGGGCGGCGTTCATCGTGGTCCTGCCGATCCTCCTCGACATCGGCGCGACCGGGTTCGAGCGCGCCGCGGGCATCGCGGTGCCCGCGGGGCTGGTGTCGAACCTCACCCTCATGCTGTTCGGGGCGCTGATCGTGTTCTTCCTCGCGGTCGAGCCGCTCGGGCTGGCACGGTTATGGCAGGTGGCGAAGGAGAAGCTGCGGCTCTGGCCGTTCCCGCATTAGCCAGTTGCGGAGGGGCCGGCGCAGTCCTATAGTAGGCGCGCGGTAGTCCTGGCGGTCCACAAGAGCTGACATTCCCAAATCGAGGAGGCGGCGATGTTCAGGCAACTCGGAAAACCGGTCGCGGCGCTGCTGGGCGCGGCGATCCTCGCGCTGGCGCCCGGCGCGCATGCGCAGAACGAGCAGTTCATCCCCATGAACGGCTATTGGGTCGGTCCCTACGCGGCCGGCGGCTCGGGGGTGTTCGGCGGCTACATCGACTACATCAACATGGTGAACGCCAAGGGCGGCATCAACGGCGTGAAGCTCACCTACGAGAAGTGCGAGACCGAGTACAACAACGCGCGCGGCGTCGAGTGCTACGAGCGCTCGAAGAAGAAGGGCCCGACCGGCGCCTCGCTCGTGATGCCGCTCTCGACCGGCATCACCTACTCGCTGATCGACAAGGGCACGAGCGATCACATCCCGATCGTGTCGATCGGCTACGGTCGCACCGACGCGGCCGACGGCCGCGTGTTCCCGTGGATCTTCCCGCTGATCACGACGTACTGGAGCCAGGCCACCGCCATGCTGAAGTTCATCGGCATGAAGGAGGGCGGCGGCACCGAGAAGCTGAAGGGCAAGAAGATCGTGCTCGTCTACCACGACTCGGCGTAC
>DASRFB010000135.1:0-64895 GCA_035651815.1 Burkholderiales bacterium | reverse complement strand
GTAGTAGAACGGGATCGCGCGCTCCTCGAGCGGCCGGTCCTCGAACGCGCTCGGCGTGATCCGGACCTGCCCGGGACCCGGGATCGCGAAGTCCGCGATCAGCGCGTCGATCTTGCGCACGAGAAAGCGCGCGTGCGCGCGCTGCTCGAAGCGGTCGCTGACCGCGGGCGAGGGATAGAAGCCGGTGCGGCCGGTCGCGGCGCGCTGCGCCGGGTCGAGGCTGCCGAGCAGCAGGTGCTTGGGGAAGGCGTCGAGCGCCGGGCAGCACACGGCCGTGTCGCCGAACAGGCACTCGCGCAAGGCGTTGCACGTGTCGGCGAGGTCCTTGAGGAAGTCGTAGTAGTACTGCCGGCCGCGCACCGGCGCGGCGTCGTGCAGCGCCGCGAGCCGGCTCTGCCAGCGCGGGCCGGGGTCGGTCGGGGCGATGTCGCGCAGCAGCCATTTGCACGGCGTCCAGAGCGCGCCGAGCGCCGCGAGCAGCGCCTTGTGGATGGCGTCGCAGGCGCCGGCGTACACGCTCGCGATGTCGGCCTCGGTCGCGAGCGCGCCGGCGAGCACCGGCCGCGCGACGGGCACGGGAGCGAGCGCGCGCGCCGCGGCGTCGGGCGTGTCGAGCCGCTCGCGCAGCGCCGCGGCCGAGGCGGCGTCGACCAGCAGCAGGCGCGTCGTGTGCAGCCAGTTCTTGCCGCGGTTGTCGCAGTCGGTCGCGGTGCACAGATCCGGATCGTGGAGATAGCTCTCGACGTAGAGCACCGCGACCATCCCGGCGAGCGCGCGCGGCGACTCGGCGGCGTCGAATCCCGGGAGCGGCTCGGCGCGCTCGTCGCCGTCGGCCTGGGCGGCGGTGAGCAGCTCGTACGCCGCGATCGTCCCGTCGCCCGACGCGAACGGCGCGTACTTCGGCGTCGTCGCGTCGTAGGGCTTGTAGTGGTCGTAGACGACCGGTCCGGGGAAGAACAGCACGTCGCCGTCGGTCGTGGTGCCGACGCCGCCCGAGAGGCGCACCGCGCCCGATTGCAGCGACGGCCAGAGCCCGCACGAGATCCCCACGCCGACGAGGGCGACGCGCGTCAGGCGCTGCTGGTCGTCGAGGTAGTCGGCGACGCCGTTCAGCTGGTCGGCGGTGAGGACCTGGTCGGTCTCGAACACCGTATAGGCGGTCTCGATGTCGTCGAGGCTCAGCGATGTTTCGGTCGTCATGGGACGCTCCTTGGAATGCGTTCACGCCGGGGGCGGCGGCTCGCTGCCGAGCGCGCTGCGCCCGAGGACGAATTTCTCGGGCGCGGCGCAGTCGGCGAGCGCCGACGCCGGGTACACGTTCTTCGCGCGGAACAGCGCGTCGGCGAGCGCGGCGAGCTTGGCGGCGGCGCCCGCCGTATCGGTCCCGGCGAGGACCGCCTGCCACGCGCGCCACGCCGCCTCGATCGCGCTCAGGTCGTCGTCGCTCACCCAGCAGATCTTCGCGAGCAGGTGCGCCGGCGTCTCCTCGCGGATCACCTCCTCGGCGTAGCGGCGGAATTCCATGTTGCGGAAGCGCGGCGCGAGCGCGGGCAGCACGACGTGCAGGCGGTAGGAGTACGGGTCGTCGCCCGGACAGCCGTCGGCGCACGCGGGCTCGGCGCAGACCGGCAGGAAGGTGTCCGCGGCGCCGGGACGCGGGCGCAGCAGGATGTTCTCGATCACGCACGCGCGCTCGCCGCGATCCCGGCCGACGAGGTCGATCAGCTCGTCGATCGCCGCGTCGCGCGCCGCCGCGGTCGCGAAGTACTCGATGCGCCGGCCGATGACGTGGCCGGCGCCGTCGACGACGTTGAAGTAGAACCTGCCGGGACCGGTCTGGCGGCGCTGGTAGCCCGAGGCCTGCGCGGCCGCGGCGATCGCGGCGGCCATGGCGGCGTCGGCGAGATCGGGCGTCGCGTAGTGCGCCTCGGCGCTGAGCAGCACGCCGTCGGCGAAGCGCCGGCGCACGCGCCAGCGGTACTCGTCGATGCCGTCCGCGTCCTGCTCCTGGTAGACCTCGCGCGCGAGGCTGCCCAGGCCGAGCAGGTGCGCGAGGCGCTTCTCGAGGCCCGAGACGTCGGCCGCGTGCGCGCTCGACGCCGGATCGGCCGTGTAGTCGAACGCGAGGCCGCGCTCGGCGCAAAGGCGCGGGACGTGCGCGAGGAAGGCGCACTTCGCGCGCGCGAGCGCGGCGGGCGTCGCGCCGAAGAGCGCCGCCTGGACCTGCAGATCGTCGGGCAGGCGCTCGGCGAAGCGGGCGACGAGATGATCGAGGAAGCGGTTGCGGCGCGCGATCGCCTCGGCCGCGCTCTCGAGCGGGACCGCTCCCGCCCCGGGGCGGTACAGCGCGTCCATCCCCGGAACCGGCTGGGCGAAATACGTGCGCGCGATCTCCGGATCGCGCGAGAACAGGTCGCGCACGCCGCCGAGCTGCGCGAAGGCGTTCGCGAGCCACTGGTCGAAGAACAGGAGATAGCCCTCGAGCTGCAGCGCCTGCGCCGCGCGCTCGGGCCCGGCGCCGGGCGGCAGCGCGGCGCCGCCGATGCCGTACACGTCGGGGAAATGCTGCTGCAGCGACGCGTAGCCGGACGCGCCGCGCCAGCGCCCGAGCGGGATCGCGGGGTCGCCCATCGCGCGCGGGCGAAACAGCGCCTCGGCCGCGTCCTTCAGCGCCTGGTAGCGCGCCGCGACGTCGGCGCCGCGCGGCAGCGGCATGCCGTTCTTGTACAGGACGAGGCGCGAACGATCGGGGTCGAGCACCGATCGCCGGCCGGGATCGACGCGAACTTCCCACTTGCTGTCGTCCTTCGTCGCCTCGGCCTCGTCGGGGTCGGCGGGACGCAGCACGATCTCGCGCACCGCGCGCACGCCGTCGACGTCCATCACGAGCGCGATCACGTCGGAGAGCCGGATGGTCGCGCGCAGCTCGGCCGCGGCGAGCTCGCCATCGTCGATGAAGCCGTGCGCGAGCGCCGGACCCTCGTAGAGATCGGGATCGGTGCGCTCGCTGCCGTCGGCGGCCGGGCGCGCGAGCATGTCCGAGCGCGCGTGGCGCGGCACGCCGGGGGCGAGGTGCTCCTGCACCGCGACCAGGATCTCCGCATAGGTCTCGCTCGGGTCGGCCTGCGGCTCGATCTCCACCTCGGCGCACAGCAGGAACGCCTGCGTATCGACGACGTCGACGCCGGTGAAGTCCTCGCACAGGTTGCGGTGCGACTGCAGCGCCGCGGCCGCCGCCGCGACCACGCGGGCGCGGTCGGCCGGGGCCGCGTCCGGATCCTGCAGCTCGATCAGCGCCCGGTACAGGCCGCGCAGCCGCACCTCGCGGATGTCGGGCGTCCCCGGGCTCGCCGCGAGCAGCTCGCCCGCGGCGGGATCGACGTAGATCGGATCGGCGTCGGCCGGGAGGATCCAGGCGTTGCGCACGCCGTCGACGTCGATCAGCAGCTTGCGGTAGTCGAGCTCGGTGAGCGGCGCGTTCGGGAGCGCCTGGCGCACGGTGTAGAACTGGCCCGCCATGCCCGCCGCGTTGCCGCGCTCGAGCGCGAGCAGGTCCTCGATCGGGTAGCAGGCGCGGTAGCACAGGTCGGTGAGCGCGTAGCACAGCAGCTCGAGCGCCGTCACCCCGGGGTCGTGCACGTTGTGGTCGGTCCACACTTCGCTCGCGTAGGCGCGCACCGCGCGCATCCCGAGGTCGAACAGCGGCTGCTGGTCGAGCCCGAGCGGCTCGAGGTCGGGCTTGCGCACGACGGGGATCGCGGGCAGGCTCATGCGGCGGCCGCGTCGGGCACCGGCGCGATGTCGTGGCTCGCGTCGGACACGAGGATGGTGTCGGGCGTCTGCGCGCGCGCCTCCTCGACGTCCTCGGCGTCTGCGGTGCCGCCGCGCAGGTCGTGCATGCGGAAGTCGGTGACGTAGTCGACGTAGCCGGTGTCCTCGACGAAGTCGAGCAGCTGCGACTTGTGGACGGTGCCGCCGAACGCGATCGCCGCTCCCGGATCGTGGCGCCACGGGCACAGGTGGTCGATGAGCGCCTCGCGCAGCAGCCGCGCGTGGTAGTTGAACTCGACGCCGGGGCGGAAGCGCACCTTGAAGTCGAGCCGGATGCGCTGGAAGCGCGGGTTGCGCGCGTGCACGCCGATGCGCATCGGCGCGCGCGCCTGCACGAGCTCGCGCACGCGGCGCAGCGTGTCGGCGTCGGCGCGCGGCTGCAGCGGATCGACCGCGTTGCGCAGGCGCAGGTCGGGCACGACGACGAGCGTCACGTGCCCGGGATCGAGGAAGCCGCCCTGCACCGCGCAGTGCGGCACGGCCTTGACCTTGCGGATCTCGGGGAAGGCCTCGAGCACGATGCGCTCGTAGTCCCAGGCCGCGATCGCGCGCGCGCGGTGGCGCAGCCGCTCGGCGGCGCGCGTGTCGAGCGCGCGGCCGGACTCGAGCACCGTGCCGCCGAAGCTCGCGTACGGCTGCTTCACGCCCTTCACCGCGGCGACCGGCGTCTTGAGCTTCGCGATCGTGCCTTTCGGCAGCGGCGTCCACAGGCGCGCCGCGGGCGGCGCGGCGGAGGCGCGCTCGACCTCGATCGCGTTCGCGGCGACGGCGACGAGCGCGCACACGCCGGTCGTGTCGCGCTGCACCGACGCCTTCAGCCACAGCAGGCCCGGCGGCAGGAAGGTGTTCTGCGTCGTCGCCTCGGCCGGCACGGTGACCGCGACGATGCCGGTCGCGAGCAGGTCGTCGGTGGCGTCGCGCACCGAGTCGCCGCCGGCGAGCGGCTTCCAGTAGTTGTCGCACAGCACCGCCCAGCGCACCTCGGGCTGCGGGTCGACGTCGGGATCGGCGCTCCCTTCGGCGACCTTGAAGAGCAGCGAGACGCCGTCGCCGGCGGCGAGCGACGACAGCCCGATCAGCAGCTCGCCCTCGTCGGGGTAGTCCGGGAACAGCGGCACGCGCTTGTCGGCGACGAACGCGAGCTGCGCGCGCAGCCAGCCGTGCTCGCGCCGCTGGCCGAAGCAGCCGACGTGGAAGAACTGCAGCTCGCCGCTCGCGAAGTCGGCGTCGGACGCGGAATCCACCGGGACGGCCGCGCTCGCCGCCTTGTACGAGAGCGAGATGCCCGAGAGCGTCGGCGTATAAGGCTCGTGCGCGAGCGGATGCTGCGCGAGCAGCTTCGAGCGGTAGTCGGTGTGGCCGAAGTCGCGGTCGAGCGTGAAGGTGACGAAGCCGGCGCGCTGCTCGGGCGCGGGGCTCGCGCCGAAGCCGTAGACGGGGAAGCGCAGCCGCTCGCGCCGCGCGGCGACGCTGAACATCGCGCCGCCGCCCAGCTCGAAGGCGCGCAGCCGCAGCGCGGGCAGCGCCTCGAAGCGCGGCCCGGCGCCGGCGGCCGGGGAGGCGCCGGCGCCGATCAGCGTCATCGTCACCTTGGCGCCGTCGCGCGGCTGCAGCAGCGCGAAGTGCCGGGACGCCGGGATCGTGTGGCCGGCCGCGTCGCGCAGCGCCGCGCTCACCGTGAGCGAGGACTCGGTCGGGGGATCGGGATAGTCGGCGTAGACGCCGGCGAAGGGCGAGGGCACGCCGAGCCAGCTCAGCTCGAGGCTCAGCTCGGACAGGCTCTTCGCGAGCGCCTCGGGACAGCCCACCATGAAGCGCGACCCGGGCACGGGCGTCGGTCCGAACGGCATGCACGCGCGCTTGGGATCGAGCGGGCCGAGGTCGCTCTCGAGCGCGAGCGCGGTGACGCCGGCGACGTCGACCGCGACGCTCGCGCGGTGCACGACCGCCGGCATCAGGTCGCGGTAGCCCTGCGGCCGGTGCTCGTCGTCCTCGACCTTGAGCAGCACCTGCACCACCGGCGCCGCGGCGGCGAACGCGTGGCCGTGCTTCGCGGTGTCGTAGTCGGCGACCGCGTCGTCCTCGGGCGGCACGGTGAACGCGAGCGCGAGCGTGCCCGGGGCGAGCGTCGCGTCGGGCACGTAGGGGCCGAGCCAGCCCTTGGCGCCGGTGACGAAGCACTCGAGGCGCTGCTCGAGCTGGGTCGCGGTCAGCCCGGCGCCGAGGCCGTCGACCTCGAGCGCGAGCGTCACCGCGCGCCGTCCCTGCGCCATGCGCAGCACCGGCGCCGCGATCGCGAAGCCGACCGGCGCCGCCGGCAGGTCCGGCGAGCCGAAGCCGCGCCACTTCGCCTCGTCGCCGCGCAGCGGCGCGCCCAGCCCGTCGGCCGAGTCGGCCTGCGGCGCGAAGCACACCGTGCCGCCGCCCGCCGGGTCGACGAAGACCGAGCGCAGGCTCTCGACCTTGGCCGCGTTGATCACGGTCTCCTCGAGCGGCGCGTACACGCGCTCGGCGCCCGCGGCGTCCTTGCCCGCGCCGAACGCGTGCGCCGGCCCGATCGCGACCGGCTCGGCGCCTTTCTTCAGCTCGATCAGCAGGTGCGCGCGGTCGGGCCGCGGCACGCGCGCCGCGAAGCCGAGGACGCGCCGGTAGAAGAACTCCAGGTGCCGCGCGCCGATGCCGTTCATCGCGGCGCGCGGCACGCGGTAGAGCTTGAGGAAGGCGGCGAGCAGCGCGAGGTGCGGCGGCGTCGTGCCGTCGCGGCCGGCCGGCAGCGCGCCGCCGAAGAACGGCGTCCAGTCGCCCGTCGCCTGCACCGTACCGCCGGGCGCGTCGAAGAAGTTCACCTGCGCGGCGAGCGCGCGCGCGTAGCGGTACAGGTCGGCCGCGGTGCGCTCCTCGACGTCGACGAAGCGCGGCGCGAGCCCGGCCGGCAGGCGCTCGTCCTGCGTCTGTCCCGGCCGCGCGATCAGGCTCTCGACGATGTCCAAGGTCAGGCGCCTCCGGCCGAGCCCGCGACCTCGTTGCTGTCGATGCGGTAGAACGGGAACACGAGGTTGTAGCGCGAGTTGGTGGCGCGCACGCGGTAGGCGAGCTCGATGTAGAGCCGGCCCGACGCCGCGTCGGGCGCCGAGACGCCGAGCGCGAGCGGCTCGATGCGCGGCTCGTACTGGAGGATGTCGAGCTTGACGCGCTCCTCGAGCAGCGTGCGCAGCGTCGTGTTGAGCGGATCGAACAGGATGTCGTGCATGTCGAGCCCGTAGTCGGGGCGGAACAGGCGCTCGCCGCGGCGCGTTCCGAACAGGATGCGCAGGCTCTCCTCGATGTCCTCGAGGTCGTCGACCATCGCGACGCGGCCGGCGGCGCGGTCGAAGCGCGGGGGGAAGCTCCAGCCGGTGCCGAGGAAGTCGCTCATCCGCCGATCAGTACCGTAGGCGCGCCCACCGCCGCCATGGCGCCGCAGCCGCACGCGTCGCTCGTGCGCAGCGCCGGGCGCCCGCCGATCAGCACCGTGCCGCTGCCGATGGGAAAGGGCGTGGCCGGCGGATGCGGCGGCGGGATCGCGCAGGCGTGCAGGTCGCCCGCGACCGACGCCGGCATGCCGCCGATCAGCACGGTCGGCACCCCGGGGCCGGTCAGCGCGCCGCCGTGGGTGCTCGTGTCGCCGAGTCGGGCCGCCGCGGGCATCGCCGTCCCTAGTTGATCTGCACCATGCTGCCCTGCACCTTGCAGGTGGCCGGGCTCGAGAGCTCGGCGCCGGCCTGGCCGGAGAGCTTCAGCTGCGAGCCCGCCTTCAGCTCGAGCGCGCTCGCGCTCTCGATCTTCACGCCCGAGGCGCTCATCTCGATCTTGTTGCCGTTCTGGTCCTCGAGCTTCACGCCCTGGTCCTGCTCCGAGAGCGTGAGCCGGTTGCCCGCGGGCGTCTCGAGCAGCGCGATCTTCTTGTCGTCGTCGAAGTACAGGCGCATGCCCGAGCGGCTGCGGTACACCTTCTCGTTGTTGGCGTCGGAGCCCTGCAGCGGCGCGGCCTTCGCGCTCGAGTGCAGCATGCCGAGAATGACCGCGCGCCGCGGATCGTCGTCGAGGAAGCCGACCACGACCTCGTCGTCGATCTCGGGCCGGAAGAAGAAGCCGCGCTGGTCGCCGGCGTCGAGCGAGGCGACGCGCGCCCAGACGCCGTCGGCCTGGTCGCTGACGAGCGGCAGGCGCACGCGCACGCGGTGCTCGCCGTCGGGGTCCTCGTTGCTCGTGACCTGGCCGATCTGCAGGCCGCTCACCGCCGGGAGCAGCGCCGCGGCGGGCGGCGCCGAGATCGCGCGCTCCTCCGCGGCCCAGGTGTCGACCGAGCCGAACTGCAGGTGCGTCTTCCAGCCCTGCGCGCCGTCGTACTCGTGGCGCACGCCGGCGACGAACGCCGTGCCGCTGTAGCGCTCGCCGATGCCCGAGAGGTCGACGAGGTCGCCCGGGTTCACGGTGGCGATGCCCTCGCACTTCGCGCGGCCGTTCACCTTCGAGAGCCTGGACTTCAGCCACTGCGCGTCGGCCCAGGCCTGGGCCTCGCCGCCTTCGAGCGCCGCGTGGCGCAGCTCCAGGGCGGGCAGCGCGACGACGCCGGCGAGGTCGTCGCTCGAAAGGTTCCCCGGGCCGGACACGCCCGGGTCGGCCGCGTCCTTCTCGAGCAGGCTCTGCTGCGCCGGATCCCAGGTGACGCTCTTCACGGCCGAGAACTGCGAGCGCGCGTCGATCTCGGCGTCGAGCTCCATGATGGTCGCGCCGAAGAGCAGCGACACCGCGGGCGTCCCCGACAGCGCGGGCGCGCGCACGGCGACCTTCGCGTCGTTGGTGAAGACCATCTTGCCGTTCGCCTCGGCGCGCGCGAGCAGGTAGTCCCAGTCGGTGGCGCGGAACTGCACCTGCTGCGGGTGGCTCACGCTCGTCGCCTCGACGTCGGCGTCGACGTTCGCCGCCGCGAGCAGCGCGGCGATGACGTCGCTGTCCTTCTCGCCGAGGTAGAAGGCGTTCTTCGCGCCGACGGTGAGGCGCGCGGCGGCGTGGCGGCACTCGACGATCAGCATCGGCGCGGCTTGGTCGCGCACGCGGATGCCCTGGCGCACGACGATGCCCTTGAAGATCGACGCCGGGTCGTCGGGCGGGCCGGCGAGGATCTCGACCTCGGCGCCCGGCACGAAGGTGCCCGTGTTGCTGAGCGGGAAATCGCTCGCCGCGGCCGAGCCGTCGTAGTAGTGCAGGCGCGCCGACGAGATGCGGTTCACCGCCTTGGTCACGTGCACGGCCGCGAGCCGGTGCTCGCGGCCGAGGGCCTGGCCGCCGACCTTCACCGTGAACTCGCGGTGCGCGGACGAGATCGGCAGCGTGCGGGCGGCGGCGGGCATGCTATTTCGCGAGCGGCGGGAAGCGCAGCTGCATGCCGGGGCGCAGCGCGCGGAAGTTGTCGAGCGCGTTGGCGCGCGCCACGTCGATGTACAGGCGCGGCTCGCCGTAGATCGCCTGGCACAGGGCGGGCAGGGTGTCGCCGGCCTTGACCAGGCGCACGTGCGTCAGGTCCGCGGACTCGTTCCCGGCCTTGCGCTCGCTCGTTCCGGCGTCGACGGTCTCGGTGAAGGTCGCCGTGATCACCGCGCGCAGCGGCACGCCGCCGGGCGTGAACAGCTTGTATACGGTGGAGGCGCTCTTCAGCCGGCAGCGGAACACCGGCAGCTTGCCCCAGCCGACCAGCAGGTAGCGCGGCTCGTGGCCCTGGCCGTCGTAGCCGGTCGCGTTCATGAACGACTGGATCTCGTCCTGGACCACGACCTTGCGCCCGTTCGCGCCGGTGCCGTCCAGGAACAGCGCGACGGTGAGGTCGCCCGACTTGATGCGGTTGAAGTGCTGCGGGCCCGGCGTGTTCCCGGCGCCGGTCTGCTGCGCGTAGTCCGCCTCGAATCCCAGCGTGACCTCCGCGGGATTCACGTAGGCGGTGTACTCGACGAAGTCGCCCTTGCAGTCCGCCTTGACGTAGCCGCGGATCGTGAGGCGGTTCAGTTCGCCCTTGTCGTCGCCGATCACGGCTCCTCCCGGCGGGCCAGCACGTCGAGCACGCGCTCGACGCATTCGGCGAGGAAGGCGCGTTGCGCATCGGGGGTGCCGCCCGCGGCGGCGGCGGGCGCGCCCGCGGCGCCGTCCTGCGGCGCCACCTCCACGGAGATCACGATCTCGTCGACGATGACCGGCACGTCACGCCTCCAGCGGCGGCACCGCGGCGGCGTTCACGGTGAAGTACTGATAGAACATCTGCAGCGTCTCCACCGCGACCGCGTTGCCCGAGGCGTTCAGGTCGGCGACCGACCACTTGGTCGGATAGGCGTTCACCAGGTGCCAGGTGAGCAGCGGCTGGTGGTCGTCGTTCAGCAGCTTCACGTCGACGTCCCTCGGGACGATGTCGTAGTCCTGGACGGCGTCGCGGATCCAGTCGAACACGGCCGAGCCGACGAGCAGCCCGCGCTTGAGCACGAGCTCGGGATACTTCGCGCGCACGGGGTACTTCTGCACGAAGCGGTTCTCGCCGGCCTCGGCCACCTCCTCGGTGGCCATCTCGACCGAGAGCCCGCCGACGTCGGTGAAGCGCACGTCGTTGTCGCTGCCCTCGAGCCCCTGGACCTCGACCTTGAAGTGGAAGGCCTTCGGAGGATAGTAGTGCGCCATCAGGCTTCGTTCTGCACCTCGAGCCCCTCGTGCGCGAGCTCGATGGATTCGATCGCGACCTCGTTGCCGCTCGCCTTGAGCTGCGGCCCCTCGACCTTCACCGGGAAGGCGTTGTGCACCTTCCAGGTCATGACCGGCGTGTGCTCCTCGTTGAGCAGGCTCACCACCAGGTCGCGGCGCTCGACGGTGTTGAGCTTGACCGTCGACAGCCAGTTGGCGAAGTCGTTGTCGCCCTTGACCACGCCGCGCTTGCAGGTGAGGTTGGAGAACTTGCGCAGCCCCGGCATCTTGATCGACGAGTACTCGGGGAAGGAGCCGTCGCGGTACTCGATCGCCTGGTTCTCCTGCGTGAGGCCGGTGACCTCGGAGAACCCGACGCGGGTGCCGCCCCACTGCACGGTGAAGTGGAAGACGGGAAGCGGATATTGTGCGGGCATGGCTCAGGGCTCCTTTCAGGACACCTGCATCTTGTGCGAGAACTTCAGGATGATGAACTCGGCGGGCCGCACCACGGCCATGCCGATCTCGACGTTCATGCGGCCTTCGAGGATGTCCTGGGCGTCCATCGTCGTGCCGAGGCCGACGCGCACGAAGAACGCGTCCTTGGGCGTGGCGCCGGCGAGCGCCCCCTCGCGCCACTTCTGCGTGAGGTAGGACTCGATCATGCCGCGCACCTTCACCCAGGTGTTCGAGTCGTTGCTCTCGAACACCGCCCAGTAGGTCGACTTCTTCACCGACTCCTCGACCATGTTGAAGAAGCGCCGCACGTTGACGTAGCGCCACTCGTTGTCGTTGCCGGCGAGCGTGCGCGCGCCCCAGACGAGCGTCCCCTTGCCGGCGAAGGCGCGCAGCGCGTTGATCGACTTGCCCGAGGTCGGGTCGACGTTGAGCGGGCCCTGAGCGGTGTCGTCGAGCTTGACGACCGGCTCGAGCACGTCGTTCAGCGACACGTTCGCGGGCGCCTTCCACACGCCGCGCGCGGTGTCGGTGTAGGCGTAGACGCCCGTCACCGCGCCGCTCGCGGGCAGCACCAGGAACACCTTGGCGAGCAGCGCCTTCGCCTCGTTGTAGTTCGCGGTGTCGGTGTTCTTGAGCGAGGCGAGGGTGACCGCGGCGCCGCCCGCGGGCAGCGTCACGTTCACGGTGGTCTCGTCGAAAGGCGGGTTCATCGCGGTCTTCACGAACGGGTAGTAGGCGGCGCCGTACTTCAGGATGTCGGTGTCCACCGGCCAGGCGTCGCGGTTCGCGGCGACCACGCTCTTCGTGGTGCCGCCGGCGTCGACGTCGTCGAGCGCGGGCTTGTAGCCGTCGAAGGCGTCGAGGATGGCGAAGCGGTCGCCGAGGTCGCTCGCCTGGCCGAGCATCGCCTGCGTCAGCGTCAGGTACTTGGCGTAAGTGAGCTTCACCGCCTCGGGGACGACGAGGAGAGTCGGCTCGTCCTCGAGCTTGACCTTGTCGAGGCCGTCCTGGAGGCCGTACGCCGTCGCCGGGTCGGTGCCGCCGTCGCCGGTCAGGTCGAACGCCGGCGCGTCCTGGTACAGGCCGACCGAGACGATGTACGCGGGGCCGCCGCCGCCGTTCTCGAAGTACATGCGCACGGCGTGGTAGAGCAGGTAGTCGGGCAGGAGCGTGAACCCGGGCACCGGGCTCGCCGGCGCGGTGAGCGTCGAGGTCTTCACGCCGTCGCTCGTCTCGGTGATCGTGATGTCGTACTCGGGCACGTGCGCCCGGCCGTAGTACTGCTCGAACTGCGTCATCGAGAAGATCGGCGTGGGCTTCAGGACCAGGTCGTTGTCCGCGTCCTTCTTCGCCGTCTGCGTGTAGCCGACGAAGGCCGGGACCGCCGACTCGACTTCGGCCACCGAGGGCGGGAAGACCTTGATCTCCTTGACGTAGACACCGGGCGTGACGAGGTTGCTGGGCATGGGTGACCTCTATTTGGACAGGTGGACCACCAGGTCCGCGGTCGCGGCCGCGGCGCCGGGCTGGGGAAGCTGCGAGACGATGACGTCGTTGTTGCGGGCGAGCTGGATGCGGGTGCGCGCCTTGCCGCGCCGCGCCACGGGCTGCTGCGAGCGGAACAGCGCGACGCGCGCGTCGGGCGCGCCGAGCTGCGTCGCCGGGATCTCGGCCGCGGTGAAGGCCGAGGAGGCGACGCGGTCGAAATGGATCTGCGCCCGCGCGTCGGCGCCGAATCCGGCGTCGCTCACGTCGAGCTGGTTGAACTCGCCCGCGGTGTAGTTGCGCGCGACGACGTAGTACTTCAGCGTCTCGGCGCGCGCCGCGAACGGCACGGCGAACGCGGGCGGCGCGGCGTGGAAGCCGGCGCCGACCGTGATCTCGACCAGGCAGAGCAGCCCCGCGCGCAGGAGCTCGGCGTCGTCGGGGTGCGCGGGATCGAGCAGCAGCGCCACCGGCGCCTGCAGCGCGCCGGGGTTCGCGCCGCTGCGGTACAGCGGCAGGCCGCCGCCGGGCGCGAGCGGCAGCACGGTGAAGTTGGCGAACTCCGGGTTCAGGAGCTTCAGCCCGATCTGCAGCGTGGCGCCGGCGAGCGTGAGCCGGGGCTCGAACGCGCCGCCGCCGTCCTTGCGCTCGAACAGCACGTTGAGGCGGTCCTCGCGCGGCTTCGCGAGCGCGTGCGCGCCCGCGAGCAGGCGCTGCGTGCCCGAAGGGATCCAGAACGCGACGTCCGGGCAGCGCCCGCCGTAGTACTCGTGCGTCGCCTCGAGCGTGAGCAGCGGCAGGAATTCGATGGTCATATCGCCTCGAGGCTCGAGCCGATCGCCGTGATCGGCGGCTGCACCGCGGAGGGCTGCGGGTCCTGCAGCGCGACCAGGCGCACGCGGTACACGGCCGAGGGCAGCTGCTTCGCCCCGACGAAGGTCCACAGCTGGTTGAGCTGCTCGAACGTGAGCGAGACGAGGTCGACGCCGAGCTTCGCGATGCGCGGGTCGAGCCCGGGATTGCGCTCGCGCGTGAACACGCCGTGCGACTGGAAGAACGTGAGCACGAGCGCGAGCTGGCGCAGCCCCTGGTCGTACTGCTTGAAGTTCGCGGCAAGGAGCAGGTTCAGGTTCAGCTTGAGATCGGGCTCGAGAACCACCTGGCGGCCGTCCGCGTACGCGGTCTGCGGCACCTGCGAGCGCAGCGCGCGCTCCTCCTCGACGCTCACGAGCGCGACGCCGACCTGGTCGTCCGGGATCGCCCACTTGCCGTTGTCGCCGACCACGCGCGAGAGCAGCGCGCTGCCGAAGCTCGTGCCGGTGCGCGCCAGCATGTACGCGTTCAGCTCCTTCACCAGGAACGCTGCGGCGACGTCGATCATGGGCGTGGACCTTCCTCAGGAGGCGCGGCGGCGGCGGCGCGCGCCGGCGCGCCGGAACCGCGGGCGTCCGTCGGCAGCGAGCAGCCGCTCGGCGACGCCGCGCTCGCACAGCCACGCGAGCGCGACGTGGACCTGCTCGATCGAGATGTCATCGGCCGGCGCGAGCCACCACAGGCGGATGCCCTCGGCGGTGTCGCAGGCGAAGGGGTTCTCGCGCCAGTAGCGCGACAACGATCTGACGACCTGTTCCGTTGAGCATCGAGCACGGCCCGTCATGAGAGAGTTCTCGCCGGACCGTGTTTGCAAGCGCGGTGCCAGCGGCACGCGCCGGCCAAGTGCCTGATTCTTCGGAACCCGGCCGGCGCGCCCGCCGCTCGCGCCTGGATGTTCCTGTCCGGGCGCGGCGCCGGCCGCGGCATTTCCCATAGCGGCGCGGCCGCCCGGACGGAAGCGTCCGCGCGAGCGGACGTCTTTGTCATCGCGACTTCCGCTACGATGGCGGCTGTCACGAAAAGGAGCCGCCATGCGCCCGCTCGCCCGCCTCGCCGCGCTCGTCGTGTGTCTAGCGCCCGCCGTCGCCGCCGCCGAGTACCCCACCCACGCGGTGAAATGGGTCGTGCCGTACCCGCCCGGCGGCACGACCGACGTGCTCGCGCGCCTGACCTCGAACTGGCTCGCCGAGCAGCTGCACCAGTCGTTCCTGATCGAGAACCGGCCGGGCGGCGGCAACAACATCGGCGTCGATTACGTGGTGCGCTCGGCGCCCGACGGCTACACGATGCTCCTGGTGAATCCCGCGAACGGCATCAACACGACGCTCTACAAGAACCTGCCGTTCGACTTCCTGCGCGACATCGCGCCGGTGGCGGGCCTCGTGCGCACGCCGAACGTGATGGAGGTGACGACGTCGCTGCCGGTGAAGACGGTCGCCGAGTTCATCGACTACTGCAGGAAGAACCCGGGCAAGATCAACATGGCCTCCTCGGGGAGCGGCACGTCGGTGCACCTCTCGGGCGAGCTGTTCAAGTCGATGACCGGCTGCCAGATGCTGCACGTCCCGTACAAGGGCGCCGGGCCCGCGCTCGCCGACCTGATCCCGGGGCAGGTGCACGTGATGTTCGACAACCTGCCGTCCTCGATCGGGCACATCCGCGGCGGCAAGCTGCGCGCGCTCGCCGTGACCTCGGCCGAGCGCGACGCGGCGCTGCCCGACGTGCCGACCGTCGCCGAGACGCTTCCGGGCTACGAGGCGACCGCGTGGTTCGGCATCGGCATGCCGAAAGGCTCGCCGCGCGAGGCGATCATGAAGGTGAACGCCGCGGTGAACCGCGCGCTCGAGGATCCCGGGATGCTGAAGCGCTACGCCGAGCTGGGCGGCAAGCCGATCAAGGGGACGCCCGAGGACTTCGGCCGCGTGATCGCCGCCGAGACGGCGAAGTGGGAGAAGGTCGTCATCTTCTCGGGCGCTAAGGCGGAGTGATGCACCTGTAGTTTTCGACAGTAGACGCCGCTCCCCCCGCGGGCGTACATATACGTCCGCGCCAAGGTCCGCGTAGTGACCCGGGCACGGGGGGACGATGAAAGTCTTTTTCTGGGTCGCCGTGGCGGGCGCAAGCCTGACGGGCTGCGTCACGGCTCAGTACGGCTCGCTGGTGAACTCGCGCAACGAGTTCGCGCACTGTTATCGGACCTCCGCCGGTATCACCGGCGGCATCATCGCTTCGGTCTCGTTCAAGAATTGCGTCGAGGGCTACGAGAAGGCCGGGTACATGGAGCTCCAGCAGGCCGGGGCGACCGGCATCTATAAGGTCGCCGCGGACGGCGGTGCCGTGCGCGCGGCGAGCATCACTCGCGGCTCGCCTGCGGCGCGCGTCGGCATCGCGGAAGGGGATGTCATTGTCTCCGTCGACGGGGTCCCCGTGTCCGGTTCCGACGATGCGATGGGCCGGCTCTTCGGTAAGGTCGATACCCCGGTGTCGATCGTCGTCCGCGGGCCGTCCGGCGAGCGCACGGTCCCCGTGACGCGCGCCTCTTATTCGGGGCTCTACGGATCGGGCACGTTCAAGCCCGACTGAGGCCCCAAACCCAGGGAGATCATCCATGCTTCGCAAATGCAGTCTTATCGCAGTCTTCGCTTCTTACGCCCTGCTGTCGGCCTGCGCGACCGTGCCGATGGCCTCCGACGGCAGCGACTCCACGGCCAAGAGCTTCGCGACGACGCCCGGCAAGGCGAACATCTATGTGTATCGCAACGAGAGCCTCGGCATGGCGATCAAGCACCCGATCACGCTCGACGGGCGGATGGTCGGCGATACCGCGGCCAAGACCTATTTCCTGCTGCCGGTCAATCCCGGCAAGCACACGATCGTGTCGTTGACCGACTCCGACAATCCGCTCGCCATCGACGCTCAGTCCGGACGGAACTATTTCGTCTGGCTGCAGATGAAGATGGGCATGTTCGCGCCGAGATCCAATCTGCAGCTGGTGGACGAGGCCGAAGGCAGGAAAGGGGTGATGGAATGCAAGCTGATCCAGCTCGGAGGGCAATAGCGCGCGGCGGGTCGGCGTCAGCGGAAAGAAGCGCGGCCCCAATAGCCGCGTACCTGCTCGCGCTCGCCGTCGCGTCCACGGAGCGCCTCGCCGAACGAGCGCAGCGCCACGCCCCGTGACGCGAGCGCGGCGCGTACGCGCGGATCGCACAGCGTCGAGAGCTCGATCCGGCGCTCGTGCAGGTAGGTGGTCTCGAGGTCTGCGCTTTCGGCCGGGTGGCACACGAGCACGGTGACGCCTTCGGGCAGCGTCTCGATGATGCGCACGAGGCTCTCGGGGCGGATCGCCTGCGGGAAGGGCATGCCTTCGGCCGTCTGCCCGTAGAAGTCGCCGCACCAGTGGAAGTCGGGCGCGCAGGCGCGCAAGGGAATGTTCAAGCGCCCGGCCGCCTGCACGAAGCAGGTGCGCGCCGGCTCGCGCATATGCACGTTCTGGTGCGAGTCGAGGTGCGTCGGCGCGCGGCCCGTGACGCGCTCGAACGCGTCGAGCTGCGACGCGAGCTCGCGCGCGACCTCGCCGGCGTCGTCGAGCCGGACGCGCTGGTAGCGCGCGTGCCAGGCGCCGTCGCGATAGAACCATTCGCCGAGGTCGGCATGCAGCCCGACGCCGAGCGCCGGGTGCGAAAGCGCGTAGTCGACCGCCTCGCGCACGGCGGCGCCGTGAGTCATGAGGCTCGCGCTGGTGACGATGCCCTTCTCGTGCGCGGCGATGATGCCGCGGTTGACGCCGGCCGTCTGGCCGAAGTCGTCGGCGTTCACGATGAGGGAGCGTCTCATCCGGCGTCCACGGCCGTCACAGTCCCAGGTCGCGCAGCAGCCGCCCGAGGACGGTCTCGGCGCGGAAGTATTCCTCCGCGATGAGGCGCGCCGCGCGCGCGTGCCGCGCGTAATCGGATTCGATCGCCTCGAAGGCGGCGACGATCTCCGCGAGCGTGTCGAAGGCGAACAGCCCCTCGCCGGTCGGCAGCACGTCGCCGAAGCCGGTGTTCTGCGTGATCACGGGACGCCCGGCGGCGAGGTAGCTCGCGCTGCGCTCGCTGAACCAGCCGCTCTTCAGGCGCACGTTCTGGTCCTTGGCGACGGTGAACTCGGCGCGCGAGGCGCGCACGTAGTCGCGGTACTTCCAGGGATCCTGCGTGAAGCCGTGCGCGTCGGCGAGGCGCCAGCCGTTCTCGTCGAGGAGGGCGCGGCTCTCGGCGTCGAGGTCGTGCACGCCGAGCGCGAGCTCGACCGGCCGCGCGACGCGGCGCGGCAGCCCGATGAATTTGCGGAACTCGCGGTCCTTGCTCCAGAAGTACGTGTCGCCGCGAAATTCGACCGCGCCGTCCTGGCGCCAGTTGCAGACGGTCGTGTAGGCGTCGCGCGAGGGCTGCGTGCCGGCCCAGAGGTCGAGGATCACGGGCTGGCGCGTGCGCGCGCGCAGGCGCGGCAGCGGCGGAATCGCGCAGCCGGGCCGGCCGATGCGCTCGCCGTAGGTGACGAAGTCGTGGTGCTCGTCGACCAGCCACTGCTTTTCTCCGCGGCTCACCGCGACCTCGTCGCCGACCGGGTCGGTGCCGAAGTACACGAGCCGCCCGACCTTCAATCCTTCCTCGGCGAACTTGGTGGCGCCGGCGACGTTGAAGACCGCGTCGGCGCCGGCGAGCAGCGCCTCGGCCTCGGCGCGCGGCAGGCCGAGCCATTCCTTGTCCGAGTAGCTGCGGCGATACGCCCAGCGGCCGGCGAGGCCGAAGGCCTCGGCGGTGCGCGCGAGATACGGCACCGCGTAGTCGGAGGCGCACACGACGGTGCCGCGCACCGGGTCGTAGGGCCAGCCCGAGCTCGTCTCGAAGTACCAGACCTCGTGCCCGAGCCGCGCGAGGCCGAGCGCGATCTGCATGTGCATCCACGCCATGCCGGCGTAGGGGTTCGCGGCGAGCGTTCCGACGACGACGAGGCGCCGGCGCTTCATCGGGGACGGCGGGACGGCGAGCGGGCCATGGCGAGCCGACTATAGCTTTCGATTCCGAGCACGCGCTTGACGCAAACCGTAGTCATAACGGCGGACGCGAGCTTGCGAAACGGCGACGGGAACGGGCGCCATGGCCCGGGTAAACCCGAAGGCGGCGGAGGCGCGATAATGCCCGCACCATGAAAATCACCATCCTCGACGACTATTTCGATACGCTGCGCACGCTCGAGTGCTTCGCGAAGCTCGCGGGCCACGACGTCACGGTGTGGAACGACCACGTGCAGGACACCGACCGGCTCGCCGAGCGCCTGAAGGACGCCGAGGCCGTCGTGCTGATCCGCGAGCGCACGAAGATCCAGGCGCCGCTGCTCGAGCGGCTGCCGAAGCTGCGCCTGATCAGCCAGCGCAGCGTCTATCCCCACATCGACGTCGCGGCGTGCACGCGGCAGGGCGTGATCGTCTCGTCGTTCCAGCACGACGGTACGCCTTCGTACGCGACCGCGGAGCTCGCCTGGGGATTGATCCTCGCCGCGATGCGCCGCATCCCGCAGCAGGTCGAGGCGCTCAAGCGCGGCGCGTGGCAGACGGGCGTCTTCGGCTCGGTGCGCGGCAAGACGCTCGGCGTGCACAGCTACGGGCGCATCGGCGCGGTGGTCGCGGGCTACGGCCGCGCCTTCGGCATGCGCGTGCTCGCGTGGGGACGCGACGCGTCGCGCCAGCGCGCCGAGCGCGACGGCTACGTCGCCGCGCGCAGCCGCGAGGAATTCTACGAGCAGTGCGACGTCGTCTCGCTGCACATGCGCCTGGTCGACGCGACGCGCGGAATCGTCACGCGCGCGGACCTCGCGCGCATGAAGCCCACGGCGCTCCTCGTCAACACCAGCCGCGCCGGCCTGATCGAGCCGGGCGCGCTCGTCGACGCGCTGAAGGCGGGCCGTCCCGGACTCGCCGCGGTCGACGTCTACGAGCAGGAGCCGATCCGCGACGGCTCGCACCCGCTGTTCGCGATGGACAACGTCGTGTGCACGCCGCACGTCGGCTACGTCACGCGCGAGGAGTACGAGACGCAGTTCTCGGACGTGTTCGACCAGATCGTCGCGTATGCGAAGGGCGCGCCGATCAACGTCGTCAATCCCGAGGTCCTGAAGCGGCGCTGAATGGCGGGTCGGGTCTTCGTTTGCGCGCACGGCGCGGGCGGCCACAAGGACGACCGCGGCATGCTCGCGGTCGCGAAGGTCCTCGAAGCGCGCGGCCTCGAGGTCGTGCGGTTCAACTTCCCGTACCGTGACCTCGGCTCGAAACGGCCCGATCCCATGCCCGCGTTCGAGGCGACGATCGCCGGCGTCGCCGCCCGCGTGCGCGACGAGCGCCGTCCCGACATGCTCGTCATCGGCGGCCGCTCGATGGGCGGCCGCGCCGCGTCCATGCTCGCGGCGGAGGGCTTCGACTGCGACGGGCTGCTGCTCCTCGCCTATCCGCTGCACCCGGCGGGGCAGCCGGAAAAGCCGCGCGACGCGCACCTGCCGAAGATCCGCGTGCCGGTCCTGTGCTTCAACGGCACGCGCGACGCGCTGTGCCGGCGCGACCTCATGGACGTGGCTGTCGGCGGCCTCGCCCGGTGGACGATGCACTGGCTCGAAGGCGCCGACCATTCCTTCCGCGTGCTCAAGTCCTCGGGGAGGACCGACGCCGAGGTGCTAGACGAGGTCGGGGACGCGAGCGGGCGCTGGCTGGATGGCCTCGCGCGCGGGGGCTGAGGGCGCGCCGCGCCATTCCTGCGACACCCACTTGTACTTGCCGCTCGGCAGCGCCGGGATGTCGTCGACCAGCTCGATCGCGACGTTGACCTCGGCCGAGACGTGGGTGCGCACGTTCGCGAGGAAGCGCTCGGCGTCGGCGGCTCCGTACTCCGGCCCGGGGACGAGCCGCGCCACCCAGCGGTCGCGCGCGGTCTGCGCGATCTGGCCCTTGCGGATGTTGAGCAGCCCCTTGTACGCGAAGCCGACGACCGCCGCCGTGATCGGCCTTCCGCGCAGGTCGTAGACGCGGTCCTCGATCTTGCCCGAGAGCGCCTCGATCACCGGATACGTGCGGCCGCAAGGGCATGGGCGCCGGTCCCAGCGCGCGGTGTCGGTGAGACGGTAGCGCAGGAGCGGCATCGCATCGTTGCGCAGCGTGGTGCCGACGAGGAAACCCTCGTCGTCGGTCGGCCGGCCGCGCTCGTCCACGATCTCGACGATCGAGTATTCCGGGTTCACGTGCATGCGAGCGTGCTCGCACTCGGCGGCGAAGACCGCGCGCTCGGACATGCCGTAGAACGAGTACACGCGCGCCCCCAGCGCCGCCTCGATCTTCGCGCGCTGGAACGGGTAGAGCATCTCCGAGCCGGTGATCACCGACCACAGCCGCGTGCGCGGCCGCCGGCCCTCGAGCGCGGCGGCGAGGGCGTACGCCGCGGACGGGTAGGCGCGCAGCTGCACCGCGCCGAAGCGCGCGATGGCCTCGGCGAAGTCGCGCGCCGTGCGCTCGTCCAGGTGCCGCGTGGACAGGACGAGCTGCCGGCCGACGCGGTCCTCGAGCCAGTACGGCGGCTCGCGGTCCTCGAGCGGCTTCACCCGGTCGCCGCGCAGGACGGCCTGGCGCTCGGCGGCGTGCACGCCCGCCCAGCGCCAGTGCTGGCGGTGGAAGGCTTCCTCCCAGAGGATCGAGTCGAGGCTGCGGAAGACTTCGGTGGGCGAGCCGGTGCTGCCGCTGCTCTCCCCGAGCGGCCACCACGGCAGCCGCCGGCCGCGGTTCGGGTAGTAAGTCTCGCGTTGCGTCTTGAGGGACGCCTTGTCCATGATCGGGACCTCGCGTGAGAGCCAGGCGAGCAGGTCCGACGCCGGGGCGCGCGCAGCGGCACCCGCGTGCGCCGGGATGCGGCGCGCTGCGCGCAGCGTGCGCGCGAGCAGCGCCTCGGCGCGCGCGCGGTGCAGCGCCGGATCGGCGCGCTCGCGGCCGAGCAGCCCGGCGCAGCGCCGGGCGACGAGCGGCGAGCGGGCGCGCAGCCCGCCGGCCACGCCGTACTTCAGGGCGAGCCCCAGTTGGGTCCAGCCGGCGCTCGCGCCGGCCGCCGGGACGGCCGCGCCGGCCCAGCGCCGCAGCAGCGTCGCGGCCGAGGAGGTCACGTCAGCCCGAAATGCCGGCGGTAGCGCTCGAAGCAGCGCGCCCCGCACGCGAGCCGCATCAGCGCGCCTTCGGCGATCGGCTGCGCGAGCTCGGGATCCGAGTCGACAATCGAGTACAGGACCTCGGCGTTCCAGGCCTTCGAGTGCTTGACGTCGAGCTCGGAGTGCAGCTGGAAGTACAGGCGCGCGTCGGTCGCCACCCCGAGGCGCTTCAGGCCCTCGTTCACGAGCGCGACGCGTCCCGGCGCCGTCATCTCGATCACGCCGAGCGCGCCGATCGCCTGGTAGGCGTAGCGCCGGTTCGCCGCGAGCGCGACCATCAGGTTCGCGAGCGCGAGCGACTCCCACACGGTGTCGGCGATGCTCGGGCGCAAGCCCAGCTCGCGCACCACGGCGTGGAGCATCAGGCCATGCATGCCGCGCTCGTGGCCGCGGCCCATCTCGTCCCAGTAGTTGCGCGCCATCTCGAGCTTCGCGCGCACCGGCTGCAGCTTCACCTGGGCCATCGCCACCAGGTCGTCGAAGCCGGCCTCGCCGGCCGCCTCCTGGGTGAGGAACCAGCGCATCTGCTCGAGCGTCGCCTGCTCCGCGAGCCACGGAAAGAGCGGGTCGCCCTGGCCCGGACCGCAGCGGCGCAAGTCCTCGAACCAGTCCGTGAAGCCGGCCGCGTCCCAGGGCGCCTGCGCGGCGCGCTCGAACGCGCGGGCGCGCTCGACCTCGACGAAATAGCCTTCGGTCGCGCGCATGTCCCCCTCCGCGCGGATGTCGGCCTCCCAGTCGGGTCGGATACGGGCGGGGGTCAGCCTGCCGGCGTTGAACCGGCACAGCTCCGAATGGAATGCATGGGGATCGGGATAAGGCGTCACAATGGGTGATCCGTTGGAACGAATAGTCTGAACAGGACTGTATCTTCCGGGCGACGCATTTCCACGCGCCCTTTCCGGGCGTAGACCGATTGGCGGGCGCCGAATGGTATAGTCGCCGGGGGGGAGTAGATGAGCGCCTCTTCGCGCAGCGAAGCGCAGCAGCGCGCCGACCAGATCCGGGCGTTCCGGGCCGAGCTCGAGTGCCTGGAGCGCGAAGGCGTGGCCGCGCTCGCGGCCGAGCAGCGCCGCGCCGTCGACGCGCACCACGACGGTCTGCTCGCGGGCTACGCCAGCGCCTTCGACATCGACCGCGACGCCGAAGCCAAGCAGCTCTCGCTCGGGATGCGCGTCGCGTCCTTCCTCGGCGCGCTCGCGCTCGCGGCGAGCGTGTTCTTCCTCTTCTACCAGTTCTGGGGCCTGCTGCCGACCGCGGCGCAGGTCGGCGTCCTGCTCGCGGCGGCGTTCGGGACCTTCCTCGCCACGCTGCTCGTCCAGGCGCGCGACGCGACCGGCTACTTCACCAAGCTCGCCGCGATGGTGGCGTTCGCGTGCTTCGTGCTGAACATCGCCATGCTCGGGCAGATCTTCGACATCACGCCGTCGGACAAGGCGCTGCTCCCCTGGGCGGCGTTCGCGCTGCTGCTCGCCTACGCCTGCGACCTGAGGCTCCTGCTCGCCGCGGGCATCCTGTGCCTGATCGCGTTCATCTCGGCGCGCACCGGCACCTGGAGCGGGATGTATTGGCTCTACTTCGGCGAGCGCCCGGAGAATTTCTTTCCGGCGGCGATCGCGATGTTCCTCGTGCCGCAGCTCGTCGATCACCGGCGCTACCCGGGCTTCGGGGCGATCTACCGCGTCTTCGCGCTGCTCGCCGTGTTCCTTCCGGTGCTCGTGCTGTCGAACTGGGGCGAGATCAGCTACCTCGATTTCGACGGCAGGATCATCGAGGGCGCGTACCAGGTCCTCGGCTTCGCGCTCTCCGCCGGAGCGGTGTGGCTCGGCGCGAAGCGCCACTGGCCCGAGGTCGTCAACACCGGGCTCGTGTTCTTCGTCGTGTTCCTCTACACCAAGTTCTACGACTGGTGGTGGGAGATCATGCCGAAGTGGCTGTTCTTCCTGGTGATCGCGCTCACCTCGGTGCTGCTGCTGCTCGTGTTCAAGCGCGTGCGCACCGTGCGCCTCGGAGCCGCGGCATGAAACGCTCGCGCACGCTCGTCGCCGGCCTCGCCCTGCTCGCGCTCACGAACGCGATCGCGCTCGGCGGCGCGCTGTGGAACCGCTCGGGCGAGCCCGGGGCGCGCATGCGGCTGAGCGAGCGCGAGCTGCATCGCGTCGAACCCTGGTACGGCAATCGCGAGAACAGCGGGCTTGCGCTGCAGCTTCGCTGGCGCATCCTCTCCGAGGAGGAGTCCGCCAATACGCAGTTCTTTGCGTTCGGCTACGGCTACAGCGGCGGTGCGCCAGGGTGGCTCGACAAGGCCAAGATGGAATCGCTCGGCTTCGATACCGCGACGCTGGCTCCCTATTCCGAGCGCGCGCGAAAGCGATACGAGAAGCAGCTGCCGCGCGAGGTCGCGCTGGTGCTCGAGCTGGATGGGCAGGCGTACCGGCGGGCGCTGGAGCTCAAGACCGAGCACACGAGTCGCGAGCTGGCGAGGCCCGTGGTCCCGGGCGACAAGATCGACGAGCAGCGTCGCACGACCGCGCGCGAGGCGCTCGAATGGGAACGGTCGCGCAGCAGCCGTCTTTTCGTCGTGGATGCCGGGCTGGACGCCGAGGCCCTTCGAGCCCGGTATCCGGACCGGGCGCGCTATGCGATCGTCCGCGGCGAGGTGACACCGGTGGCGCTCGGCGCGGCGGCCAAGCGGGCGGCCGGCCGCGTCTCGGGCGTCAGCGTCTCGTCCATCAACGTGCCCTTGCGTCTGCGCAAGGTCTTCGCCGACGCCCAGATCTCGGAATACGGTGCGGGCCCGCGCACACCGTTCGACGCGACGGTCGCGTGGGGCAGGCGCCTCGAGCCCTGGCTGGTCGAGGCCGCGCGCCGTTAGTCAGGCGCGGCGCAGCCGCACCAGGAAGAAGGCGAACAGCGCGCCGAGCACGACGTGGATGACGACGCCGGGCGCGACCGCGGCGCCCGCGCCGAGCGCCATCGTGCGGATCACCACCCCCAGCGAAAAGACCTGAACGACCAGGTTGCCGGCGAGCACGGCGATCAGGCCGGAGCGCTCGGCGTTGCGCGCGAGCCAGTCGATCACCCCGAGGCCGACGAGCGTCGCGCCGTGCGCTTGCGCGATGGTGGCGAGCATGGGCGTCATCTCGATCTTCGCGGGCGCGTAGAACTGCACCGGCGCGAACAGCAGGGCGGCGCCGAACAGCCAGGCGAGGATGGCGGCGATCGCGAGGAAGATTCTCATTGTTCTCCTCCTTGTCGAAGAACGCGCAGAGCACGCGGCCGCTGCGCGGCGGCTGGCGCAGCATGAAGTCGTTTCTCGAAACGCTGAGAGCGCCGGCCTAGCTCGCGGCGGCTCCGTGGGCGAGCAGCCGCTCGAGCGCCTCGCCGCGCACCGGCTTGACCAGGTGGTGATCGAAGCCGGCGTCCTTCGACAGGATCTTGTCTTCGTCGCGCCCGTAGCCCGTGAGCGCCACGAGCACGAGCTCCCGCCCCCCGGGGAGGGCGCGCAGCTCGCGCGCGAGCTCGTAGCCGTCCATGCCGGGCAGCCCGATGTCGATGAAGGCGAACTCCGGCCGGTGCGCGAGCGCGAGCGCGAGGCCGCCCGGTCCGTCGTACGCGACCTGCACGAAGTGACCCCGGATCTGCAGCAACGCCGCCATGCTGTCGGCGCCGTCGCGGTTGTCGTCGACGACGACGATGCGGCGTGCGGTCCTGGGCGCGGACTGCGGCTCGCCGTCCGAAAGGGCCTCGGGCCGCTCGGACACCGGCAGGCGCACGACGAACTCGCTGCCTTGCTGCGCGCCGCCGCTCTTCGCCTCCACCGTGCCGCCGTGCAGCGCGACGATGCTTTGCACGAGCGACAGGCCGATCCCCAGCCCCCCCGGCGCGCGGTCGCGCGCGCGCGACGCCTGGGTGAACAGGTCGAACACGCGCGGCAGCAGGTCGGCCGTGATGCCCATGCCGTTGTCGACGACGCGGATCGCGATCCAGCGGCCGTCGCGCTCGGCGCTCGCCAGGATCTCTCCGCCCGGGGCCGTGTACTTCGCGGCGTTGTTGAGGAGGTTGCCGACGACCTGCACCAGGCGCGTGAAATCGCCCGCGACGCGCGCCGGCTCGATCAGCGGGCGCAGCGTCAGGCGGTGCCGGCGCTCGTCGATCAGCGGACGCGCGAGCTCGATGCCCTCGGAGAGCACGCGGTTGACGTCCACCGGCTGGATCTGCAGGGCGATCTTGCCCTGCGTGACGCGCGAGATGTCGAGCAGGTCGTCGACCAGGCGCGACAGGTGGCGCACCTGGCGGCCGATCAGGTCGCGCATCTGCCCGATCCGCTCGTCTCCCGGCCCGAGCAGGTTGAGCACGTCGACCGCGTGGCGGATCGGCGCGAGCGGATTCCTGAACTCGTGCGCGAGCATCGCCAGGAACTCGTCCTTCTTGCGACCCGAGGCGACGAGCTCGCGTGCGCGGTAGTACTCGGTGAGATCGTTGACGATGAGGCACAGGCCGTCGAAGTGCTCGGTCCGCAGCGGGCTGAACGCGAAATGCGCCGGCGTCGTGTGGCCCTCGGCCGCGAGCACGTGCGCTTCGACGCGCGCCGCGGCCGTGCGCGCAGTCGTCATCGCCTGCTCGAGCAGCGGCCGCTCGGCCGGCGGGACGAAGTCCCGGATCGCGCGGCCGAGGACCGCCTCGGCCGGCTCGCGCGCGAGCTCGACGAAGCGGGAATTGCAGTAAAGGATGTTGCCGGCCTTGTCGAGGGTGAGCGCCGCATCGTGCATCTGCTCGACCAGCATGCGGTAGGGATGGTCCGCGCTCTGCAGCACGTACACCTTCGGTCCGTCCGGGGCGTCGACGACGAGCGCATCGACGGCACCGGTGCGCAGCGCCTCGAGCTTCTCCTCGGCCTCCGCGAGCCGGATGCGCAGAAGCTCGAGCTCCTCCTTGTCGGAGGCGATGTCGCCCTGGTTCGCGGCGCTCGAGGGCAGGGCGCTCATGCCGCCATTCCCATGCTCGCCACCAGGCGGTCGCGCACCGACAGGTCGCCGATGACCGTGCGCAGCGGCGCGGGCAGCTTGCGCACGAGCGTGGGCACGGCGACGATCTGCTCGTCGCGTGCCGCCTGCGGGTTCTTGTAGATGTCCACGATCTCGAGCTGGTAGCGTCCCTGCAGCAGCTCCTCGCACGCGGCCTTGGCGTTCTGGACGGCGCGCAGCGAGCGCGACGTCGCGCCGGCGACGTACAGCACGAAGGAGAACCGCGCGGGCTCGGATTCGAGGCGGGCCTCGAACTCGCGGGCGGAATCGTGCTGTTTCTCGGTCATGGCGCGGTGCGGGCCTCTATCGCTCGATCAGATCCAGCCCCACCAGCGTCTTCTCCTGGTTCGAGAGGTCGCCGATGATCTTCTTCATCGGCTCGGGCAGCTTGCGCACGAGCGTGGGGATGGCGATGATCTGGTCGCCCTCCGCGAGCTGCGGGTGCTGCAGCAGGTCGACCACTTCGATCGTGTACCGCCCCTTGAGGTGCGTCTCGCACAGCCGCTTCAGGTTCGCAAAGGCCGCGAGCGAACGCGGCGACTGACCGGCCACGTAGAGCCTGAGGTTCCACGTGGCGTGAGTCGCCGTTCCGTTCCCGCCGGCGTCGCCCAGCCTCAGGGTCATAGAGATGTTCGTTCCTTTCGTCCGTGGTTTGTTCCCGTCATTTCCTGGCGCGCTTGCTTCCCGCGCGCCGCGGCGGCGCCGAAACCCCGGCGCGCGCGGTATCGAGAAGCCTTATTCCGCCATCGCCGAAATCCAGCTCGCGCGCGTGCCGCGAATGTCCGACGCCACGGACCTTCAGCACGTACAGCATACGCTTGCGCTCGCCCTCCGTCTCGACGTCGCGCAGCGCGATCCAGCCGTCGACGATGGACGAGATCGACGTTTCGGTCCCGGGCAGCGCCGCGTGCGCGTCCACCAGGCTGGTCATGAGCAGCGTGATCTGCTGCGTCTTCATGTGGTCGACCAGCCGGATGAGCATCGCCTGCACCGCGACGGTCTCGCTCCCGGTGAGGAGGCTGCTGATCGGATCGACGACGACCACCGCGGGCTTCACCGCGTCCACTTGGCGCATCATCCCCGACAGGTGCGCTTCGAGCCCGACCAGCGTCGGCCGGCTGCACGAGAACACCAGCTTCCCGGACTTCGCGTGCCGCTCGAGGTCCAGGCCGAGGGACGCCATGTTGCGCGTGAGCTGGTCCCGGGACTCCTCGAACGCGAAATACAGTGCGCGCTCGCCGCGCTCGCACGCCGCCTCGGCGAAGCGCGCGGCGAGGCTGGTCTTGCCCGTGCCCGCGCTGCCCGTGATGAGGACGGTGCTGCCGCGGTAGTAGCCGCCGCCCGGCAGCATGGCGTCGAGGTGGGCGATCCCGGTCGAGACGCGCTCCTTCGGGGCCGGATGCGCGAGCCCCGCCGAGGTGATCGGGACGACCGTGATGCCGTCGCGGTCGATCACGAACGGATACTCGTTCGTGCCGTGCGTCGAGCCGCGGTACTTGACGATGCGGAGCCTGCGCGTCGACACCTGCTCGGTGACGCGATGGTCGAGCAGGATGACGCAGTCGGAGATGTACTCCTCGAGGCCGTTGCGCGTGAGCGAGCCGCTGCCGCGCTCGCCGGTGACTACCGCGGTCACTCCTTTCTCCTTCAGCCACAGGAACAGTCGGCGCAGCTCCGAGCGCAGCAGCGTCTCGTTCGACAAGCCGGCGAACAGCGACTCGATCGTGTCGAGCAGGACGCGCTTCGCGCCGGTCGAGTCGATCGCGTAATTCAGGCGCACGAACAACGCCTCGAGGTCGTACTCGCCGGTCTCCTGGATCTCGGAGCGCTCGACTTTCACGTAGTCGATCGCGAGAAGCTTGCGCCGGATGAGATCGTCGAGGTCGAAGCCGAGGGCGCGCGTGTTCTCGACCAGGTCCTCGACGCGCTCCTCGAAGGTCATGAGCACGGCCGGCTCGCCGTGGTCGAGCGCTCCGCGCACCAGGAACTCGATGCCGAAGAGCGTCTTGCCGCACCCCGGGCCGCCGCAGACCAGCGTCGGACGTCCGGCGGGCAGACCGCCGCCGGTGATCTCGTCGAGGCCGCGGATTCCGGAGGGCGTCTTGCGCAACGAAGGAGTCGCCGTCGTGGCGGGCATCTGGATGAGCTTTCAAACGGGATGATGGGAGCATAATGAAAAACGGCGGAGATCGCTCTCCGCCGTTCTCGCCTGCGGGACCGATTTACTTCGCGATTCTGACCAGCGTCACCTGGTTGTTCAGGCTGTTCGCGAGCACCCAGTCGTGCCCGCGGGTGACGTCCGTGTTGCGCACGATGTTGCCGCCGCCCGGGATCTTCCAGGTCTGGAACTTCTCGGTTTTCGGGTCGAAGCGCACGATCGTGCCCGGGCTGGCCTCCGACTCGCTGTACCAGAGCGCGTCGTCGATCGCCGAGATGCCGTAGGGCGCCGACTTCGCTCCGCTCGGCGAGGGCCATTCCTTCACGTCGCCGGTCCTGGGATCGAGACGGCCGAGATAGCCCCGTGCGTAGTCGGTGTACCAGACCGCGTCATCGCTCGTGATCGCGGTTCGGCGGGGGCGCGCGCCCGCCGCGGGCAGCTTGTACTCCTTGATCTGGTCGGTCGCGGTGTCGACGGCCGCGATGCTGTTGACGCCGAACTGCACGACGTAGAGCGTGCCCTTCGAGTCGAACGCCATGCCGTACGGGCGCGACTTCGGCGTGGGCGGGGTGAGCAGCTTGATCTCGCCCGTCTTGGGATCGAGACGGCCGATCCGGTTCGCGTTCTGCACGGTGAACCAGAGCATCCCGTCCTTCGCGAAGAGCAGGGTGTGCGGATCCTTCGCTTCCGGGTCGGGCATCGGGTACTCGGTGACTTCACCCGTCTTCGGGTTCAGCTTGCCGATCAGCGCGCCGGTGTTGCCGGTGTACCAGATGTTGCCTTCGGCGTCCTCCTTCAGCCCGTGGGGCCCGGAATGCGCGGTCTTCAGCTTGTATTCGCGCACCTTGCCGGTCTTCGGATCGACGCGGCCGAGGACGTTGGCCATCTGGCCCGTGTACCACAGCGAGCCGTCGCGCGCCGCGAGCGGGTCGTGCGGCCGCGAACCGGGCGTCGCCGCGGCCCATTGCTTGAACGAGACCTTGACCGGGCCGGGGACGACCGCGGCGGCGGCCTTGTTCTTCTCCGGGAAGGTTTTTGCGAGATAGGGATGCAGCGCGGCGACGTCCGCCTTGCTGATCGGAGCGCCCTGGTTGCTCATCATGCGCAGGACCGTGCTCCAGCCCTTCGGCGTGTAGCCGTTGCCGACGCGCGCTTCCAGCGCGTGGCAGCTGTTGCATTTCGCCTGGGCGATCTCCTTGCCTTTGCCTTCGGGCGTGTTCTGCTGCGCGTGCGCGGGAAGCGCGCCGAGCAGCGCGAACGCCGATAGCGCGAGCACGGGGCCCAGGGTCGGGACGTCGCCTTTCGAGCCGTCGCGGCGGGAAGCAAAGGGGTCCATGTCTTCCTCCTCTCGGGATGGTGGTCCGGCGCATTCTTGCACGTACTCCACCGCCGTGCGCTCGACCGCGGTCGGCCCGGCGACGTCCTTGTCGGGTTCCCGACTCGGGGAACGGCTGCCCGACGCAGGAATTCCCCGATGGTCCGCGCGCGACGGCCGGGCTAGTCTGGCACAAAGGCTGCTCACGCATCGCGGCCGAAGCTTCCATGAAATCGACACCGATCCGTCAGTTGCGCATCCACCTGATGGCGGCCTGCGCCGCCATCGTCGTGCTCATTTGGGGCGCCGTGGCGAATCAGCTCGAGACCGAGCGCGGCGCAGCCATGCGCGGCGCGACGCAGCACGGAGAGAACCTCTCCAGGGTCGCCGCCGGCCACTTCGCGTCCTACGCCGCGACGAACGATTTCTGGCTGCAGCACCTCAGACTCCAGTGGCTCCGGGATCCGAAGCGCTTTGCTGAGACCGTGGCGGGCGAGCGCAAGCTCCGGAACGACACGTTCGTATTGCAGGTGGTCGTGATCGACGCCCGCGGCTGGATGGCGTACAGCGACCTCGCGCGTCCCGGCGACCCGCCGCTGTACCTCGGCGACCGCGAGCATTTCAAGGTCCACGCGCGCGACCGGGAGGACCGCTTGTACATCAGCAACCCGGTCATGGGCCGGGTATCGGGCAGGGTCTCGATCCAGTTCGCGCGGCCGATTCTCGACGAGAGGGGCGCCTTCTCGGGCGTCATACTGCTGTCGGTATCACCCGACGTGTTGGGCCGCGTCTATGCGGGGCTCGATCTCGGGTCGGGCGGCCTGGTCGCCTTGCGCCGCCTGGACGACACCTTGCTCCTGCGCTGGCCCGACGTCGGGCAGGCCCGCGCCGGCCGCGCGCTCCACGCGATTCCGGCCCGCGTGCTGGCGGCGGGCTTCGGGAGCGAAATTCGCCCGGGGGCGCTGGACGGCGTCGAGCGCATCTTCAGCTTCCGGCGCATACAGGACTTGCCGCTGTACGTATCCGTGGGGCAGTCGCTCGAATCGGTGCTCGCCGACTACCGCGAGCAGCGCCGGAAGTACGTCGCGGCCGGAGGCGCCGCCTCCGTCGCGGTTCTCCTGTTCGCCGCGCTGCTGCTCTTCAAAGTGAATCGCGAAGAGCGCGTGGAAAACGAATTGCGGAAAAGCGAAGAGCGCTTCCGCAGCCTGGCCGAGCTCTCCTCGGACATTTACTGGGAGCAGGACGACCAGTACCGCTTCACTTCCTCGCTCGGCAGCGGCCCGGACTGGATCGTCGAGGGATTCCGCCAGGCGATCGGCAAGAGGCGCTGGGATTTCGATTCCGTCAACATGACCGACGAAGACTGGGCCGCCCACATCGCTTTGCTCGACGCGCGTAAGCCGTTTCGCGACCTGGAGCTGTGCAAGCTGGACGATTTCGGCAAGAGAGTCTGGCTCTCCGTGAGCGGCGAGCCCGTATTCGACGCTGCGGGCGCCTTCAAGGGGTACCGCGGCGTCGGCAAGGACATCACGGAGCGCAAGCGCGCCGAGCAGATGCAGGCCCTGGAGCACAAGATAAACCGCTGCCTCGCCGAAGCGGACAGCGCCTCGGCGGCGCTCAAGGCGGCAATCCGCGAAGTATGCGAGGCCGAAGGATGGGCATGCGGGCGATACCTGCGGGTGGACGATCAGGCCGGGGGCCTTCGCTTCTGGGAATCCTGGAGCGTGCCCGGCCCGGAGATCGAGCGCTACATCGCCGACTCGCGTCAGATGACCTACGGCCGCGGCGTCGGGCTCGTGGGCGAGGTCTGGCAGCTGGGCACGCCGCTATGGGTCGCCGACATCACTCGGGATGCGCGCGTCGCGCGCAAGACGCTCGCCCGCGAAGCGGGCATGCGGGGCGCGTTCGTCGTCCCGGTCACGAGCGCAGGAAAGACGATCGGCGTGCTCATTTTCCAGAGCCGCGATATCCGCCAGCCCGACCAGCGGTTGCTCGAGGCGATGCGCGTGATCGGCAGCCAGATCGGCCAGTTCGTGCAGCGCAAGCGGGGAGAGGAGGAGCTGCGCCGGTTCCGGGCCGGCATGGACGCTTCGGAGGACATGATATGGCTCGTCGATCCGGTCGACATGTCCATACTCGACGTCAACGACACCGCGTGCCGCAAGCTCGGCTACCGCCGCGAGGAGCTGCTGAGCATGCATCCCGAGGACATCATCTGCGTGTCGCGCGAGGAGCTGTCGGCGGCCTATGGCCGCCTGATCGCGGGCGGCGAAGGTGGCACCGTCGACGGCTGGGACCGGCGCAAGGACGGGTCCTTGTTTCCCGTCGAGGTCTTCCGCCGCGCGGTGGAATCCGAGGGAAGCCACGTCATCGTCTCCGTCGCGCGGGATATCACGGAGCGCCGCGCCGCGGAGGAAGAGCTGCGCCGTTTCCGGCTGGCCATGGACAAGTCCGCCGACATGATCGTGCTGGTCGATCGCGCGACGATGCGCTTCGTCGACGTGAACGAGACCGCGTGCCGGCTGCTCGGCTATACCAGGGACGAGCTGCTGGGCATGGGACCGCACGATGTGCTTCCCGCCACCCGCGACGAGCTCGAGAAGTCCTACGATCAGCTCATCGCTCGCCCTTCCGAGCAGCCCGGCGTCATCCCGGCCGGAATGAAGAGCCATTACCGCTGCAAGGACGGATCGCTGCTGCCGTTCGAGTCGACTCGCCACGTGCTGCGATCGGGGGACACCCACATCATCGCCGCGGTCTCGCGCGACATCCGGGAGCGCCTGGCCGTCGAGGAGAAGATGGTCTACCTCGCGCAGTTCGACGCGCTGACGGGACTGCCCAATCGCCACCTGTTCCAGGATCGCCTGGCGCAGGCGATGGCGCTCGCCAAGCGCAACGGCCGGCCAATGGCGGTGCTGTTCATCGACCTGGACCGGTTCAAGCTCGTCAACGACACGCTGGGACACGGCTTCGGCGACAAGCTGCTCCAGGAAGCCGGCCGCCGGCTGCGAAGCTGCGTCCGCGACAGCGACACCGTGGGGCGGCTGGGAGGCGACGAGTTCGCGGCTATCCTGTCGGGATTGCGCGGACCGGGGGACGCCGGGTTGGTCGCGCAGAAGATCGTGGACGTCTTCAAGCAGCCTTTCGACCTGGGCGCCGGGGAGACCTTCGTCACGGCGAGCATCGGCATCACCCTCTATCCGGCCGACAACGACAGCGCCGAAGCGCTCGTCATGAATGCCGACGCCGCGATGTACCGCGCCAAGGAGCAGGGGCGGAACAACTTTCAGTACTTCACCCGCGACATGAACGAGCGCACGGTCCAGCGCATGCAGCTGGAGACCGCATTGCGCCGGGCGCTCGAGCGCGGGGAGTTCCGCCTTCACTATCAACCCAAGGCCGATCTCGCCACCGGCGAGATCTGCGGCGTCGAGGCGCTCTTGCGCTGGCAGCATCCGGACAAGGGCATGGTCATGCCCGGCGATTTCATCCCGGTGCTCGAGGACACCGGCCTGATCGTGCCGGCGGGGGAGTGGGTGATCCGCACGGCCTGCTCGCAGATCAAGGCCTGGCAAGCCGCCGGCCTGCGGGTTCCCCCGGTCGCGGTGAACCTCTCGGCGCGTCAGTTCGAGCAGAAGAACCTGAAAGATGTCGTCGCGGAGATCCTGCGCGACACGAAGGTGGACCCGTCGCTGATCGAATTCGAGATCACCGAGTCCTTGCTGATGAACGACCCCGAGGCGGCGGCGCACACGCTGGACAGCTTGAAGCAGTCGGGCGTCAGGCTGTCGATGGACGACTTCGGCACCGGCTACTCGAGCCTCGGCTATCTGAAGCGCTTCCCCATCGACGCGCTGAAGATCGACCGCACGTTCGTCCGCGATCTCTGCACCGACCCCGACGACGCGACGCTCACCCGGGCGATCATCCACCTAGCCCGCAACCTCAGGCTGAAGGTGGTCGCCGAAGGCGTCGAGACAAAAGAACAGCTCGCCTTCCTGATCTCGAACGGCTGCGACGAGATACAGGGCTATCTCTTCGCCAGGCCGGGCGAAGCCGACGAATGCGCGCGATGGCTTCGCGAAGGGCGCAAACTGCCGATCGCTTTCTCCGGGCGCAAGGACAAGAATACAGGCCGCGCGCCGCACAAGCGAGTGAAGGCGGGGGCTAGCCGCTCGCCGTCGGGCGAGGAGGCTGCGCGAACAGCGCTCGGTATGCCGCGCATCGCCGCTCCCGCGACCGTCCGAGGGCGCAGTAAAGCGGATGAGGGGTGACGAGCGGGTCGTCCGCGCCCTCGGCATTCGCGCGGTAGCTCGACCACCCGTAGGCGTGAGCTTCGCGCACGAGCCCGGCCCGAACCGGGTTGAGCTCGATGTAGCGCATGCACGCGAGCAGGTAACGCCTGGGGAGCACCGGAGTGCCGTCGTAGCGCTCGTCCCAGACGCGGTCCTCGTGGCCATAGGCACTCTGGAGGTACCGCGCATAGCCCTCGGCGGCCGAGCGCATGAGGATGCCCGCGCCTCCGGGTCGACGCAGGGTCGCCAGGAGATGCACGTGGTTTCCCATGACGGCGTAGGCGTGCACCGAGCTTGCCGACTCGGCCGCCGCCACGCGCAGGGCGTCCAGATACGCCGTGCGGTCGGGCGCGCACGAGAAACACGGGGCGCGGTTTCGCCCGCGCTGCACCAGGTGCAGCGCGACGCCGGCTGGTTCCGGGCAGGCAAGTCGCGGCATGGCAAAGGGCTTTTCCCGGTTCGAGGAACGGGCCGCGCGACCGCTTCGTTGACGGACGGAGGGCGAGGTGACAAAGCGGCCCGCGGTTGCGGTACACTTGAACGCACCCGCCCCGTCCTCCTGCCTCTTCCTTCCCCCCGCCCGCTCCCCGCCCGTCAATGGCCCGCCTAGCCGCCGCGTTCGGCTCGTCGCACAGCGTCATGCTCGCCGCAGGGCTCGACGACTGGCTCACCGGCTTCCGCGAGAGCGATCCGCGCATGCCGTACTACGACCCGGACGGGCGCCCGAGCAGCTACGCCGACGTGCTGGCGCGCGCCCCGTCGGACGCCGAGGAGCGGGTCACGCCGGAAGCGATCCGCGCCCGCTTCGAGGAGACGCAAGCCGCGATGGCCCGGGTGAAGCGCGAGATCGCGGACGCGCGGCTGGACGCCCTCATCGTCGTCGGCGACGACCAGCACGAGCTCTTCGGCGACCGGCACATGCCCTCGATCGCCGTGTACCACGGCGAGACGATCCGGAACGCGCCGCGCCCTGCCGCGCCGGCCTCGGACTGGTACCGGCGGGCGCAGCAGCGCCGGCTCGAGGACGGCGCCGAGGCGCACTATCCCTGCCACCGGCGGCTCGCGCTGCACCTCATCGAGGGCCTGGTCGAGCGCGAGTTCGACGTCTCGGCGGTCGCCGGCCTCGCTCCGGAGGAGCACGAGGGCCACGCCTACTCCTTCGTGCACCGCTGGTATCTGAACGGGACGCCGCTGCCCGTCGTGCCCGTCTTCCTCAATACCTACAATCCGCCGAATCCGCCGCTGCCGCGCCGTTGCGCCCGGCTCGGCGCGGCGCTCAAGGACCTGGCCGAGAGCTATCCCGAGGACATCCGGGTCGGCGTGCTCGCCTCGGGGGGCCTCAGCCACTTCGTCGTCGACGAGGACCTGGACCGCGGCGTGATCGACGCGCTCAAGCGCAAGGACATGGACTGGCTCGGGCGGCTCGATCCCCGGCGCCTGAAGGCGGGAAGCTCGGAGATCCGCAACTGGATCGTCACCGCGGCGGCGGCGAGCGATCTCGAATTGGCGTGGATGACCTACATCCCGTCGTACCGCACCGCGGCGCTGACGGGAATCGGACTCGGTTTCGCGAGATGGAGTTGATTTTTTGCCGGCTGAAGGCGCCGCCCGTGGGGGGCGGCCCGGAATGACGGTGTTCACAGGAGCACATAGATATGGGTAAGAAACTCTACGTCGGCAACCTGGCGTACTCGGTGGGTGACGCGGACCTGCAGAAGATGTTCGCGGCGCACGGCACGGTGCGCTCGGCGCAGGTCATCACCGATCGTGCGACCGGCCAGTCGAAGGGCTTCGGCTTCGTCGAGATGGGCTCGGACCAGGAGGCGCAGGCGGCGATCGCCGCGCTGAACGGCAAGCAGATGGGCGGTCGCACGCTGACCGTGAACGAGGCGCGGCCCAAGGAAGGTGGGGGCGGAGGTGGCGGCGGCGGCGGCCGGGGCGGCTTCGGCGGCGGTGGCGGCGGCGGACGCCGATTCTGACGATCCCCTTTCGTTTTTCGAGCCGCGACAAGACCCTGTATCGGCAGGGTCGTTGGGTGGTAACTCTTCCTTTGCCGCGGTTGATCGGTCGGTGTAGATTTCGGCTTCCCCAAGGGAGGGGCCGGTATGGCCAACAACAACGACCCGGGCGAGCGTACTCCAGCCCGGCGGGACCCGAGCGCCGAAGAAACCGCTCGATTGCTGGCGCTGCGGAGCTACTGCGTGCTCGATACCGGCCGTGAGGGCCGGTTCGACGACCTGACCGCGCTCGCGTCGAATATCTGCGAGACGCCGGTGTCGCTCGTCAGCCTGGTCGACTCCAACCGCCTGTTCTTCAAATCGGAGCACGGGCTCGGCGTGCGCGAGGTGCCCGACAGCGGCACCGGCTTCTGCCGCTACGCGATCCGGCAGCGCGACATCTTCGAGATCCCCGACACGCGCGAAGACTCCCGCTTCGTCCAGCATCCGCTGGTCGCGGGCGCGCCGCACGTGCGCTTCTACGCCGGCGCGCCGCTCGTCAACCCCGACGGCATCGCGCTCGGCACGCTGTGCGTGATCGACTTCCGCCCGCGCAAGCTCGACGCGCGGCAGACCGAGGCGCTGCGCATCCTCGCGCGCCAGGTGATCGCGCAGCTCGAGCTGAACCTGCAGGCCATGCGCGATCCGCTCACCGGGCTGTACAACCGCCGGCCGCTCGAGGAGGCGCTGCACCGGGAGCTGCTGCGCGCTCGCCGCAGCGGGTCGACCGTCGGGCTGATGGCGATCGACCTCGACCGCTTCAAGCACGTCAACGACAGCCTCGGCCACGACGCCGGCGACGCAGTGCTGCGCACGATCGCGCGCGAGCTGATGGCGTGCGTGCGCGAGGAGGACATCGTCTGCCGCGCGGGCGGCGAGGAGTTCGTCGTGATCCTGCCGGGCACCGGCGAGTACGCCCTGCGCGAGCGCGCCGAGCTGGTGCGCCGGACCATCGAGCACGAGGCGATCACCACCTTCGCCAACCCGCTGCAGGTCACGGTCTCGATCGGGCTCGCGCTCTTTCCGGGGCACGGCGCGACCACGACGGCGCTGATGCGCGCGGCCGACGCGGCGCTCTACCAGGCGAAGGGCGCGGGCCGGAACTGCATCGTGATGGCCGACATCGAGGGCGATCAGCTCACGCTCTGGGGCGCGGCCTGAGCGAGCGCGGCCGGGCCTCGCCCGGCTGCTAGAATCCGCCGGTGGTGAAAACCCGAGCGGCTCCGTGGAAAGAAAATTCAAAGGACGGCGCGAAGACCTGCGCCTGATCACCGGGCAGGGACGCTATTCCGCCGACTGGAACGTTCCCGGACAGCTCCACGGCTTCTTCCTGAGATCGGACCACGCGCACGCGGTCATCCGCTCCCTCGATGTCGGGGCCGCGTCGCGGTCGCCGGGCGTCATCGCGGTGCTCACCGGCCGCGAGGCGATCGAGGCCGGCTACGCGACCGCGCCGACCTTCCTGCGCGCGCCCGGTCGCGGCGGGATGCAGCTGCGGTCGCCGCATCGGTCGGTGCTCGCGCACGAGCGCGTGCGCTACGTCGGCGAGGAGGTCGCGCTGGTCGTGGCGCAGACGGCGCCGCAGGCGCAGGACGCGGCCGAGCGGATCGAGGTCGAGTACGAGGACCTCCCGCTCGTGCTCGATCCCGAGCGCGCGCTCGAGGCCGGGGCGCCGACGATCCACGGCGAGGCGCCCGACAACATCTGCTACGACTACGAGTACGGCGACAGCGCGAAGACCGACGCCGCGTTCGCGCGCGCCGCGCGCGTCACGCGCGTCGTGCTCGAGCTGCAGCGCATGGCGGGCAATCCCATGGAGCCGAAGGCGGCGCTCGCGTCCTGGGACGCCGCGACCGACACCTACCACCTGTATTCCCCGACGCAGGGCCTCTCGCTGACGATGCACGCGCTCGCCACCGTGATGCGCGTGCCGCGCGAGCGCTTGCGCGTGCACGCGCAGGACGTCGGCGGCGGATTCGGCATCCGCACCGACGCCTACTCGGAGTACATCGCGCTGCTGCTCGCGTCGCGCAAGCTCGCTCGCCCGGTGAAGTGGGTCTCGTCGCGCTCCGAGACTCTCCTGTCCGACTACCACGCGCGCGCGGCGAAGCTGATCGGCGAGCTCGCGCTCGACCGCGACGGGATCTTCCTCGGGATGCGCATCCGCTGGATCGTCGACAACGGCGCCTACAACTCGATGCCCGGGCCGCTCATCAACTCGGTCAACCCGTCGACGCACATGGTGAACGCGTACCGGATCCCGGCGCTGCACGGCCGCCACACGCTCGTGTTCACGAACACGACGCCCACGACCGCGTACCGCGGAGCGGGGCGCCCGAACGTCAGCTATCTGGTCGAGCGACTGGTCGAGGAGGCGGCGCGCGAGGCGGGCATCGACCGCGTCGAGCTGCGCCGGCGCAACATGATCCCGAAGGACGCGTTCCCGTACACGACGCCGGTGGGCTCGGTGTACGACAGCGGCGATCCTCCGGGGGAGCTGCAGGCCGCGGTCCGCGCCTCAGAATGGGAAAGCTTCGAGGCGCGCCGCGCGGAGGCGAAGCGGCGCGGGAGGCTGCGCGGGATCGGCTGCGCGGCATTCATCGAGCCCGCCGGCGCGGGCGCGGCGCCGAAAGAGGAGGCCGTCATCAAGTGGGGCGACTCGGGCAACGCGCTCGTGTACGTGCTCGCCGGACCGTCGGGGCAGGGACACGAGACCGTCTATCCGGAGGTGGTCGGCGAAGTCTTCGGGATGGACCCGGAGAAAATCACGCTGCGCGCGAGCGACCCCGAGGGGCCGGCGCTCGTCGGCGACGGCACGATCGGCTCGCGCTCGATGATGTCGCACGGCGGCGCGGCCGTCGCCGCGGCGCGCGAGGTCGTGCGCAAGGGCATGGAGCTCGCCGCGAAGGACCTCGAGGTCGCGTCGAAGGACCTCGAGTTCGTCGACGGCCGCTACCGCGTGAAAGGCACCGACGTGTCGCTGTCGCTCGAGGACCTGGTCGCGAAGCACTCGGGCAAGGGCGAGCATCCGCTCGACGCGCGCGCCGGGATACCGCTGCCGAAGTCGTTCCCGGGCGGCGTGCACGTCGCCGAGGTCGAGATCGATCCCGAGACCGGCACGGTCGAGATCGCGCGCTACACCGCCGTCGACGACGTCGGCCGGATCATCAATCACACTCTGCTCGAGGGCCAGATGCACGGCGGCATCGTGCAGGGCCTCGGCCAGGCGCTGAACGAAAACGCGGTCTACGACGAATCCGGGCAGCTGCTCGCCGGGAGCTTCATGGATTACGAGATGCCGCGCGCCGACGGCGCGCCCAGGGAGTACCGCCTCGTCGATCACTCGGTGCCTTCGCCGGGCAACCCGCTCGGCGCCAAAGGCGCGGGCGAGGCGGGGACGATCGGCGCGGTGCCGGCGTTCGCGAACGCCGTGATCGACGCGCTCAGGCCGCTGGGGATTCATCACCTGGACCAGCCGTACACGCCCGACAGGATCTGGCGCGCGATCCGCGACGCGAAGTCGCAATCGTAGTCATTCCGAGGCCGCGTAGCGGCCGAAGCATCTGCTTTTGCGAAAAAGCAGATCCTTCGCTTCGCTCAGGACGACGCTACGAGGAAGCTTCGAGCTCTTTTCTGACGAGCGCGGCGCCCGCCGCGAGCGCGCGCAGCTTCGCCACCGCGACGTCGTGGTCGAGCGGCACCATGCCGCAGTTGGTGCAGGGGTAGAGCTTCTCGGGCGTGACGTGCCGCATGGCCGCGCGCAGGGTGGTCGCCACTTCCTGCGGCGTCTCCACCTTGTCGGTCGCGACGTCGATCGCGCCGACCAGCACGTCCTTGCCCTCGAGCAGCGCGAGCAGCCCGAGCGGCACGCGCGAGTTCGCGCACTCGAGCGACACCTGGTCGATCTTCGACTGCGCGAGCAGCGGGAAGGTCGACTCGTACTGGCGCCACTCCGAGCCGAGCGTCTTCTTCCAGTCGTTGTTCGCCTTGATGCCGTAGCCGTAGCAGATGTGGACCGCGGTGGTGCACTCCAGCCCGGCGGCGGCGGCCTCGAGCGCCGCGACGCCCCAGTCGCGCACCTCGTCCATGTAGACGTTGAAGGCGGGCTCGTCGAACTGGATCACGTCGACGCCCGCGGCCTCGAGCTCGCGCGCTTCCTGGTTGAGGATGCCGGCGAACTCGCGCGCGAGCTTTTCGCGGCTCCTGTAGTAGCCGTCGTAGAGCGTATCGACCATCGTCATCGGGCCGGGCAGCGTGTACTTGATCGGGTGCTTCGTCTGCTGGCGCAGGAACTTCGCGTCCTCGACGAACACGGGCCGGCGCCGCGACACGCCCCCGACCACCATCGGGACGTCGGCGTCGTAGCGGTTGCGGATGCGCACGGTGCGCTTGTGCTGGAAGTCGACGCCGTCGAGCGCCTCGATGAAGGTCGTGACGAAATGGCGGCGCGTCTGCTCGCCGTCGGTGACGATGTCGATGCCCGCGCCTTCCTGGTCGGCGACCGCGAGCCGCAGCGCCTCGCGCTTGCCGCGCTCGAGCTCGGTGCCCTCGAGCAGCCACGGCGCCCACAGCTTCTTCGGCTCGGCGAGCCACGCCGGCTTCGGCAGGCTGCCGGCGATGGTGGTCCGCAGCACCGGCGGCATGGCCTAGGGACGGGCCCCGAGATTCCAGGAGGCGAAGCCGCACCCGACGTAGACCTCGGGCACGTTGCAGTAATCGATCAGCTCGAAGCCGCGCTTGCCGGCCGCGCCGTGCGCGGCCACCCAGTTGCGCACCTCGGCGGCGCCGTTGCCGATGGTCGGCAGGCGCTCGTTCAGGAAATCGACCAGCGAGCGCTCGTCGCCGCCCTCGAAGTGGCGCAGGCACTCGCGGTCGAAAGCCTCGTCGATCTCGCCCATGGTCGGCTCGCCGATCGAGTGGGAGAGTCCCCCGGTCGCGAGGACCGCGACGCGGATGCTCTCGGGATAGCTGCGGATCGCCTCGGCCAGCATCGCGCCCCACGCGAGGCACCGGCGCACGGTGGGCAGGGGCGGCTCGAGGTCGTTGAAGATGATCGGCACGATCGGCGGCAGCAGGTCGAAGCCGCCTTTCCACAGCGGGATGGCGAAGCCGTGGTCGAGGATGAGGCGATGCGATACCGCGGGCTCGAAATCGTGCTCGAAGGCGACCTGCGCGATGTGCGTGGCGAGCTTCGGGTGCCCGGCGATCGCCTTGTACGGGCACTCCTTCATCCAAGGCTCTCCGGGGCCCTCGTGCTCCTCGCCGACGCCGACGCAGATCGCCGGCAGGTTGTTGATGAAGAAATTGACCCAGTGGTCCGGGGAGATCTCCACGATCACGTCCGGACGCGCCGCCTTCATGCGGCGCCCGAGCTCGTCGTACGCGTGCTTCAGGCTTTGCTGGTTCGGCGCGCTGATGTCCTTCCAGCCGCGGATCACGAGCGGCGCGTGGCTCGAGGCGAAGACTCCGGCGAGCTCAGCCATGGCTGGACCTCGCGGCGGCGTCGGCGCCGGCGTTGCGCACCTTCGACAGGAACTCGCCCTCGGGCATGCCGCAGACCACGAAATAGAAGCGCAGCAGGTACGGGTTGACGCGCGCGGCGAGGAAGGCGACATCGTCCTTGTCGACCGCCGCGCGCACCTCGGGCTTCAGCGGATAGCGATCGAGGACCTTGGCGCGGTCGGCGCGGTACTCGGCGCCCAGCGCGGGCGTGCTCTGCAGGTCGAAAAAAAGCTTGCTCAGCCAGTAATCCCTCATGGCGCTATTTTGCCACGGGCGCGAACGAGCGGCACGAAGCGCACCGGCAGCGTGCGCCGGCGCGCCGTGGCGCGATCGTCGAGCTTGTCGACCACGAGCAGTTGCTGCACGTCGCCCGCGCCGCCGACCGGGATCACCAGCCGTCCGCCGGGCTTCAGCTGATCGACGAGCGGCCGCGGCACGTCGGGCGCGGCGGCGGTGACGACGACGGAATCGAACGGCGCGTGCTCGGGCCAGCCCTCGTAGCCGTCGCCCGTCCGGGCCGCGACGTTGGCGTAGCCGAGCTCGCCGAGCAGCAGGGAGGCGCGGCGCGCGAGCGGTTCGACCACCTCGAGCGTATACACGCGGGCGACGATCTCCGCGAGCACCGCCGTCTGGTAGCCCGAGCCCGTGCCGACTTCGAGCACGACCTGCCCGGCCCGCGGATCGAGCAGCTCGGTCATCAGCGCGACGATGTACGGCTGCGAGATCGTCTGGCCCTCGCCGATCGGCAGCGGGCGGTTCTCGTACGCGAAGGGCTCGTCGCCGCTCGGCACGAAGCGGTGCCTCGGCACCTTCTGCATCGCCGCCATGACGGCGTCGGCGAAGCGCGGGCGGCTCGTCTCGGGGCCGGTCTCGCGCGCCATCGCCGCGATCTCGGCGGCGAGGCGCTCGCGCTCGAAGGCGAAGGCGTCGGTGGAGGCGAGCCCGGTCATGGCGATGGGGACGGGTGGCTGCGAGGGCTACTGCGCGACGATCAGGCTCGTCAGCCGATGCGGATCCGCAAGCAGCGCGGCGCTCGGACCATGATACGCGATGCGGCCGCGGTTGAGCACGAGCGCATCCTGCGTCACCTGAAGCGCGAGCTTGGCGTGCTGCTCGACCAGCACGACGGTCAGGGCATCCTCGCGGATCAGGCGCTGCAGCGCCGCGAGCAGCGCCTCGACGATGATCGGCGCCAGGCCCTCGAAAGGCTCGTCCATCAGGAGCAGCGACGGGTTGCCCATGAGAGCGCGTCCGATCGCGAGCATCTGCTGCTCGCCGCCGGAGATCTGGTTGCCCATGTGCGCGCGGCGCTCGGCGAGACGCGGGAACAGCTCGTACACGCGCGCGAGCGTCCAGCGGCCGCGGCGGTCGGCGATGACGAGATTCTCCTCGACCGTGAGCGACGGGAAGATCTCTCGCGCCTGCGGCACGTACCCCATGCCGAGGCGGCAGCGCGAGTACACGGGGAGGGCGGCGACCCGACGGCCGCGGAACTCCACCGTTCCCGAATGGAAAGTCGTATGCCCCATGATGGTCGAGAGCAGCGTGGTCTTGCCCACGCCGTTTCGGCCGAGGACCGCCAGCGTCCCGCGCTCGGCGAGCGCGAAGCCGACGTCCTCGAGGACGACGGTCTCGCCGTAGCCCGCGCGCACGCCGGAGAGCGTCAGCGCGTCAGGCATGGCGCTGCTCGCCGAGATAGACCTGGTGCACGCGGCGGTCCCGGGCGATCTCCTCGGGCGTGCCTTCGACCAGGACTTCGCCCTGCACCAGCACGGTGATGCGGCGCGCGAAGCGGAACACGAGGTCCATGTCGTGCTCGATGATCAGGATCGAGATGTCCGCGGGCAGCCGGTCGAGCACCTCGAGGATGCGGTGCGACTCGAGCGACGGCACGCCCGCCGCGGGCTCGTCGAGCAGCAGCACCGCGGGCTTGAGGCCCAGCGCGATCGCGATCTCGACCAGGCGCTGCTTGCCGTAAGGCAGGTCGAGGACGCGCTGGTCCGCGTCGGCGGCGAGCCCCAGGCTCGCGAGGAGGGCGAGGCTCTCGTCGCGGACCTCGGCGTGCGCGCTCGCGGGCTTCCACATCCGCCGCGCCACGCCGAGGCGCTCCGCGACCCCGAGCGCGACGTTGTCGAGGACCGGGAGCCTGCGGAACAGCTGGTTGATCTGGAACGTGCGCCCGAGCCCGCGCTTCACGCGCGCCGCCTGGCGGACGCGGGTGACGTCTTCGCCGCCGAGGAGGATGCGGCCCGACGACGGAGCGAGCGCACCGGTGAGCATGTTCACGAAAGTGGTCTTGCCCGCGCCGTTCGGCCCGATGAGCGCGTGCCGCGCTCCCGCCTCGAGCCTGAAGTCGATCCGGTCCGCGACCGTGAGGGCGCCGAAGCTCTTGCACAGGGCCTGCGTCTCGAGCGCGGCGCTCACGCGCGCCTCCGCAGCCGGCGCACCGCCGCGTCGACGATCCCGAGGATGCCGCCGCGCGCGAACATCACCACGACGATCAGCATGGCGCCGATGCCGAGGTACCAGTACTCGGGAAACTGCTTCGCGAGGAAGTCCTGCGCGACCAGGTACGCGAGCGGTCCGACGAAGGCTCCGTAGAGACGGCCGACGCCGCCGAGCACGAGCATGACCAGCAGCTCGCCGCCCGACTCGAATCCCAGCACGTTCAGGCCGACGAACTGGTTGGTCTGCGTGATGAGCGCCCCCGCGGCGCCCGCGAGCGTGGTCGAGATCGTGTACACGAGCACCAGGCGCCAGTACACCGGGGCGCCGATCGCGTGCATGCGCAAGGGGTTCTCGCGCAAGCCGGTGAGCGACGCCCCGAACGGCGAGTAGATCAGCCGCCGCACGGCGAACCACCCGATCAGCAGCGCGACGAGGCAGTAGAGGAAGGCGGTCTTGCCGAACAGATCGAAGCGGAACAGCCCGAGGATGGGCGCGACCACCACGCCCGAGAGGCCGTCGGCGCCGCCGGTGACCGGGGTCGCCTTGTTCGCGATCTCGAGGCACACCGAGGTGATCGCGAGCGTGAGCATGAGCAGCGTCAGCGCGCGCGTGCGCAGGATGATCGCCCCGGTCGCGATCCCGAGCAGCCCGCCGGCCGCGGCGGCGGCGACCAGCTGCACCAGCGGGTCGCTCACGCCGAGCCTCGCGCCCAGGATGCCGGCGACGTACGCACCCAGCCCGAAGTAGGCGCTGTGGCCGAGCGTGATGATCCCGGCGTAGCCGAGGATCAGGTCGAGCGAGAGCGCGTACAGGATGTAGATGAGGATGCGCGCGCCGAGCGAGAGATACTCGGGCAGCGCGAAGAACGCCGCGATCGCGACGACGAACGGCAGCCACTCGATCCAGCGGATGCGCGGGTTCGCGCTGTAGCCGCCCGCGTGCGCGCTCATGCGTGCTGCCGCCCGAACAGGCCCGCCGGCCGCCACAGCAGGGCCGCGATCGTCGCGACGTAGATCAGGAACGCGCCGTACTGCGGGTACCAGTACTTGATCGCCGTGTCGGCGATGCCGATGAGCAGCGCCGCGACGAACGGCCCGCGCAGCGTCCCGAGGCCGCCGACGGCGACGACGATGAGGAAGTACACGAGGTTCTCGAACGGGTAGGTGGGCTGGATGGCGATGATCTCCGCGCCGAGCGCGCCGCCCAGGCCCGCGAGCCCGCTGCCGAGCGCGAAGGTCAGCGTGAACAGCTTGCGCGTGTCGATCCCGATCGACTGCGCCATGGCGCGGTTGTCGACCGCCGCGCGCACCATCGCGCCCCAGCGCGTGCGCTCGACCCCGAACCAGAGCACGCCCACCATCACCGCGCTGAACGCGATGATGAAGACGCGGTAGGTCGGGAAGTCGCGCCCGAGCAGCGGGAACTGCCCCTTCAGGTAGTCGGGCAGGAGCACCGGCTGCTGCAGCGTGCCGAAGATCATCCGGGCCACCGCGACGGCGACGAAGATCAGGCCGATGGTGAACATCACCTGCTCGAGGTCGCCCGCGGCGTAGAGCCGGGAGTAGAGCAGCCGCTCGAGCACCACGCTTCCGGCCCCGACCACGGCGAAGGCGATCGCGAGCGCGAGCGGGAAGGGCACGCCGTAGCGGCTGATCATCGACGTGAGCACGTAGCCGCCCGCCATCGCGAACACGCCGTGCGCGAGGTTGGCGAAGCCCATCAGCCCCATCGTGACCGACAGGCCGACGGAGATCACGTACAGGATCATGCCGAAGGCCGTGCCGTGAAACGCCACGCTGACCAGCGACGAGAGGAATCCCTCCACTCAGTCTCCCGGGCGCAAAAGCCCGCGCGGTCCTACTTCTTGTGGTTGATCTCTTTCCAAGGGTCCTTTACCGCCGCGCCGATGGTCTCGAGCTCGACGTTGGCGAGCTTGCCGCCGACCTTTCGCACCTCGCGCAGGTACTCGTTCTGCACGATGTCGCGCGTCTCGGGGTCGATCGAGATCGGGCCGCGCGGGCTGTTCGGGTTCTTGTACGTCTTCAGGATCTCCATGGTGCGCGCCGGGTCGATCCTGCCCTTCTGCTCGCGGATCGCCGTGTAGATCGCGTCCATGCCGTCCCAGCCGCCGACCGCGAGAAAGTTCGGGTTCGAGTCCCGGCCGTACTCCTTTTTCCAGGCGGCGACGAAAGCCTTGTTGGCGGGCCGCTCGGCCGCGGCCGAGTAGTGATGGGCGGTGATCACGCCGAGCGGGACCTCGCCCATGTTGGGCAGCTCCTCGTCGGTCGTGATGTCGCCGGGCCCGATGAACTTGATGCCCGCCTTGTCGAGCTCGAGCTCGCCGTAGGCCTTCATGATCGCGGTCGCCTGCTTGCCGGCGGGGATGAACGCGAACAGCACCTCGGGCTTCGCGTCCTTCACGCGCTGCATGAACGGGATGAAGTCCGGGTTGGCGAGCGGCATGCGCACCTTGCCGACGATCTGGCCGCCTCCATCGCCGAACGCCTTCTCGAACGCGGCCTCGCAGTCGTGGCCGGCGGCGAAATCGCTGACCGCGATGTAGGCGCGCTTGTACTTCTTCGCCGCCCACTGGCCGAGCGGATACGACGACTGCCACAGCGTGAACGACGTGCGCGCGATGTACGGCGACAGCGTGGTGAGGACCGAGCCGCCGGCGTTCATCAGGACGTACGGAACCTTGGCCTCATTGGTGAGCGGCGCGATGGCCGCGGCGTTCGGGGTGAACACCGTTCCCGCGAGGATCTGCACCCGGTCGCGCACGATCAGCTCCTGCGCGAGCTGCTTCGCCTTGTCCGGGTTGGGGCCGCCGTCGTCGCGCACCACGAGCTCGACCTTGACGCCGGGCGGCAGGTCCTTCTGGTGCAGCTTCGTATAGAGCTTGATGCCCTTGTCCATGTACTCGCCCAGCGTGGCGTTCGGGCCCGAGTAGGTGTTGACCACGCCGATCTTCACCGTCTGCGCCGAGACCGGCGCGGCGGACAGCGCGAGCGCGAGCAAGGCGCCCGTCCATGTCGTTCCGAGCTTCATGAATCCTCCTGGGGAATCGGCGGAGATTCTATACGGGGCGGGCGCTTCGGGTCCACGAGCGGCCGGTTTTGAACGAAATGGCGGGTCGGGCGATCTGACCATCATGGCCCGGAACGCAGCCATGAGAGCCGATGTATGATATTCGCCGGAACCCCTCGCATGTTCCTCGAACACCGCTTCGAACGCCTGGTCGACCGCGTCCGCCGGTCGGCGCAGATCCCCTTGCGCTTCGAATTGTGGAACGGCCGCGCGTTCGACCTCGCCCGTGATCCGACGGTGAAGGTGCGCCTGCCCAAGCCCTCTGCGCTGCGCTTCCTCGTGTCGCCGAACCTGCTCAAGCTCGGCGAGGCCTACGTCGAGGGCCACATCGGCGTCGACGGTCCGATCATGGAGGTGTTCCGCGTCGCGGAGAGCTTTGCCAAGAGCGCGGCGGCGAAGGGCCGCAGCGGCCTGCGCCGCTTCGCGAGGCACACGCGCTCGCGCGACCGCAAGGCGATCGAGTACCACTACGACGTCTCCAACGATTTCTACTCGCTGTTCCTCGACCGCAACATGGTGTACTCGTGCGCCTACTTCCGCGACGAGGCCGACACGCTCGACCAGGCGCAGGAGCAGAAGCTCGACCACATCCTCGACAAGCTGATGCTCCAGCCCGGCGAGCGCTTCCTCGACATCGGCTGCGGCTGGGGCGCGCTCGTCGTCCGCGCCGCGAAGAAGTACGGCGCGCGCGCGGTCGGCGTGACGCTGTCGCGCAACCAGCACGAGTACGCCACCCGCCGCATCCGCGAGGAGGGCCTCGAGGGCCGCTGCGAGGTGAGGCTGCAGGACTACCGCGACATCCCGTACGAGGGCGGCTACGACAAGATCGCGAGCGTCGGCATGTTCGAGCACGTCGGGCTGCGCAACCTGGAGACCTACTTCGGTACGATTCGCGCGCTGCTCAAGGACGGCGGCCTGGCGATGAACCACGGTATCACCTCGGCCGACCCGGACAGCCGCGCGGTCGGCCTCGGGGCGGGCGAGTTCATCAACCGCTACGTGTTCCCGCACGGCGAGCTGCCGCACGTCTCGATCGTGCTGCGCGAGATGACGCGCGCGGGGCTCGAGGCAGCCGACGTGGAGTCGCTGCGCCGGCACTACGCGCGCACCTGCCTCGAATGGGCGAAGCGCCTCGAGGCGAACCGCGACCTGGCGATCGTCTCGGCCGGCGATCGGCGCTACCGCATCTGGCAGGTCTATCTCGCCGGCTGCGCGCACGGCTTCGCGCGCGGCTGGATGAACATCTACCAGGTGCTCGTGCGCAAGGACCGCGACGCGCTCAACCCGCTGCCGATGACGCGCGACTACATGTACCGCGCGAAGGGCTGACGCCCGCCGCTACTGCAGCGTCGAGGTTTTCGAGGTGAGGAGCCGCTCGATCGCGGCGCGCGCGATGTCCAGGTGCGGATGGACGCGCAACGCGCGCTCGAAGACGAAGAGCGCCGGGTCGGTCTCGCCGCGCGCCAGCAGGATCTCGCCGAAGCCGCACAGCGCCCCGTAGTGCCGCGGCTCGAGCTCGAGCGTGCGGTGGATGTAGGGGACGCACTCCGCGTCCTTTCCGGCGATGTAGTACAGCGTCGCACGCTTGTTCCAGGCCTCGGCGTAGCCCGGGTGCGCTGCCACGACGCCGCGCAGGATCTGGTCGGCGACGCCGAAGTCCTGCGCCGTCATCGCGCGCGTCGCGCGCTCGAGGTCGAAGGCGACGGCGTCCTCGGGATGGCTCATCCACAGCCGCCAGATCTCGTCTTCGATCGCGTCGCGCGCTTGGGGAGCGGCGGTCTCGGCAAGCCGCCGGAAGAGCGCGTGCAGGCGCTCGGGGAGCTGCGGCGAAGGCCGCCGCTCGGGGAGCGAGGCGATCAGCTTCAGCGTCTCGGCGTACATGTCGTCCTAGTGAAAGTCGCGCGATCCCGTTGCGAGGCGCCCCAGGAGCGCGCTGTGGTCCAGCAGCCGCCGGGCGATAAGATGCACCACTTCGCCCTCGCGTTCAAGCATGCCTTCCACGCCCATCAGGCGTGCGCCCAATAGTTCACGCCGCTGCCGCTCGGTGAGGTCGCGCCACACGATCACGTTGACGTAGCCGGTCTCGTCCTCGAGCGTCACGAACACCGCGCCCGAGGCGGTGTCGGGCCGCTGGCGACCGGTGACGATGCCGGCGGCGCGCGCCGCGCGCCCGCTCGGCAGCGCGCGCAGCTGCGCGGCGGTCGAGAAGCGCATGCGTTCGAGGCGGCGCCGCAGCAGCGCGAGCGGATGGCGCCCCAGCGTCAGCCCGAGGCTCGCGTAGTCGGCGACCAGGTCCTCGCCTTCGGTTGGAGGCGCGAGCGCCGGGCGAGTTTCCGCGACCGGCGCCCGGCTCATGAGGTGCGTGCCCGTCTCGACGCCGGCGATGGCCCAATGGGCGTGCCGCCGGTGCCCGGCGAGGGCGCTCAGCGCGCCCGAGGCGGCGAGGCAGGCGAGATCGCGGCGGTTCAGGCGCGCGCGGTGCGCGAGATCGTCGACCGCGTCGAAGGCGCGCTCGCGGCGCGCTTCGACCAGGCGTTTCCCGGCGGCTTCGGCGAAGCCGTGCACCATGAGCAGCCCGAGACGGACCGCCTCGCCCTCGAGCGCGCATTCCCAGCCGCTGACCGTCGCGTCGACCGGCAGCACCTCGACCCCGTGCCGGCGCGCGTCCTGCACCAGCTGCGAAGGCGAGTAGAAGCCCATCGGCTGGCTGTTCAGGAGCGCCGCGAGGAAGGCCGCGGGCTCGTGGCGCTTGAGCCACGCCGAGACGTAAGCGATCAGCGCGAAGCTCACCGAGTGCGACTCCGGGAAGCCGTACTCGCCGAAGCCGAGGATCTGGCCGTAGATGCGGTCGGCGAAGGTCTCGGGGATGCCGCGCGCGCGCATGCCGTCCTTGAGCTTCTGCTGGAACGGCTCGAGGCCGCCGCGGCGCTTCCACGCCGCCATCGCGCGGCGCAGCTGGTCGGCCTCGCCCGGCGTGAAGCCGGCCGCTTCCACGGCGAGCTCCATCACCTGCTCCTGGAAGATCGGCACGCCGAGCGTGCGCGCGAGCACCGCCTTCACCGCGTCGTTCGGGTACTCGATCGGCTCCTTGCCCTCGCGCCGGCGCAGGTAGGGGTGCACCATGTCGCCCTGGATCGGGCCCGGGCGCACGATCGCGATCTCGATCACGAGATCGTAGAAGTCGCGCGGCGCCAGTCGCGGCAGCATCGACATCTGCGCGCGCGACTCGATCTGGAACACGCCGATCGTGTCGGCGTGCCGGATCATCTCGTAGACCGCGGGATCCTCGCCGGCCGAGAGCAGCGACGCCATGGTGTGATCCGTCCCGCGCAGGTCGTTGACGAAGCGCAGCGCGCGGCGGACCGCCGAGAGCATCCCGAGGCCGAGCACGTCGACCTTGAGCAATCCCAGGCTCTCGAGATCGTCCTTGTCCCACTGGATGACGCTGCGCTCGGGCATCGCCGCGTTCTCGATCGGCACGAGGCGCCCCAGGGGGCCGCGCGAGATGACGAAGCCGCCGACGTGCTGCGAGAGATGGCGCGGAAAGCCGAGCACCGCGGTCGCGAGCGCGATCAGCCGTGCGATCGTCGGCGACTCCGGGTCGAAGCCCGCGTCGCGCAGGCGCTGCTCGAGGTCGGCGCGGCCGTCCCACCACGACACCGACTTGGCGATGCGGTCCACCTGCTGCGGGTCCAGGCCGAGCGCCTTGCCGACGTCGCGCAGCGCGCTCCTCGGCCGGTAGCAGATGACGGTCGCGGCGAGCGCGGCGCGCCCGCGCCCGTATTTTTCGTAGAGGTACTGGATGACCTCCTCGCGGCGCTGGTGCTCGAAGTCGACGTCGATGTCGGGCGGCTCGTTGCGCTCCTTCGAGACGAAGCGCTCGAACAGGAGCCGCTGGCGCGTCGGGTCGACCTCGGTGATGCCGAGCGCGTAGCAGGCGGCCGAGTTCGCCGCCGAGCCGCGTCCCTGGCACAGGATGCCTTTGCTCCGGGCGAAGCGCACGACGTCGTGCACCGTGAGGAAGAAGGGCTCGTACTTCAGCTCCGCGACGAGCGCGAGCTCGCGCTCGATCAGCGAGCGCACCCGGTCCGGGACGCCGCCGGGATAGCGCTCGCGCAGGCCGGCGAGCGTGAGCGCGCGCAGGTGCGTCGCCGGCGTCTCGCCCTCGGGCACCAGCTCCTCGGGATATTCGTAGCGCAGCGTGTCGAGCGAGAACGCGCAGCGCTCGGCGATCGCCACGGTCTCGGCGAGCAGCTCCGGCGGGTAGAGCTGCGCGAGGCGCACGCGCGCGCGCAGGTGCCGCTCGGCGTTGGGATGCAGCGCCTGCCCGCAGGCGTGCACCGGCGTGCCGAGGCGGATCGCGGTCAGCGTGTCCTGCAGCGGCCGGCGCGAGCGCACGTGCATGTGCACGTCGCCCGCGGCGACGAGCGGCAGGCCCGAGGCGCGCCCGAGCGCGCGCAGGCGGGCGAGCTGCGTGCGGTCGTCGGGTCCGCGCAGGAGCTCCGCGGCGATCCAGGCGCGGCCCCGGAGGCGCCCCGCCAGCGCCCGTGCGTGCTCCTCCTTCTCCGAGACGAGCAGCGCCAGGCACCCCGGCATCCCGCCGTCGAGATCGCTCCAGGCGAGCGAGTAGCTCCCTTTCTCCTTCCGCCGCCGTCCGAGCGTGACGAGCTGGCACAGCTCGCCGTAGCCTTCGCGGTCGGTCGCGAGGATCACGAGCTTCGCTGCGTCGTCGAGCCGGATCTCGGAGCCGACGATGAGCGCAAGACCGAGCTCCTTCGCCGCTTCGTGCGCGCGCACGACGCCGGCGACCGAGCACTCGTCGGTGACGGCGAGCGCGCGGTAGCCGAGCGCCGCGGCGCGCTCGACCAGCTCCTCGGGCCGGGAGGCGCCGCGCAGGAAGCTGAAGTTAGACAGGCAGTGCAGCTCGGCGTAGCCGGGGAGGGCGCGCATTTGTCGATCAGGCATCAGGCGAACACCCCGTGCAGGTGCCAGCCGCCGTCGCCGCGGCGGTCGCGGTAGATCCACACGAGCGCTTCGCTACTCGCGCGGGCGACGAAATAGTCGCGCGAGGCGTCGTCGCCGTCCCACCAGCCCGACTCGATGCGCTCGGGCCCGGCGAGCAGCTCGAGCGGCCCTTCGTGGTGCGGCACGCCGCCGATCTCCTGCAGCCGCTTCGGATGCCGCAGGAGCCAGAACGGGCGCTCGCCGAAGTAGGCGTGCATCTGCTCGGCGCCCGGATCGGCGAGGACGCAGGCGCGCTCGGGACGATGCTCGGCGCGCACGGCGACGCCGTGCACCGCCCCGGCCCCGAGCCGCGCGCGCAGGCGCTCGACCAGGTGCTGCCACTGTCCCGGCGGACGGCCTTTCTCGAACACGAGCTCGGGCTCCTCGCCCGGCAGCGACGTCACGTCGTCCGCCTCGAGCGCGACGGCGCGCACCGGCTCGCGCAGCTGCAGCGCGGACAGGCGCTCGCGCAGGAGCATCGTGAAGCGCTCGGCGTCGCGCGCCGCGGCGGACAGTCCGATCTCGACGCGCGTCGCCTCGCGGTCGCGGTGCGCGAGCGCGAGCGCGAAGCGCTGCACGCCGCTCCCGCGCGCGGCGAGGAAGCCGGCGAGCTGCACGACGAGCCGGCGCGCGGCGAACAGCAGCGCCTCGGCTTCGCTCACCTCGGCGGGCAGCTCGATCGCGGCGCGGAAGCGCTCGGGCGGCGCGTAAAAGGCGCGCGGGTCGGGAACGAGGCCGAGCGCGCGGTCGAGATCGTCGAGGAGCGTCCGGCGAAAGCGCCGCGCGACGCCGTCGCGCGGCAGCGTGCGCAGCTCGCCGAGCGTGGCGACGCCGATACCCTCGAGCGTCTCGAGCTCGTCCTTCGCGCAGACGAGCACGGACACCGGCAGCGCGGCGAGCGCCGCCTCGATCTGCGCGGGGTCGGTCACGAGCTTCTCGTGGCCCGCGGCGGCGAGCCAGAACGCCGCGCGCGGGGTGGGCGCGGCGGCGATGAGAGTGCCGTAGCCCATCTCCGCGGCGCCCCAGCGCAAGGCGCCCGCGAGCGCCTCGAGGCCGCGGAACAGCTTGAGGCTGCCCGAGATCTCGAGCAGCAGCGTCGCCGGCGGCTCGATCGCCACCCGCGGCGTGAACTGTCCCGCCCACGCGGCCATGCCGGCGAGCGCCTCGCTCTCGGATCGCGGGTCGCGCGCCGCGATGCGCAGGCTCGGGACCAGCGCGAGCGCGGCCGAGGCCGCCATGCCCGCGCAGACGCCGCGCACCGCCGCCTCGTCGCTGCAGGCTAAGACCGAATGGCGGGCCTCGACCGCGAAAGGCTCAGGCGTGCGCGAGCCGCGCAGGAAGATCTCGAGCGGCAGGAGCGGGAAGCGAAGGGCGATCCACATGCGATTGACGATGGCGCGCGGCCGGCGGCATCGGCGCCAGCAGGATGGGGGAGGCGAGCGGGCCGCCGCGGCGCTTGAGCAGGCGCAGCGCGAGCCCGCCCCGATCGGTCTCGACGGCGACGCGCAGCGGGGCCGGCGAGGACTCGCGCGCGGCCTCGCGCGGGCGGAAGACGAACCCGAGCGCGCGAGCGCCCTCGGCGGCGACCTGCAGCCGGCGCAGCTCGGCGTACCGCGCGCGCCGCGGCCAGACGAGCACGGCGCCGCAGGCATTCGAGCGCAGCGCCTGCTCGGCCGCCCACAAGGCGTCCTTCTCCGAGGCCGCGCGCACGATCACGAGCTTCGTCGGGTCGATGCCCGCGGCCGCGAGCGCCGGGGCGTAGGGAAGATGCGGCGGCGCGATCCACGCGAGCGGCTCGCGCACGCGCGCCAGCGCCGGACCCAGCAGCCGCAGCTCGCCGATGCCTTCGTGCGCCGGGAGAATTTCGGTCAGCGCGCCCGTGGGCCAGCCGCCGCCCGGGAGCTCCGCGTCGAGCGCGGGGAAGCCGCTCGCGACCGCGCGCACCGCCGCGCACGAGAGCGCGTCGCCGCGCCAGATATCGGGCCGATCGAGCACGTCGGCGAGCGCGACAGGGTGAGCGAGGGCGACGGATTCCATTTCCGCGGATGCAACGGATCCCTCCGGGAGGAGGGAAGGCGTTTCTTTACAGCGGCCGGCCGTGCCGGATGACGCCGACCCCCAGGCCCTCGATCGCGAAGCCCTCCTCGCGCGCGTCGACGACGATGGGCTTGAACTCGGGGTTCTCGGGCAGGAGCTCGACGACGTTGCCGCGGCGGCGCAGGCGCTTCACCGTCACGTCGTTGTCGACGCGCGCGACCACGATCTGGCCCGAGCGCGCCTCGCGCGTGCGGTGCACCGCGAGCAGGTCGCCGTCGAGGATGCCGGCGTCGCGCATGCTCATGCCGCGCACCTTGAGCAGGTAATCGGCCTTCGGCTTGAACAGCTGGGGATCGACCTGGCAGCGGCGCTCGATGTGCTCCTCGGCGAGGATGGGAGAGCCCGCGGCGACGCGGCCGACCAGCGGGATGCCGGTCTCCTCGACCAGCCGCAGGCCGCGCGAGGTGCCGGCGACGATCTCGATCGCGCCTTTGCGCTCGAGCGTGCGCAGGTGATCCTCGGCGGCGTTGGGCGAGCTGTAGCGGAACGCCTTGGCGATCTCGGCGCGGGTGGGCGGAAAGCCGGTGGTGTCGATCGATTCCCGGATGAATTCCAGGATCTCCTGCTGCTTGGGCGTGAGCTCTTCGTTCATCGTGGATCTCCGCGGCTCGGGCGATGACTGTATTTTTATACAGTCCTGCGGCATTTGCAAGCGGTATAATCCGCGCCATGGCGCAACCCTACGAATCCGACATCACGCGCATGCTGCGCGAGCTGCTGCGCGAGAAGCCGCACATCGTCGACGAGCAGAAAAAGAGCCGCGCGATGTGGTGGGACCAGCGGCCCGATCCCGAGGCCGACCGAGCCAGGGCGCAGTCGACCGTCATGCAGCCGGCCTACGTCTACGGCAGCCCGATCGCCCAGCCGAAGCGCTGACGCGCTTCGCGGTCTTCTCGGGGCCGCCGCGGCGGCCGTGCTCGCCGCCTGCGCCGGGCTGCAGGAGCCCGATCCCGCGCTGTCGCAGACCCCGCTGCTCGAGACCAGCCTTGCCCGGCGCGCGACCTTCGCGGGCGCCGACCGCAGCCCCGGACCGCAGGTCTTCGAGCTCGAAAAGAAGAAGGACTGGAAGGCCCTCACCGAGTACGCGCGCGAGCAGCTCAAAGGCGCCCCCGACAGCGCGGACTGGGAGCTGATCGCGGGCTACGGGCTGTTGCAGCAGCGGAACTACGCGCAGGCGGTGCCGGCGTTCTCGCGCGCCACGCGGCGCAACCCGGAAGACGTCGACGCCTGGAACCTGCTCGGAGAATCGTTCCGCCTGGCGGGCGACCCCCAGGCCGCCGTCCGGACCCTCGAGCACGCCGCCACCGTCAGCCGCACCTCGGGGGTCACGTACTACCTGCTGGGGGAGGCGTACCGCGACCTCGGCCGGCCCGATCGCGCCGTGCGCGCCTACGGCGAGTCGGTCAGGATCGACGGCAGCTTCGCTCCGACCTGGTTCGGGCTCGGGCTCGCGTATCTGCAGACCGGGCGGCGCGAGGACTTCGCCGAGGCGCTCGAGCGGCTGCGGGCGCTGAGCCCGGATCTGGCGAAGCAGCTGGAGAAGGCGCGGGACGGACAGCAAGGGAGCCGTTGACTGCCGTGGACGGCGCAGTCGGATTGCGCATAATGTGTATTATGTTAAATCATTCGCGCTAGGCCTCGCCCTTCGCGCTCGTTTATCGTGGCAGCTTCCCTGCCCGCCCTCCAAGCGGAGCATATGGGCACGCGAACCCGTCCAATAAAATTTTCGCGCGCGAAACCCAAACAGGAGAGTTATGCCGACCGAGCTGAAGATCAGGAGAGTCCGTTCCGTCACCGTTTCCGGCATCCAGTCAGGCCATCACGGCGACGGCAAATTCGCTCGGGTTCTGACCGTGCGCTCCGAGGACGGGCACATTTACAACGTCACCCTGGTCAGCGATCGGGCCGAGTGGCTGGATCTCGAAGAGAACGGCAGCAGGCGGGCACGCCGCGCTCCGGGCGGCGGCAAGGACGCGCGCCCGGTGAGCCGGGCCCCGGTCCTGCTCGCGGCTACGCCGGCGGCCTGAACAGGCCGAAGAAGTTCCGCGTCGTCGCGGCCGCCAGCTCGTCGGCCGGGATTTCGCGCAGCCGCGCCACCTCCTCGGCCACGTAGCGCACGAACGCCGGCTGGTTGGTCTTTCCGCGGAACGGCACGGGCGCGAGATAGGGAGAGTCGGTCTCGACCAGCAGCCGCTCGAGCGGCACCCGGCGCGCCACTTCCTTCAGCGCGCCCGCGTTCTTGAACGTCACGATCCCCGAGAAGGAGACGTGGAACCCGAGCGCGAGGGCGGCGTCCGCGGTCTCTTGCGACTCGGTGAAGCAGTGCAGCACCCCGCCCGCCTCCCCGGCCCTCTCCTCGCGCATGATGCGCAGGGTGTCCTCGGCCGCGGCGCGCGTGTGGATGACGAGCGGCTTCCCCGCCCGGCGCGCGGCGCGGATGTGCGCGCGGAAGCGCTCGCGCTGCCATTCCGTGTCCCCGCTCGTGCGGTAGTAGTCGAGCCCCGTCTCGCCGATCGCCACGACCCTCGGATGCCGCGCGAGGCGCTCGAGCTCGTCCTCGTCGACCGGGACGCGGTCCTCGTCGTCGGGGTGCACGCCGACCGTGGCGTAGAAATTGGCGTAGCGCTCGGCGAGCGCGAGCACCTTGGGGAAACCGGCGAGGCTGACGCTGATGCACAGCGCGTGCGTCACGGCGTGCGAGGCCATGTCCGCGCGCACGGCGTCCATGCGCCCGTCGAAGTCCGGGAAATCGAGGTGGCAATGGGAGTCGACCAGCGCGGCGGCGCCGGAGAAGGCGGACACGGCTAGTAGGTGTGCGTCGGTCGCGGCGAGTCGATGAGGCCGCCGAGCATCGTCTCGATGCGCTTGCGCGCGGCGAGGCCGCTCTCGTCGTCGGAGAAATGCACGCCCACGCCCGGGGTCTTGTTGCCCTGGTTGTTCACGGGCGTGACCCAGACCACCTGGCCGGCCACCGGGATCCTGTTCGGGTCGTTCGGGATGCTGAGCAGAAGAAACACCTCGTCGCCGACCTTGTAAGGCTTGTGCGTCGGGATGAAGATCCCGCCGCGCTTCAGGTGCGGCATATACGCGGCGTACAGCGCCGAGAGCTCCTTGATGTTGAGCGAGAGGACGCTCGGCCGGCCGTGGTTGCTGTCTTCGGACATGTCAGGAGCCGCTCGTGAGCGCGCGATACCGGATCAGCAGGTCTTCGGCGAACAGCCGCGCGTTGAGCGGATGCTGCGCCAGCGAGCGCGCCTCGGCAAGCGAGCGCAGGTAACCGGCCAGCTCCGAAGCTCTGGAACGACGCGAGGTTTCAGCGATATACCTCTCATATTTCGGATGATACCGGATCGGACCGCCCAGCCGGGCGGCCAGCAGATCGTAGCACCAGCGCTGCAGCCAAGCGACCAGGTGCACAGGCGGTACGCCCTGGGCGCGCTCGGCGAGCTCGAGCGCGTCGACCTTCGGATCGCGCAGGCCCGAGATCAGCCGCTCGCGCGCCTCGGCCAGCCCCGCCAGCTCGAGCGCGGCGAGCGGAGCGCCGCCCGCCGCGGCGAGGAGCGCTTCGGGGTCGGTCACCCCCTGCTCTTTCAGCCACGCGAGCGACGCCTCGCGCCCGGCGGCCGGCAGCTCGAGGGCGATGCAACGGCTGCGCACGGTCGGCAGCAGGCGCTCGGTGTTGCCCGCGACGAGGACGAACACCGTCCCCGGAGGCGGCTCCTCGAGGCTCTTCAGCAGCGCGTTCTGCGTGTTGGGGTTCATCGCCTCTGCGGGGTGAACGAGGACGACTCGCAGGCCGGCGCGGTGCGTTCCGATCGCTAGGAAATCCTGGAGCTCGCGCACCTGGTCGATGCGGATCTGCTCGCTTTTCTTTTCCTTGCGCGCCGCGGGGGCGGGCGCCTCGTCGGAATCGGGAGCGGGCTCGGCGGCGAGGCTCTCGGGCTGAAGCACCCGCAGGTCGGGGTGGTTGCCCTGCGCCATCCAGTTGCAGGCGGGGCACTTCCCGCAGGGGAAGGCGTCCGCGGCCGCGGACTCGCAAAGGAGCGACTCGGCGAAGGTGCGTCCGAGCGCCTCGCCGCCGGTGCCCTCCGCCCCGCGGATCAGGATCGCGTGCGGAAGCTGGGCGCGATAGCGCCCGAGCTCGGCCCACGCCGCCGCGTGCCACGGATATATCTGCATATCAACAATAGGATGAAAGAATTTGTTGAAGCTCTTTCTTAACGTCCTCGGGCGAGCGGTCGCCGTTCACGATGCGCACGCGGCGCGGGTCCAGCCGCGCCCGCTGCAGATACACGCGCCGCACCCGGTCGAAGAACGCGGGGTCTTCGCGCTCGAACCGGTCGGGCGCGCTCGCCGAGGCGGCGCGCCGCCGGCGCGCGACCTCGGCCGGCACGTCGAAGACGAGGGTGAGGTCGGGGACGACCCCCATCCAGGCATCGAGCTCCTCGATGCGCTCGGCCGGAACCCCGTGCCCCCCGCCCTGGTACGCGTAGGTGGCGTCGGTGTAGCGGTCGCACAGGACCCAGCGTCCGGCGTCGAGCGCCGGGGCGATCACCTGCGCGAGGTGCTCGCGCCGCGCGGCGAACACGAGCAGCGTCTCGGTGTCGACGTGCATCGGCTGCTCGAGCAGCAGCGCGCGCAGCGATTCGCCGAGCGGCGTCCCGCCGGGCTCGCGCGTCACGACGACGTCCTTTCCCCGTGCGCGCAGCAGGTCCGCGATCCCGGCGACGTGCGTGCTCTTCCCCGCCCCGTCGACGCCTTCCAGCGTGATGAACATCCCGCGCTTCATCGGGCGTGCCTCATCGCGAGCGGCGGCGCTTCTGGTAGCGGTCGACGGCCCGGTTGTGGTCCGAGAGGCTCCGGGAGAACTCGCTCGTGCCGTCGCCGCGGGACACGAAGTACAGCGCGTCGCTCTTCGCCGGGTGCGTCACCGCCTCGAGCGCGGCGGCGCCCGGCATCGCGATCGGGTGCGGCGGCAGCCCCGCCCGGGTATAAGTGTTGAACGGGTGGTCGTGCGCGAGGTCGCGCTTGCGCAGGTTGCCCTCGAACTTGTCGCCCATGCCGTAGATGACCGAGGGGTCGGTCTGCAGCCGCATGCCGAGCCGCAGGCGGTTGAGGAACACCGCGGCCACCATGCCGCGGTCGGTGGAGAGGCCGGTCTCCTTCTCCACGATCGAGGCGAGAATCAGCGCCTCGTAGGGCGTCTCGAGCGGCAGCTTCGGGTCGCGCTGCGCCCACGCCTGCTCCAGCCTGCGGCGCATGACGCGGTGCGCGCGTCCCAGCACCGCGAAATCGCTGTCGCCCTTGGCGAAGATGTAGGTGTCGGGGAAGAACATGCCCTCGGCCGCGACGTCGGCATCGCCGAGGCGCGCCATGATCTCCTCGTCGGACAGCGCGGTCGAATCGTGGCGCAGCTCCGGGTTCGCGTCGAGCGCGGCGCGCAGCTGCTTGAAAGTCCAGCCTTCGATCAGGACGACGTCGGCCTGCGCAAAATCGCCTTGCGTGATCTTGCGCAGGATCTGGAACGGCGTCACGCCCGCGTTCAGCTGGTAGCTCCCGGCCTTGATCCGGCCCTGGTGGCCGCTCGCGCGCGCGAGCGCGATGAACTGCCACGCGGGCATCGAGACGCCCGAGTCGATGATCTGGCGCGTGGCCGCTCGCAGCGCGCTGCCCGGCCGGATCGAGAACTCGAGGGGCGTGGCGCCCATCTTCACCGGCGACAGCGCGAACCACAGCATCCAGCCGGCGAAGCCGAGCGCGGCGGCGAACGCGACGAGGAACAGGAACTTGAGCGCGGCCAGCGCCGGCGAGCGCCGGGCGCCGCGCGGGGAGTAGCGCACCATTGTCCGTATAATAAATGGGAAATGACAGGCTTATCCCTCGAAAATCACCCGATCCCGGCGCGCGCGGAGCTCGACGCGGTGCGCTCGGGCGGCGTCGTATCGGTGTTGTCGCACACGATGGCGCTGAAGTTTTCCGGCGCCGACGCCGAAAGCTTTCTGCAAGGTCAGCTCACGTGCGACGTGACCGGCCTGCGCTCCGGCGCGACCTGGGGCGCGTGGTGCTCGTCGCAGGGCCGGATGCTCGCGAGCTTCCTCCTCTGGCGCGGCGACGCGGGGTTCTTCATGGCGTTGCGCTCGGACATCGCGCCGGGCGTGCAGCAGCGGATCGCGCGCTACGTCCTGCGTGCGAAGGTCGCGATCGAGCCCGCGCGGCTCGCGCTCGCGGGCTTTTCCGGCACGCAGGCGGAGGCGGCGCTCGGCGCGGGCGCGGCCTTGCCGCGCGCGCCGCTCGAGGCCGCGTCGCTCGGAGGCGACGATGCCCTCATCCGCCTCGACGGCTCGCGCTTCCTGCTCGCGCTCGGCGGGGACGGCGCCGAGGCGCGCCTCTCACAGATCGGCGCGCGGCTCGCGCGCGTCTCGGCGAGCGCGTGGGACTGGCTCGACGTTCGCCGCGGGATCCCGTGGGTGACGGCCGCGACGCAGGACCGGCTCGTGCCGCAGATGGCGAACCTGGAGCGCATCGGCGGCGTGAGCTTCACCAAGGGCTGCTACACGGGTCAGGAGATCGTCGCGCGCGCGCAGCACCGCGGCACGGTGAAGCGCCGCGCCTTCGTCGCGAACGTGGCGGCCGCCGCGGCCGCGGGCGACGAGCTCTACGCCGAGGACCTGGGCGACCAGGCCGCCGGCCTGGTGGTGAACGCGGCCGCCTCGCCCGAGGGCGGTACCGACGTGCTCGCGTCGGTCAACGCGGCGAGCCGCGAGTCCTCCACCGTGCACCTGCGCTCGCTCGACGGTCCGGTGCTGCGCTTTTTCTCCGATCCCCTCGCGTGAAGCTCTCCTACTACATCTACTACAAGGTGCCGCGCGAGAACGCCGCCGCCGCGCGCGCCGCGGTCGAGAAGCTTCAGCGCGACGTCGCCGCGGCGACCGGCGTCCGCGGCCGCCTGCTGCGCCGGCGCGACGACGAGACGACGTGGATGGAGATCTACGAGGACGTGGAGGACGGCGCGAAGCTCGAGGCGGCGCTCGACGAGCTCGCGCGCCGGCACGGCGTCGCCGCCCTGCTCTCCCCGGGCGGCGGCCGCCGCCGCGAAGTCTTCCGCGAGCTCTGAGCATGTGCCTGATCGCGTTCGCGTGGCGCGCGCACGAGAACTATCGGCTGGTCGTCGCCGCGAACCGCGACGAGTACTTCCGCCGGCGGACGGCGCCGGCGGACTTCTGGGACGATCACCACCTCGTTCTCGCGGGCCGCGATCTCGAGGCGGGCGGCACCTGGCTCGGCGTCACGCTCCAGGGACGCTTCGCCGCCATCACGAACTACCGCAATCCCGCCGAGCGCCGCTCCGACGCGCCCACGCGCGGCCGGCTCGTGAGCGACTATCTCACCGGCGCGCAGCGGCCGCGCGAGTACGCGGCCGCGGTCGCCCGCAAGGCGACGCAGTACAACGGCTTCAGCATGCTCGCCGGCGACCTGGAGTCGCTGTGGTTCCTCTCGAACCAGGGCGGCGCGCCGGTCGAGGTCGCGCGCGGCGTGCACGCGCTTTCCAACCACCTGCTCGATACGCCGTGGCCGAAAGTCGAGAAGGGCAAGGCCATGATGCGCGCGGCGCTGGAGCGCCCTTTCGACGCGGATGCCCTGCTCGCGGCGTTCGACGATCCGCGCACGGCCGCGGGCGAGCCCCTGCCGGACACGGGCGTGGGCCTCGAGCTCGAGGAGCGGCTCTCGGCCGTGCGTATCGCGCCGCACGGCGGCTACGGCACGCGCTGCACGACGGTGCTCGCCGTCGGCGAGGACGGCCGCGTCGAGTTCTGCGAGCGGACGTGGCGCGAGGACGGCCGCCCGGGCGGCGCCGTGCGCTACCGCTTCACGCTGGCGGCAGCTCCAGGCGCATCTCCACGTGCGGGATCCCGGCCTCGTCGAACGGCTCTCCCGTCGCGCTGAAGCCGAACCGGCGATAGAAGCCCGCCGCGTGCGTCTGCGCGTGCAGCGCGATCTCGGTCATCCCGGCCGAGCGCGCCTCGTCGAGCAGCGCGCGCATCAGCGCGGCGCCGACGCCCCGGCCGCGCCAGGCCTTGCGCACCGCCATTCGGCCGATGCGTCCCTCGGGAAGCAGGCGCGCGGTGCCGATCGTCTCGCCGCCCGCGGCGAGGGCGATCGCGTGGCGGCAGGCCGCGTCGTGCTCGTCCCACTCGAGCTCCAGCGGAACGCGCTGCTCGAGGACGAAGACCTCCTCGCGCACGGGCCGCGCGAGCGCTGCGGCGTCGCTCCAGTCGAGGACACGGATCGTGAACGGCAAGGGCATGCGAGACCTTATAATCGAAGGCATTTTAAGCAAGGACGGCGATGCGAAGCCTCTGGAACGACGAGGAAGCGAAGCAGTTCAAAGGCGACCTCGGACTCCGCGTCTACACCTCACGGCTGCTCGGACGCGACAAATCGCTCGTCCTGCACGGCGGCGGCAACACCTCGGTCAAGCGGCGCGAGCGCGACCTCTTCGGCGAGGAGCAGGCCATCCTCTACGTCAAGGGCAGCGGCTGGGATCTCGAGACCATCGAGCCGCAGGGATTCTCGCCGGTGCGCCTCGCGCACGTGCTGAAGCTCGCGGAGCTGCCCGCGCTCTCCGACCCCGAGATGGTGAACCAGCTGGTCACCCACATGCTGCGCGCCTCGGCGCCCGCGCCGTCGATCGAGACTATTTTGCACGGGCTGATGCCGCAGAAGTACGTCGACCACACCCACGCCGACGCCGTGCTCTCGGTCACCAACACCAAGGACGGCGACAAGCGCATCCGCGAGATCTACGGCAAGCGCTGCGTCGTCGTGCCCTATCTCATGCCGGGCTTCGACCTCGCGCAGTTCTGCGCGCGCGAGCTGAAGCGCCAGGGAACGCCAGAGACGGTCGGGATGGTGCTGATGCATCACGGCATCTTCTCCTTCGGCGAGACGGCGCGCGAGTCGTACGAGCGCATGATCGAGCTGGTGGGGCTCGCGCGGAAGTACCTCGAGTCGCGCCGCGCGTGGACCGTGGCGCCCGAGCGCGCCGCGCCAGCGAAGGCCGACCCCGCGGCGCAGGCGCGCCTGCGCCGCGCGATCTCGGACGCGGCGGGCTCGCCGCTCGTGCTCCGCACCGTGACCGACGAGCGCACGCTCGCGTTCGCCCGGGCCCCGGAAGTCTCGCGCATCTCGCAGCAAGGGCCCGCGACGCCCGATCACGTCATCCGCACCAAGTGCACGCCCATGCTCGGGCGCGACGTCGGCCGCTACGCGGACGCCTATCGCCGCTACTTCGAGGAGCACGCGCCGAAGGCCAAGGAGCCGAAGACCATGCTCGATCCCGCGCCGCGGCTCGTGCTCGACGCGGAGTTCGGGCTCGCCGCGGCGGGCAGGACGGCCAGGGACGCGGCGATCGCGGCCGAGATCTACGATCACACGATCGACGTCATCCTGCGCGCCGAGGCGCTGGGCGGATTCCGCGCGCTGCCGGCGAAGGACCTGTTCGACGTCGAGTACTGGGACCTCGAGCAGGCGAAGCTCAAGAAGGGCGGAAAGCCGCCTGCCTTCGCCGGCGAGGTGGCGCTCGTGACGGGCGCGGCGTCGGGCATCGGCAAGGCCGCCGTCGCCGCCTTCCTCGCGCGCGGCGCCGCGGTGGTCGGCTTCGACCTGAACCCGGAGATCGAGTCGCTGCACCGGCGGCCCGATTTCCTCGGCGTGCGCGGCGACGTCACGAGCGAAGCCGACGTCGCCGCCGCGGTCGAGCGCGCCGCCCTCGCCTTCGGCGGAATCGACATGCTCGTCCTCAACGCCGGCGTCTTTTCCGCGAGCCGGAAGATCGCGGACCTGCCGGGCGACGAGTGGCGCAAGGTGATGTCGATCAACCTCGATTCGAACCTGGCGCTGATGCGCACCTGCCACCCCTACCTCAAGCTCGCGCCGCGCGGCGGACGCGTCGTCGTGATCGGCTCGAAGAACGTCCCGGCGCCGGGTCCCGGCGCGTCGGCCTACTCGGCGTCGAAGGCCGCGCTCAACCAGCTGGCGCGCATCGCCGCGCTCGAATGGGGCGCCGACGGCATCCGCGTCAACACGGTGCACCCGAACGCCGTGTTCGACACCGGCCTCTGGACCGAGGCGGTGCTCGCCGAGCGCGCCCGCAGCTACGGCATGACGGTCGAGCAGTACAAGACGAACAACGTCCTGCGCACCGAGGTGACGAGCCGCGACGTCGCCGAGCTCGCCGCCGAGATGTGCGGGCCGCTGTTTGCGAAGACGACGGGCGCGCAGGTGCCCGTCGACGGCGGCAATGAGCGCGTCATCTGAAGCGACCGCGGTCGAGACGCTGCGCTGGACGGGCGAGCGCCTCGAGCTGATCGACCAGCGCGGTCTTCCCGGACGCCTGGACTA
>DASRFB010000134.1:0-21199 GCA_035651815.1 Burkholderiales bacterium | reverse complement strand
TTCTTCGCCTCCCCACCGTACTTCTTCGCGAGGATGTGCGTCATCGCCGCCGTCAGCGTCGTCTTGCCGTGGTCCACGTGACCAATCGTCCCCACGTTCACGTGCGGCTTCGTGCGCTCGAATTTACCCTTTGCCATGGTGTGTGCTCCTTACTTCTTTTCCTTGTCGTCTTTACCGTCTTTGCCGGTGAACTTGTTCACGACCGCCTCGGCGATCTGCTTTGGCGCCTCGGCGTAGTGCTTGAACTCCATCGTGTAGGTCGCGCGGCCCTGCGTCAGCGAGCGAACGGTCGTCGAGTAGCCGAACATCTCCGCGAGCGGCACTTCCGCGCGGATCGCCTTGCCGGCGCCGAGGTCTTCCATGCCCTGGATGATGCCGCGACGCGCCGACAGGTCGCCCATGACGTCGCCCATCTTCTCCTCGGGCGTCTCGACTTCGACCGACATGATCGGCTCGAGCAGCGTCGGGTTCGCCTTGCGCATGCCTTCCTTGAAGCCGAGGATCGCCGCCATCTTGAACGCGTTCTCGTTCGAGTCGACCTCGTGGTAAGAGCCGTCGAACAGCGTCACCTTGACATCGACCACCGGGAAGCCGGCGAGGACGCCGTCCACGAGCGCTTCGTCGATTCCCTTCCTTACCGCCGGGATGAACTCGCGGGGCACTCTGCCGCCCTTGATTCCATCGACGAACTCGTAACCGCCGCCGTGCGGCTGAGGCTCGATCTTCAGCCAGACGTGGCCGTACTGACCGCGGCCGCCGGACTGCCGGATGAACTTGCCTTCCGACTCGACCGGCTTCTTCATGGTCTCGCGGTACGCGACCTGCGGCGCGCCGACGTTCGCCTCGACGCCGAACTCGCGCTTCATGCGGTCGACGATGATCTCGAGGTGCAGCTCGCCCATGCCCGAGATGATGGTCTGCCCCGACTCCTCGTCGGTGCGAACGCGGAACGACGGGTCTTCCTGCGCCAGGCGATTGAGCGCGATGCCCATCTTTTCCTGGTCCGCCTTGGTCTTCGGCTCGACGGCGACGTGGATCACCGGGTCCGGGAAGATCATCTTCTCCAGGATGATGACCTTGTTCGGGTCGCAGAGGGTCTCGCCCGTGGTCACGTCCTTGAGGCCCACCGCGGCGGCGATGTCGCCTGCCCGGACTTCCTTGATCTCGTCGCGCTGGTTCGCGTGCATCTGCAGGATGCGGCCGATGCGCTCCTTGCGGCCGCGCACCGACGTGTAGACCATGTCGCCGGAATTCAGCACGCCCGAGTACACGCGGAAGAACGTGAGCTGGCCCACGTACGGGTCGGTCATGATCTTGAACGCTAGCGCGGAGAACGGCTCCTCGTCCTTGGCGCTACGCGCGTCGGGCTTGCCGTCCTCGTTCTGTCCCTTGACCGGCGGGATGTCCACGGGCGAGGGCAGGTAATCGATGACGGCGTCCAGCATCGCCTGCACGCCCTTGTTCTTGAACGCGGTGCCGCAAAGCATCGGCACGATCTGGTTCTTGATCGTGCGCGTGCGCAGACCGAGCTTGATGTCGTCGACCGAAAGGTCGTGCCCCTCGAGGTACTTGTGCGTCAGGTCGTCATTCCCCTCGGCGGCCGCCTCGACCATCTTCTCGCGCCACTTCTTCGCTTCCTCGACGAGGTTCGCGGGGATGTCGCGCATCTCGTACTTCATGCCCTGGGTCGAGTCGTCCCAGTAGATCGCTTTCATGCGCACCAGGTCGACCACGCCCTCGAACTTCTCCTCGGCGCCGATCGGGAGCTGGATCGGGACGGGATTGCCCTTCAGGCGCGTGCGGATGTGCTCGTAGGACTTGAAGAAGTCGGCGCCCTGGCGGTCCATCTTGTTGATGAACGCGAGGCGCGGCACGCCGTACTTGTTCGCCTGGCGCCAGACGGTCTCGGATTGCGGCTGCACGCCGGCGACCGCGTCGTAGACCATGCACGCGCCGTCGAGCACGCGCATCGAGCGCTCGACCTCGATGGTGAAGTCGACGTGCCCCGGCGTGTCGATGATGTTGATGCGGTGCTCGGGCATGTTGTTGTCCATGCCCTTCCAGAAACAGGTGGTCGCGGCCGACGTGATCGTGATGCCGCGCTCCCGCTCCTGCTCCATCCAATCCATGACGGTGGCGCCGTCGTGCACCTCGCCCATCTTGTGCGAGACGCCGGTGTAGAACAGGATGCGTTCCGTGGTCGTGGTCTTGCCGGCATCGATATGCGCGCTGATGCCGATGTTGCGGTAACGCTCGATTGGAGTTTTGCGGGCCACTTGCAGCACCTGAATGCCTTCAGAACCGGTAGTGCGCGAAGGCCTTGTTGGCCTCCGCCATGCGGTGAACTTCCTCGCGCTTCTTCATCGCGCCGCCGCGGCCTTCGGCCGCTTCCATGAGCTCTCCCGCGAGCCGCGCGTCCATCGACTTCTCGCCGCGCTTCTGCGCCGCCTCGCGGATCCAGCGCATGGAGAGCGCCGCGCGCCGCACCGGGCGCACCTCGACCGGCACCTGGTAGTTCGCGCCGCCGACGCGCCGGCTCTTCACTTCCACGCTCGGCTTCACGTTCTGCACCGCCTGGCCGAACACCTCGAGCGGGTCCTTGCCGGTCTTCGTCTTGATCGCGTCGAACGCACCGTAGACGATGCGCTCGGCGACCGACTTCTTGCCGCGCGTCATCAGCACGTTCACGAACTTCGCGACGTCCGAATTGCCGTATTTCGGGTCGGGTAGGATCTCGCGCTTGGGGACTTCTCTGCGACGTGGCATCGGCGGATCTCTCTATGGCTTTTTCGCTGGGTTTCGATCGGGCTTTCGACTCAGGCGGCTTTCGGCTTCTTTGCGCCGTACTTCGATCGCCCCTGCTTGCGGTCCTTCACGCCCTGCGTGTCGAGCGAGCCGCGCACGATGTGGTAGCGCACGCCCGGCAGGTCCTTCACGCGGCCGCCGCGGATCAGCACCACCGAGTGCTCCTGCAGGTTGTGCCCCTCGCCGCCGATGTAGCTGATCACCTCGAAACCGTTCGTGAGGCGCACCTTCGCGACCTTGCGCAGCGCCGAGTTCGGTTTCTTCGGCGTCGTCGTGTAGACGCGCGTGCACACGCCGCGCTTCTGCGGAGAGCCGGCGAGCGCGGGCACTTTGCTTTTGCCCATGGGGCGAACGCGCGGCTTGCGCACTAACTGGCTGATTGTCGGCATGATTCCAGGACCCAAAAAAACCGGGACGGCGCATTTGCGGGAATGGGCCGCCCCGGGTGATTCGAAAAGACTAAAGATTCTAGAGAGAAAAGACACAGTAGTCAACCAGTTATGCGCCTTTGCGCGAACCGCGGCGCGCACCTGCTGCGCTGCGGTGCGCCGGCGCGAATTCCGGGTAGCATGGCGGTCCCTCCATCCGGCCTATCGCCCATGAGCGCATTGTTTCGCCCCGTCGAATTCCGCGGGCTGCGGCTCGAAAACCGCATCATGATCTCGCCCATGTGCCAGTACTCCGCCGGGGACGGCAGCGCCACCGACTGGCACCTGGTCCATCTCGGGCATCTCGCCCTCGGGGGCGCCGGGGTCCTGTTCGTCGAGGCGACCGCGGTCGACGCGGTCGGCCGCATCACGCCCGGGTGCCTGGGCCTGTACTCGGACGCGAACGAAACCGCGCTCGCGCGCGTGATCCGCGCGGTGCGCGCGCACTCGCCCATGCCGCTCGGCATCCAGCTCGCGCACGCCGGGCGCAAAGCCTCGAGCCGCGTTCCCTGGGAGGGCGGCACGCTGATCGCGGTCGGCGAAGGCGGCTGGACTCCGGTAGCGCCGTCGGCGGTCCCGCACTCCGAAGGCGGGCCCGCGCCCCACGCGCTCACCCGTGCCGAGCTCGACGCGATCAAGAGCGACTTCGTGCACGCCGTGCGCCGCGCCGAGCGCATCGGCTTCGATGCCGTCGAGATCCATGCCGCGCACGGCTATCTCCTGCACACGTTTTTGTCGCCGCTGTCGAACCGCCGCGGCGACGAATACGGCGGATCGCTCGAGAACCGCATGCGGTTCGTGCTCGAGGTGTTCGCCGCGATGCGCGCGGCGTGGCCCGAGCGCAAGCCGATGGGCGTGCGCCTCTCGGCGACCGACTGGGTCGAGGGCGGATGGGACCTCGCGCAAACGATCACGCTGGCCAAGGCATTGAAGTCGGCAGGCTGCGACTGGATCGACGCGTCGAGCGGCGGCTTGTCGCCGAAGCAGCGGATCGCGGCCGGTCCGGGGTACCAGGTGCCGCTGGCCGAGTCGATCCGCAAGGAGGCGGGTATCGCGACGATCGCGGTCGGTCTCATCACCGATCCTCGCCAGGCCGAAGACATCGTCGCCGGCGGCAAAGCCGACATGGTGGCGCTCGCCCGCGCCGTGCTGTACGACCCGCGCTGGGCCTGGCACGCCGCGGCCGAGCTCGGCGCCCAGGTGTGGGCGCCCGAACAGTACTGGCGATGCCCGCCATACGGCGCCGGGAGCGAGCTCTTCCGCGCGGCGCGAACGGGCCAGCGCTAGGTCCGCAAATCGCTGTTTCTTTTACGTCTCCCCTGACACTCTTTCAGGGAAAGCCTTATTGCGCCCGCGCTCGCCGGGCCGCACGATGCACGGCACGGATCGTGCTCGGGGTTGGAGAGCAAAAGAGGTCCTGAAACCTTGCCCTAGGATCCCGGGAGGGGATCGTGCAGACCAAGAACCGCCAACATCGCCCGCAAGAGAGCGACGTTTCATCCGCCCTGCGCGAGTACCAGGAGCGCTTCGATAGCTTCATCGAGCTCTCGTCCGAAGGCTATTGGGAGCAGGACGAGAACTACCGATTCACCCTGATCACCGCGGGCACGCTGGGCCGCTCGGGGATCGATCCCAAGACCTATCTGGGCACGACGCGATGGGACCATGGCGCCGTGCCCGTCGGCGACGGCGGCAGCTGGGACGCGCACAAGGCGATGCTCGAGGCGCGCCAGCCTTTCACCGATTTCGTGATGAAGCGAAGCGACGTCACGGGCGGGACACGCTATATCAGCGCGAGCGGCCAGCCGGTGTTCGACGAGCGCGGGCGCTTCCGCGGCTACCGCGGCATCACGCGCGACATCACTCGCCGGCGCCGCGAAGAGCTGTTCATGCGCCTGGAGCACTCGGTCACGCGCTGCCTCGGCGAGGCCGAAAACGTCGCGTCGGGGATCGAGGCGGTGGTGCGCGCGGTGTGCGAAACGCAGGACTGGGACTGCGGCCGGCACTTCCGGGTCGATGAAAGCGCGGGCGTCATGCGCTTCGCGGGCGCGTGGGGCGTCCCGGGAGCGCCGCTGGAGCGCATCATCGAGGAGTCGCGCGGCGTCACATACACGCCCGGCAAGGGGCTGACCGGAAAGGTGTGGGAATCCGGGCATCCGCTCTGGGTCAACGACATCGCGAGCGACAGCCGCGTGCTGAAGGGCGTCGTGCGTGCGCTCGGCATGCGCGGCACCTTCATTTTCCCGCTGACCACGCGCGACAAGATCATGGGCGTGCTGATGTTCCACAGCCGCGCGGCGCGCGAGCCCGACGAGCGGCTGCTGCAGGCGGTGAAAGTCATCGGCAGCCAAGTGGGGCAGTTCCTGCAGCGCAAGCAGGCCGAGCGGGTACTGCGCGAAAGCGAAGAGAATTTCCGTGCACTGACCGAGCTGTCGTCGGACCTGTACTGGATGCAGGACAGCGAGCACCGTTTCAAGGCGTTTACCGGAAGCAACAAGACCGTCCCGTCCCGGCTCATCGGCAAGCACCGCTGGGACGAGCCCGCGGTCAACATGACGGAAGCCGACTGGGCCGCTCACAAGGCGGTCATGGACGCGCGGCAAACCTTTCGCGACGTCGAGCTGGGAAGAAAAACCCCGACAGGCGAAACCTATTGGGTCGCCATCAGCGGGGCGCCGGTATTCGACGATTCCGGCAATTTCGTCGGTTACCGCGGCCTGAGCAAGAACATCACCGCGCGCAAGCGCTCCGAGCTGATGCAGTCGCTCGAGCATGCGGTCACACGCAGCCTTGCGGAAGCCGAGAACCCTGCCGACGCACTGACCGCGGTGATCCGGGCCGTGTGCGAGGCGCTCGACTGGGATTGCGGACGGTACTTCATGCGCGACGCCATCTCCGACGCGCTGACCTGCACGGCGGTCTGGGGCGTGGTGTCGCCGGAGATCCAGGCGTTCATCGACGCGACCCGCGGGCTCACGCTGCCGCCGGGACAAGGTCTCGCCGGCGAGGTGCTGCGGTCGGGCGCCCCCATATGGGTACCCGACATCACGAAGGATCCACGGGCGATGAGGACGGCGCAGCAGTACGGATTGCGCGGCACATTCGCCTTTCCCGTGACCTCCCAGGGAGAAGTGATCGGCGTGCTGGCGTTCAACAGCCGCGAAGGGCGCGAGCCCGAAAAACGGCTGGTCGAAGCGGTAGGCGTCATCGGCAGCCAGGTCGGACAATTCGTGCGCCGGGCGCGGGCCGAAGGACGCATACGGGAAAGCGAAGAGCGCTTCCGCAGCATGACCGAGCTCGCTTCGGACATCTACTGGGAGCAGGACGCCAGCTACCGGTTCACGCTCGTTTCACACACCGGCATGGACTGGGACGCGAGCGACGACTCCGTGGGGAAGACGCTCTGGGAGCTGCACTACATCAACATGACGCCGGAACAATGGGCCGCGCACATCGCGGTGCTCGACGCGCGCAAGCCGTTTCGCGACCTCGAGTTGTGCCGGACGGACCAGGCCGGAAGCCTGCGCTGGATCAGCATCAGTGGCGAGCCGACGTTCGACGCAGCCGGGAAATTGAGCGGCTACCGCGGCGTGGGCCGGGACATCACCGCGCGCAAGCGCGCCGAGCAGCTCCAGACCCTGGAGCATGCCGTGACGCGGGCTCTCGCGCAAAGCGACACCGCAGGCGCGGGATTGAAGTCGGTGATGCGCGCCGTGTGCGAGATGCTCGGCTGGGAATGCGGGCGGTATTTCGCCATGGACCAATCGGGTGGCGTTCTGCGCCTCGGCGAGTGCTGGTATGTCCCGAGCGCCGCGCTCGAGCGCTTCATCGCGTACTCCGCCAAGCTCACCTTCACGCCGGGCACCGGTGTCGTCGGGAAAGCCGCGGCCGGCGAACCGCAATGGGTCGCGGACGTCGGCAACGACTCGCGCGTCGTGAATCAGATGATGGCAGACGACCATGGCATGCGCGGCGCGTTCATGTTCCCGGTCATTTCTGAAGGTGCCGCTCTGGGCGTTCTCTCGTTCACGAGCCGGGTGATACGCGAGCCGGACGAGCGGCTGCTCCAGGCCGTCCGCGTGATCGGCGCGCAGGTCGGGCAGTTCCTCCAACGCAAGAAGACCGAGGAGGTCCTGCGCGAGAGCGAGGAGCGGTTTCGCAGCCTGACCGAGCTGTCGTCCGACATGTACTGGGAGCAGGACGAGCAGTTCCGCTTCACCTCGTTCTCCGGCATGGGGTCGCAGCGCGTCAACGTCAACACGCTCAAGTACGTCGGCAAGAAGCGCTGGGAGCAGAACTACGTCAACATGACCGCCGATGACTGGGCACAGCACATCGCCGTGCTGGAGGCGCACCAGCCATTCCGCGACATGGAGCTGTGCCGCGTCGACGACCAGGGACGCAAGATCTGGATCAGCATCAGCGGCGAGCCCGTGTTCGACGCTTCCGGCGCGTTCAAGGGCTACCGCGGGGTCGGCAAGGACATCACCGAGCGCAAGCTCGACGAGGAGCACATCCAGTTCCTCGCGAACCACGACGCGCTGACGGCGCTGCCGAACCGCGCCATGTTCACCGAAGTGCTGAACCTCGCCATCGAGAACGCGCGCCGGTACCGCCGTCACTTCGCCGTCCTCTTCATCGACCTGGACCGGTTCAAGATCATCAACGACACGCTGGGCCACGAGGCCGGCGACAAGCTGCTCCAGGAAATGAGCAAGCGCCTGACGCACACGGTACGCGCGAGCGACGTCGTGGCCCGCCTCGGCGGCGACGAGTTCGTCGTCCTGGTCCAGGAAGTCGCCGAGCCGAAGCAGGTGGCGACCGTCGCCCGCAAAATCCTCGCCTCGCTCGTGCAGCCGGTCGTCATGAACCAGCAGGAAGTCCGCATGACGGCGAGCATCGGCATCTGCATGTACCCCGCCGACGCGCAGGACGAGCAGTCCCTCATGAAGAACGCCGACATCGCGATGTACCGCGCGAAGGAAGACGGCAAGAACAACTACAAGTTCTACTCGGAGGAGATCAACGTCCACTCCTTCGAGAAGCTCGCTCTCGAGACCAGCCTGCGTCGCGGCCTGGAGCGCAACGAGTTCCTGCTCCACTACCAGGCGAAGCTCGATCTCAAGACCGGGGCCATCACCGGCGTCGAGGCGCTGCTGCGCTGGAACCACCCGGACCTGGGCATGGTGCCGCCCGGCCAGTTCATTCCGCTCGCGGAGGAGACCGGGCTGATCGTCCCCATCGGCAAATGGGTGCTCGAGACGGCCTGCGCGCAGGTCGTCGAATGGGAGCGCGAGGGCCTGCCCCGGGTGCACATGGCCGTGAACCTCTCGGCACGGCAGTTCGCCGACGACAACCTCGTGTCGGACGTCCAGGCGGCGATCTTGAAGACCGGGATCGCGTCGGACCTGCTCGAGCTCGAGCTCACCGAGAGCATGGTCATCCAGAACACCGAGCGCGCCGGACGCGTGCTGGCGGACATCAAGCGCCTGGGCGTGCGTCTGGCCATCGACGACTTCGGCGTGGGCTACTCGTCGCTGTCGCACCTCAAGCGCTTTCCGATCGACACGCTCAAGGTGGACCGCTCGTTCATCCGCGACATTCCCCAGGACGCGGAAGACAAGGCGATCACCGAGGCCATCATCGCGATGGGCAAGAGCCTCAGCCTCACCGTGGTCGCCGAAGGCGTCGAAACCGCAGAGCAGCAGGACTTCCTGCGCCAGCACGCCTGCGACGAGATGCAGGGCTTCCTCTTCAGCAAGCCGGTGCCGCCGGAGCAGTTCGCCGAGCTCGCGCGCCGAACCCTGGTCGACGCGACCCGGTAAGGGACGCCAAAAAAAAGGGCCGCGCGAGGCGGCCCTTTTCGCTCTCGGGTTAGCCCGCTTCAGGCATTCTCCGTCGTCTGCGTGGGCTGCGCCTCGGGTGGTTGCGCCGCCGGAGTGCCTTCTTCGAACAGCTGCGCGACCGGCGCCGTGCGCCGCGCGTTGTGGTACGCGAGGCCCGTTCCCGCCGGGATCAGCCGGCCGACGATGACGTTCTCCTTCAGGCCGCGCAGGTCGTCCTTCTTGCCCATGATCGCGGCCTCGGTGAGGACGCGCGTGGTCTCCTGGAACGACGCGGCGGAGATGAACGAATCCGTCGACAGCGACGCCTTGGTGATGCCGAGCAGCATGTAGCTGTAGGTGGCCGGCTTCTTGCCCTCCTTCTCGACGAGCTCGTTTTCCTCGAGCACGTCGGCACGCTCCACCTGCTCGCCGGGAATGAACTTCGTGTCGCCCGGCTCCTCGACCTGCACGCGGCGCAGCATCTGGCGCACGATCACCTCGATGTGCTTGTCGTTGATGCGCACGCCCTGCAGGCGGTACACGTCCTGCACCTCGTCGGTGACGTAGCGCGCCAGCGCCTCGACGCCCTGCAGCCGCAGGATGTCGTGCGGATCGACCGGGCCGTCGACGATCATCTCGCCCTTGTTCACGACCTGGCCGTCGTGCGCCATGACGTGCTTGTCCTTCGGGATGAGATATTCGTGCGCGACGCCCTCGAGGTCGGTGATCACCAGGCGCTGCTTGCCCTTGGTGTCCTTGCCGAACGAGACGGTGCCGGTGATCTCCGCGAGCAGGCCGGCGTCCTTGGGGGAACGCGCCTCGAACAGCTCGGCCACGCGCGGCAGGCCGCCCGTGATGTCGCGGGTCTTGGACGTCTCCTGCGGGATGCGCGCGAGCACGTCGCCCACGGACACCTGCTGGCCGTCCTTCACCGTGATGAGCGAGCCGACCTGGAACGTGATCGTGATCGGGTGATCGGTCCCCGCGATCCGGATCTCGTCGCCCGACTCGTTCAGCAGCTTCACCTGCGGGCGCAGGCCCTTGCCGGCCGCGGTGCGCCGCTTCGGGTCGATGACCACCAGGGTCGACAGGCCGGTGACCTCGTCGATCTGCTTGGCCACGGTCGAGCCTTCCTCGACGTGCTCGAAGCGCACCGTGCCGCCGTACTCCGTGATGATCGGGCGCGTATGCGGGTCCCAGGAGGCGAGCGTCTGCCCCGCCTTCACCGGCGTGCTGTCCGCGGCGAGGAGCGTCGCGCCGTAAGGCACCTTGTGGCGCTCGCGCTCGCGGCCGTTGTCGTCGGTCACGAGCACCTCGCCCGTGCGCGAGATCACGACCTTCTCGCCCTTGGCGTTGGTGACGTAGCGCATCTGCGGCGTGAACCGCACGACGCCGGTCGATTTCGACTCGACCTGGCTCGCCACCGCCGCGCGCGACGCCGCACCGCCGATGTGGAAGGTGCGCATCGTCAGCTGCGTGCCCGGCTCGCCGATCGACTGCGCGGCGATCACGCCGATCGCCTCGCCGACGTTCACGAGCGAGCCCCGGCCGAGGTCGCGCCCGTAGCACTTGGAGCACAGGCCCCAGCGCGTATCGCAGGTGAGCGGCGTGCGCACGCGCACCTCGTCGATGCCGAGGAGCTCGATCTGCTCCACTTCGTCTTCGTTCAGCAGCGTACCCGCGGAGTAAAGGGCTTCCTGCGTCTCGGGATGGAGCACATCGGACGCGGTCACGCGGCCGAGGATGCGCTCGCGCAGCGCCTCGACCACCTCGCCGCCCTCGACGAGCGCCTTCATCGCGACGCCGTTCGCCGTGCCGCAATCGTCTTCGGTGACCACCAGGTCCTGCGTGACGTCGACCAGACGCCGGGTCAGGTACCCGGAGTTCGCGGTCTTCAACGCCGTGTCGGCCAGGCCCTTGCGGGCGCCGTGCGTCGAGATGAAGTACTGCAGCACGTTCAGGCCTTCGCGGAAGTTCGCGGTGATCGGCGTCTCGATGATCGAGCCGTCGGGCTTGGCCATCAGGCCGCGCATGCCGGCGAGCTGCCGGATCTGGGCCGCCGAGCCGCGGGCGCCGGAGTCGGCCATCATGTAGATGGAGTTGAACGACTCCTGCTTCACTTCCTTGCCCTTGCGGTCGAGCACGATCTGGCTCGAGAGCTGGTCCATCATCGCCTTGCCGACCTGGTCGCCGGCGCGGCCCCAGATGTCCACCACCTTGTTGTAGCGCTCGCCGACCGTGACCAGGCCCGAGGTGTACTGCTGCTCGATCTCCTTCACCTCGCCTTCGGCGGCGGCGATGAGATCGTGCTTCTGCGTCGGCACCAGCATGTCGTCGACGCAGATCGAGATGCCCGCGCGCGTCGCGATGGTGAAGCCCGCCTGCATCAGCTTGTCGGCGAAGATCACGGTCTCGCGCAGCCCGCAGCGGCGGAACGCGGCGTTGATGAGCTTGGAGATCTCCTTCTTCTTCAGCGCCTTGTTGATCAGCTCGAACGGCAGGCCGACGGGCAGGATCTCCGAGAGCAGCGCGCGGCCGATCGTGGTCTGGTAGCGCGTGAGCTTCTCGACTTTCTGGCCATCCGCGTCGAAGTCCGCCTCGCGGATGCGCACCGCGACCGACGCGTGCAGGTCCACCTGCCCGGCGTCGTACGCGCGCACGGCCTCGCTGACGTCCAGGAAGCTCATGCCCTCGCCGCGCGCGGCGATGCGCTCGCGCGTGGCGTAGTACAGCCCCAGCACGATGTCCTGCGACGGCACGATGATCGGGTCGCCGTTCGCGGGCGACAGGATGTTGTTCGACGCGAGCATGAGCGTGCGCGCTTCCATCTGCGCCTCGAGCGACAGCGGCACGTGTACCGCCATCTGGTCGCCGTCGAAGTCGGCGTTGAACGCCGCGCAGACGAGCGGGTGCAGCTGGATCGCCTTGCCCTCGATCAGCACGGGCTCGAACGCCTGGATGCCGAGGCGGTGCAGGGTCGGCGCCCGGTTCAGCATGATCGGGTGCTCGCGGATCACTTCCTCGAGGATGTCCCAGACGACCGGCGTCTCGGCCTCGACCTCGCGCTTTGCCGCCTTGATGGTCGTGGCGATGCCCAGCATCTCGAGCTTGTGGAAGATGAACGGCTTGAAGAGCTCCAAAGCCATCTTCTTCGGCAGGCCGCACTGGTGGAGCTTCAGCTGCGGTCCCACGACGATCACCGAGCGGCCCGAGTAGTCGACGCGCTTGCCGAGCAGGTTCTGGCGGAAGCGGCCGCCCTTGCCCTTGATCATGTCGGCGAGCGACTTGAGCGGGCGCTTGTTCGCGCCGGTCATCGCCTTGCCGCGGCGGCCGTTGTCGAGCAGCGAGTCCACCGCCTCCTGGAGCATGCGCTTCTCGTTGCGCACGATGATCTCGGGCGCCTTCAGCTCGAGCAGGCGCTTCAGCCGGTTGTTGCGGTTGATCACGCGGCGATAGAGGTCGTTCAAATCCGAGGTCGCGAAGCGGCCGCCGTCCAGGGGGACGAGCGGGCGCAGCTCCGGCGGCAGCACCGGCAGCACTTCCATGATCATCCAGTCGGGCTTGATGCCGGACTTCTGGAAGCCCTCGAGCACCTTCAGGCGCTTCGCGAGCTTCTTGATCTTGGTGTCGGAACCGGTCGCCTCGAGCTCCTTGCGCAGGTTGTCGATGTCATGGTTCATGTCCATCGTGCGCAGCAGGTCGCGGATCCCCTCGGCGCCCATCGACGCCGAGAAATCGTCGCCGAACTCCTCGACCTTGGCGAGGTAGTCGTCCTCCGTCAGGAGCTGCGCGCGCTTCAGCGGCGTCATCCCCGGGTCGACCACGACGTACGCCTCGAAGTACAGAACGCGCTCGATGTCGCGCAGCGTCATGTCGAGCACGAGGCCCAGGCGCGACGGCAGCGACTTCAGGAACCAGATGTGCGCGACGGGCGACGCGAGCTCGATGTGGCCCATGCGCTCGCGGCGCACCTTGGCGAGCGTCACCTCGACGCCGCACTTCTCGCAGATCACGCCGCGGTGCTTCAGGCGCTTGTACTTCCCGCAAAGGCACTCGTAGTCCTTGATCGGACCGAAGATCTTGGCGCAGAAGAGCCCGTCCCGCTCCGGCTTGAACGTGCGGTAGTTGATGGTCTCGGGCTTCTTCACCTCGCCGTACGACCACGAGCGGATCTTCTCCGGCGATGCGATGCCGATCTTGATCGCGTCGAACTCTTCTTCCTGCGTTACCTGCTTGAACAGATCCAGCAGTGCTTTCATTTAGTGCTCCTTGCGTAACCCTTAGAACCGCTCCAGGTCGATGTCGATCGCCAGGGACCGGATTTCCTTGACCAGCACGTTGAACGACTCGGGCATGCCCGCGTCGATCTTGTGGTCGCCCTTGACGATGTTCTCGTAGACCTTGGTGCGGCCGTTGATATCGTCGGACTTGACCGTCAGCATCTCCTGCAGCGTGTAGGCCGCGCCGTAGGCCTCCAGGGCCCAGACCTCCATCTCGCCGAAGCGCTGGCCGCCGAACTGCGCCTTGCCGCCGAGCGGCTGCTGCGTGACCAGGCTGTACGGCCCGGTCGAGCGCGCGTGCATCTTGTCGTCGACGAGGTGGTGCAGCTTCAGCATGTGCATGTAGCCCACGGTCACCGGACGGTCGAACGCGTCGCCGGTGCGGCCGTCGTGCAGCGTGACCTGGCCCGTGCGCGGCAATCCCGCGACCTCCAGCATGTCCTTGATCTCGTCCTCGGAGGCGCCGTCGAACACCGGCGTCGCGAACGGGACGCCTTCGCGAAGGTTCTGCGCGAGCGTGACGATCTCGTCGTCGGTGAGGGTCGAGATGTCCTCGGGCTTGCCGCTCTGGGCGTAGACGCGCGTGAGGAACTTGCGCAGCTCCTGCAACTTCGCCTGCGCCTTGAGCAGCTCGCCGATGCGCAGGCCGAGGCCCTTCGCCGCCCAGCCGAGATGCGTCTCGAGGATCTGCCCCACGTTCATCCGCGACGGGACGCCGAGCGGGTTCAGCACGACGTCGACCGGGGTGCCGTCGGCCATGTACGGCATGTCCTCGACCGGGACGATCTTGGAGATCACGCCCTTGTTGCCGTGGCGGCCGGCCATCTTGTCGCCCGGCTGCAGGCGGCGCTTCACCGCGACGTAGACCTTCACCATCTTCTGCACGCCCGGCGGCAACTCGTCGCCCTGCGTCAGCTTCTTCTTCTTCGCCTCGAACGCCTGGTCGAACTTGACGCGCGTCTGCGCCAGGCTCTCCTTGAGGCTCTCGAGCTGGACCGCGTGCTCCTCGTTCGCCAGGCTGATGTCGAACCAGTCGTAGCGCTCGAGCGAGTCGAGGTAGGCCTCGTTGATCTTCGTGCCCTTGACGAGCTTCTTCGGTCCCTTCGACGCGGTCTTGCCGAGCAGCATGCGCCGGATCCGCTCGAAGGTGTCGCCCTCGACGATGCGCATCTGGTCGGCGAGGTCCTTCTTGTAGCGCTTCAGCTCCTCGTCGATGATCTGCTGGGCGCGCTTGTCGCGCTCGATGCCCTCGCGCGTGAACACCTGCACGTCGATGACCGTGCCCGAGATTCCCGACGGTACGCGCAGCGACGTGTCCTTCACGTCGGACGCCTTCTCGCCGAAGATCGCGCGCAGCAGCTTCTCTTCGGGCGTCAGCTGGGTCTCGCCCTTCGGCGTGACCTTGCCGACCAGGACGTCGCCAGCCTCGACCTCGGCGCCGATGTACACGATCCCCGATTCGTCCAGGCGCGAGAGCTGTCCCTCCGAGAGGTTCGAGATGTCGCGCGTGATCTCCTCGGGCCCGAGCTTGGTGTCGCGGGCCACGACGGTCAGCTCCTCGATGTGGATCGAGGTGTAGCGGTCGTCCGCCACGACGCGCTCCGAGATCAGGATCGAGTCCTCGAAATTGAACCCGTTCCAGGGCATGAACGCGACCAGCATGTTCTGGCCGAGAGCGAGCTCGCCCATGTCGGTGGAGGCGCCGTCCGCGACCACGTCGCCCTTGGCGATGCGCTCGCCGACCTTCACGAGCGGCCGCTGGTTGATGTTCGTGTTCTGGTTGGAGCGCGTGTACTTCACCAGGTTGTAGATGTCGACGCCGACGTCACCCGAGACGGTCTCATCGTCGTTGACTCGCACCACAATGCGGCTCGCGTCGACGTAGTCGACCAGGCCGCCGCGCAGCGCCTGCACCGCGGTGCCGGAGTCGACTGCGACCGTGCGCTCGATGCCCGTGCCGACCAGCGGCTTCTCGGGTCGCAGGCAGGGTACCGCCTGGCGCTGCATGTTCGAGCCCATCAGCGCGCGGTTCGCGTCGTCGTGCTCGAGGAACGGGATCAGCGACGCGGCCACCGACACGATCTGCGAAGGCGCCACGTCCATGTACTGAACGCGGTCCGCGGTCGCGAGCGTGAATTCGTTTTTGTTGCGGCACGAGACCAGCCCGTCCACCAGCTTCCCGCCCTTGTCGATCTGCGCGTTCGCCTGCGCGATCACGAAGTTGCCCTCCTCGATCGCCGAGAGGAAATCGATCTGGTTCGTGACCTTGCCGTTCTCGACGCGGCGGTACGGCGTCTCCATGAAGCCGTACTTGTTCGTGCGCGAATAGAGCGCGAGCGAGTTGATCAGGCCGATGTTCGGACCTTCCGGCGTCTCGATCGGGCACACGCGGCCGTAGTGCGTCGGGTGCACGTCGCGCACCTCGAAGCCCGCGCGCTCGCGCGTCAGGCCGCCCGGCCCGAGCGCCGAGACGCGCCGCTTGTGCGTGATCTCGGAGAGCGGGTTCGTCTGGTCCATGAACTGCGACAGCTGCGACGAGCCGAAGAACTCCTTGATCGCCGCAGAGATCGGCTTGGCGTTGATCAGGTCGTGCGGCATCAGGTTCTCGGACTCGGCCTGCGACAGGCGCTCCTTCACCGCGCGCTCGACGCGCACGAGGCCGGCGCGGAACTGGTTCTCCGCGAGCTCGCCCACCGAGCGCACGCGGCGGTTGCCGAGGTGGTCGATGTCGTCGATCTCCCCGCGACCGTTGCGCAGCTCGACGAGAATGCCGACGACCGCGAGGATGTCGTCGTTCGAGAGCGTGCTCTCGCCCTCGGACCCTTTCGAGCCGATCCGCTCGTGGAAGCGGCGCAGCCAACCCGGCGTCTTGTCGTCGATCTTCTCGGGATAGGCGCGGCGGTTGAACTTCATGCGGCCGACGGCCGAGAGGTCGTAGCGGTCCTCGGAGTAGAACAGGCCGTTGAACAGCGTCTCGACCGCCTCTTCCGTCGGCGGCTCGCCGGGGCGCATCATGCGGTAGATCGCTACGCGCGCGGCGCTCTGGTCGGTGGTTTCGTCGATGCGCAACGTCTGCGAGATGTAGCCGCCCTGGTCGAGGTCGTTCGTGTAGATGGTCTTGATCGCGTCGACGCCGGCCTCGCGCAGCTTCGCGAGCAGGGTGTCGGTGAGCTCCTCGTTGGCGCTCGCGAGGATCTCGCCCGTCTCCTTGTTGACGACGTTGTGCGCGAGCGTGCGCCCGAGGAGGAACTCGTCGGGCACGGCGATGCGCTTCATACCCGCCGCTTCCATGTCGCGGATGTGCTTGACGGTGATGCGCTTGTCCTTCTGGACGATGGTCTTGCCCGTCTTGTCGACGAAGTCGAAGCGCGCCAGCTCGCCGCGCAGGCGCTCGGGCACCAGCTCGAACTGATTGCCGGTCTTCGACAGGTGGAACGTGTCGAAGTCGTAGAAGGTCGCCAGGATCTGCTCGGGCGTCATGCCGATCGCCTTGAGCAGGATCGTGACCGGCATCTTGCGCCGGCGGTCGACGCGGAAGTAGAGGAAGTCCTTCGGATCGTACTCGAAGTCGAGCCACGAGCCGCGGTACGGGATGATGCGCGCCGAGAACAGCAGCTTCCCGGACGAGTGCGTCTTGCCGCGGTCGTGCTCGAAGAACACGCCGGGCGAGCGGTGCAGCTGGCTGACGATGACGCGCTCGGTGCCGTTGATGATGAACGAGCCCGTGGTCGTCATGAGCGGGATCTCGCCCATGTAGACCTCCTGCTCCTTCATCTCCTTCACCGTCGGCTTCGTCGCCTCGCGGTCCATGATGATGAGGCGCACCTTGGCGCGCAGCGGCGAGGCGTAGGTCAGCCCGCGCTGCTGGCATTCCTTGACGTCGAACGGCGGCTCGCCGAGCGAGTAGCTCACGAACTCCAGGCGCGCGTTCCCCGAATGGCTCGAGATCGGGAAGATCGAGCTGAACGCGGCCTGCAGCCCTTCGCTCCGGCGCTGCTCCGCACCCACCGAAGCCTGCAAAAACGCCATGTACGACTCGAGCTGCGTCGCCAGCAGGAACGGAACGTTGAGCACGCTCGCCCGCTTCGCGAAGCTCTTGCGGATGCGTTTTTTCTCGGTGGATGAATAGGTTACGGCTTGGTTCATGGATGCTCCGTGTCGGCGCCAGAGGACAGGGGACAGAGTTCGGTCCAAAAAGTTCCGAACCCTCTCATCTGGGCTCTCAGCAGTACTTTTTCAAGCCACTCGCAACGAAAAACCGAACGGAGCCCCGCGCGCGGAGCTCCGTCCGTCAGCGCCAATTACTTGATCTCCGCCTTCGCGCCGGCGTCCGTCAGCTTCTTCAGGATCGCGTCCGCGTCGGCCTTCGACACGCCTTCCTTCACGGGCTTGGGCGCGCCGTCGACCAGGTCCTTCGCTTCCTTCAGCCCGAGGCTCGTCACCTCGCGCACGGCCTTGATGACGTTCACCTTGTTGTCCCCGGCGGCGAGCAGGTTCACGGTGAACTCGGTTTGCTCGGCCGCGGCAGCGGCCGGCGCGGCACCGCCCGCGGCGGGTGCCATCGCGACGGTGGCCGCTGCGGCGGACACGCCGAACTTGTCTTCCAGGTCCTTGATCAGGTTCGAGAGCTCGAGCACGGTCATGTTGGAGATCGCGTCGAGGATTTCAGCTTTTGCGACTGCCATTTCGTTTCTCCTGAATATCTGTTCGTTTTCGGCTTGAAAGCGGCTACTGCGCCCCGGCGGCCTGCTGCTTGTCGCGGACGGCGGCGAGGGTGCGCGCGAAACGCGCCGGCACCTCGTTCAGCGTCCTCGCGAACTTCGCGATCGGCGCCTGCATCGTCCCGAGCAGCCTGGCGAGCAGCTCCTCGCGCGAGGGCATCGTGGCGAGCGCGGTGACTTCCTTGGCGGAAATCACGGCGTTCTCCATCGCGCCTGCGCGGATGACGAGCTTCTCGTTGGCCTTCGCGAACTCGTTGAGCACCTTGGCGCCCGCCACCGGGTCCGGCGAGATGCCGTACACGAGCGGTCCCGTCATGTGCTGGGACAGCCCGGCGAACGGCGTGCCTTCCACGGCGCGGCGCGCGAGGGTGTTCTTGAGGACGCGCAGGTACACGCCCGACTTGCGCGCTTTCGCGCGCAGCTCGGTCATGCGGCCCACTTCCAGACCACGGTACTCTGCGACGACGATCGACTTGGCCTTCGCGACTTGCGCGGAGATTTCGGCGACCACCGCCTTCTTGGCTTCAAGATCGAGACCCAAGGTCTACCTCCTGTTAGTCAACGCCGCCCGCCCGAGGGCGGACGGCAACCACGGCGACCTTGTTCAGGATGAGTCCTGATCATGGGGTTCGCCATCTGCGTAGGACGGACTCTCGCCCGATTAAGCATGAGACCTTGCTGCGCTCCTACGGTCTTTGATAACCCGCCGCGCGACGCGCACCGCAAGGTGCGAAAGCCGCGCGACGGCCCAAAGCCTTTTCCAGTCATCAATGCGGCGCCGCTCCGGCGCCGCCGCTCATTCCGCTGACCTCGACGCGGACCCCGGGGCCCATGGTCGACGACACCGATACCTTTTTCAGGTAGATCCCTTTCACGTTCGACGGCCGCGACTTGTTGACCGCATCGAGCAGCGCCACCAGGTTGTCGCGCAGCTGCTCGGGCGTGAACGACGCGCGCCCGATCGAGCACTGGACGATGCCCGCCTTGTCGGCCCGGTACTGCACCTGGCCGGCCTTGGCGTTCTTCACCGCGCCCGCGACGTCCTGCGTCACCGTGCCGACCTTGGGGTTCGGCATCAGCCCGCGCGGGCCGAGGATCTGGCCGAGCGCGCCGACCACGCGCATCGTGTCGGGACTCGCGATCACCACGTCGAACTCGATCTTGCCCGCCTTCACCTGCTCGGCGAGGTCTTCCATGCCGACGATGTCGGCGCCGGCGTCCTTCGCCGCCTGGGCGCGGTCGCCCTGCGCGAACACGGCGACACGGACCTTCTTGCCGGTGCCGGCCGGCAGCACGACCGAGCCGCGCACCGTCTGGTCGGATTTCTTCGCGTCGATCCCGAGGTTGATCGCGACGTCGACCGCCTCGTCGAACTTGGCGGTCGCGCCCTGCTTCACGATCTTCACCGCGTCGAGCACCGGGTAGCTCTTGTTGTGATCGCGCAGCTTGCCCCAGCCCTGCTTGCGCTTCGGCGCGTTCATTTCACGCCCTCCACCGTCACGCCCATCGAGCGGGCGCTGCCGGCGATCGTGCGCACGGCGGCGTCGAGGTCGGCCGCCGTGAGGTCGGGCATCTTCGCTTTTGCGATCTCCTCGGCCTGCGCCCGCGTGATCTTGCCGACCTTGTCCGATTGCGGAACCTTGCTTCCCTTTTCGATGCCTGCCGCTTTCTTGATCAGCACCGTGGCGGGAGGCGTCTTGATGATGAACGTGAAGCTCTTGTCCGCATAGGCGGTGATCTCCACGGGCAGGACGAGCCCCGGCTCCATCTTCTGGGTCTGCGCGTTGAACGCCTTGCAGAACTCCATGATGTTCAGGCCGCGCTGGCCGAGCGCCGGCCCGATGGGCGGGCTGGGATTGGCCTTGCCGGCCGGAACCTGCAGCTTGATGAATCCGACGACTTTCTTCGCCATTACGCTCTCCTAGTGTGGGTGCAAACGAACGCCTCGTTTACAGCGCCGGGCGTTCTCCCCGGTTGCGACGACCTATGCCTTCTCGACCTGCCCGAACTCCAGCTCGACCGGCGTCGCGCGCCCGAAGATCGTCACCGACACGCGCAGCTTCGACTTGTCGTAGTTGACGTCCTCGACCGTGCCGTGGAAGTCCGTGAACGGTCCTTCCTTGACGCGCACCGCCTCGCCGATCTCGAACAGCACCTTGGGCTTGGGTTTCTCCACGCCCTCCTGCATCTGCTGCATGATGCTCTGCACTTCCTTCTCGGTGATCGGCGGCGGCTTCCTGCCGTGCGCGCCGCCCACGAACCCGGTCACCTTGGCCGTGTTCTTGACGAGGTGCCAGGCCTCGTCGGTCATGTCCATCTCGACCAGCACGTAGCCGGGAAAGAACTTGCGCTCCGAGATGTTCTTCTGGCCGCCTTTCATCTCGACGACCTCCTCGGTGGGCACCAGGATCTTGCCGAACTTGTCCTGCATGCCCTCGCGCTTGATGCGGTCCTCGAGCGCGCGCGCCACCGACTTCTCGAACCCCGAGTAGGCATGAACCACGTACCAGCGCATCGTCATAGTCGCTTCCACCCTATTTCTTCCAGCCGAGCAGCACGTCGTACATCAGAAACTCCAGGCTCTTGTCCGTGATCCAGAGGAAGACCGCCATGACCGCGACGAACGCGAACACGGCGCCGGCGGTCTGGAACGACTCCTTGCGGGTCGGCCACACGACTTTTTTCGTCTCGGCCACCGACTCCTGGGCGAAGACGTAGAAGCGCTTGCCGGGCTCCGTGGTCCAGCCGACGCCCGCCCCGGCCGCGACGCCGGCGAGCACGAACACGACGCGCAGCACCGTGGGGCTGTCACCGAACCAGTAGAAGGCGACGACGCCCGCCACGACGAGGAGCACCGCTACCGCGAATTTGATCTTGTCAGCCATCCCTTAAGTCCGGCGATCGTTGGCAGGCCAAGAGGGAATCGAACCCCCAACCTTCGGTTTTGGAGACCGACGCTCTGCCAGTTGAGCTATTGGCCTGTGTCCCTTGTGCGTTCACTTACTCGATGATCTTGGCGACGACGCCGGCGCCGACGGTCTTGCCGCCTTCGCGGATCGCGAAGCGCAGGCCCTGCTCCATCGCGATCGGCGCGATCAGCGTCACCACCATCTTGATGTTGTCCCCCGGCATCACCATCT
>DASRFB010000133.1:0-125155 GCA_035651815.1 Burkholderiales bacterium | reverse complement strand
GGGCGACGCGTTCATCACGAACCATCCGTATCTGGGCGGAAGTCCGCACGCGCCGGACATGGCGGTGCTGACGCCGATCTTTTTTCAAGGCGAATGGGTCGGCTTCGCCGCCGACATGGCGCACAAGAGCGACATCGGCGGCACCGTGCCGGGCAGCGGCTCGGGCCAGGCGCGGGAAATTTTTCACGAAGGGCTGCATCTGCCGCCCGTGAAATTCGCGGCCCATCACAAGACGGTCGGAGAGATCGCCGCAATGATCACGGCGAACAGCCGCACGCCCGCGCTCGTCATCGGCGACATCCGCGGCCAGGTCGGCGCCTGTCGACTCGGCGAGAAGCGCCTCGCCGAGCTGATGGAGCGTTACGGCAAAGATACGATCCTCGATGCGACCGAGCAGCTTTCTGGTCTGACCGAAGCGCGCGTCAAGCGAGCACTGACTTCCTGGCCGGACGGCTCAGCCGAGGGCGAAACCTTGGTCGATCACGACGGCATCGAGCTCGAGAAGCCGATCCGCATTCACGTGAAAATCGATAAGCGCGGCGAGCGAGTCCGCTTCGACTTCACAGGATCGAGCGACCAGAGCCGCGGCCCCGCCAATATCCGTCCGCCGCTCGTGCGCGCCTGCTGCGCTTACAGCCTGGTCGCGCTCGTCGATCCTTTTTTGCCGATCAACCGCGGCATCACCGCCGCGATCGAGACGAGCTTTCGGCCGGGCAGCGTGCTCGATCCCTATTTCCCGGGCGCGGTCAACACCTACATGCCGACCGCGCTGGCAGTGGTGGAGGCGATCTTCCGGGCCCTCGCCGGCTTCGTGCCGGAAAAAAACGTCGCCGGCAGCTCTGGCAGCGGGGCAATGGTCCTCGGCGGGCGCACCGGCGGCCGCGACTATGTGCATTACGAGATTTTCAGCGGCGGCACCGGCGCGCGGTCGGGAAAAGACGGCGTATCCGCGATGGCGTTTCACTTGAGCAACTGCCGGACCGCGCCGGTCGAGATCATCGAATCGGAGTTCCCCACCCGGGTCGAGCGCTTCGAGCTGATCGCCGATTCCGGCGGCGCCGGCGAATTTCGCGGCGGTTTGGGCTTCGTTCGCGAATCGCGGATTCTGGCGGACGAGGTGCGCTTCTCGATGCGCACCGACAAGCACGCCGTCGCGCCAGCCGGCGTCGAAGGCGGAAAAGATGCGCGCACCGGCGCCTGCATCGTCAATGCCGCCTCGAACGAGGAAAAACGCCTGCCGTCCCGCTTCGGCGACTACATTCTCCACGAGGGCGATGTCCTGAGGCTCGAAAGGCCGGGCGGCGGCGGATTAGGCGACCCTTTCGCCCGGCCTGCTGCGCGAGTGCTGGAAGACGTCCTTCAGGGTTACGTCTCGGCGGCCGCCGCAAAAACGACGTATGGGGTCGTTCTGGAAGCGGCGGGCAACGCGTGGCGCATCGACGAACAAGCCACTTCCGCCCTGCGAAAAAGCGAAAAAAAAGCTGGTAAACAAAACCCACGTTTGCTATAAGCTCTGCTAGTAAATCCCCAAAACTCCAAGGAGGAGAAAATGGCGAAACGCAAACCGAATGCTGCATTTATGAAGCCGATGCAGCCATCCGCGGCTTTGGCGGAAGTGGTGGGAAGCAAGGCGCTGCCGCGCACCGAGGTTACGAAAAAACTCTGGGCGTACATCAAACGCAAAGGGCTCCAGGATAAAACAAAACGGACGATGATCAACGCCGACGACACGCTGAAGACGGTTTTCGGCGGCAAGAAAAAAGTTACGATGTTCGAGATGACGAAGCTCGTCAATCGTCACCTCAAGTAAGAACCCATTCTCTCCACCTGATGAGCGGCCAGGGCAACGGATGTTGCCCTGGCCCGGCTCGTCTTTACCCGCTAATTAAACGACGCCGTTGTGCGCGAGGTGTCTCGTTGTGTTTGAATGCGCGACCGCCGGACGATTTCGCCGTCGATACGCGGCGAAGCGCCGTGGAGAAAACATCAGCTGCCGGCGCGGAAGATTTCACCGAACTGTTTGACGAGCCGCTCGTATTTCGGGCCCCACTGCTCCGCCGACAAAACGTGTATCCTGCCGACGCGCTTGCCGCCGAAGTTCCATTCGATGTCTTTCCGCGCTGCCAGCCGATTTTGACCCGCGAAGATCTGTTGGACCTCGCGCGAGAAGAGTAGGTCGACGAGCAGCGCGGCGGCGTGGGGGTGCGGCGCGCGCTTGAGAATCCAGATGCCGCTCGGCTCCTTCAGGATCATCGGCTCGGGCACCACATAGTCGACCGGCACGCCTTTCTCCTTGAAAGTCTGCAGCTGATAGCTGTAGCCGTCCACGATGAGCTTGAACTCGCCGGCGGCCATTAGCTGCGTGAGCAGCGTGTGGCCGCGCTGGAGACGCATCCCCTGGCGCGCCATCGCCCGCGCGAATTCGAGCCCCTTCGCTTCGCCCATGAAATCCAGAATGCCGGCGAACCAATCGTAGCCTTCGTAATCCATCGCGATCTGGTTTTTCCACGCCGGCTCGAGCAGGTCGCGATATGACGCCGGCGCCTGCGCCGCCGGCACGAGCTTCGTGTTATAGCCGGGAACCAGAGCGTAGGAATACGTGCCGATGAAAGCGCCGGCGGCGTCCATGAAGCCGTCGCGGAGATTGCTCCGCACAGGCGTAAGATTTCTCGCCACCATGCCCGCTTTCATCAATGCGTCGTGAAGGCTGCCGCGTCCGGCGATCATGTCGGCGCGGTCCGCGCCCGCCTTGCGCTCCGTCAACGCGCGTCCGACGACGTTCGTGCCGCCGCCGCGCGTGTAGCGCACCTCGACGAACGGATATCTTTTTTTGTACACGTCGAGGATATCCCGCACGTCGGCGGCCTGCTGGGAGCCATACCATTCCAGCACGCCTTCGCTGCGCGCGCCGGCGACGAGCGCGTCCTGCCGCTCTTTCGGCGCGAGCGCGTTCACGCGCGCGAGCAGGGCGTCGGCCTCCTGTGCGCAAACGACGCAGGGAGAAGCGAGGAGAACGAGAATTGAAAGGAGATCGAAAAATTTCATTCGCACCGGGAAATATCGCCCGGTACGCAGTTTGTCAACAAACGGAGCGGAGAGAACTCTTCGCTTCGCCTAAGATGACACATACACCGCCCGCAATGACGATCCTGAGCGGAGTGAGTGATTCCTCCAGAGCTTATCTTTGTTGCAGTGCGTCGAAGAGATGCAATTGTCGGGTATGTCCAGCGTCGTCAAAATGGACCGGGTAGTCGCCGCTGAAGCACGCGTCACAGAAGCCGTGCTTTTCTCCGTTCAAGAAGGTGTACATACCTTCACGGCTGAGATAGGCGAGCGTGTCGGCCTCGATGAAGCGGCGAATCTCCTCGATAGAATTGTTCGAGGCGATGAGCTCCGAGCGCGTCGGCGTATCGATGCCGTAGTAGCAGGGGCTGATCGTCGGCGGCGAGCTGATGCGCATGTGGACTTCCTTAGCGCCGGCGTCGCGCAGCATGCGAATGATCTTTCGGCTCGTGGTGCCGCGCACGATCGAGTCGTCCACGACGACCACGCGCTTGCCTTCGAGCACCTCGCGCTGCGCGTTGAGCTTGATCTTGACGCCGAAGTGACGGATCGACTGCTGCGGCTCGATGAAGGTTCGGCCGACGTAGTGATTGCGGATGAGCCCGAATTCCAGCGGGAGGCCCGATTCTTCGGCGTAGCCGATCGCCGCAGGCACGCCGGAGTCCGGCACCGGCGTGACAAGATCGGCCTCGACCGGATTTTCCCGCGCGAGCTGCCGCCCAAGCTCTTTTCTCACCTGATAGACGTTGTGGCCGAAGAGTTTGCTGTCCGGCCGCGAAAAATAAATGTATTCGAAGACGCACTTCGCGTGCGGCGCCGGCGGAAACGGTTTCAGCGACTCCATGCCGCGCGGTCCGAACGTGATGATCTCCCCCGGCTCGACCTCTCGCAGATATTCCGCCTCGATAAGATCGAGCGCGCAGGTCTCGGAGGCGACTACATACCCGCCGCGCTGGCGCGAGCGCAGGCGCCCGAGCACCAGCGGCCGGAAGCCGCTCGGGTCGCGCGCCGCGATCATGCGGTCGGGCGTGAGAAATAAAAGCGAATAGGCGCCGCGGACGCGCGCGAGCGCCTCGATCACGCGGCCCATGAGGCTTGGTTCTTTCGAGGTCGCGATCAGATGAATGATCACCTCGGTATCGGAGGTGGACTGAAAGATCGAGCCCTGCTCCTCCAGCTCGGCGCGCAAGACCTGCGCGTTGACGAGGTTGCCGTTGTGCGAGATCGCGATCGGCCCTTGAGAGTATTCGACCACGAACGGCTGCGCGTTACGCAGATGGCTGTGGCCGGTCGTCGAGTAGCGGTTGTGGCCGATCGCGCTGGAGCCCTCGAGGCGCTTGATGACGTCTTCTTTGAAGACGTCGGCGACGAGACCCATCTGCCGATGCGAGATCAGAATCTTGCTGTCGGAGGAGACGATGCCCGAAGACTCCTGGCCCCGGTGCTGTAGCGCGTAAAGGCCGAGATACACCAGGTTCGCCGCCTCGGGATGGCCGTAGACGCCCATGACCGCGCATTCTTCTTTGAACTTATCGAACATTCGGCTCTGTCCCCTCATCCCTCTCTCATCCGGCGCTCCAGGCCCTGCGACCAGAGCGACTTCGCCTCATCCACCGCAATTTGCGCGAACGGCTGGAGCGACAACTGCGCGCCGCCCACCTCACCGATGACTTGCAGCGGCGCCGCCTCTTTCTCGGCGATTTGGCGCAGCCGCGGCAAATCCGCCTCGCTCACCGATACGACGATGCGCGACTGCGACTCGCCGAAGAGCAGCGCATCGCCACGCATCATCTCGCGCAGCTCGATACGCGCGCCCAGTGGCTTCTCAGGTCCGGCGATGCAGCACTCAGCCAGCGCGACCGCGAGGCCGCCGTCGGAAATATCGTGAGCGGAGCGAAGAATTCCCTTCTCCGCCGCTTTGAGACACGTCTGCTGCACCGACCGCTCGAGACGCAGGTCAATCCAGGGAGGCGTCCCCTTCACAAGTCCGTGAACGATCTTCAGATATTCGCTGCCGCCGAGCTCTTCCCGCGTGCGTCCAAGAAGCACTACGATATCACCCTCGGCTTTGAACCACGGGGTCACGTAGCGCTCGACCCTAGGGAGCAAACCGACCATGGCGATCGTAGGTGTCGGAAAGATCGGGACCCCGTCAGTTTCATTATAAAAGCTCACGTTGCCGCTCACAACCGGAACACCAAGCGTGACGCACGCGTCGCGCATACCGTCGATCACCTGGGCAAACTGCCACATCACTTCGGGCCGCTCGGGGCTGCCGAAATTCAGGCAATCGCTCAAGCCGAGCGGCCGCGCGCCGACGCAGGCGAGGTTGCGCGCCGCCTCGGCCACAGCGAGAATGCCGCCGACGTAGGGATCGAGAAAGCAGTAGCGGCCGTTGCCGTCGACCGTGAGCGCCAGCCCCTGCTTTACGCCCTTGACGCGAATCACCGCGGCGTCGCCCGGGGGACCGACAACCGTGTTGCTCCGCACCAGATGGTCGTACTGTCGGTAAACCCATTCTTTCGAGGCGATGTTCGGCGAGTCGAGCAGCAGCTTGAGCGCCGTCGTGAGATCGGCGGGGACCGGAATGGCGTCGACATCGAGACGCTGGACTTCGTCCATCATAGCCGGGCGCTCGGCGGGCCGCTGATAAACCGGCGCCTCCGAGGTGAGGGCGGCTACGGGAATCCGCACGACCTCCTCGCCGTTGTAGAGCGCGCGATACATGCGATCGTCGGTGACTCGGCCGATGACCACCGCGTCGAGGTCCCAGCGTTCGAAGATTTTTTTGACCTCGTCTTCCATGCCCGACCTGGCAACGAGCAGCATGCGCTCCTGCGATTCGGAGAGCAGAATCTCGTACGGTGTCATGCCGGTCTCGCGCAGCGGCACGCGCGATAACTCCAGCTCGATGCCAGCGCCGCCGCGCTCGGCCATCTCGACCGAGGAGCTCGTGAGACCGGCGGCGCCCATGTCTTGGATGCCGATGATCAAATCGGTCTTCATGAGCGCGAGGCACGCTTCGAGCAGTAGTTTCTCGGTAAACGGATCGCCGACCTGCACGGTCGGCCGTTTTTTTTCCGATTCGTCGGAGAAGGACTCCGAAGCCATCGTGGCGCCGTGAATACCGTCTCGCCCGGTCTTCGCTCCGACGTAGATCACGGGATTGCCCGCTCCTTCGGCGCGCCCTTTGAAAATGCGCCGCTTCTCGGCAATCCCGAGCGTGAACGCGTTGACCAAAATATTCGCGTTGTACGATTCGTCGAAGAAGATCTCGCCGCCGACGGTCGGCACGCCGATGCAGTTGCCGTAGCCGCCGATGCCCGCGACGACGCCGGAAAGAAGATAGCGCGTGCGCGGATGATCGAAGCTGCCGAAGCGGAGCGAGTTCAGCGACGCGACCGGACGCGCACCCATGGTAAAGACATCGCGCAGAATGCCGCCGACGCCGGTCGCGGCGCCCTGATAAGGCTCGATGAACGACGGATGGTTGTGGCTCTCCATCTTGAAGACCGCCGCGAGGCCGTGGCCGATATCGACGACGCCGGCATTCTCGCCGGGCCCCTGGATAACGGCTTTTCCTGTCGTAGGCAGTCGCTTCAAATGCGGCCGCGAGCTTTTGTAGCTGCAGTGCTCGGACCACATGACGGAGAAGACGCCGAGCTCCGTATAATTAGGCTCGCGTTCGAGAAGCTGGATGATCTTGCGGTATTCTTCTTCGCTGAGGCCGTGGGCGGCCACGATCTCAGCCGTGATCGCGGGCTCGGAAGGCATTTTCAGCGCGCTCACCCCGCCCATGCTTTTTTCTCGGGTCTGCCTACGGCCAAGATAATCGAGGAGAAGATCTTGAGCCCGTCATCGCTGCCGAGAATCTTTTCGGTCGCATCCTCCGGATGCGGCATCAGGCCAAAGACGTTTCTTGCCTCGTTGCAAACACCCGCGATGTTGTCGAGCGAGCCGTTCGGATTGGCCGCCGCCGTGGCTTTTCCCTTGGCGTCGACATACCGGAGCAGCACCTGGCGATTTTCCTTGAGGCGCTCCAGCGTCGCGGCGTCGGCGAAGTAGCAGCCTTCGCCGTGCTTCACCGGTAGGCGCAAGAGCTGGCCTTTCTTCGCCGAGGACGTAAATGGGGTATCGGTCTCCTCGACGCGGAGATAAACCGGCTTGCAAACAAACTGCAGTGAAGCGTTCCTCACGAGCGCGCCCGGCAAAAGGCCCGATTCGCAGAGAATCTGGAAGCCGTTGCAGATGCCGAGAACAAGCCCGCCGCGGGCGGCGAACTCGACGACATCTCCCATGATCGGCGAGAAGCGCCCCATCGCGCCGCAGCGGAGATAATCGCCGTAAGAAAATCCGCCCGGCAGCACCACACAGTCAAGTCCGGCGGGCAGCCGGTCTTTATGCCAGAGAAACTCGACCTTCTGCTTGAGCACGCGCTTAATGGCGTCGTAGACGTCGTGATCGTCACAGGAGCCGGGAAAAACGATGACGCCCCATCTCATAAAATAGGTCTCAGAATAAATAGACAAGCCAGGAGTCAGAAGGAAGAGCCGGAGAATGCAAACAGAATATCTCCCATCCGACTTCTGAATTCTGGCTGCTGCCTTCTATGTTCTTAATTTTCAATCTCAAATCGGTAGTCCTCGATCACGGGGTTGGCGAGCAGTTTATCGCACATCTCCCGGAGCCGAGCCTCCGCCGTTTCGCGGGACGCGGCGTCCAGTTCGACTTCGAGATATTTCCCCATGCGCACGTCGCGGACCTCCTGGTAGCCCAGCGTATGCAGAGACCGCTCGACCGCCTTTCCCTGTGGATCGAGCACTCCGTTCTTGAAGGAAATAAAAATTTTAGCGCGCATAATCGCTCAATGAAAGACCCGCTTGAAGATCGCGTCGACGTTTTTGAGGTGATGCTTTACATCCAGCGCGTCCTCGATATCCGCGGGCGAGAGGTAGCGCCGGACCTCCGGATCGCTCAAGAGCTCGCGCTTGAGCTCGCCGCCTTCTCTCCCGACCTTCAGTGCATGACGCTGGACCATGCGGTAGGCCTGGTCCCGAGCAATGCCTTTTTCCACCAGTTTCAAGAGAATCCGCTCGGAGAAGATCGCGCCGCCGCTCTTTCCCATGTTGCGGAGCATGTTATCAGGATAGACGACAAGGTTGCCGAGGACGTAGGTCATTCGGCGCAGCATGAAATCGAGTAGGATCGTAGCGTCGGGCGCGATCACTCGCTCGACCGAAGAATGGCTGATATCCCGTTCGTGCCACAGCGCAACGTCCTCCATTGCCGCCAGCGCGTAAGAACGCATGAGCCGCGACAGGCCGGCGACGTTTTCGGAGAGAATCGGATTGCGCTTGTGCGGCATAGCGGAAGAGCCCTTCTGACCTGCTGTGAACGGCTCCTCGGCCTCCTGAACTTCGGTGCGCTGCAGATGCCTCACCTCGACGGCGAATTTTTCCAGCGAACTCGCAATCACCGCGAGCGTCGCGAAGAAAAAGGCGTGTCGGTCGCGCTGGATGATCTGGTTCGAGACCGGCGCTGGCTTGAGACCCGTCTTCTTACAAACGTAGGCTTCGACCTTCGGCGAGATCTGCGCGAACGTGCCGACCGCGCCGGAGATCATTCCGACCGCGACGTCGTCGGCCGCGGCCTGAAGCCGCGCGAGATTGCGCCGCATCTCCTCGTGCCAGACGGCTAACTTCAATCCGAACGTGATCGGCTCTGCATGCACCCCGTGCGTGCGGCCGATCATCGGCGTGTCTTTGTATTTGAGCGCCTGCCGCCGCAGGACGCGGATCATTTCTTTGACGTCCTCGATCAAGATCGCCGACGCTTCTTTGAGCTGGAGCGCGAAGGCGGTGTCCATAACGTCCGACGACGTCATGCCGACGTGCAGGTGGCGCGCCTCGTCGCCGACATATTCCGCGACCGAGCTCAAGAAAGCGATGGTTTCATGCTTGACCTCGCGCTCGATCTCGCGGATTCGCTCGACGTCGAAGCGCGCTTTTTTACGGATGCGCGCTGCGACGCCCTTCGGCACGGTGCCCAATTGTTCGAGGGCCTCGGTCGCAAGAATCTCGACATCGAGCCACTTCTGGAATTGGTTTTCTTCCGTCCAGATGCGGCCCATTTCCGGCCTCGTATATCGTGCAATCAACGATTGAACCCTAATGTTGAATGGTTAATTTTGAGTTTGGAATTAGAAATTCAACATTCATTATTCAATATTATTTTTTATCGGTGTGTCCGAAGCCGCCTTCTTGCCGCTTAGACGCCGGCAGCGCTTCGACTTCCTGCCAATGGACGCGGCAGACGCGCTGCACGATCATCTGCGCGACGCGCTGTCCGCGTCGAACGATTACCGTTTCGCGGCCGAGATTGATGGTGATCAATTGAATCTCGCCGCGATAGTCCGCATCGATCGTCCCGGGGCTATTCACCAGCGTCACGCCTTCGCGCAGCGCGAGGCCGCTCCGTGGCCGAATCTGCGCCTCGAACCCCTTCGGCAGAGCGATCGCGACGCCCGTCGGAATCAGCGCGCGTTCGAGCGGTTCGAGGCGCAAGTCCTCGTCCAGATCGGCCGCGAGATCCATGCCGGCGGAGCCCTCGGTCATGTAATCGGGGAGAGGCAGGTCGCGCGCGCGGTCACGCACCCGCATGATCTGAATTCGAACCTCTTCCATGTAAGAGAAAAAGTCTCGCGTTTCGCAGCCGCGTGGGCCGAATACCGCGACCGGGAACTAGAAACTCATACTCCAAAAGAGCTTCCGAAATCCAGCTTTTTTTTGCCGATGTCGGCGAGCAGCGTGAGCGCCATCGCTTCCGGCCGGAGGGTCGAGGCCGCCAGCTCGACGACGGCGTCCCGGGTGACGGCGCGGATGTCGCGGATAACGTCGTCGAGCGAAATCGCCCGGCCAAAAAAGATCTCGTCCTTGGCGATGTCGCGCATCCACGAATCCGAGCTCTCGAGGCCGAGAATGATATTGCCCACGAGCTGATTTCTCGTGCGCTCGATCTCGTCGTCGCGGATCTCGCCGGCGGCGAGCTTTTTGATCTCGGCGATGACCAGCTCTACGACCTCTTCGCTCCATTCGACGCTCGTACCCGCGTAAATTCCGAGATAGCCGATGTCGCGGTAAGACGAAAGAAAAGAATAGACGGAGTAAACGCGTCCGCGTTTTTCGCGGATCTCCTGGAAAAGCCGCGAGCTCATCCCGCCGCCGAGCAGCGTATTGAGCACGTAGGCGACATAGCGGCGCGGGTCCGACTGATTCACCGAGGCGAGGCCGAAGCACAGGTGCGCCTGCTCAAGCTTTTTCGCATGTTGGAAGATGCCGTTTTGCAGCTGCGGCACGGCGCCTTCGCCGTCGCGCAATTGCGCAGCTCGCTCAATCGAGCCTAGACGCCGCGCGATCTCTTCCGTGAGATATTCATGCTTCAGGTTTCCGGCGGCGGAAACGATGACGCGGCCGGGAAGATAGCGGTCGCGGACGAAGGCGAGAAAATCTTCGCGATGAAGCGCGTTGACGGTCTCGGGATCGCCGCAGATCGGTCGGCCTAGCGGATGATCGGCGAAAAAATCCAGGCTAAAGAGATCGTGCACGTAGTCGTCGGGAGTATCCTCGGTCTGCGAGATCTCCTGGAGAATGACCTGCCGCTCCCGCTCGATCTCTTCAGGATCGAAAACCGAGTGCAGAAAAATGTCGCATAGGAGGTCGACCGCGAGCGGAAGATTTTCGTCCAGCACCTTGGCGTAGTAGCAGGTGTACTCTTTGGCGGTGAAAGCGTTGAGCACGCCGCCGACCGAATCCATCTCCTCGGCGATGCGCGCGGCGCTCCGCTGCTCGGTACCCTTGAAGAAGAGATGCTCGATGAAATGCGAGATGCCGTTTTGGCGGCGGGATTCGTGGCGCGAGCCGTTTTCCACCCAGATTCCGAGGGTCACGGAACGGGTGCCGGGCATCTCGCGGGAAACCACGCGGATGCCGTTGGCGAGAACGGTCTTGTTGAACACGATTGCTTTGGACGCAAGCGAGGCTTACGTGGCGTTCGCCTCTTCGAGCGCCTCTTTGCGGCTGAGCTTGATCTTTCCCTGTTTGTCGATGTCCAGGACTTTCACCATCACCTCGTCGCCCTCGCTCAGCACGTCGCTGACACGCCGGACGCGCTCGGGCGCGAGCTGCGAGATATGCAGCAGGCCGTCGGTGCCGGGGAGAATTTCCACGAAAGCGCCGAAGTCGACGATCTTTCTCACCGTACCGCGGTAAATCTTTCCGACTTCCGGCTCCGCGACAATGCGTTGGACCATCTCGATCGCGCGGCGGCTCGCCGCCTCGTCGTTCGATGCGATCATGACCGTGCCGTCGTCCTCGACGTCGATCTTTACGCCAGTCTCCTCGACGATGCCGCGGATGACCTTGCCTCCGGGGCCGATGATCTCGCGGATCTTCTCGGGCCGGACTTTGAGCGTGATGATACGCGGAGCGTGACTCGACATCTCACGGCACGGCTCGGAGATCGTCTGGTTCATGATACCGAGGATATGCTCGCGGCCTTCCTTCGCCTGGTAGAGCGCGTCGCGCATGACCTCGCGCGTAACGCCGGCGATCTTAATATCCATCTGCAGCGATGTGACGCCTTGGCTCGTGCCCGCGACTTTGAAATCCATATCGCCGAGATGGTCCTCATCGCCGAGAATGTCCGAAAGAACGCGGATCTGATCGCCTTCTTTGATGAGCCCCATTGCGATGCCGGCGACGGGCGCGCGGGTCGGCACGCCGGCCGACATCAATGCCAGCGAGCCGCCGCAGACAGTCGCCATCGAAGTGGACCCGTTCGATTCGAGAATCTCAGAGACCACCCGGACGGTATAGGGAAAAGCTTCTTCCGGCGGCAGCACTGGAATCAGCGCGCGCTCGGCCAGGTTGCCGTGGCCGATATCGCGGCGGCTCGGGCCGCGCAGAAATTTGACCTCGCCGACGCTGAACGGCGGAAAATTATAATGCAGCATGAATTTTTTATAGTGCTCGCCGATCAGCGCGTCGATCTTCTGCTCGTCGGAGGTAGTACCGAGCGTCGCAACCACGAGCGCTTGGGTCTCGCCGCGCGTGAATAGCGCCGAGCCGTGCGTGCGCGGCAGGACCTCGATCTCGCAGGTGATGGGCCGGATATCCTTAAGGCCGCGGCCGTCGATGCGGCGGCGGTCGTGCACGATCTGATAGCGGAAGTATTTCTTTTTGAGCTCGTCGAAGCTCGCTTTAATCTCTTTCTCGCGCTCCGGGAACTGCTGCGCCGCCTGCTCGATGACTTCGCGCTTGACCTCATCGAGTTTTTTATAGCGCTCGAGCTTCTCACCGATCGCGATGGCGCCCAGAATCTTGTCGCGCGCCAATCCTTCGACGCTTTGGAGCAGGTTCTTATCCGTCTCGATAAGAGGGACCTGCCGCTTGGCTTTGCCGACGGCGCGCTTGATCTCTTCCTGATAATCGAGCAGCGGCTGAATCGCCTCGTGGCCCTTGAACAGCGCTTCGAGGATCTCGTCCTCGGGGACAATGCGCGCGCCGCCCTCGACCATGACGATGGCGTCGCGGCTGCCGGAGAGAAAGATATCGACGTCGCTCTCCTGGAGCTGGCTTTGCGTGGGATTCATTACCCACTGCCGATTGACCCGGCCGATTCGGACGCCGGCGAGAGGTCCGTTAAACGGAATATCGGAGACTTCGAGCGCAGCGGATGCGCCGAGCATAGCGACGACATCGGGATCATTTTCGCGATCCGCGGAGAGGACGGTGGCGATGATTTGGGTTTCGGCGCGAAGGCCGCCGGCGAAAAGCGGCCTGATCGACCGGTCGATCAACCGGCACGTTAGGATTTCCTTTTCCGAAGGACGCCCTTCACGCTTAAAAAAACCGCCGGGAATTTTACCGGCGGCGAAGGTCCGCTCCTGGTAGTCGACCGTGAGCGGAAAGAAATCCGCTTCGGCCCTTACTTCCTTTGCAGCGACAGCGGTGACGAGCACGACAGTCTCGCCGTATTGGACCAGCGCGGCGCCGTCGGCCTGCTTGGCCACCCGGCCGACCTCTATAGATAAAGGACGGCCGTGAAAATCGACTTGTATTTTTTTAACCATGGGTTGGACCCTCTGAATGAACGGCAGGAAAGTGTGAAAACCGGGCGGGAGGAGCGCCAGCGAGAACCACTACTTGCGGATGCCTAGCCGCTGGATCAAGCTTCGGTATCTCTCGTAGTTGTTCTTGCGGAGATAATCGAGAAGCCTTCTCCGCTGGCCGACCAGCTTGAGAAGCCCGCGGCGGGAGTGGTGATCCTTCACGTGGATCTTGAAATGCTCCGTGAGGTGATCAATGCGCTGGCTCAGCAAAGCGACTTGAACCTCCGGCGAGCCAGTATCGCTCTGATGGAGTTTGAACTGCTCAATCACTTCTTTGCGCTCAGGTTGAGCAATTCCCATCGTTCCTCCGTTCATCATCTCTCTTTCTTGATTTTATTGATAATATTTCTAACACAGACATCCCCCCATGTAAAGGCGGCTAAAGCGCGTTTTTCTCGCCGTGCGGTTGTGGTACATTGACGCCGATGAATGTTAGACCGGTTTTGATCGCGGCGGCATTACTCGCAGCCGTGGCGTCGGCGCGAGCGCAGATCGTCGAGATGTATCGCTGGACCGACGCCGCAGGAATCGTCCACTTCACGAACAATATCAACGAAATTCCCGAGCAATCTCGCTCCCGGGCGACATTGATTCGACGCGCGGAGCAGCAGGCAGCTCCGGTCGCGCCGCCTAAGCCGGACAAGGCGTCCATCCAGTTTCAGCGACGCGGCGATCTCATGGTCGTCAAAGGCGTGCTGAACGGCACTGTTCCGGTAAACTTCGTGGTCGATACCGGAGCGAGCTATACGACGATCTCTCAGGCGACGGCCGCCGCCATCAACCTGGACCTCGGCCCAAATCCGCCCACGCTTTCTTTCAACACGGCAAACGGCGTTATCCAGGCTCCGCTCGCCACCGTCCGATCGATGGAGGTCGGCGGCATGGAGCTCAAAAACGTGACGGTCGCGGTCCACGACGTCTTCCCGGATGCGGCGGTCGCGGGCCTTCTAGGGCTCAATTTCTTGAGCAACTTCCGCCTCGACATCGACAGCCAAAGCGGTCTGCTGAATTTGCAGAAAAAATAGGTTGCGGCGAGGTAGCGGGCGCTAGCGGCGCGAGCTGGGCAGATCCACGATCGAGCTGCGGCTGCCGACAAGTTGTCTGATCTCGGCGAGATAGCGGCGAATATCGCCGAGCAGTCGGGTTCGGCTCATCGGCAGGAGTGCGTAATTCAAATAATCGCCCTTTAAAAACTGACACTCCTTGCAGCTTGCGACGGTATTTTCGGGAGTGTCTTCCCCGCCCTTCGAAAGCGGCACGATGAAGTCTTTTACTTTCGTGTCGAAGCGGCCCCCGAAGACGGAGAGCCGCCGCCCGCAGTACGTGCAAAGCTTCGCGGCGCTGAGCGCTTTAGTGCAGAAAGACTTTACTTCTCCCATTCCTCGTCGTTATGTGCTGCAGAAGCCTTACGAGCAGCCGCTCACGGCTCCGCAGTTCATGCATTTATAGCAGGCGCCGCTCCTGATCATGATCGCGCCGCAGTCGGGACACGGCGGCGCGTCCTGCTGATACAGGCTCGTGACGCTGCTGATCGATACCGGGGCTCCGCCGCGCGGAGCGGCGGCTGCGAGTTGAACGACCTTATGCTCGCCTTTAGCCTCGACGCTCTCCTCGCCTCCGTTGTCGCGTATGACTCCTGCCTCCTGCTGCGCGTCGCCATCGAGGAACTTCGTCGCGAGCCAGCGGAAGATGTAGTCCATGATCGATTTGGCGATCGGGATGTTCGGATTTTTCGTGAATCCCGACGGCTCGAAGCGCATGTGGCTGAACTTGTCGACGAGCGCCTTCAGCGGCACGCCGTACTGCAGCGACATGGAAATCGCAGTGGCGAACGAGTCCATTAGCCCGGAGATCGTCGAGCCTTCCTTGGACATGACGATGAAGATCTCTCCCGGCTGTCCGTCTTCGTACATACCCGCGGTGATGTAGCCTTCATGGCCCGCGATGTCGAACTTGTGCGTGATCGAACGGCGCTCATCGGGGAGTTTGCGTCTGAATGGGCGCGTTTCCTTCGCTTCAGTCTTCGAAGCTTTCGCTTCTTCTTTCGAGGTGTTGAGCGGCTGCGTGCGCTTTGAGCCGTCGCGGTAAATCGCCACCGCCTTGACGCCGAGCTTCCAAGCCTCGACGTAGGCCTGCATGATCTCGTCCACACTCACGTCCGACGGCATGTTGATCGTCTTCGAGATGGCCCCGGAGATGAACGGCTGCACGGCGCCCATCATCTTCAAATGACCCATATAATGGATCGTGCGGCTGCCGTTCTGCGGCTTGAAGGCGCAGTCGAAGACCGGCAGGTCCTCGTCGCGCAGATGCGGCGCGCCCTCGATCGTCTCGTGCTCCTCGATGTACTCCATCATGTCCTGGATCTGCTTCACATCGTAGCCGAGACGCCGGAGCGCGCGCGGGACAGTGTGATTGACGATCTTCAGGAGTCCGCCGCCGACGAGCTTTTTGTACTTGACGAGCGCGATGTCGGGCTCGACGCCGGTCGTGTCGCAGTCCATCATGAAGGCGATCGTGCCGGTGGGCGCGAGGACGGTCGCCTGCGAGTTGCGGAACCCGACGTCGCGTCCGAGCGTCAGGGCCTGGTCCCAGGAGCTGCGGGCGGCGTGGAGGAGGTCGAGCGGAACGTGCGTCGGGGAGAGCTTCATCGCATGCGATCGGTGCTTCTCGATGACGCCGACCATCGGCTCGCGGTTCTTCTCGTAGCCCGCGAACGGCCCGAGCTCGCCGGCGATGCGCGCCGACTGGAGATACGCCTCGCCGCAGAGGAGAGCCGTGACCGCGGCCGCGTACTGCCGGCCCGCCTCGGAGTCGTACGGCATGCCGAGCTCCATCAGGAGCGCGCCCAGGTTCGCGTACCCGAGGCCGAGCTCGCGGTAGGCGCGTGCATTGCGCTCGATCTCGGGCGTCGGGTAGCTCGAGGCGTCGACGACGATGTCCTGTGCCGTGATCAGGATGTCGACCGCGTGCCGGATCGCCGCCGTGTCGAGGTCGCCCGACTCGGTCAGGAACTTCATCAGGTTGATCGACGCGAGATTGCAGGCCGAGTCGTCGAGGTGCATGTACTCGCTGCAGGGATTCGACGCGTTGATCCGTCCGCTCGCCGGGCATGTGTGCCAGGCGTTGATCGTGGTGTCGAACTGCATGCCGGGATCGCCGCAGAAGTGCGCGGCCTCGGCGATCGTGTGCATGAGGTCGCGGGCGCGGTACGATCCTGCGACCTCGCCGCTCGTCACGTAGTGCGTGTGCCAGACCGCGTCGTTCTCGACCGCGCGCATGAAGTCGTCGGTCACTCGCACGGAGTTGTTCGCGTTCTGGAAGAACACGGAGCTGTAGGCGGGGCCGTCGAGCGAGCCGTCGTAGCCGGCGTCGATCAACGTCCAGGCCTTCCTCTCCTCCGCCGCCTTGCACTCGATGAAGTCGGCGATGTCGGGATGATCGACGTTCAACACGACCATCTTTGCCGCGCGGCGGGTCTTGCCGCCGGACTTGATCACGCCGGCCGACGCGTCGGCCGCGCGCATGAACGACACCGGGCCCGAAGCCGTGCCGCCGCCGCCGAGACGCTCGCGCGACGAGCGGATCCCCGACAGGTTCACACCGGATCCCGAGCCCCCCTTGAAGATGATCCCTTCGCGACGGTACCAGTCGAGGATCGACTCCATCGTGTCTTTGACGGAGAGGATGAAGCAGGCGGAGCACTGGGGCTTCGGCTCGACGCCGACGTTGAACCAGACCGGCGAGTTGAACGACGCCTTCTGGTTCACCAGGAGGTCGGTGAGCTCGTCGGCGAAGGCTTCGGCGTCCGCCGGCGTCGCGAAGTACCCCTGCTCCTCGCCCCAGCGCCGGATCGACGACACCACGCGGCCGACGAGCTGCTTGACGCTGGTCTCGCGCTGCGGCGTGCCGAGCGGCCCGCGGAAGTACTTCGACGCGACGACGTTGGTCGCGAGCTGCGACCATGCGGCCGGCACCTCCACGTCGTTCTGCTCGAACACGACGTCGCCGCCCTCGCCGCTGATCACCGCGCTCCGGCGCTCCCAGGTCTGGCGGTCGATGGGATCGATGCGATTCCGCCCGGCGCGGGTCGCCGCTTCGTCGGGTGCGGTGAAGCGGCGCGCGATCTGGAGCCCGCGTCCCGCCGCGCCTGGAGCTTTTCCTTCCATGTCGGATTGGCCTGCTGCGTGCGCGCCGTCCGCGCCCGACCGCTCCGCGAGCCGGTCGGCCGGGCGCTCGATCAACGTATCGGATCGCTCGGCCGGCCGCTCCGCCGGCTCCGCCGGCACCCGATTCCCCGTCGCTCTCTCCACGCCGCACCCCCCGTCGTCCGGGCCGCCGCCGGAACCCCCGTCCCGTCGGCCCCCCCTCTCCTCCCGACCGGCTGCTCGCGCCGCGCGCCGCGTGGCGCCATCCGCTTCCTTGATCTTGTGTGGGGTCCGCATGTGCCACACAAGATGTAGTACTGTCAACCCTCGTGCGCCACTCGCGCGCGATTTTCGGCCGGGGCCGGGAGCGGAACGCGCATGATCTCCCGGCTGCGGGATCTGCTCGCGCCGGCGCTCGCGCGCTCGGGGCTCGACGCATCGAGCGATCTCTGGCGGATCGCCGACGCGTGGGAGCGCGCGGTCGGCCCGACGATCGCCGCGCACGCGGCGCCCGCGGGATTCCAGCGCGGCGAGCTCGCGGTCGCGTCGAACGAGGCGGTCTGGCGGCAGGAGCTCACGTACCTCGCGTCGGACATCAAGGAGAAAATCAATCGCATCCTGGGCGGCGACGTCGTCGCGCGCATCCGGATCGTCGCCGGTCCGCCGATCGGCCCGCGCTCATCGCGCCTTTCGCGAACGGGCGCGCCGCCCGCGTTCGGCGCGCTCGACGATCCCGCGCTCGCACCGGCGGCGGTCGTCGCGCCGACCGGCGCCGGCGAAGAAGACGCCGCCTCCGACGGCGGCCGCCGCCCGCATCCGCCGTCGCTCGGCGAAGCGCTCTCCGCGCTCGAGCGCGCGCGCGCCGCGCGCCTCGACCACGAGGTGAAGGCCGCGCTCGCTCGCCGCGATGCCGCGTCGTCGGGAGCGCGCGGCTCCGCCCGCGTCCCGCACGGGAGGCGACCGCGATGAGGCGATCCGCGCGCCAGCCGCTCGCCTTCGCGCGCAGCCCGCGCGACCGCGCGCGACCGCGGATGGTCGCGCGCGCCGGACGGCTCCTGTTCCTCGCGTTCTGGCTCGCGCTCGCCGTCGCGGTCGCGGTCGTGCTCGTGTGGAGCGGCCGCGGGCGGCCGCGCGCCGAGCTCCTGACGCCGCTCGAGGTCGTCGGCCGGAAGACGCCGGTGACCATCGCGCTTCACGCCGGGCGTCCCGGCGTCCGCTCCTACGAGGTGCGGCTCGACACCGCCGACGGGCCGCATCGCGTCGCCTCGGACGAGGTACCTCGGCCCGGCTGGCTCGGGAGCGGCATCCGCGAGAGCCAGCTGCAGGTGACGATCGAGCCGGCGGCGATCGGCGTCGGCGAGGGCGACGCGCGACTCGTCGTTCTCGCGGACGAGAACTCGCCGGTCGGCTGGATGCGCGGTCGCGGCGAGGTCCTCTCCGTGCCGGTGTCCATCGACTTGACGCCGCCGAAGGTGACCCTGCTCTCGGGGCAGCAGCGCATCGCGCTCGGCGGCAGCGCGATCGCGGTCTACGACGCCTCTCCCGACACGGCGCGCTCCGGTGTCGAGGTCGGGCCGGCGTTCTTCCCGGGGCGCACGGGCGACGCGCCGTCCGCTTCCGTGTACGTCGCGCTCTTCGCCGTTCCGCACGACGCGGACGCGCGCGTGGTGCCGAAAGTCGTGGCCGAGGACCGCGCCGGGAACCGGCGCGAGGTCCCGGTTCCGTCGATCATCAAGCCAAAGCGCTTCCCGACCGAGGAGATCGTGCTCACCGACGACTTCCTCCGCGTCAAGGTGCCGGATCTCATCTCGCAGAACGGCCTGGTCGCGCCGGCGGATCCCGTCGAGGGCTATCTGCTCGTCAATCGCGAGCTCCGGCGGTCCACCGAGGAGCGCGTGCGCGAGATCTGCCGCGAGTCGGCGCCGCGACCTCTCTTCGACGGCGCGTTCCTGCAGCAGCCGGGCACCGCGGTCGGATCGCGCTTTGCCGAGCGCAGGACCTACCGCTACAACGGCCGAGTGATCGACGAGCAGACGCACCTCGGAACCGATCTCGCATCCGTCAAGCAAGATCCGGTCGTCGCCGCGAACTCCGGGACGGTGCTCTTCACGGGCAACCTCGGCATCTACGGCAACGCGATCGTCGTCGACCACGGGCTCGGGCTGGAGTCGCTCTACGCGCACCTGAGCCAGATCGGCGTCGCGCCCGGGCAGGCGGTCGCGCGCGGCGACACGATCGGCCGAACCGGCGACACCGGCCTCGCCGGCGGCGATCACCTGCACTTCAGCGTCTTGGTCGACGGCGTCCACGTCGACCCGGTCGAGTGGTGGGACGGCAAGTGGATCCGCGATCACGTCGCGCCGGAGCTCGCGGTCGCGGCGGCGGCCGGCGCGAAGGCTGCACCGGCTGCGAGCGCGGCCGCGCCCGGAGCACCGGCGGCCGCAGCGCCCGCAGCGGCCGCTCCGGCGGCGGCGGACGCAGCCGCGGCCGGCGGCGCGGCCCCGGGCGCGCGCCCGGCCGCGACCCCCGGGCCTTCGGCGAGCGGCGCCGGCGCCGCTCCGTGAGCCGGCGCGAAGCGCTCGCGACGGCAGACCGCGTCCGGGCACGCCTCGCCGAGCGCGGCACCGCGGTCGACGATCCCGCGTCCGCGCTCGACGCGCTCGAGCGCTCGTGGGGCCGCGAGCCCGACGTCGAGGCCGCGGCGGTCGCGTGGCTCGGCGCCGCCGGCGGCGCCGACGCCGGCGCTCGCCTTCAGGCGCTCGCGCCGCGCACCGAGAGCAAGGCCGTCAAAACAGAAATCCGACGGGCGCTCTACCGGCTCGAGCAGCGCGGCCTCTGGTCGCCGCCGAGCGCCGCTCCACCCCCGAGCGCGCGCCACCTTCTCGGGCCCGCGGACGACGAGCCCGAGGCGTGGCTCAGCGAGATCGACCCGACCGGCACGCGCCTCCTGTGGATGGCGCGGCGCGCGGGCGACGGCGTCGCCAGCCTCTCGGCGGTCGTGAACGACGTCGCGGGCATCCTCGAGTTCCACGCCGGCGAGACGACCCGGAAGGCCCTCCGCCAGGCGCACCGCGACCTCGCTTCGCGCTCGAAGATCGCGCTCGTGGAGGCGCCCTGGCGGCACGTCGACGCGCTCCTCGCCGAGGCGCACGAGAAGTCCGATCAGGAGCGCTTCGCCGACGTCACGCGCGCGCGCCGCGTGATCGCGCCCGAGCGCGCTCCGGGAGACATCCCCGCGCCGGTCGACTCGCTGCTCGACCGGGCGGCGGTCGCAGCGGACGCCGATGCGCTGCGCGCATCGGCGGAGGCGCTCCGCGCGCGCGGCGCGGGGAGCGGCTGGCTCCTGCCAGCGGAATGGCTCACGCCGGTCGTCGAGGCGGTGGACGCCGCTCGCACGTCGCTCGTGGTCGTGAGCCCGGCGCAGCAGGAGGAGCGCGCGCGCGAAGCGCTCGAGCACGGCCTTGCCGACGCGCTCGCGGCGCCGGAGCGACGCCGGCTGCTCGCGCGCCGCTTCGAGGAGACCGCCTACCTGGACGCGAAGCGCGGCGACGTCCGGCGCGCGCGTGCCCTGCTGGCGGCCGCCATCGCGACCGACGCGGGTCGGCCGCTGGCCGAGGTTCCGGCGCTCGCGCACCTGGCGCAGCTGAGCGCGCGCTTCGCCCTCGAAGCCCGCGCCGAGAAGGCGCAGGAGGAGGCGCGCTCGTCGCTCATCGTCACGCCGGCGCAGGCCCTCGCCGAGCAGCGGGCGCGCGCCCGCCGCCGCTGAGCCGATCCGCGCGAACCTCGCCCCGTCGCGACTTGGCGGGCGCGCGAAATCGCCGGTAGCATGAGCCGACGTGGAATCGCCCGCCGCGCCGAAACGCCCCGCCCGGGCCGCGCTCGCCGCAATCGCGCTCGTCGCGCTCGCGCTGGCCGGTGGCGCGCTCGCGGGCGCCCCCGCCTCGTCGGATGAGCCCGGCGCGGCCGGCGGGTCGACGGCAGCAGCGCCGGCTTCGCCTGCGCGCCGCGTCGCGGCACCGCACGTGGGCGTCGAGCTCGTCGCGCAGGACCGCTCGGCGGCCCCGGCAAGGGCGCTTCGCCTCGGCGTCCGCTTCCTCCTCGAGCCGGGCTGGCACGTCTACTGGAAGAACCCCGGCGACTCCGGTCTCGCGCCGCGCGTGCGGTGGAAGCTGCCGCCCGGCTGGACGGGCGGCGAGATCCAATGGCCGGTTCCCGAACGGATCGCCGTCGGCCCGCTCGTCGACTACGGCTACTCGGGCGACGTCCTGCTGCCCGCATCCGTGACGCCTGGAAGCGACGCCCCCCCGGGCGGAAGCGCTCGCGTCGCCGCCGACGTCGAGTGGCTCGTCTGCCGGGAAGACTGCCTCCCCGGCCGCGCGGACCTCGCGCTCGACGTGCCCGTCGCCGCCGGCCCCGCCGAGCCCGATCGAGAGCACGCCGGCGCGTTTGCCGCCGCGCTCGCCCGGCTGCCGCGCGCCGCATCCCCGGGCGCGATCACGGCGACCGCGGACGACCGCTCGATCCGCGTGCGGGTCGCGTCGCCGAGCGCGCATTCGCCACCCGCCGGCGAGGTCGCCTTCTTCCCGGCGACGCCAGGCCTGATCGACAACGCGGCGCCGCAGGAGGTCGTCGCCGGCCGCGACGGGCTCGAGCTCGTCCTCCGGCGATCGCCGCAGCCGCAGCCGCTTCCCGCGCGCCTCGACGGGGTGCTCGTCGAGTCGTCCGCGGGAGCGGGGCACGCGCTCGCGGTCGACGCTCCGCTCGCGCTCGCGAGCGCGCCCGCGCCGGACGCGATCGGCAGCGCGGCCGGAGCGCGCCCCGATGTCGCGCTCTCCGCCGACGGCGCGTCGTTCGCCGCCGCGATCGCGCTCGCATTCGCTGGCGGCCTTCTCCTGAACCTCATGCCGTGCGTCTTTCCCGTCCTGTCGCTCAAGGTGCTGGACTTCGCGCGCCAGGCCGGCGGCGACGCGCGGCGGCTCCGCCGGCACGGCGTCGCCTACGCGGCGGGGATCGTGCTCTCGTTCTGGATCCTCGCTGGAGCGCTGCTCGCGCTGCGCGCCGCGGGCGGTGAGATCGGGTGGGGCTTCCAGCTTCAGTCGCCCGCCTTCGTCGCGTTCATGGCTCTCCTCCTCTTCGCGCTCGCGCTGTCGCTGCTCGGCATCGTCGACGTCGGCGTCGCGGCGACCGGCTGGGCCGGCCGCTTCGCCGGGGGCACGGGCCTCGCGGGATCGTTCTCGACCGGCGTCCTCGCGACCGTGCTCGCCACGCCGTGCACCGCGCCGTTCATGGGCACAGCGCTCGGCGCCGCGCTCGTCCTCCCGCCGGTCGCCGCGCTCGCGGTCTTCACCGCGCTCGCCGTCGGCATGGCCGCTCCCTACGTCGCGCTGGCGTTCGCTCCGGGGGCCGTGGCCCGACTGCCACGACCGGGCCCGTGGATGGAGTCGATCAAGCAGGCGCTCGCCTTTCCGCTCCTCGCGACCGTGATCTGGCTCGTGTGGGTCCGCGCCGAGCAGGGCCCGACGACGGCGATCCTGGCACTCCTCTCGGGAATCCTGCTCGTCGGGATGGCGCTCTGGCTCGTCGGCCGCGCCGGCGGCGCCGCGAGGCCGGCGTCGCGCGCCGCGCGCGGTGCGGCGGTCGCGCTCGCGGCTCTCGGGCTCGCGGTCGCGGTGGCGGTGCCGGCGCCCGACCGCGCCGGCGCACCCGGCGACGACGGCGACGCGCTCTCCGCCGGTTCCCACGGCGATTGGCAGCCGTTCTCCGCGGCGCGCCTCGAGTCGCTCCGCGCGGCCGGCCGGCCCGTCTTCGTCGACTTCACGGCGGCCTGGTGCCTCACGTGCCAGGTGAACGAGCGGGTCGCGCTCGCCGCCGCGGACGTCCGGCGCGCGTTCGTCGCGCGCGGCGTCGCGCTCCTCCGCGCCGACTGGACGAGCCGCGATCCCGACATCGCACGCGCGCTCGAGGGCTTCGGCAAAGCCGGCGTGCCGCTCTACGTGCTCTTTCCGAGCGGCGACGGCGACGCGCCGCCCGAGATCCTGCCGAGCCTCCTCACTCCCCGGCTCGTGATCGAGGCGCTCGGGAGGCTGCCCCTCGCCGGAGAAGGGCTCGCGAGCGCCGCAACCGCGTCCGGGCCGCGCTCGCGCGTGCCCTGACCTCCCCCCGAACGAATAGGAGATCGGACGATGAACAGCACAGCGGCCGTCGCGCGTCGCGCGATCGCCACCCCCGCGCTCGCTCTCGTCGCGCTGTCGGCGCTCGTCGTCGCCGCGCCGTCGCGGGCGGCGGCCGAAGCCGTCGTCGGCTCGCCGGCGCCGGCGTTCTCGCTCACCGACATCGACGGCAAGCCGCACGCGCTCGCCGACTACGCCGGAAAGGTCGTCGTGCTCGAGTGGGTGAACTACGAGTGCCCGTTCGTCCGGAAGCACTACGACAGCGGGAACATGCAGCAGCTCCAGAAGAGCGCTGCATCGGAGGGCGTCGTGTGGCTGTCGATCAACTCGTCGGCGCCCGGCAAGCAGGGCAACTACCCGCCCGAGACGTGGAAGAAGCTCGTGGCGGACAAGGGCGCCGCGCCGGCGGCCGTGCTGCTCGATCCCGACGGCAAGGTCGGGAAGGCGTACGGTGCGAAGACGACGCCGCACATGTTCGTGGTCGACGGCCGCGGCACCGTCGTGTACGCGGGCGCGATCGACGACACGCCGTCGACGAACGTCGCCGACGTGAAGACCGCGAAGAACCTCGTGACCGCAGCCGTCGCGGAGACGCGCTCCGGCAAGCCGGTCACGGTCGCGAGCGCTCCGCCGTACGGGTGCTCCGTCAAGTACTAGGGTTGTCCAACGAGGGGAACGCTCGCCTCGCCCCGTTCGGCAAAGCCGAACGGGGCCACACTCCCTGCGGGCTCGCTTCGCTCGCATCTCGAGTGGTCGTAGTCCGCAGGGCGATCCGCGGCGGCGAGGCGCTTCAGCGCCGGCCGGCGGCCGGGTCTGGCTCGGGCAGGCGCACGCGCTCCCGCACCGCCGCGAGCGCCGAATCGGACGGCTGCACCTCGTAGATCGCGGCGCCGGCGCGCGCGCTTCGGGGATCGACGAACCAATCGTAGAGCGAAGCGCCGTCGCGGCTCTCGACGAGCTTCAGCTGCCCGCGGTTCCGGACGCTGCGCTCGCCGACCGGGTCGCCGTTCGAGAGGAGGAGGAACGTCCTCCGGTCGACGAGAGCGCCGCGCGCGGCCGCCTCGACCACGTCGGTCTGGAGGAGCCGGAGCTCGGACACGTAGTAGGCGTTCGCGTGCGTGTAGTGCGCGATGTTCTCGGCGGGGCGTCCGAGTCCCTCTCCGACGAGCACGATGCCGTCGACCGGAACGAGCGTCTCGACGACCTCGCGCGCGCGCTCCACCTGGTCGCGCTGGAAGGGGTCGCGGGTGTGCTCGGCCGTCCACATGCGCCACGTGCCGACGAGCGCGAGCGCGACGCCGGGAGCGAGCACGACCGCGCGCAGGCCGCCCGGGGCCCGCACGGCGAACGACGTGAGCGCGGCCGCGACGACGGCGAGCGCGAGCCCGACGTCGGTCGCCGCCAGCCAGCCGCGCTCGACTCCGACGCCCGACGCCGCCGCGAACGCGACCGCGAGCGCCGCGGCCGCGACGGCGAGCCGAACGCCGAGGCCGGTGCGCGGGTCTGCGACGTAGCGGCAGAGGACCGCGGCGCCCGTCGCGGCGAGCACGACCAGCGCGACGTCCACGCCCGCGAGGTAGCGCGCGTCGGGGTGCGACCAGAAGCCGTAGAACGGCACCGCGATCGCGACGTAGGGCACGAACGCGGCCGCCACGACCGCGCGCGAGCGCACGGACCATGCGAGCGCGACCGCCACGAGCAGGCCGCTCCACGAGAAGGAAGCGATCAGCATGCGGACGAGCCCGGGCAGCGTCGTCGCGAAGTGCGCCACCCGGAAGCCGCCGCCCGAAGGCATCCCCGTCAGCTCGGCGAGAACGATCCACGGCGACCCGGCGGACGACAGGAAGCGGTCGAACTCGCCGGCCTGCGTGAACGCGAAGAGGTTTCCGCGCGCGGCGTAGTTGTAGAGGAGGAGCGGCACCGCGCCGATCGCGAACCCGACCGCGGCGCGAACGTACGCGCTCGCGCCCGCGCGCTGCACGGCCAGGAGCGTCGCCAGCGAGACGCCGTACAGCACGGCGTCGGGCCGGACCGAAGCGGCGAAGCCGAGGAGGAGGCCCGCGACGCCGAACGCCGCGTACAGCGCGGCGACGATCGCGCACAGCGCGAGCAGGTGCGCGGGCAGATCCCGCACGACCGTGATGCCCCACAGGTGGACCTGGGTCGGAAGGAGGAGGAGGAGCCAGACGGCCGCCACCGCCGCGCCCGCCGCCAGCGAGCGGTCGTGCGACCGCAGCGCCGCCCAGCACGCCCACGCCACCACCCCCAGCAGCACGAGGAAGAGGACGGGGTTGACGGCATGCTGTGCCGTCTCCCCGCCGATCCATCCGGCGGCCGCGAGGATCGCGGGGAAGCCGGGCGGGTAGCGCGAGTAGAGGCGCCGTCCCGACCAGTAGTAGGTCTGGAAGAGCGCGTCGCGCGGCTTCGATCCCCACGGGACCGGGGCGATGAGCTCGAGCTCCTCGGTCGGGTGCAGGACGTGGCCGCGCGCGAGGTCGCTCGCGATCGTGAGGAACGCGAACTGGTCGCTCGCGAGGTACCACGTCGTGCGCCGCTCGAGACCACCCGCCGCCACGCCGATCGCGAGCGCGACCAGCACGACCGCGACCGCGCGCGCGATGCGCGCCTGGAGACGCCGGCTCACGCGCCGCTCCGGGCGCGGAAGGCGATCAGATCAGCGCCCGCGGAACGCCGGCTTTCGCTTCTCCCGAAACGACGCGAGTCCCTCCTTGGCGTCGTCGGAGTTCGAGACGATCGTTTGTGCGTACGCCTCCTCCTCCAGGCTCGCCTCGAGCCCGACTTCCGTCCCCCGGTTCAGAAGCCGCTTCGACACGCCGATCGCGAACGTCGGCCCCTGCGCGAGGCGATCGGCCCACTCGCGCGCGAGCGCCTCCAGCTCGCCATCCGGAACGACGCGGTTCACGAGCCCCATCGCGAGCGCTTCGCCGGCGCTCAGGCTGTCGCCGAAGAACACGAGCTCCTTCGCCTTGCAGAGCGGCATCACGCGCGGGACGAGGAATCCGCCCGCCGCGTCGATCGCGATGCCGCGCCGCACGAAGACCTCGATGAAGCGCGCGCTTTCGGCGGCCAGGATCAGGTCGCTCGCGAACGCGAGGTGCGCTCCGAGGCCTGCCGCGGTCCCGTTCACCGCCGCGACGACGGGCTTCTCGATCTCCCAGATCGCGCGCAGGAGCCGCTGCGACCCGGTCCGCATGACCTCGCGGGTCGCCCCGATGGGCGGCGGCTCCGTCGGCGCGGGAGCGCCGGCGGGACGCGAGAGATCCGCGCCGGTGCAGAACCCCTTGCCGGTCCCCGTCAGCACGACCGCGCGCGTCGCCGCGTCCGCGCGAGCCGACGACAGCCGCTCGATGATCTCGTCGCGCATCGCCGCCGTCATCGCGTTCATCTGCTCCGGCCGGTTGAGCCGGATCCAGAGGACGCCGTTCTCGAGCTGGAACTCCACGTCGGCCATGCAGTCGGTCCTTTCGATGGAATGTCGCGCGGTCTTCAGTCGAGCTTGAACGCTCGCCGCGCGTTGTCTCGCAGGTACTTGCGCTTGATCTCCGGCGTCAGCTGCAGGTGCTCGTCGACCTGTCCGAGGATGCGCTCGAACGGAACGAGCGGATAGTCCGACGCGTACATCACCTTGTCCTGCAGGTTCCGCTTCATCCAGTACACGAAGCGCTCCGGGAAGTGCTTCGGGAGGTGGGCGGAGGTGTCGATGAAGACGTTCCGGTGCTTCCACGCGACCGCGATCATCTCCTCGGTCCACGGCCACCCGATGTGCCCGCACACGATGCGGAGCTCCGGGAAGTCGAGCGCCACCTCGTCGATGTAGAGCGGCCGCCCGGTCTCCGAGGGATAGAGCGGTCCGGTGTGCCCGACCTGGGTCTGGAACGTGACGTCGAGCTCGCAGCACTTCGCGTAGAGCGGGTAGTAGATGCGGTCCGTCGGCACCTTCCGCCACATGAACGGCTCGATGCGGAGCGACTTGAAGCCGTGCTCCTTCACGTAGTGCTCGAGCTCGCGCACCGCCTTCATGATGTCGGTCGGGTCGGCGTGGTACTCGCCGATGATCCGACCGGGATGCTTCGCGGCGACCCGCGCGACCGACTCGTTGTCGCCGGCCATGAGCGCGACCTCGATGCCGGCGCGGTCCATGACCTCGATCATCCGATCGACGTCGGTGCCGTTGTAGTACATGTCCAGCATCCCGTAGTTCCGAAAAACGTTCTCACCCGCCGGATTCGCGCCGGGAACGTTCGGCGAGATGAATTGCGTCCAGACGTCGACGATTCCGTAATCGAGTGTCATTGTCCCCGCGTCCTCGTGCCTTGGTCCGTTCAGCGCGCGTCGCCGTCTTGCGACGTTCCCGGAAGATCGCTCGTGGCGACCTCGCAGCGGTCGTGGCCGTGGCCCGCCGGCGACGGCGTTTGGGCGCGCCGTCGCTCCGGGTCTCGCTCGCGGGGCGGAGGTGCGCCCCGACTGATCTCATGAATCAAGGTGGGGGCGGGTGATCGTCCCGCTCGCTCGACAGTCGCTCCTTTGCCCGCCCAAACACCGCCGCCGGCTGCGTCCTGCATGGCCACAGGGGCGACCGACGCGCCAGCGCGGATCGCGTCCGCGACGCGCGCATGGCGCGGACACCATCGCATCGAACGCGCGGCGGTCGGACGCGGGGTAGAGGTTTTTTTGTGCTCGGCGCACTGCGCGCACCGCATTGGCGTTTGCACGCTGCCGGCGTCCTCCGACGTCCGCGGTAACGAGCTCGGCGATGCGTTGCCGGCGCGAAACGCGGGAGGCAGCCGGAGCCGTGTTTGCGGGCGAGCGAGCGACTGTCGAACGAGCGGGACGATCAATCGCGCCCACATTGATCCATGAGACAATTCGGCGCGCTCCACCTCCCCGCGAGCGAGACCCGGAGCGAGCGCCCGCACACACGGCTCCGGCGGCCCACAGGCACGAGCAGCGTCACCGACGAGCTCACAATGCAAACGCCGCGCGGCGAGCGACTCAGCAGCGCGTCTCATGCGCGCGGCAGCCCCAGCACCCGTTGCGCGATGATGTTGCGCTGCACCTCCGACGTCCCCGCGTAGATCGACGCCGCGCGCGACCACAGCATGCCGTACTGCCAGCGGCCGGCGTCGAACGCCTCGGGCGCGTGCTCGTCGAGCTGCGCGTAGGCGCCCTCGACGGTCCCGGCCGTCTCCATGAGGCGCTGCTCGAGCTCGCTCCAGAAGAGCTTCAGCATCGAGCCTTCCGGCCCGGGCTGCCCGTCGCGCATGATCTGCGACACGTTTCGATACGCCGACAGCCGGAGCACCGCGACGTCGATCGCGTGCTGCGCGATGCGCTGGCGGACGACGTCGTCGGCCGCGGCCGGCACGTCGCCGCCGGTGCGTCGCGCGAGGTCGGCGAGCGCCGCGACCTGCTGCTGCAGGCGCTGGTAGGGGATGCTGCTTCCGCGCTCGTGCGACAGCGTGGTGATCGCGATCTCCCAGCCGCGGTCGATCTCGCCGACGACCATGTCGCGCGGCACGCGGACGTTCTCGAAGAAGACCTCGTTGAACCACGCGATGCCGGTCATCTCCACGAGCGGCCGGATCGTGATCCCGGGCGTCTTCATGTCGAGCAGGACGAAGGTCAGGCCGCGGTGCTTCGGCGCGCTCGGGTTCGTGCGCACGATCAGGATGCACCAGTCCGCGAAGCGCGCGTAGCTCGTCCAGACCTTCTGGCCGTTCACGACGATCTCGTCGCCGACGACCTCCCCGCGCGTCCGGAGCGAGGCGAGATCGGAGCCGGAGCCGGGCTCGGAGAAGCCCTGGCACCAGACCTCCTCGCCGCGCAGGATCGGCTCCAGGAAGCGCTTCTTCTGCCGTTCCGTCCCGTGGTGGATGAGCGTCGGGCCGGTCAGACCCGGTCCGACGCCGATGTCGATCATCTCCGGGGCGCCGGCCGCGACGTACTCCTCGTTGAAGACCAGGTGCTCGAGCGGCGTCAGGTCGCGGCCGCCGTACTCGCGCGGCCAGGCGAGTCCCGCCCACCCGCCGTCGTAGAGCTCGCGCTGCCAGCGCCGCGCGAACGCGACCTTGTCCGCCGCCGTCTTGGGCCGGGTCGCCGGATCCTTCCACTCGGGCGGCACGTGCGCGCGCAGCCAGTCGCGGACCGACGCGCGGAACGCCTCTTCCTCGCGGGTGCGAAAGAAGTCCATGCCGGAAAGAGATCCGCGCTCGGCGCCCGCCCGGCGGAGCGGGCGGCGCTCCGCGCGGGTCGCGCTCAGGCGCCGGTCGCCGCCTCGCTCGCCTGGATCCCCTCCTCGAGCACGCGGCGCTCACGCTCGTCCGCGTACTGAATGGCGAACTTCGGCCGCAGGAGGGAGACCATCGGCGGGATGAACATGAGGGCGCCGATCAGATGGAACGCGAGCAGGAACACCAGCAGCAGCGCCATCTGCGCCTGGAACTTCATCGGGAAGAAGCACCAGTAGATGACGCTCGCGGTGAGCGAGAGGCCGGTGAAGAGCACCGTCTTCCCGGTCGTGTTGAACGCGCGCACGATCGCGCCGTCGAAGCTTCGATCCTTCGGATACTCCTCGATGATCCGGCTCAGGACGTAGTAGCCGTAGTCGATGCCGATCCCGATGCCGACCGCCGCGACAGGTAGAGAATTTATGTTGAAGTCGATGTTGAGGAAATACATCATCGCTTCGGAGAGCGGCTGCGCGATGAGCGACGGCAGCATCACGATGAACGCGCCCATCACCGAGACGTACGTGAGATAGCTCAGGATGAAGATGGTGATGAGGATCAGGATCAGGTTCACCCGGTACGACCACTCCACCTCCTCGTTCGTCGCCGCCAGGATGCCGAGGAGACCACCCGCGAGAAGGTAGCGGACGGTGTCGTCCTGGGAGGTGTGCTGCTGGATGAACTCCTTCGCCTTCGCGATCGAGTTCTTGATGATCTCGTGGTTGTAGTCCTTGTAGAAGATCGTCAGCGTCGCGTTCGTCATGCCCATGTCGAAGAAGCGGTCCATCTCGCCGCGCGCGGTATTCGACGTGAGCAGGAAGAACAGCTGCCCGACGTGCTCGCTCGTCTGCGGTAGGATCTCCCACTTCGGATCGCCCTCGTGGAAGGTCCGGAAGATGCGCTTCAGCATCGTCGTCGCCGACACGGCGCCGCCGACGGCGCCGGTCTCGTCCGTCTGCTTCATGTAGCGGGCAAAGAGGTCGAGCTGGTTGAGCGTCGTCGCGTCCTTGATCGCCTCCGGCTTCTTGCCCTCGGCGATCACGACGAGCTGGCTCGCACCGATGAAGTTCTCGTTGACCTTCCGGAACGCGACGTTGTGGGGATGGTCGTCGTAGAGCAGCGCAGCGCCCGGAGTCGTATCGCCGGGCTTCACCTTCTGCGAGAAGTACACGCCGAACGCGAGCATGCACACGAGCGCGACCGCCATCCCGATCCGGCGGTTCCCGGTCGACAGCCAGATGAGGAAGCGCTCGAACTGGTCGTACGCGCGCGCGAAGATACCCTTGCCGTGGTGCGTCGCGAGGTGACGCGGCGGCGGAATGAAGTCGAGGATGATCGGGTGCAGCGTCACGACGGAAACGAAGATGCTCAGGATCCAGAACGTGCACAGGATCGCCAGGTTCTGGATGATCGGGATGCGCGCCACGTAGAGGGTCAGGATCGCGAGCGAGTCCGCCGCGATCGACACCATCGCCGGCGCGTAGATCTCGGTGTACGACTTCACGATCGCGGCGTGCTTGTCGCCGAGCTTCTCGTACTCCTCGTGGAAGCGCTCCATCGACTGCACGGAGTGCGAGTGCGCGCGCGCCGACAAGAGGAGCGGCACGACCAGGACCAGGGGGTCGAGGTGGTACCCCCAGAGACCACCGAATCCGAGCCCCCAGATGGCGCTCAGACCTCCGGAAAGGATCGGGATCGCGACGCCTTGCCAGCTTCGGAACTCGAACCAGAGGATCAGGATCATCGTCCCGATGCTGGCGAACAGCACCCACATCATCGGCTGCTTCATCGAGAGGAAGTACGCGTACAGGATCGGGAAGCCGGTGACGTAGATCTTGGTACACTTCGACGGGTCGGGGAGGCCCGCGCATTCGCCGTTCTTGTCGACGACCTGCTCGCGCGCGATGAGGGAGTTCAGCTGGTTCAGCATGCCCTCGAGGTCGAAGTACTCCTCCCAGAAGCCCGCGATGATCATCGTCGCCTTGTCGTTCGGCGACACGAAGAGCCCGCGCACCTGCTCGGTCGAGTAGACCTTCATGCGCATGAACTCGAGGTCTTCCTTCGTCTCGGGCAGCCGCGGATACGTCAGCGGGACGACCTTGATGCCGGTGCCCGCCGTCAGCGTGGTCTTGAGCTTCGGGTGCGTGATCGAGAGCACCTGCTCGCCGTTCACGCCCGGGATGTCGTGCAGGAGCGCGACCGTGATGCGGTCGACCTTATGGAAGGTCTCGGGGTCGTCGAAAATCGTGCCGTTCGGGGTCTCGACGACGATCTGGAGGACGTTCGCCGTGCCGAACATCGAGCGATACTTCGTGTACAGCTGAATGTAGGGATGTCCGGGCGGGTAGAGGTCGAAGAAGTTCGTCGTCACCGCCATGTGCGCCCACATGTAGTAGACGAAGAACCCGGTCAGCACCGTGATGATCGTGCTGACCGCGTACTTGTGGCGTAGCAGGAAGAAGAGGTACGCCTCGATGTATCGTCTCGGTATCATGTGGTTCCTTGACTACGGTGGCGCGCCGCCGCGTCTTCTTCGATGCGCGAGGCGGCACCCGGCCGCGCTCATCCGCCCTGATTGAGACGAACTTCGCCCTTGTCGGCGACGGCGATGAGCCCGCTCGAGCCGACGACGAGCGCGCGACCTCCCTTCGCCGTCGACACTCCGCGCAGCCAGAAGAGGCTCATCTCGGCGGGGAGCTTCCGCTCGTGCCAGGTCTCGCCGCCGTCTTCGCTCACGAGCATCATTCCGATGTCCCCGACGACGTAGCCGAACTGATCGGAGAAGCGGACGTCGTAGAGGCCGGGATTGCGTAGCGCCTCCATGAACCCGAGCGTCTCGAGCGACTCGCTGCCGAGGCCGCCGCGCTGCACGGTCCAGCTTCCGCCGCCGTCCTGCGTGCGGACGATCAGCCCGTCGATCCCGACCGCCCAGCCCTTCTCCGGCGTCGGGAAAGCGACGCCGAAGAGCGTCTTGTCCGTCCCCGTCTGGATCTTCGTCCACGTCGCGCCGCCGTCGTCCGTCCGGTGCACGGCTCCGAACTCGCCGGCGATGAATCCGTGCTTGTCGTCGGGCCACGACTGCGACGTGAGGACGACATCGTCCTTGAACGAGCGATTGGTCCAGGCGTTCCCGCCGTCGGTCGACTCGAGCACCGCGCCCCAGTCGCCCACCGCCCACACGTGCTGCGGGCTCGCGAAGGCCACCGAGAACAGGTTGCGGTCGGTCCCGGACGTCCGCTTGACCCACGTCGTGCCGCCGTCCTCGGTCGCGAGGATGGTTCCGGCCTTGCCGACCGCCACCCCGCGTTGCGGCGACCCGAAGTCCACGGAGAAGAGGTACTCCTCCGTCGGGGTCTTGGCGGGCTCCCAGGTCTTGCCGCCGTCGGTCGTGCGGAAGATCGCGCCGAACGCGCCGACGACGACGCCGGTCTTCTCGTCGATCAGCTTCGCGCCGTAGAGGTTCTCGACGACCCGCGCGCGCGCAGCGGACGCGATCGCGAGGGCGGCGAGGACGGCAAGGCAAAAGAAGGCATGGGCGGTGTACGCCCGAGAAGCTCTTCGGGTCGAGTGCATTCGTTCACTCGGAGTCGCGCGGAAGGATCGTCGGGAACGGCCGTTCGGCCGCTTATAGGTCGGCGTTTCCGACGGTGTCAACCCTACGTCGGCGCCCGCGGCGAAGCGCTCTGTAACGCCCGCTATGGTGGCGTTTCGCGGTCGCGGCGACGCCGGAACGGCGCAGTTGGGAGCGCGACAATCGACGGCCACGAGACTCATCTTCCCCCGCTCGCAGCAGATTACAACTCCCGGCGGTCGGTCGCGGCGCGCGCGTGGAACCACGCGCTCGCGGCGATCATCCACGCGCGGTCGCGCGGCGCTCCGACCGCGGCCGCCGACCATCCGGCGCCGCGGCGACCCTGGTCCTTGATCTCGAGCGGACACGACACCTATGAACGGCGCATGCCCCGCGAGGAAGCGCGCGCGCGGCTGGCGCGCGTCGCGCGCGAGCGGGCCGTCCGCTACCGCGCCTCCGGCGCTTGGCGCGACGCGTCGATCGGCGACGCGTTCCTCGCCGCCTGCTCGGCGCGCGAGGACGACGTCGTGCTGTTCGACCGAGACGAAGCGATCGCGTTCCGCGAGCTGCGCGAGCGCGTGCTCCGACTCGCCGTGGGGCTGGCCGCGATCGGCGTGCGGCCGGGCGATGCCGTCGCCTACCAGCTGCCGAACTGGTGGGAAGCCGCGGCGGCCCTGCTCGCGACGTCGCTCGCGGGGGCCTGTGCGGTGCCGATCGTTCCGATCCTCCGCACGCGCGAGGTGTCGTTCATCCTCGACCAGACGCGGCCGCGCGCTCTTCTCGTTCCGGCGCGCCACCGCGACGTCGACCATGCCGCGCAGGCCGAAGCGGCGAGCGCGGCGCTCGGCCGCGACCGTCCCGTGATCGTCGTCGTGCGCGGAAGCGCGGGCGCGCCGTCGGGCGCGACGTCCTTCGAGTCGCTGCTCGCGAACGCTCCGGCGAGCGCGCGAGACCCGCGCGTGCCGATCGACCCCGATTCGCCGGCCGTCGTGATCTACACCTCCGGCTCGACGGCCGATCCCAAGGGGGCGGTCCACTCGCACAACACGCTTTCGGCGGAGGTCGCGAGCCTCGTCGCCGCGCACGCGCTCGGCGCGCGCGATCGCGTCCTCATGCCGTCGCCGCTCACGCACGTCTCGGGCGTCGTCCACGGCATCCTGTGCCCCGCGCTCCTCGGCACGAGCGCCGTGCTGATGGAGCGCTGGGACGCGGGCGCGGGCATCGCCGCGATCGAGCGGCAGCGCGTGACGTACATGATCGGCGCGCCGACGTTCCTGCAGGAGATCCTCGCGCACCCCGACGTCGCGCGGCGCGACCTCTCGAGCCTCCGCCTGTACTCGTGCGGGGGCGCGACCGTTCCACCCGAGCTGCTGCGCGCGGCGCGCTCGCGCCTTCCCGGGATGGTCGCCAAGCGGGTCTACGGATCGTCGGAGTTCCCGACGATCGCGACGACGACGGCCGAGGACGCGGCGGCGCGCGGCCTCGACACCGAGGGTCGCCCGCTCGCCGGCGTCGAGATCCGGATCACCGACGAGCGCGGGCGCGCCCTGCCGGCCGGCGCGGAGGGCGAGATCCGCGCGCGCGGGCCCGACTGCTTCCTCGGCTACACCGACCCGGCGCTCGACGCCGAGAGCTTCGACCGCGACGGGTTCTTCCGGACGGGCGACCTCGGCGTCCAGGACGCCGAGGGCTACCTCCGGATCACCGGGCGCGTGAAGGACATCATCGTCCGGAAGGGCGAGAAGCTGAGCGCGCGCGAGATCGAGGACCTGCTCTCGGCCCATCCCGCGGTCGCGGAAGTCGCCGTCGTTCCGGTCGCCGATCGGGCGACGGGCGAGCGCGCGTGCGCGTGCGTTCGCCTGCGCGCGGGCGCCGACGCGCCGACGCTCGCGGCGCTCGTCGACTTCCTGCGCGCGCGCGATCTCACGCCGCAGAAGCTTCCCGAGCAGCTCGAGATCATCGACGACTTCCCGCGGACGCCGAGCGGCAAGGTCCACAAGCGCTTCCTCCGGGAGCAGATCGAGGCGAAGGCGGCGCGCGCGGGCGCCTGACGGCGCGCCGCCGATGTCGCGCGGCGGCGGCAGCGGCGGAGGCGGGCGCGGCGCGAGCGACGACCGGCGAGAAACGGAGGGACGACATGGCGGGCTTGCTCGACGGAAGGGTCGCGATCGTGACCGGCGGCGGCTCCGGCCTCGGCCGCGCCGGCGCGCTCGCGCTCGCGCGCGCCGGCGCGCGCGTCGCGGTCGCCGACCTCGACGAAGCGCGCGCCGCGCGCGTGGCGTCCGAGGTCGCGGAAGCCGGCGGCACGGCCGCGGCGATCGCATGCGACGTCGGCGAGCCGGCGAGCGCGCGCGCGATGGTCGAGCGCGCGGCGGCCGAGCTCGGCGGCGTCGACGTCCTCTACAACAACGCCGGCATCGCGCCGGTCGGCGACGACGGGCCGACGGCCGTCATGAGCGAGGAAGCGTGGGAGCGCGTGATCCGCGTCAACCTGACGAGCGTGTTCCTCTGCAGCAAGTACGCGATCCCGCACCTCGCGCGCTCGGGGCACGGGTCGATCGTCAATACCGCTTCCTCCATGGCGCACCTGCCGCTCGGAGCGGTCGACGCGTACGCGGCGTCGAAGGCCGGGGTCGCCGGCCTCACGCGCTCGATGGCCGTCTCCTGCGGCAGCATGGGGATCCGCGTGAACGCGATCAGCCCCGGCTACGTCGACACGCCGATGAACGCGCTCATCTTCGGCGCCGACGAGCTGCGCGAAGGGTTCCGCCAGGGGCACGCGACCGGGCTGCAGACCCCGGATGAGATCGCGGACCTCGTCGTGTTCCTCGCGAGCGACCTCGCGCGCTCGCTCACGGGCGCGACGATCCAGTGCGATCGCGGCTGGACGGCGTTCAAGATGCCCGAGGCGATCGGCCGTGCACTGCGCGGGACGGGCGGCTAAAACGAGCCCGACATGGCGTTCTCCGACATCCCGCGCTCGGTCATCGGCGTCGAGTACGACGTCTTCACCTATCCCGCCGTGACCGCCGCGGAGCTGATCGAGTACGCGCGCTCGCTCGGCGTCACCGACCCGATCTACCTCGACGAGGCCGCCGCCAAGAACGGGCCGTTCGGGGGCCTGGTCGCGTTCCCGACCTACGTCGTGAAGCTCCGCGGCGGGAAGCACATGCCGCAGGTCGTGGTGCGCGAGATGTCGACCGGCGGCTTCGACGCCGGCAAGGACATCGAGTTTCACGCGCCGATCCGGCCGGGCGACGTGATCACCGCGCGCTCGCGCGTCGTCGACCTGTACGAGAAGACCGGGCGGAGCGGGTCGATGTGGTTCGTCGTGTACCGCCAGGAGCTCGTGAACCAGCGCGGCGAGCTGCTCGCGAACGTCGACTCGCGCATGATGCAGCGCGGGCGATCGGCGCCGGGCGCAGGCGGCGACCGCGCGGAGGGCGAGCGATGAGCCGCGTCGACTTCGACTCGATCGAGATCGGCGACGAGCTCCCGCCGTCGCGCGTCGACCTCGCGAAGGAGTTCGTCACCCGGCACGCGCGCGTGCTCGACATGGCGTTCCCGCGCTTCACCGACGACGCGGGCGCGCGCGCCGAAGGCCTTCCCGGGCAGATCACGCCCGGCAACCTCTCGCTCGCGCTGCTCGCGAACGCGCTCCTCGCGTGGATCCCGGGCGCGCGCCTCCTCCGGCTCGGGACGACGTTCCGCGGCCTCGCGCCGGCGGGCATCGCCGTCAGCATCCACGGCACGGTGACCGAGAAGGCGGACGACGCCCGCACGATCGAGTGCGACGTCTGGATGGAGAACGCCGAAGGCGACCGGCTCGTGATCGGCACGGCGACGGTCGCGCTGCCGTGAGCGACCGCGGCCCCGGCGACGCAGGTCCGAGGTCCGGCGTCTCCGTCGAGCGCCGGGGCGCCGTCGCGGTCGTCACGCTCTCGAACCCCACGAAGCGGAACGCGCTCGATCCCGACCTGCTCCGCTCGCTCGCTTCCGCGCTCGACGCCTGCGCCGCGGACGGTGTTCGCGCGGTCGTGCTGCGCGGCCAGGGGACGCAGGTCTTCTCGTCCGGCTACGACATCTCGGCGATCCGCGGCGGCCGCGGAGAGGAAGCGTCGCGCCACCCCATCGCCGACGGGCTCGAAGCGATCGAGCGGTTTCCATTTCCGGTGGTCGGGATGGCGTTCGGCGGCGCGTACGGAGCGGCCGTCGAGCTGCTCGCCGCTTGCGACCTCCGTTTCGCCGCCGACGACGCGCGCTTCGCGATCCCGGCCGCCAAGCTTTCCGTCGTCTACGACCCGGTCGGCATCGCGCGCCTCGCGACGCGCGCGAGCCGCGCGCTCGTCGGCGAGCTGCTGCTGACCGCACGGCCGATGTCGGCGCAGCGCGCGTGGGCGCTCGGCCTCCTGAACGGGGTGCACCCCGCCGCGGATCTCGAGCGCGCGGTGCTCGGCCTCGCGGCCGAGATCGCGGAGCTGGCGCCGCGGACGCTCGCCGCGAGCAAAGAGATGCTCGCCGCGCTCGGCGAGAACGCCGGCTTCTCGCCGGAGCAGGTGAAGCGCTTCACCGAGCTCCGGAACCGCGCGCTCGCGAGCGCGGATTTCGCCGAAGGGCAGCGCGCCTTCGCGGAGAAGCGGACGCCCCTCTTCACGGGGCGCTGACGCGACGGGGCCGGGCGCCGCGGCCCCGGCCGACCGCGCGCCGCGCTCGCCCGGATTGCCGCCCATCTCCTTCTCTGGCTGTATCGGAGCGATGAGACGTTCGGGCTGGGCGCTGTCGGTCGCGGTCGCGCTGTCGCTCGTCGCGCCGGTGTCGGCGGCGGCGGCGGGCGCGCTGGTGGTGCGGACGGAGACGACCTTCCTCGATCGCAAGCAGCCGACGACGCGCTCGGGAAAGGTCATGCTCGCCGGCGACCGGTTGCGCGCCGAGGTCCCCGCCGGCCCGCGCCCGCAGGACGGCGACGTGGTGCTCGTCTTCCGCGGCGATCGCGACGCCCTCTACGTGCTCGAGCCGAGCGACCGGTCTTACGTGCAGATCGATCGCGAGTCGGTCGAGTGGGTGACGGGGCAGCTCGACGCCGTGCGCGGCGAGGTGCGGGCGCAGATGAAGGGGATGTCGCCGGAGACGCGCGCGCGCATGGAGGAGGTCCTCGACGCGACCGGCCTCTCCGAGCCGAACGGGAAGGCGGCGGAGATCCGGCTGGTCGCGACCGGCAAGACGGCAAGCACCGCGGGAAGGAGCTGCCGCGAGCACACGATCCTGCGCGGCAGCCGCCCGATCGGAGACGCGTGCATCGCGGACTACGCCACGCTCGGGATGACGCGCTCCGACCTCGATCCGGCGCGACGGCTCGCGACGGTCGCGGCCGAGCTGACGCGCGGGATGCCGGGCGGAGGCATCGGCGGCGTCGCGATGGATCCAGCGGCGATCGCCGCGCTCGACGGCGTCCCGATCCGGGTCCGCGTCCGGGACGAGGACGTCCCGGCCACGGAGACGCGCGTCCTCGGCGTCGAGCGCGCGGCCGTCGCTCCGGAGGCGTTCGCGCCGCCGCCGGGTTGGCGCAAGCGAAGCTGGCTGGCGCAGTAGCTGCGGCTGCTCGCGCACCGCGGCCGCCGCGGTCGAAGCCGGCGCGCCGGCCGCTCAGCTCGCGGCGGGTGCGGGCGGAGGAACGCCTTCGCTCAGCTCGACGCGGTACGCGAGCGTTTTTCCCGCCGCGACGCGATCCGGCCGTGGGCGGAAGAGCCCGAGCCACGCGATCCAGTATTTCTTCGCGTACACCTCTCCCATGTGCGCGACGACCGCCGGATCGGTGACCGGCTTCGCCTCGCCGACGACGAACGGACCGTCCGCGCTCCCCACCCAGATGTAGAGCGGGCTTCCGCGCCGGATGCGCTTTGCCTTCCAGCTGTCCGGCGAGGTCGTGAAGAACACGGCGTCGCCCTCGTACATGAACCAGATCGGAGCCGCCTCGCTGCGCCGACCGCTCTTGCGACGGGTCGCGACGTAGAGCAGCGACGCGCTCTCGAGCGCCGCGCGGGTCGCGGCGGGCAGCTCGACCCCGAACGCCGCCGGGGTCGCGGCGGCGGCTGCGGCGAGCACGGCGAGTCGGACGAAGCGTCGTCTTCCGATCATGTGGGATCCGTGCGGCGAATCGAGCTTCGACACTGAGCACGGTCGAGCCGTCGCGGCAAGGCGCTCGATTCATTGTCTGCGCGCGCCTTCCCGCCCGCGCTCGCGCCGTGCTACAGCGACGCGTCCGCCACCGAGGGGCTCCGGGAGGCCGGCACGACGCGGGTCCGGTGCGCCCGGCGCCGGACGCGGAGAGGCGGCGGAGCGGCTCGCTTTCGAGGCGATGGCGGATACGGTCGGGCATTCTGGCGACGCGCGCGTCGCGTGGCGCGTGTTGGTGGCGTTCGGCGCCCTGGCGCTGTCGCAATCGACGATGCCGGTCGGCGACGCCCGCGCGCAGCTCCCGACGGCGTCGCCCGTCAGGATCGGAGGCCGGATCGAGGGATACGGGATCGCGCGCTTCGACGACGCGAGCCCGCGCCAGCTGCCGCAGGCGCGGATCGACCTCCACGCGGAGCAGAGCATCGGCAGCCGGCTCCGCTGGCGCATCGCCACGATCGGACTCTGGGGCGGGCCGCCGGAGGACGCGCACGCCGGCGTCTTCGACCTCGGACATTCGTTCCAGAACCTCTCGCCGTCGCTGGAGTTCGAGGAAGCGTACGTCGATTACCGGGGAGAGGCGTTCGACCTCCGGGTCGGAAAGCAGAAGTTCTTCTGGGGACGTCTCGACTCCGTCCAGCCGAACGACCTCCTGAACCCGCGGCAGTACGAAGACCCGTTCCTGATGGACGAGCGCGAGCTCAAGATCGGCGTGCCGGCGATCGCGTTCACGTGGCTCCTTCCGCGCGCCTGGCGCGAGACCCTGCCCGACGAGAGCCGCTTCACGATCGCGTGGGAGCCGATCGCGGTTCCGTGGCGCTTTCCTCTCGCGGAGGAGCGCTGGTTCGCGCCCGCGGCGCGCGTCACCCCTCGCCTCTCGGTCGGCGAGCTGGAGGGAACGCCCTGTCCGTGCGACGTGGCGGTCGAGCAGACGCTCCGGAACGCGCCGCCGCCCGCGCGCCAATTCGACAACGGCAACCTCGGCGCGCGCTTCTCGGCGCGCCTCGGCGAGACCGACGTCGCGCTCGTCTACTACGACGGCTTCGACCCGGCGCCGAACTTCAGCGTGCCGGTCCGCGTCGCGGTGGGCGAAGCGGAGCCCGGCGCCGTCGTCCCGGTGACCGCGTTCACGCAGCTCGTTCCCGCGTATCGCCGATTTCGCTCGCTCGGCGCCGACGCCGCGACCCCGGTCGGCCCGCTCACCGTTCGCGCCGAGGCGGCGTGGCGGTTCCGCCGCCCCTACCCGTCCGCGGTGCAGGAGATCACGAACCAGATCCTGGGCGACCCGGCGCTGGTCGACCACCTCGTGCGCGGCGAGACGGTCGAGGTGCCCGCGTTCGCCGAGCGTGACGCCGTCGAGTGGGGCATCGGCGCGGACACGGTGCTCGACGGTTTCGTGCCGCTCGTGGAGCTATACCAGCTGATCCTGCTCCACAACGACCGCCGGCTCCTCGTCCGGGACGTGGACACGCGCCTCGCCGCGAACCTCCGCAAGCGCTGGATGTCGGATCGGCTGGAAGGACAGCTGATCGCGCTGTGGGGCATCGAGAGCGGCTACGAGCTGCTGCGAGGACAGCTCGCCTACGAGGTCCGCGAGGGGGTGCAGGTCGTCGCGGGCGTCCTCGGAATCTTCGGTGACCGGAACTCGCTCATCGGGCAATACGATCGGAACTCCGAAGCGTATGCGCGCATCCGATACACGTTCTGACGCCGCGGCCGGCTCCGGCGGCGCCGACGCGCGTGGCGACTGGCTGCGTCGCTACGCGTCGTTCGTCGTGAGGCGGCGTCGCGCGATCGTCGCGCTCGGCCTCGTGCTCTCCGCCGTCCTCGGCGCCGGCGCGGCGCGCCTCCGCGTCGAGGTGGACCCCGATCGCAACCTCCCTCAGCAGCATCCCTACATCCAAGCGCTGAACGAGCTGCACGCGACGTTCGGCGACAAGAACCTGGTGATCGTCGGCCTCTTCCCGAACGACGGGTCGCCGTTCGAGCCGCGCTTCCTGGCGGCCGTGAAGCGGATCACCGAAGGGCTCGCGCGCCTTCCGGGCACCGTGCAGCCGCTTCTCCAGAGCATCGCTTCGCCCGCGATGAAGGACGTGCAGCCGACTCGGGACGGCATCGCCGTCGAGCCGCTCATGGAGGCCGTACCCACCACGGCCGAGGGCGCGGCCGCCGTTCGCACGCGCGTCTTCGGCAACTCCGACAACGTCGGAACGCTCGTGTCGTCGGACGGGCGGGCGCTCGCGATCTACGCGACGTTCGAGCTCTCGCCGCAGCTTCCCGACTACCGGTCGCTCTACGAGGCGGCGCGCGGGGTCGTCGTGGCCAACGACGACGGCACCTTCACGTGGGCGCTCTCCGGACCGGTCGTCATGTCGGGCGCCGTCGGCGAGTACGCGGCGCGCATGGTGTACTTCTTCCCGATCGCGCTGCTCGTGATCGCGCTCGTGCACTACGACGCGTTCCGTACGGTGCAAGCGATCTTCCTGCCGCTCCTCACGGCGCTCCTGGCGGTCGCGTGGGCGGTCGGGATGATGGGCTGGCTGCGCGTCCCGCTCGATCCCTTCAACACCACGACGCCGATCCTCATCCTCGCAGTCGCCGCCGGACACGCCGTCCAGATCCTGAAGCGATACTACGAGGAGCTCGCGCGCCTCGGAGACAACCGGGAGGCGGTGGTCGAATCGATCGTCCGCGTCGGGCGGGTGATGATCGCGGCCGGGACGATCGGCGCACTGTCGTTCCTCTCGCTCTTGAGCTTCGGCGTCGACACGATCCGGACGTTCGGCATCTTCACCGCGCTCGGCATCCTCTCCACCCTGGCGATCGAGCTCACGGTCGTGCCGGCCGTGCGGGCCGCGATGCCCGTTCCGCTCGACCGCGAGCGCACCCGCGAGCGCACCACGCATCCGTGGCTCGACCGCGGGCTCGAGTCGCTCGCGCGCGCCGCGTCCGGCTCGGGCGCCGCGTGGATCGTGGTCGGCATGCTGGGCGTCGTGGCGATGTGCGCGTTCCTCGGGCGGCGCGTCGAAGTGGACACGAGCTTCAGGCGCGAGTTCGCCGCGTCGTCTCCGGTGCGGCTGCAGGACGACGCGCTGAACCGCAGCTTCGCCGGCACGAGCACGCTCGTCTTCATCATCGAGGGGCCCGAGGAAGGGGCGATCGCTCGCCCGGAAGCGCTGCGGGCGATCGAACGCTTCGAGCGACAGATGGAGGCGCTCCCCGGGGTCGGAAAGGCGGTATCCGTCGCCGGACGCGTGAAGACGCTGCACCGCGCGCTCGCCGCCGACGCGGCCCACGAAGGAGACGCGGCGGGCGCGCCGGGGGCTCCGCCCGACGAGCTTCCGCCGACCAAGGCGCTCGCCGCGCAGTACCTCTTCCTCTACACGCTTTCGGGCGGCGACGACCTTTCGACCCTGGTCACCCCGGACAACCGGCTCGCGAAGATCGTCGTGCTGCTGCACGACGACAGCACGCGCTACGGAAAGCAGATGATCGCCGCCGCGGAAGCGATCCTCGCGCGCGAGCTTCCTCCGGGCTTCCACTACCGCGTCGCCGGCTCGCTCGCCTCGAACGGCGCGCTCACCGAAGCGATGGTCGAGGGCAAGGTCGCGAACATCCTCCAGATCACCGTGATCACGATCGCGGTCGGCGGCATCGTCCTCCGAAGCGCGCTCGCGGGCCTGCTGGTGGCGGTGCCGCTCGCGCTCGCGGTCGCGATCAACTTCGCGGTGATGGGCTTCCTGCACATCCCGCTCGACATCGTGACGTCGGCGGTCGCGGCGATGGCGGTCGGCATCGGGGCGGACTACGCGGTGTACTTCCTCTTCCGGCTGCGCGAGGAGTCGCAGCGCACCGGCGACGTCCCCGCCGCCCTGCGCGCCACGCTCCTCACGTCGGGCAAGGCCATCGTTTTCGTCTCGTCGGCGATCGCGGCGGGCTACTCGACGCTCTGCTTCTCGGGGTTCGCGTTCCACATCCAGCTCGGCGGGCTCGTCGCGCTCGCCATGCTGACGTCGAGCGCGTCCACGCTCGTGGTGCTCTCCGCGCTCGCGAGCCTGATCGCGCGCACGCGCTTCCGGCGCGCGCTGCTGGCGCCGCGATCGACCGACCTTGATCGGTCACCGGGGGCGGCGTAGAACCGAGCTGGTTCCCCGATGACACAGCTCGAGAGCGCACGACGCGGAGCGGTCACGCCCGAGATGCTCCGCGTGGCGGAGCGCGAGAACGTCGCGGTCGAAACCATCCGCGACGACGTCGCGCGCGGCCGGCTCGTGATTCCCGCGAACGTGCGGCACCTCGCGGGGAGCGGAGGAGAGGCGCCGTCCGCGACCCACGCGCGGAACGGAAGCGCGCACCCCGCACGGCTCGGCTCGGAGCCGGCGGGACACCCGGGCGCGCGCGCGGACGCGCGGCTCTGGGTGAACCAGACCGTCTCGCAGCGCCAGCAGGCGATCGGCGATCCCGGCCGCCTCCCCGGCGACCGCGCCCCGAAGCGGCTCGACCCGACCGGCATCGGGCGCCGGATCACGACGAAGATCAACGCCAACATCGGGGCGTCCCCGGTCTCGAGCTCGACGGACGAGGAGGTCGAGAAGCTCCGCTGGGCGCAGCGCTTCGGCGCGGACACGCTCATGGACCTCTCGACCGGCGGCGATCTGCCGGCCTGCCGCCAGGCGATCATCGACCACTCGACGATCCCGATCGGCACCGTCCCGATCTACAGCATGATCCTCGGCCGCAGCATCGAGGACCTCGGGTACGACGCCATCCTCGCCGAGATCGAGCGTCAAGCGCAGCAGGGCGTCGACTACTTCACGATCCACGCCGGCGTCCTGCGCGAGCACCTCCCGCTCGTCAAGAACCGCGTCACCGGCATCGTGTCGCGCGGCGGCTCGCTGCTCGCCAAGTGGATGATCCACCACGGCAAGCAGAACCCGATGTACGAGCTCTTCGACGAGATCTCCGCGATCATGCGCGAGTACGACGTCACCTACTCGCTCGGCGACGGCCTCCGTCCCGGGTGCCTCGCGGACGCCTCGGATCCGGCGCAGCTCGCGGAGCTGCAGACGCTCGGCGAGCTCGTGCAGCGCGCGCGCGACGCCGGCGTGCAGGCGATGGTCGAGGGCCCCGGGCACGTCCCGATGGACCAGATCGGCTTCAACATGCGCCTCCAGCAGCGCATCTGCGACGACGCGCCCTTCTACGTGCTGGGTCCCCTCGTGACCGACGTCTTCCCCGGCTACGACCACATCACGAGCGCGATCGGCGCCGCCGAGGCCGCCCGCCACGGCGCCGCGATGCTCTGCTACGTGACGCCGAAGGAGCACGTCGGGCTGCCGCGCCCGCAGGACGTCAAGGACGGCTGCATCGCCTACAAGATCGCCGCGCACGCCGGCGACGTGGCGCGCGGCGTGGCCGGCGCCCGGCAATGGGACGACGACCTCTCGCGCGCCCGCGCCGCTCTCAACTGGCCGCGCCAGTTCGAGCTCGCCTTCGACGGCGAGACCGCGCGCGCGCTCCACGACGAGGACCTCGAGGTCGACACGGACTTCTGCGCGATGTGCGGCCACGACTGGTGCAGCATGCGCATCTCGAAGGAGATCGTCGCGTTCGCGAGCGGCAAGGACGCCGAGTTCCAGCCCGAGCGCCGCGCGCAGCGGAGTCCGGGCGTCGGCGCGGAAGGGGCGGACCTGCTCGCGCGGCGCGGCGCAGCCGCGCGGATCGCGGTCGTCGCCGGCAAGCACGCCTGCCACAGCGACTTGACGCCGGACGTCGAGCAGGCGCGAGCCGTACAGGAGCGCGACGCCGAGTAGTTCAACGAGGGGATCGCTCCCCTCGCCCCGTCGGGCAAAGCCCGCCGGGGCCCCCTGGGGCCGGCTTCACCTCGAGTCATGCTCCTTGATCAGGGCGTCGCGACCGCAGCTCGGAAGACCGCGAGCCCGCGGCGTCCCGCCGACGCTCTGCCGCGCATGCGCCCGAGAAAGGCGGCTCGCAGCTCCGGGTCGCGATCGCCCAGCGACGCGGTCAGCGCGCCCGCGACGGCGGCGCTCCGGCGGCGGTGATCGACCGCACGCGCGTGGTCCTCCCGGAGCTTCGCCCATCGCGCGGCCAGCGCGTGCACGCGCCACGCGGCGAGCGGCACGTTCGCGCGCTCGACGATCTCGAGCGCGCCCCGGAGCTCGTCCTCCGCCTTCCTGCGCTCGCCGAGCTCGGCCGCGACCGCGGCGAGCGTCACGCGAGCCAAGGCGACGTAGGTCTTCTGGCCGGGAGGGCGGGCGAGTCGGAGGATCCGCTCGGCCTCGACGCGTGCGCGCTCGACGTCGCCGCGACCGAGCCAATGGTCCGCGATCGCCTGGCGGAACGACATGTGCGAGATCCAGCCGCCGAGAGCGCCGTCCGGCCCGGCTCGCTCCTCCATGTGAGCGAGGGTCGACATCCCGGCTTCGTGATCGCCGAGCCCGAGGAGCGATTGCGCGAGGACGGTGAGCGCGAAGACCTCGCCGTCGACGTGGCCCGCCGTCCGCGACTCTTCGAGACCGCGCTCCGCGATCGCCTTCGCGCGCTCGAAGGCGCCCGTCTGGAGGCACAGCAGGGCGATCTGCAGGTGGAAGAAGCTCGCCCACAGGCGGTGCCCGTTCCGCTCCGCCACCGCGATCGCTTCCTGGAGGGTGTCCAGCATCTCGCCCCAGCGGCCGGATTCGAGGAGGGCCGACGAGCGATAGTGCTGGCAAGCCATCGCCTCGAAGGCGTTGCCGACCGCGAAGGCGTGTTCGAGGCCCTCCTCCGCCGTTCGGCACGCGAGGTCGTAGTCGGCGTGCATGCAATGGAAGTACGCGGATCGCCCGACGTGGAGGGCCTGCAGCTCACGATCGCCGGCGCGCCGCGCGGCTTCGACGGCCGCGGCGCAGGCGCGCTCTTGCTCCGCGCTCCAGCCGCGAAGCGAGAGGTTCCAATAGGCCGCGTAGCCGAGCGCGTGGGCACGGAGGAGCTCGTCTTCGACACGCTCCGCGACACGAATCGCCTCTGCCAGCGTCGCGCTCCGGCGCTCGCGATCGATCCAGGTGAGCGCACTGCAGAGATAGAGGAGCGCCTTCGCCTCGCGATCGACGCTGCCGGCGCGACGCGCGAGCGCGACGACCGCGTCGAAATCGGCGGCCGCGCCGCGCATGTCCCCCATCGATCGCCGGACGAGCCCCAGCTGCTCGCGCACGTCGAGCTCGAGCGACCCTCTCGATTCCGCCGGCACCTCCGCGAGCAGATCGCTCGCCCGCGTCAGCGCCTCGATTCCCTCGCGATTCGCACAGCGCCGCACCGCGTTGTCCGCGACCCGTCGCAGGTGAGCAATGGCGCGCAAGGGATCGCCGCCGCGCTCGAAGTGCAGGACGAGCTGCGCCGCGCGCTCCACCACGCGATCGGCGAGCTTCTCTTCGAGGCAGACGCCGAGGCTCCGATGGAGCCGCATGCGATGCGCGCGCGGGACCTCCTCGTAGAGCACCGCCTGGTAGAGAGCGTGGCGAAAGGCGTAGCTCGCATCGACGACCCCGTCGGCCCAGCGCGAAGCTTCGCGAGCCTCGAGGAACCGGCCGCTCCGGACGAGATCGTCGCACCGCCGCTCGACCTCGACGGCATCCGATTCGATCGCCGCGGCGACGACACGCGCCGAGAACTCGACTCCCGCCACGCTGGCCGCGGCGAGAAGCTCGCGGTCGCGGGGGTCGAGCCGCTCGTAGTCGCGCTCGACCATCTCGCGGACGGAGGTGGGGATGCCGCTCTCGAGCTGCGTCGGCTCGCCCCGCAGCCGAAGGGCGCCCTCGCGAATCTCGAGGATCCCGCTCCGGATCGCATCGTCGACGAGGCTCACCATGAAGAGCGGATGGCCGTCGGTCCGGCGATGAACGATCGCCGCGAGCTCGGGCGCCGACGGCTCGGCCGCGGGCAAGCGAGCCGCGATGTAGTCGGCGACGTCGGCTCTCGTGAGGAGATCGAGGATCTCCTCGTGACACTCGTCGTGGAGATGGAGCTCGTTGCGCAGCGCGCGGACCGGGTGGCCGCGCGCGATCGCGTCGGAAGCGCGGTAGGAGACGAGGAGAAGCAGCCGGGCTTGCGTTCGGCTCTGCGCCAGCGAGCGGACCAGGTCGAGCGTGGAGGCGTCGCTCCAGTGGAGGTCCTCCAGTACCAAGACGAGCGGGTGCTCGGCGGTGAACGCCTCGAGAGCGCTGTCGAGCTCGCGCTGCATCCGCTCCCGCGACCCGCCCAACACCTCGCGCTGCAGGGCAGCTCGGTCGTGCGGCTCGACCAGCCACGGCAGCTGCAGCAGCCACATCGGCGCATGCCGGCGCAGGACGTCCGTCAGCAGCCGACCGCGATCGTCCTTGCAGAGGCGACCGAGCGCCTCGAGCCACGGGAGATACGGCTCTCCAGTTCCGTAGTGGTCGGCGCACCGGCCGATCGCGATCCGGCTCTCGGACATGCGGCTCGCATGGCGTAGAAGCTCGCCCACGAGCGCGGTCTTTCCGATCCCGGCGTCGCCGGCGACGAACACGACCTGCCGCTCACCGGCGAGCGCCATGCCGAGCCGGGCCTCGAGCCGAGCCAGGACCGGCCCGCGCCCGACGAACGGCGCCGGGGGCGCGTGCGCGAGCCCGACACCGCCTCCGGGACCCGGGAGGCCGCGCGCGAACGCTTGCACGGCCGACGGCCGCGTCGCGCTGGCGGCCGGAACCGCGTCGCCGCTCACCGCGGCCACGAAGCGATACCCGCGCCGGTGGATCGTCGCGATGTAGCGAGGCTCTTCCGCGGAATCGGAGAGCGCCTGCCGGAGCTCGGCGATCCGCACCTTCACGACGGAATCGCCGACGTGGAGCCCTCCCCACACGGCGTCAAGCAGCTCTTCCTTCGTGACGAGACGGTCGGCGTGCTCGACGAGGTGGCGCAAAAGGACGAACGCCCTCGGCGTCAGGCGCACCTCGGACCAGCCTCGCCAGAGGGTTTCCTTGCCGAGGTCGAGGCGAAAGTCGCCGAAGCGTGGATCGTTGCGCCCGGCCATCGCTCCAATCCCCCAAGCCAATAACCGAACGATGACCCGAAAATGACCGCCCGATCATGACTCCCCTTCCAGCGTCACGCTAGTGCTTTGGCGCTCGCCCATGAGCCAGTGGCCGCAGCGAAGAACCGGCGAAGCGACATGACGACCCGCTGACCTCCGCGAGCGCGCCGTTCCCGCGACGAACAGGAGGAGACAATGAGCACCCGCTTCCGTCCAGCGAGCGTCGCCGTCGTGCTGGCGTCTCTCTGGCTGACCGCGATTCCCGCGCTCGCGGATACCACCACGCGCTCGAGCTCGATCGCGCTCAGCGAGGGCAGCACCCGGCTCTTCAACGTGAACGTCGAGTCCGACAGCGTGAGCGTGTTCGCGGTTCCCGGCAGCGGCGACGCGCTCGAGAAGATCGACGAGGTCGCCGTGGGACGGGAGCCGGTGTGCGTCGCGGTGCGCTCGCCGAAGGCGTACGTGACGAACTCCGCCAGCGGGACCGTCTCGGTGATCAAGCGGGCCTCGGGCGGCTTCAAGGTCGTGAAGGAGATCGCGGTCGGCAACGAGCCGCGGCCCTGCGCCGTCACCGAGGCGGGAGATCTGCTGCTCGTGGGCAACCACACCGACGGGACCGTCTCGCTCATCGACACGTCCACCGACGAGGTCGTCGACACGGTCGCCGTGGGCGGGAATCCGGGCGCGATCGCGATCGCCGGCAATCGCGTGTTCGTGACGCAGTTCTTCGCGCGCCTCATCGCCGGCGGACCGGGCGAGGGATTCGACGAGGGCAAGGAGGGCGTCGTCAGCACGTTCACGCTGTCCAGCCCGGGCAGCGTGAGCGAGATCACGCTGTCGCCGATCGCGGACTCCGGCTTCACGGCCGATCTCAGCAAGTTCTGCAACAACACGACGGATCCCGATCCGGTGAACCAGGCGTTCTGCCCGAATCCGGCGGCCGGACCCGGCGATCCTTCGATCGTCGCGGCGCCGCAGGCGGTGTTCCCGAACCAGCTCGGGTCGGCCCTCGTGTGCGGCGGCAAGCTGTACTTGCCGAACATCGGCGCGCAGCCGTCCCCGCCCCTCTTCTTCAACGTGAACGTGCAGGCGTTGGTCGACGTGGTCGACGTCGCGACGCTCGCCGAGCGCGCGGACCTGCACGTCAATCTGAACGCGCAGATCAAGACCGAGCCGAGTCCCGCCAATCCGCTGGCGAGCCTCGGCCGGCTCTTCGGCAACGACCTGGTCGACATCGCGTCCGATCCGGCGTGCCAGACGTTCCTCGTCGTCAGCCGCGGAGGGAACTACGTCCTGCGCGCGACCCTCGTGGGCGGCAAGCTGAACATCGGCGCGCCCAACAACGTGGTCCGGTTCCAGACCGGCAATCTTCCGACCGGAATCGCGATCCACCGGAACGGCAAGCGCGCCTACGCGAACAACGAGGCCGGGCTGTCGGTCTCGATCCTGAACCTCGAGAACGGCATGGTGACGCAGAGGGACGTTCCATCGGGGACGCCGCCGGCTCCGGGCAGCACGCGCGACGCCATCCTGAAGGGCAAGCTCGCGTTCTTCACCGCGCTCGGCGTCCCGGACAACGGTCTCTCGGAGATCCCGATCCGCGACATCGTGCCGCTCCAGTTCCGCGGCAAGCAGTCGAGCGACGCGTGGAGCACGTGCGCGTCGTGCCACCCTTTCGGCCTCGCGGACCACGTGACGTGGCTCTTCGGCGACGGGCCGCGCAACGCCATCCAGATGGACGGGCTCTACTCGAAGATCAACGGCGCGCACGACATCCGGATCAACAACTGGAGCGCGGCCCGCGACAGCCCGACCGACTTCAACAACAACTCGCGTAACGTCCAGTGCGGCAAGGGCTTCGCCGGCGGCGACCCGCCCGCGCTCGTAGCCGGCCCGAACCTTCCCTGCCCCGGAAGCGGCCCGACGGGCGCGAACCCGGCGATCTTCGACCACGGCATCTCGCAGGGCGCGAGCGAGGCGCTCGACGATCAGACCGCGTGGATCCAGACGATCCGGACGTTGAACATGCCGCAGCCCGCCGACGTGAGCGCCCTGGACGCCGGGCGCACCGTCTTCGGCGCGAGCTGCTCGTCGTGCCACGGCGGCGCGAAGTGGACGAAGAGCCAGGTTTTCTACTTGAACAATCCGGCGCTCGACAAGGCCGCCGCGGCGGGCGGGACGCCGCGCGATCCCGGCCTCGTCGTCACCGCCAACCAGGTCGTCTCCTACACCGACGCGAAGGTCGACACCGGGACGCTCAAGTTCCTGGACGACGTCGGGACGTTCATTCCCGCGAATCCGATCGAGATCCGCGGTCAGGGAGGTGGCATCGGCCAGGCGCCGCTCGGAGCCGCGGGCTTCAACACGCCGTCGCTCCTCGGCGTCGCCTACACGGCGCCGTACTTCCACAACGGCTCGGCGCAGACGCTGGAGGAGGTCTTCCAGCAGCACCTGATCGGCGGCGTGACGATCCACGACGCCCTCGCCGACGCCGACGAGGCGAACCTCCTGGTCTTCCTGCGCGCTCTCGACGGCCGTGCCGCGCGCTTCGAGTCGGACGGCGACAAGTTCAAGGATCCGACGCGCAATCTGCCGTAGGGGCGGAGGTGAGCCGGTCCGGCCGCCGCCGACGGCCGGTCCGGCCGGCGCGCCTCCGGACCTCACCCGATCCGGAGGATGCGGACGGTGACGTCCGATCCGAGAGCTCCGCGCATCCACCGCAGGTTCGCGGCTCGCGCGTTCGACAGGTCGCAATCGACGAGCGACGCCTTCAGCGAATACGTCCGCGCGGCCGGTGATGCGTCCCGAACCACCCGGTCCGCCGAAGGGGCGATCGCGAGCGTGCGCCGACCCCGGAAGTCGAGGTCGACGAGGTAGTCGCGATAGCACGGGCCCGGGGCTTCGAGCTGGACGTTCAGGATCGGCGGTGCGGCGCTCTCGGCGACGGCCGGTCCCTCCACGTCGAGCGTCACGAAGAGCGGACGGGACACCGGAGGTCGGAGGAGCCAGCGCGCGATCGCGGAGGGCGGGGACACGGGAAGCCGGACCGCGAGCGCGCCGGTCACGACGGCGTCCTGGCGCGGGACGGTGAGCGCGCTGCCCGCGTCGCCGACCACGAGCCAGCCGCCGGGCTCTGCGGCCGCCCCGCGGGCACCCGCGGCGTCGCTCGCGGACGTCGCCGTGCCGGCGGACGCGACGTCGGCCGCGGCCGGCACGAACGTCGGCTCGGCGCTCGGGCCGTCGGCGAGGCGCCACTCGCCGACGCTGAGGGTCGCGCGCACGCCGGCCGGCACGCGGCCCGTGACCCGGATCTCCTCGTAGCGCCCGAGCCGGCGCAGGATCTCCTCCGCGGCGGGGTGGTCGCGCAGGCTCGCGACGCGCGTCTCGACCGAGAACGGGACGTCGTACGCGACGCTTCGGACGCCGAGGTGATCCACCTCGGCCATCGTCGTCGCGGGGTGGCGCACCGAATCGGCGTTCAACGCCCACCAGCCGAGCTCGGCCGGGATCCGGTCGCGGCGATGCGCCGCGAGCGACCGTCCGATCTTCCACGCGTCGAGCCAGGCGTTCGCGCCGACAGCGACCGCGTCGTCGCACGTCTGGCGCGCGAACCAGTGCCAGGTCCACGCGGTCATGCCGGAGCCCTGGACCAGGAGCGGACGCGCGACGCGCGCGAGGATCGCGCTCTGCAGGCGACCGACCCAGTACCATGCCGGACCGTTCGCGTCGTTCACCTCGCCGGCGTCGAGGTACACGAGATCGGCGCCGACGCGATCGAGAAGGCCGGCGACGCGCCCGGCCACGACGTCGACGAGCGGACCGCGCAGGTCGACGAGGTACGAGCCGTAGCGCTCGGCGAGGTGCTCGGCGGGCGAGCCGCGCGCGTGGCGCGCGCGGCTCGTGCCGTTCGCGCCGCGCTCGCAACCCACGAGGCGCGCGAGCGCGCCGTCGGCCGCGCGCTCGATCGCGGCGTAGCGCACGACCTCGTCGCCGATCCGGACGTCGCGCCCCGCCTTGACGTTGCCGGGAGTCGACTCGGCGCCGGGGAAGTCGAGCGCGGCGCCGGCGAGCGGGATCTCGCGGTCGTCCGGGCCGACGTCGGCGCCGAGCGCGGCGCGCGCGTCGGCGAGAAGGCCCGGTCCCGGCCGCGGCGACGCGAGCGGATCGCGCTTCCCGACGAGACCGGTCAGGACGTGCAGGCCGAAGCCGAGACCGGCCGCGTGCAGGCGCGCGGCGACGTCGGCGAGCCCGGCGTCGCCGCCCGGGAAGCGCTCCTCGGCGACCCGGTACGACCCCGGCGACTCCGCCCACGTGCTCGCGTAGACGAGGACGGCGGCGAAGCCGCCGAGCTTCGCCCATCGCATCACCTCTTCGGCATTTCGCCGCGTCAGGTCGATGAAGAGGTAGCTCCGTCGCGCGGCGTCGGACGCTTTCGCCCAGCGCCCGCCGAGCCGCGGCGACGGGAGGCCGAGCGCGTGCTCGACCTCCTCCATCGCCTCGTCGAAGCGCGCGATCGGCGTGACCAGGAGCGCGACCCGTGCCGGCGCGAGGGCGGGATCGGCGTGTACCGCGCCGATCAGGAGCCCGCCGTGGTTCGCCGCGGTCTCGACGTTCTCGCTGCCGCCGACGAGCGATACGGCCACGCTCGCGTCCGAGCGCACCGCGAGCGTAGATCCGACCGCCGCGTCGATCGCGACCGGCAGGCGCACGAGCTCGAGCGTCGCGACGGGTCCGCCGTCGATCGCCTCCACGGCGACGTCGAGGAACGCACCGCGGCCCGCGATCCGGAGCGCGACCGTGACCGGCAGATCGCCGAACGCGATTCGCAGGTGATCGCCTTCGCGCGCGATCCCGGTCGCCTGCTGCTCGCGGCCCCCGACCCGGACGAGCGCGAACGGGGTGCGGGCGTCGCGCAGGAGCTCGCGCCCGTCGGCGAGGCGGACGAGGCTTCGCGCGCATCCGGCCGCGTCGAGCACGAGGCGCGCCTCGTGCGTCTCGAAGGCGAACGTCTCGGTCGCGGAAGGTCCCGCGCTCGCCGGCTCCGCCGCGACGGCGCTCGTGAGGGCGGCGCACACGGCGAGCGCGGCCACGGCTGACGCGCCGCTGCTTCGGGTCCGTTCGCGCGCCGGCGTCAAGCGCTCCGCCGCTGGAGCGCGCGGACGGCGACCGGCGAGCGCCGCGCGGGCGCATCCCCGGCGTCCGTCGCCCTCTCGGCGAGCGCGCGCTCGAGCCGGAGCATCAGCCCTGCCGAGACTTCGATCGACCGCGGCGAGTCGCCCGGCTCGCCCTCGAGGATCGCGCGCCCGATCGCCGCGTACATGCGGCGATGGCCGGCGAGCCGGCTCGCACGCCGCCGCCGCAGCACGCGATCCGGTCCCTCGGCGCGGTAGACGGCGCCGTTCGCGATCGCGACCGTCACGCCGCCGGCACGCAGCTCGACGTGGTCCTGGACGCCGAGCCGCTCGCTGCCGCGGTCGGTCAGGACCATCGTGAACACGGCGCCGTTCGCGAGCGTCACGGCGCAGCTCAGAGCGTCGGGCGTCACGGCGGCGATGGTCGCGTCGCGCACGTCCGGGAACCCGTTCAGGAAGAGGAAGTGGTCGAGCCAGTGGCAGCCGTTCGAGACGATCCGGCTCCGCGAGCGCGGCCAGCGATACCAGTGGCGCGCCGGCAGCGGCACCTCGTACACGATGCAGTGGTACGAGACGGGATCCCCGGGCGCGATCCCGAGGTCCGCGAGCGCGAGCTCGTTGAACGGCGAGTAGCGCTTGTGGAAGCACGAGAAGAGGCGGCGGCCGCCCGGCTGCACGGCATCCAGCACCTCCGCGAGCTGCTCCTCGGTCGTGACGATCGGCTTCTCGACCACGGCCGCGGCGCCGCGGCGGAGCGCCTCGATCGCGAGCGCCGCGTGCGTGTGGTGGAAGCCGGCGATCAGCGCGACGTCCGGACGCTCGTCCGCGCCGAAGCGCGACGCCGTGTCCCAGATCGCGCCGCGCGCGTGCCGCGGCGCCGCGGACGGAGGCGGGATCTGGAGCGGGTCCACCTCGTGGATGGCGGCGACCCGGATGCCGCGCGGCAGGCTCGGCAGCACGATCGTCTTCGCGTAGTTGCCGTAGCCGAAGAGGACCGCGGTCGCGGCGGGGCGCGCCCGCGTGCCGGCGGCAGCGGTCGCGCGCGCGGGCGCGACCGTCACGACCGCGGGCGGCAGCGATGCGCCGCTCGCCGCCGGCGCGGATGCCGGCGGTGGCGCGCGCCGCTCGGCGATCGCGCTCGGCGGATCGACCGGCAGGCGAAGCGCCGTATCCCAGGGCGCGCTCTCGAGCTCGGCGCATGCGCGCTCGAGCGCCCGCTTCGCCGGCGCGGGCTCGAGCGCGACGCCCGACTCGCGCGTCCACCCGGCGAGCGATGCGAGAGCGTCGCCGAGGCGGTCGAGCCGCGCGTCGCCCTCCGGCCGCGCGCGCAGCAGCACGCCGTCCTCGAAGAGGTGCGCGAGCGCCGCCGGCGCCGGCACGACCAGCTCGCGCCCGACGACGACCCGCTCCGCGCACGCGGGATGGCGGGGCGCGACGAACGCGACCCGCGCCCCGGGTGAGAGACCCGCCTCGGCCGCGCCGTCGACGACGGTACCGACGCCGGCCGCGACGAACGTGCGGTTCCGGAAACGCTCGCCGTGGCGCGACGCGACCTTCACGAGCGTCGCGCGCGGTCCGATCTCGCGGACGTAGTTCCAGAGCATCCGAAGGCTTCGCGCGCGCTCGAAGTAGAGGCCGTCGACGGCGGCGAGCGGAAGCCAGGCGCTCACCGCGATCCGGACGTCGCCGTCGTCGCGCTCCGGATCGAGCGCGCCGTCGCGCCAGTCGTCGCCGAGAAGGATCCTCATGCGGCCTCCGGGTGAGCGAAGAGCTCGCGGCTTCGCGCAACGGCGCCCGGGTCGTCGACGTACGATCGACCGAGCGATCGCGCCCCGCGCGACCAGCGCTGCCACTCGAGATCGTCCATCGCGACCAGCGCGGCGAGGCGCTCCCGGAACGCAGCGACGTCCTCGAGCGGCACGTCCCAGCCCGCTTCGCGCGCCGCGAGGCCGCGCCACGGCGTCCGGTCGCTCGCGAGGACCGGCACGCCGGCCAGGAGCGCCTCGAGCACGACGTGTCCGAAGTTCTCGCCGAAGGTCGGGAAGAGAAGCACGTCGCTCCGCGCGAGCGCGCTCGCGACGTCGGCCGCGGCCAGCGGTCCGCGATCGCGCACCCGGACGTTCGGCGGCAGCGCGACGATCGCGCGCCGGCAGCGCTCCCAGTAGGCCGCGTCCTCCTTCGGACCGTAGACGTTCAGCCGCACCGATCCCGTCACCCCGCGCAGCACCTCGATCGCCCCGAGCAGGTTCTTCTTCGGGCCGATGCGCGACAGGAACGCGACCTCGAGCTGGCCCGCGCGCTTCGGCGCGCGGGCGACGCGCACCTCGGGCGCCGGCGGCGCGAGCACGGGCGCGACGACGACGCGTGCGGCGCGCCCGAACCAGCGTCGGATGTTCGTCGCCTCCTCCTCCGCGGTCGCGTGCCAGGTGACGCCCGCCGTCAAGCCGGCGACGCGAGCGAGCCGCAGGAACGGCAGCTTCTTCCAGCTCCGGATCGCGAGCGCGCCCGGGTGGAGCTCGCCGCGCGGCGCGAGGACGAAGCGCGCGGCGGGCGCGCGGCCGGCGCGCCGGACGAGGAGCGGCGCGAGCGTGTAGCGCGGCGAGAAGAAGCTGTTCAGGTACACGACGTCGGGCCGGAGGGAGCCGATCACCGCACGCCACGCCGCGGGCGCGGCGCCGGCCGGCGGCCAGTACAGGACCTGCGCGCCGTCACGAGCGTACCAGTGCCCGGGTCGCACGCCGGCGTAGCGCTCGCCGGCGCCGAGGTCGCGATCGCGCGTGACGATCCGGAAGTCGAGCTCGCCGCCGAGCGCGGAGACCAGGCCGGAGATGCTGCGGATCGGTCCGCCCGCCTTGACGCCCGGAAGATAGTGGTCGCACGAGACCAGCACGCGCGGGCGTCGCGAGCGCGCGCCGAGGAAGGGCGTTTTCGCCGCCGCGTTCATCCGCGTGCACCCGCCAGGCCGGCCGCGGACGGAGGACCCGACGGCGCGAGCCGGGCGACGGGCGCGAGCCGCGGCACGCGCACGACGCGCCGGCGGCGCGCGCGGAAGCCGAACAGGAGGCCGAAGAAGAGCGTCGTGATCGTCAAGTAGACGACGGCCTGCACGATCCGGAGGTTGCTCAGGTGGAAGGACACCACGACGTGCGCGTAGACCACGATCGAGTACAGCGTGCAGCGGCTGCGCCGCATGTACGCGTAGGCGAGCCGATAGACGGCGCCGAGCAGCCACATCCCGACGACGACGCCCGGCAGCCAGAAGTTCATGTAGGTCGCGCCGAGCGTCTCGGGCGGCCACGACGAGTAGAAGAGCTGCTTGAAGGCCATCCCGGGCTCGGCGCGCATGCCGCCGGCCAGCGTCCGGACGTAGACGCCGTCGTCGAGCGGCGGCTTCGAGTCGTCGAGCGTGCTCGGGACGGGCGCCTTCAGGAGGTCGCGGTAGGTCGCGCCCCACCAGACGTCGTGCGCGTGGAACGCGTTCGTGACGTAGAGGTAGGTGTCGACGTAGCTCAGGTCCGTGACCGCGACCGTGATGTTCTCGGCGATCTCGGTCGCGAGCGCGCCCGGGTTGCGCGAGAAGTACTCGAAGCCGCCCGGGCTCCGGAGGATCGGCATGATCACGAAGTAGGGCACGAGAGCCACGGCCGGCAGGAGATGGCGGAAGCGGACGCGCCGGATCGGGCGAACGCCGTAGTGCCAGGCGAAGACTCCGGAGACGAAGATCAGCAGCGTCGCCTTCCGGCCGCCGAGCGACGAGAACACGATCGCCGCCGCGAGCACGAGCGCGCCCAGGAACGCCCACTTGAGCGCAGTGCGGCGCCGGCGCATCCCGACGATCGCGATCGCGATCGCGAAGAACAGCAGGTTCAGGAGCGACAGCACGTAGCCGGCGCCGGCCGTGAGCGCGGTGCGCCGGTCGAGGTTGCGGAGGAGGAAGTCGAGCCCGCCCACCTGCGCGACGAAGACCGCGAAGCCGATCCCGGAGATCGCGAGCGCGCACGCGATCGCGAGCCGCTCGCGCTGCGGCCGCGCGTCGGTCGCGATCACGGGGAGCCGCCCGGCGAGGCGCGCGGCGCGGCGCGAGCGCGTCCCCGCGAGGAGCGCGAGGAACCCGACCGCCTGCACGAGCGCGTACCACGCGATCGCGGGCTGGAGCTCGCCGACGTCGGCATTCTGCCGGACGAGCGGATCGACGACCGACTCGTCGAGCGCGACCAGCAGGAGGTACGGCACGATCGTGACGAGGTGGAATACCGCCGTCACGCGCGCCGGCGCGAGCAGGTCGATCGGCGCGCGCGCCGACGCGCGGCCCCGCCGATGCGCGAAGAGCGGCGCCGCGAAGAGCGCGGCCAGGAGAAGCGCGAACGCGAGCGTCATCGCGCCGCCTCCGCGGCCGCCGGCGCCGCCTGCGCGGCGTGCGGGCGCCCTTCGGCGACGGACGCGGCGCGCGCTCCCGTCGCGTCGCGCGGCGCGCTCGCGACCGCCACCTTTCCGCCGCTTCGCCGGCCGATCTCGCGCGCGGGATTCCCCGCGACCACGGTCCCGGCCGGGACGTCGCGCGTCACGACCGCGCCCGCTCCCACGACCGCCCGATCGCCGATCGACCGGACGCCCGGCAGCACGATCGCGTACGCGCCGATCCACGCGTCGCGCCCGATCGCGAGCGCGTTCGCGACCGGTGTCGAGTGCGGGTCGTGCCCGTGCCCGTGCGTCATGAGCACGGCGCCCTCCGAGACGAGCGCGCCCGACAGCAGCGTGAGGCCGCCCGTGTGGTCGAGGCGGGCGCCCTGGTTCACCTGGACGCGATCCGCGAGCCGGAGCTCGCCCTCGGGAAGCTCGCTCGTGAGGCGCGCGCCGGACGTCACGAGGCAGCCGCGCCCGATCCGCACGCGCCGCGGGTGCTCGATCGCGACACGAGCCTGCACGAGCGATCCCTCGCCGAGCTCGGCGAGCGCGGTCCGCCAGAGCGCGGTCGCCGCGCGGTGCATCGCGAACACGAGCGCGCGCCGGAGGAACCGGAGCGTTCCGAGGAGCGGTCCGCAGTCCCGCCAGTAGCGGTTCATCGCGCCCCCGCCGCGACCAGCGCGGATCGCACGGCGACCGGAGCGCGCAGCCGCGCGAGCAGCCGGCACGCGACCGCGAGCCGCGCCGCCATTCCCGCGCCGAGCGCCCACGCCGCCCCGAGCGCGCCGTGCGACGGCACGAGGAGGAGCGACGCCGCGGCCGTGACGGCGGTCATCACCGCGAAGCAAGCCGACACCGAGCGGAACCGGCGCGCCGCGCCGATCGCGGTCGTCGCGATGCCGGACAGGTTCCAGGGGATCGCGATCGCCATCATCCACGCGAGGAGCGTCCCCTGGCCGGCGTATGCGCTCCCGTAGAGGAGCCGGAGCAGCTCGCCGCCGAACGCCGCCGCGACCGCGACGCCCGCGACGCCGCACGCCGCCGCGACGGCCGCCAGGCGCGCCACGAGCCGCCAGAAGTCCTCCGGCGACTCCGCGAAGTCGCGCGCGAGGCGCGGCCGGACGACGTCCGCGACGGCGGTGAGCACCGTCCCCTGCCCGACCAGGAAGTACGCGACGGCCGCGTAGATACCGAGCGCCGCGCGCCCGGAGTACGCGTCGAGCGCCCAGCGCGGGACGCTGGCATTCACCGCGTCGAGCACGGCGGCGAGGCCGAGCGGGAGCGCGAGCGCGGCCAGGCGCGCGAGCTTCGGGAAGTCCCACGAGCCGGAAGCGAGCGCGCTGCGCGCAGCGGCGCCGAGCGGCGCGCCGCCCTCGCGCTGAAGGCGGACGCTCGCGACGTCGTAGCCGAGCGTGACGGCGGCCGACATCGCCGCCATCGCGCCGGCGGCCGCGACCACGCTCCCCGTCGCGACGAGCGCGGCCGCGACGCCCGCGAGCTGGAGCGTTCCCTGCAGGACGCGCGACACCGCGATCCGCCGCATCGACTCGCGCTGCTGGAGGAGGCCGTAGACGACGTCGCTCATCGCATCGAATGCCTTCGCGATCCCGACCAGCGCCACGGTCCACGCGGTCGTGCGATCGAAGCGCCCGCACACGACGATCGCCGCGAGGACGAGCGCTGCAGCCGCGAGGCACGCGATCCGGAGCCGCACGTAGTCGCCGAAGGCGAACTCGCGGCGCCGGTCGGTCGCCTGCGCGGCGCGGAGGTTCAGCATCGCGAAGAGGACGATCGGCGCCGCGAGGGCCAGCGCGAAGGCGAAGTCGCCGACCAGGTCCGGTGTCCCGAGCCGCGCCAGCAGCACCAGCATGCCCCACTGGCACGCCGCGTAGGCGACGTTGCCGGCGACGGTCCAGCGCAGGTTCGCGCGCAGCGCGTGCGACCGCGCAGCGAGCGCGGCCGCCGCGGACGGATCCGCGACGGCGCTCACCCGGCCACCTCACGCAGCGCCACCGCCTCCTCGCGCGCGACGTCGGCCGGCAGCACGGTCGCGCCCGCCGGCGCGACCGTCGCCGGTCGAGCGAACACCTCGGGGTCGCGCGCCGCCCCCGTCCCGTCGGCCGCCGCGAAGGTCGCGCGCATGACGGACTCGATCTCCGCGAACGGGACGACCGGCGGATCGCCGCGCTCGATCGCGCGCAGGAACGCGGCGATCTGCGCGCGGTGTCCCTTGTCCTGCCGCGTCCAGCGGCGACGCGCGCCCGGCCAGCCGTACGGCCGGAGCCGCCGCCAGTTGTCGATCACGAGCGCGCGGCCCTCGCTGAAGATCTCGACGCGCTCCTTCGGAAAGGACCACGGGCCGCACGCGAGGTACTGGATCGAGGCGTTCGAGCCGTCCCGGAAGCCGAGCTGGATCGACGCGGACTGCGCGAGCCGGCCGGCGCCGGCGTCGCCGAGCGCGAGCGAGCACACGCGCTCGATCGGCGCGCCGACGAGGAACGCCGCGAGGTCGACGAAGTGACAGCCCTCGCCGACGATCCGGCCGCCGCCGACCGCGGGATCGCGCGTCCAGTGGTCCGGGGGCAGAGCGCCCGCGTTCACCGTGATCGCGATCGCGACCGGCTCCCGCCGGCCGTCGAGCAGGCGGCGCGCCTCGCCCGCGAGCGGCGCGAAGCGGCGGTTGAAGCCGACGAGCAGCTGCAGGTCGGGCGCCACGGCGGCCGCCTCGCGCACCGCGGCGAGCTCTTCCTCGTCGAGCGCGAGCGGCTTCTCGACGAACACGTGCTTCCCCGCCGCGAGCGCCGCCGCCGCGAGGCGCGCGTGGCTGTCGTGGCGGGTCGCGACGAACACGACGTCGATCTCGGGCGACTCGAGGATCCGCCTGGCATCCGTCGTCGCGCAGGCGGCGCCGAACTTCCGCGCGGCGACGACGCTCGACACGCCGCCCGCGCTCGCGATCGCGGCGATGCGGGCGCCGGTCGCGGCGATCGCGGGAAGAAGCACCTTCCGCGCGAACTGCCCCGAGCCGACGAGGCCGACCGCGAGCGGCGATCCGGGCCGGGGCGCGACCGCGCGGAGCCGGGGAGCCGCGGTCCGCCGCGGCGCGGCCGCAGTCTCCGCGCACGCGTCGACCGAGCGCGCGAGCGGCGGCGGACCCTCGGGATAGCGCAGCACGATCCCGAGCGCGCCGCGATCGCTCAGCATGGCCTCGTAGGCGCGCCCCGCCTCGGCGATCGGCACCCGGTGGGACACCAGCTCGCGCGCGGCGAGGCGCCCGCTCGCCATCGCGTCGAGCACCGCCTCGAAGTTCCGCGCCGCCGTCCAGCGGACGAAGCCGAGCGGGTAGTCGTGCCCGCCGACCTCGTACTCCGGGTCGTAGCGACCGGGCCCGTACGAGCAGGCGACGCGGAACGAGATCTCCTTCTCGTAGAAGTCGTGGCGGCGAAGCCGGAGCCCGACGACACCGACCAGGACGATGCGGCCGCGCTTCCGACACATGCGCGCCGCCTGGCTCACGATCTCGTCGCCATCGGACGCCGCAGCGATCAAGACACCGTCGACGCCGCGCTCGCGCGTCAGCTCGCTCGCCGCGCGCAGCGGATCCGCCGCGCCGGCGACGCAGGTCGCGTCGGCCCCGAGAGAGCGCGCGAGCGCGCAGCGCGCCGGGTTCACGTCGATCGCGAGCACGCGGCAGCCGCTCGCGCGCAGCAGCTGCGTCGCGAGCATCCCGACCACGCCGAGGCCGATCACCGCGAAGGTCTCGCCGAGCGTCGGGTCGAGGAGCCGGACGCCGTTCAGCGCGATCGCGCCCAGGACCGTGAAGCTCGCGGCTTCGTCGTCGACACCGTCGGGCACGGCGGCGGCGAGCGTCGCCGGGACGCAGGCGATCTCCGCGTGCGGGGCGTTCGACACGACGCGCTGCCCGGCGTGAAATCCGCCGGCGCCCGCGCCCACCTCGAGCACGCGGCCGACGCCGCAGTAGCCGAGCGCGACCGGCTCCTCGAGCCGGCTCGCGACCGCCTCGAGCGCGGGCCGCACGCCGTCGGTGCGGACCTTCGCGATCACCTGGCGCACGCGATCGGGCTGCGACCGCGCCTTCTCCACCAACCCGGCGCGCCCGAACTGGACGAGCATGCGCTCCGTGCCCGGCGAGAGCAGGGTCGCGGTCGCCTGCACGAGCAGGTGGCCCGGCCGGCACTGCGGGGCGGGCACGTCGGCGAGTTCGATCCGGCCCGACCGGAGATCCTGGAGCACCTGGCGCATCGTCACCTCGTCCGCGGTCGAACCGCGCGCGGGATCGCGGGATCGGCGGCGAGGACGGTCGACAGCCGGACCTTCCGGCCGTCGCGTCCCGCCGCGATCGCCGCGCGCTGCACGAGCATCACGGTCTCGCGGAGCTCGCCGAAGCGCGTGGAGGCCGCCCCGCGCTCGGCGACGAGCCGCCGTGCCGCGTGCAGCGTGACCGCCGCGCCGCCGGTCGCGATGCGGGCGCGGAGGCCGGTCGTGACGTCGACGCGCACGCCGACGTCGGGTGCGAGGTGGAGCCGCGACTCGACGCTCGCGCCGGGCGCCGCGCGTACCTCGTCCTCGATCTGCAGGCGCTCGCCGCGCGTGCCGTTCAGGCGCACGCTGCGCCGGACGATCGCGTCGGATCCGGCGACGCGGACGGTCGCCGTCACCGCGTCGTGCGAGGCCCGGACGTCGAGCACCTGCGACCGGCGACCGATCCGGAAGCTGGCGTAGACCTCGTCCGTGTCGCGGCCGTCGACGACGACCGCGCTGTGCGCGCGCGTCGACCTCCCCCACGCGCGCCACGGCCCGGTGTACTCGTGGACGCCGGGGTCGCAGACGACGCGGACGCCGTCGACCCAGACCTCGACCGAAAGCACGTCCGCCTGCCCGTGCCCGGGCAGGGAGTCCGGCGCCGCGCGGCCGGCGTCGAAGAGGCACCAGAAGCGGTCGCTCGCCAGCACGTAGAGCCCGCTCTCGCGATGCGCGCGCACGGTCGCCCGCGCGGATCGCACGTGCGGTCGGGCCGCCGCGGCCGCCGGGACCTCGTCCTCGGACGGCGCGCCCGGCTCGCCCGCGATCCGAACGGCGAGCGCGCGCGCGGCCGCCGGCGGCGGCGCGAAGCCGCGCGCCGAGTCGCCGACGAGCGGGATGTCCCCGTCGGGCGCGAGGATCCCGTCGAGGAAGCCGACCATCGCGCGGAGCGCCGGCGCGATCGTCGCGACGACGAGCGCGTCGTCCGCGCCGAGCAGCGACGCGACCTGCGCCAGCCGGTGCAGGACCGCGACGTGGTACATCGGCGACAGCTCGAAGTGCGCGCCGTCCGCGAGCACCTGGCGCCGGACCTCGCGCGCGAGCAGCGAGCGCGCGGTCGCGTCCCAGTCGCGGGCCGGACGGCCGTCGAGGAAGCGGGACGCGAAGGCGAGCGCGCACGCGTTCTCGAGAAGATGGTTACCGCCGAGGTCGCGCTCGAGGTGCCGCGCGAGGAACGCCGCGTGCACGGCCGCGAGCGGCGCCGCCTCGGGCGAGACGCGGTCGAACCCGCCGGCCGCGGACGCCGCGACGCAGAGGTTCGTCAAGCGGAGCGACGTCGGGTACGGATGCCACGCGACCGCGTCCCAGCGCGCGCCGTGGACGCGCGCCCACGACTCGAGCAGCTCGCCCGCCGCGCGGGCGCGGCCCGTCAGCACGAGATCGCGCAGCGCGCCCAGGTAGTGGAGCTGGAAGAGCCAGAGCGGCGACGCGCCGGGATCGCGCCAGCGGATGCCGTCCGAGAAGTCGGCCTCGCGCCCGAGGAAGAGGAAGCGACCGCGCGCGACGCGCTCGGCGTTGCGCTCGATCTCGGCGATCGGCTCGGGCGCGATCGCATCGCGCTCGAGCGCCGGCGTCGGCTCGGCGGCGCGAAGCGCGCGCGCGACGGCGCGCGCGTCCGCGATCGGACGCGCCGGCATGCGCGCGTACAGCGCGCGCAGGGCGACGAAGCGGGCGCGGTGCGCGAGCTGCGCGGCCGGCACGCGGCGCGCGGTGCGGAGGTCGCGCAGCAGGCGCCCGACGCGGCCGACCGCGGGCTCCTCCGCGACCGGCGGCGGCAGCGCGTCGCGATCGATCGCCCGCCAGACGGCGTCGCCCGCCGCGCGCGACGGGGTCGCGCTCGCGGGCGCGCGGCGCGCGACCGGCGCGGCCGCTTCGGTGGTCGAAGCGCTCGCGTTCACGAGGCCCTCCGAGCGGCGATCGTCCCGCGCGCGGCCGGCCCTTCAGGCGCCGGCGCGACCGTCGACGGCCGGCGCGCGAGCCGCGCGAGCATCTCGACGTAGCGGCGCGCGAGCGCGTCGCGGTCGTATCGCGCCGTGAAGTACTGCCTCCCCGCCTCTCCGAGCTCGGCCGCGAGCGCCGGGTCGTCGGCCAGGCGCACGACCGCGTCCGCGAGCGCGCTCGCGTCCTCGGGCGCGATGCAGAGGCCGCAGCCGGCGGCGCGCACCAGGCGCTCCGCGTGCCCGCGGACGCCGAGCACGATCGGGCGCGACATCGCGGCCGCCTCGAAGATCTTCGACGGCAGGACCGTCGTGAAGAGCTCCGCCGCGCGCAGGTGCACGAGGCACGCGTCGACGGAGGCGAGGAGCGCCGGCATGACGTCCGCGGGGAGCCTGCCGGTGAAGACCACGTTCGGGATGCCCTCGCGCGCCGCGCGCTCCGCGAGGGCGCGGCGCTCCGCGCCGTCGCCGACGACCGCGAGCACGACGTCCTGCCGCCCGCGCTCGGCGAGCAGCCGTCCCGCGCGCAGCACGACGTCGAGCCCCGCCGCCATCCCGACCGTCCCGACGTAGGCGCACGCGAAGCGATCCCCGAAGCCGAGCCGCTCGCGCAGCGCGCGGTCGGGCGGGCGCGGCGCGAAGACCTCCCGGTCGACGCCGTTCGGGATCACCGACAAGCGGGTCGGATCGACGCCCCTCTCGAGGAGGCGATCGCGATAGCCCTCGCCCACCGTGACGATCTCGCTCGCCGACGCGTAGAGGCGCCGCTCGAGCCGCTCGAGGAGGCGCACGAGCGCGCTCTTCCGCATCGCTCCGACGGTGACGATCGACTCCGGCCAGAGGTCGCGGATCTCGAGCGCGAACGGCACGCGCCGGATGCGGCTCACGATCGCGCCCGCCCAGCCGCAGAAGAACTGCGGCGAGGTCGCGACGACGACGTCCGGACGCGCTTCGGCGGCGGCGGCGAGCGCGCCGCTCGCCATGAACGAGAGGTAGTTCGCGATCCGCCGGACGGTGCCCTCGTTCGGGGCGAGGTACGTCCACACGCGCACGACCCGAACGCCGTCGATCGTTTCGCGCTGCCGGATGCGGTTCCGGTAGCCGTCGTAGACGACGCCGCTCGGCACGTTGGGCGCGCACGTCACGACGGTCACGTCGTGGCCGTCGCGCGCCCAGCGCCGGCAGAGCGCGTGCACGCGGTTCGCGGGCGCGTTCCCCTCCGGCGGGTAGTAGTGCGTGAGAAAGAGGATCCGCATCAGCTCGCCCTCGCCAGGGGCGGCGCGCCGCCCGTTCCGGCCGCGCCCGCGCCGCCCACGTCGTCCTGCTGGAGGCGGGCGAGCGTGTCGCGCACGGTGCCGTGGAGCTGGTCGATCCGGCGCACGAGGAAGGGGTGCGCCACGCGGTCGGGATAGCTCCGGTGCACGACGAGCCGGCCCATGCCGACGCCGCTCTGGAGGAACGGGAGCGAGAGGTGGAGCGCCTCGTTCGATCCGGCGGTCACCGGCGCGCCCGGCGCGCGCTTCTTGCTCTCGTAGCGGAAGACGAGCTCCTCGAGCGCATTCCGCTTGCCCGGCGCGTTCTCGGGCCCGGCCTTCAGCACGAGCTCGCAGTAGTCGAGGTCGAGGAAGGTCGCGGCGGCGCAGATGCCCTGCCACATCTCGCCCGGCGTGTGCGACACGGCGATCGCCGCCTGGTGCTCGAGGAAGGAGCGGCGCGCCTGCGGGATGCCGAGCGCGTCGGTGACCGAGCCGAACCAGTCGACGAGCTGGCGGCTCCGGATGAACTCGAGGTAGCCGAGCTTCCGGATGAAGACCGACGCTCCGATGCCGACGGCGAGCAGCATCGCGGCGCCGCGATCGTCGCGTGCGTGCACGAGGAGGAGCGCGACCGTGCCCATCGCGATCGTCATCGCGTAGAGCAGCAGCACGGCCCGCCTCGGCGTGTACCCGAGCTTCAGCAGGCGATGGTGGATGTGGTCGCGGTCGGGCTGGAAGAGGCGCTGGCCGAGGATGAAGCGGCGGAGCGGCGCCCACAGGGCGTCGATCATCGGCACGCCGAGCGCGATGATCGGGATCAGGATCGCGACCGTCGCCTCGCTCTTACGGGCCGCGAGCAGGCTCAGGCCCGCGAGGCAGTAGCCGAGGAAGTAGCTGCCGCCGTCGCCGAGGAAGATCGACGCCGGGTTCCAGTTGTAGCGGAGGAAGCCGAGCGACGCGCCCGCGAGCGCGGCGAACCCCATCGCGACGAGGTAGCTGCCGGACACGACGGACATCACGAGCAGGATGCACGAGGCGAAGAGCGTGATGCCGGCCGCGAGGCCGTCGAGCCCGTCGATCAGGTTGAACGCGTTGATGACGAGGACGAACCAGAAGACCGTCGCGGGGACGCCGATCCAGCCGAGCGTGACCTCGGACGCGAGCGGCAGCGCGATCTTCGCGAAATACGTCCCGCCCGAGACGGTGACGAGCGCGGCGACCGCCTGCCCGGCGAGCTTGATGCGCGCGTCGAGCGTGAAGAGGTCGTCGAGCAGGCCGATCGCGAACATGAGGGTCGCGCCGCCGAGGAAGGCGGGCGCGCGCAAATCGAAGTCGAAGCGGTCGGTCCAGGGTCCCTGGTAGACGAGGCCGGCCGCGAACGGCCCGACGAATGCGAGGTAGACGGCGATCCCGCCGAGGCGCGGGATCGCGCCGCGGTGGACCTTCCGCGCCGAGACGGCATCGAAGAGCCCGAGGCGAGCGGCCGCCTCGCGGACGAGCGGCGTCAGCGCGAGCGCGATCGCGCACGCGAGCGCGAAGATCGTCGCCAGGGTCCGCATGACTCCGTCCGGATGTCCCCCTCCGCCGCGCCGCTCAGGCGGCGACGGATCGCTCGCTGCGCCGGCCGCCGGCCACGGCGTCCGCGAGCGCGCGCACGATGCGCGGCCCGGCCGCGCCGTCCCAGAGCTCCGGCATGCGCGCCGCCCCGAGCGACTTCCGGCGCGCGGCGGCGAGCGCCGCGACGATCTCGCGCCTTCCGACTCCCGCGAGCACGTTCGTGCCCTCGGCGATCGTGACCGGCCGCTCGGTGTTCGCGCGCAGCGTGACGCACGGGACGCCGAGCGCGGTCGTCTCCTCCTGCACTCCGCCCGAGTCGGTCAGGACGAAGCGCGCCTCCTTCATCGCCTTCAGCATCTCGACGTAGGACAGCGGCGCGAGCGCGACGACGCCGGAGCGCGGCAGCTCCCGCTCGCATGCGTCTGCGCTCCAGGCGTCCCGGATGTGCGCGGAGAGGCCGAAGTCCGCGATCCTCGCTCGCGTGCGCGGGTGGAGCGGGAGGAGGATCGGCATGTCGCGCGCGAGGTCCCCGAGCGCGCGCAGGATCTCCGCGAGCGTCTCGGCGCGATCGACGTTGGACGGCCGGTGCAGCGTGCAGAGCCCGAACGGTCGCTCGGCGAGGCCGAGGTCGGCCAGGATGGGACAGCGGTCCGCCTCGGGGAGGCAGCGCCGGAGCGAATCGATCATCGGGTTCCCGACGAAACGCACCCTCTCCGACGATGCGCCCTCGGCGGCGAGGTTGGCGGCGGCGTCGCGGCAGGTCGTGAGCAGGAGGTCCGAGATGGCGTCGGTGACGATGCGGTTGATCTCCTCCGGCATCGTGCGATCGCCGCTCCGGAGCCCGGCCTCGACGTGCGCGAGGAGGGGGCGCCGACGCGGCGTCCGGCGCGCGCCGCGCGCGTCGTCCGCCGCGTACTCGATCTTGCTCGCCACCAACGCACACGCCGCGGTCGAGTTGACGTCGCCGACGACGACGACCGCGTCGGGCCGGCGGTCGAGCAGGACCTGCTCGAAGCCGATCATCACGCGCGCGGTCTGCTCGGCGTGCGACGCCGAGCCGACGCCGAGGTTCACGTCCGGAGCGGGCAGCCCGAGGTCGCGGAAGAAGCCGTCCGACATCGCCGCGTCGTAGTGCTGGCCGGTGTGGACGAGCTCGATCGAGAAGAGGTCGCTCGCGCCGCGCTCGACCGCCCAGCAGATCGGGGCGACCTTCATGAAGTTCGGGCGCGCGCCCGCGACGAGAAGCAGCTTGTACGGCGCCATCATGGGTCGAGAACCCTCCCGCCCGGCGCGTCGGCGCGATCCGGGTCCTCGAGCGCGCTCACGCGCTCGTCGATCGGCACCTGCACCGCGGCGTCGAAGCGCGCCGCCTCGCGCATCGAGAGGACCTTCGTCAGTCCGCGATACACGGGCAGCATGTCCTGCGAGTTGTCCTGCGCCGCGCGCAGGACCTGCTCGGCGGCCGCGAAGTCGCCGCGCGCGGCGAACACGTCGACCGCGAGCGTCCGGTAGAGCTCGCCCTGCTCGGGCGTGAGCTTGAGCGCCGCGATCAGCGCCTCCTCCGCCGCGGCCGGCTGGTTGGCCGCGAGGAAGTCGCTCGCCGCGCGCGCGAGCCGAAGAGCATCCTCGGGCGTCGGGGCCGCGGCGGCGCGGAGCTCCGCGCCCGCCTCCGCGAAGCGCTCGCGCGCCTCGAGGAGCAGCACGAGGTCGTCGACGACCTCCTGGCGCGGACGCCCGGCGGGGCGCTCGTCGAGCGCGCGTCGAAGCCCGCGCTCCGCCGCCGCGGCGAGCGCGGGATCGAGGTCGGCGAGCGTCGCCTTCAAGCTCGGACCGTCGGCGAGGTCGCGCAGGAACTGACGGGTGCTCGTCTCCTCGCCGCTCGGCGCCGGCGCCGCGGTCGGCGCCACCGCGCCGTCGGGCAGGACGTGCGCATCGAGGTCGGGCGCGAGCGCGACCGATTCCTCGAGCTCGCGCGCCGCATCCGCCAGCGCGCCCTCGGAGGCGAGCTGGCGCACCAGGCGGTCGCGCAGCTCGCTCGCCGACGGATCGAGTCGGATCGCGCGGCGGAGCGCGAGCACGCTCTCCGGCCCGCTGCCGTATGCGGTCGCGAGGGCCTCGTGCGCCTCGCGGCTCGCCGGCGACGCGTCGAGCGCCGTGCGCGCGAGCGCGACCGCGCGCGCCTGGTCGCCGTCCTCCGCGAGCGCGGCGTCGGCCGCGGCCATGAGCGCGGCCGGGTCGTTCGAGGTTCGGCCGACGAGCGGCGCCAGCCGGCCGCTCACGACCGGCGCGGCCGCCGCGCACAGCGCGACGAGCAGCGCGGCGACGGCCCACGAGCCGCCGGCGCCGCGCGCCGGCCGGCTCACGAGCACGAGCGCCCCGACCACGAACAGGAGGAGCAGGTTCGCGGGCATGCGGAGCCCGAAGTCGACGAAGCTGTGCACCAGCACCGCCGCGGCGCCGCCCGCCATGCCCCAGCGGAGCCACGACGAGCGCGCGAGCGCCGTGCGCCACTCCGCCATCTCGAACCCGGGCGGCAGCGCCCTTCCCGCGTCGCGCGGACGCGCGACGTCGACGTCCGTCGCTCGCGATGCCGAGCGACCGCGACCGCGCGCGGCGCCGACGACTGCGAACGCGAAGAGCGCCGCGAGCGCGAGCCCGAGCGCGCCGGTGTCGGCCGCGAGCTCGAGGTAGTCGTCGTGCGCGTGGTCCCAGATGCCGTAGTCCACGGGCGGCGCCTGGTACGCGCGGAACGCGTGCAGCCACGATCCGAGTCCGGTTCCGAAGACCGGGAAGTCGCGCACGATGGCGCGGCCCTGCGCCGCGACGACGACGCGCGACGCGAGGCTCGCATCGCCGCCGCCGCTCGCGACTGTCGCCTCGTCCTCGAGACGCGCCCAGCTCGCGACCGCGAAGAGCGCGGCGCCGACGAGCGCGGCCACGAGCGCGGGCGCGACCCAGCGGAGCGCGCCGTGCGGCGCGTGCGCGCGCGCCGTGCGCGCGATGCCGAAGCCGGCGACCGCGAGGCCCACGAGGAGCCCCGCCATCCCGCCGCGCGAGCCGGTCGCGAGGTGAGCCAGCAGCATGAGGACGACCGCGCTCCCGACGACGAGCGGAAGCCAGAACCGCCCCTGGTTGGCCGCGAGCGCTCCCGCCCACGCGCGCCGCGCCCGGACGCCCATCGCGCGCGAGGTCTCGGCGCTGCGCGCGATCCGGCGCGCGAGCCGCGCCGACACGGCGGCGCCGTAGGCGACGCCGGCCGGGATCACGATCTCGAGCCACGCCGCGAAGTGGTTCGGGTTCACGAACGGGCCCGACGCGCGCGCCGGGTCGGCGACCTCGTCGAGGACCCACAGCACGCGGCCGTTCGTCGCCGCCTCCTGCACGAGCGCGAGGAGCGAGAAGGCCGCGCCGCCCGCGAGCAGGGTCACGACGAGGACGCCGAAGACGTGGAGGCGTACGCCGTCGGCGTCCTCCTCGAACGACCCCTGCCACGGGTACGCGACCAGCACCGCGAACGCGCCGAACGCGATCCCGAGCTTGCAGAGCTCGATCCAGACGCCGAACGCGTCGAGCGCGAGCGGTCGCCACTCCGACCAGCCGCCGGCGCCCGGCCACCCGGGAAGCGCGTTCTTGTAGATCTCCGCCGCCTGCGGCGACAGCCACTCGATCGCCGTCGGTGGGAGCGGGACGGTCGTCGCGAGCCCGAGCGCGACGAATCCCGCGAGCGCCGCGACGCCGGTCGGGTGGGCGCCCTCGCCGCGTCGGCCGCGCTCGCGCACGGTCCATGCGAGGAGTGCCAGCACGGTCGCGAGCCCGAGCGCGACACCGAGCGGATGGCGGCCGCCGAGGAACAGCGGCAGCGCCAGCACGAGCACCTGGAGCGCGCGCAGGACGCAGCGATCGGACGTACTCATGCCGCCTCCTGCGCGGCCGGCTCGCCGCGGCCGTAGTAGCCCTGGTAGCGGCTGTAGTAGTAGAGGTCGCCCCAGCCGAGATCGACGTTGTTGATCACGGCGCCGATCACGTGCGCGCTCGCGAGCGCCAGCTGGTCGCGCGCGCGCCGCACGAGCTCGAGCGGCGTGTCGTGGCCCTTGACGACGAGCACGATGCCGTCCGCCTCGCGCGAAAGCACCACCGCGTCCGTCACCGGCACGACCGGCGGCGAGTCGATGATCACGAACTCGTACTCCTCGCGGAGCTGCGCGAGCGCGTCGCGCATGCGGACCGAGCCGACGAGCTCCGCCGGGTTCGGCGGCGTCGGGCCGGCGGGCAGGAAGTCGAGGCGCGGGCGCTCGATGTGCGAGATCACCTGCGCGAGCTCGGCCTGCCCGGCGAGGAAGCTCGAAAGCCCGCGGCGATTCGCGACGCCGAGGGAGTAGTGGCACGTCGGGCGGCGGAGGTCGGCATCGATCAGGAGGACCCGCGAGCCGGACTCCGCGAGCGTGGCCGCGAGGTTGAGCGACGTGACCGACTTCCCCTCGCCGGAGCTCGCGCTCGTCAGCAGGATCACCTTCGGCGGCGCTGCCGGCGTCGAGAAGAGGACCGACGTCCGCACGCTCCGGAACGCCTCCGCGACCGGCGAGGCCGGCTCGCTCACGACCACGATCGCGCGTGCGCCGCCCGGAACGGCGGCGCTCGCCGGTGTCGGCGCGGCGACGGCGCCCGCGCCCTCGGGCGCAGGCAGCCGATTCGGCGAGCGGCGCGCGAGCGTGAAGTTCGGGATCGTCCCGAGCGTCGGGATCTGGAGCTGCGCCTCGACGTCGGCGCTGCTCTTCACGCTGTTGTCGAAGGAGTCGCACACGAGCGCCGCGCCGAGCGCGAGCCCGAACGCGGCGGCGAAGCCGATCCCGAGGTTCAGCGGGACGTTCGGGCGGCTCGGCTTCTGCGGCACCTCGGCGCGCTCGATCACGCGCACGTTCGAGGCTGCGAGCTGCGCGTTCACCGCGGTCTCCATCGCTTGCTTGACGAGCGATCGATAGAGGTCCTCGGCGCTCTCGACGTCGTTCTTCAGGAGCTCGTAGCGCGCGCCCAGGTCGCGCAGGACGATCGCGGACTCCTCGAGGTACGCGAGCTTGGTGCGGAGGCCCTGCTCGCGGGCGCGCGCCGTGTCGAAGCGCGCTCGGACCGCGCGCTTCTGCTCGTCGATCTCGGCGCGCAGCTGGCGCTTCAGCTCGTTCTCCTCTTCGGTGATCTGCAGCATCTGCGGATGGTTCGGTCCGAGGTGCGAATCGAGCGCGGCGCGCTGGGCGCGCAGGTCGAGGAGCGCCAAGTGGATCTTCTCGATCCCCGGGCGATCGAGGAAGTGCGAGATCTGCTCGGGGTCCTGCTTCGACACGAGCTCGAGCTGCGTCTGGAGGGAGATGCGATCGCCCTCGGCCTGGCTGAGCTGGGTGGTGAGCTCGCCCATGCGCTGGCCGACGAGCTTCTGCTCCTGGTTGACGGCGACGTTCGGATGGTCGGTCGCGAAGCGTTTGAGCGCGGCCTCCGCCGTTCCGACGCGGTCGCGCGCGTCCTCGAGCTGCTTCCCGAGGAACTCCTTCGCGGTGACGTCGTTCGCGAGACGCGCCTCCGCGTTGGCCTCCATGTAGGCCTGCGTGTGCGCGGCCGCGAGCATCGCGGAGAGGTCGGGGCTCGGCGTGGTGAAGCGGATCTCGATGAGGTCGGTGCCGCGGACGTCGCTCACCTGGAGGTAGCGCATGTAGCGGTCGAGCAGCTCCGCCGGCGCCTCTCCCGCCGTGCGCCCGGCCTGCCCGCCGGCGGGCTCGAACAGCGCGGCGCTCCATCCGCGCGGGCGCAGGAAGGAGAGCATCCGCCCGCCGATCGTCAGGAGCCCGGAGCGATCCGCGCCCGGATGAAGGAAGAGCTCGTTGTCGGCGAGGCGGTGCGTCCGGATGACACGCTCCGCGAGGTCGCGGCTCTTGAGCGTCGCGACCTGGGTCGAGAGGAAGCTCGAGGCGCCGTTCACGTTGCGGTCGGGGTCCTCGAGGTTCAGGACGCTGTCCTTCAGCTGGAGCTGGATGGACGATTCGCGCGCGAGCTGGACGCGCGTGGCGGCGGTGTACAGGCGCGGCGTGAGAAGCGTGACGAGGAGCGTCGCGCCCAAGGTCAGGCCGAAGCACACGGCCGCGAGCCAGCGATACTTGTAGAGGACGCGCAGCGTGTCGCGCGCGCCGCGCCGGCGGACCTCGCTGAACTCGGCCTCGATGTAGTCCCCGCCGGAGACGGCGGCCGCGCCGGCGCTCGCCGCCGCGGGCAAGCCCGGCGGCAAGAGATCGGTCGACGGAATGCGGCTTCCTGCCATCGCATCTCTCCGGTCCCGCTAGAAGAGCGGGATCGAGCCCCCGACGTGGATCACGTCCTTGGTGAGGGTCCACATGCCGTACGGCACGAGCTTCGCCGTCGCGGCGGGCACGGTGACGACGTCGCCGTCGGTGAGCGGGACGTCGCGCGCGCGGCCTTCCGCGATCGCGAGCAGGTCGACGGTCCAGCTCCGCTCCTCCCCCGGCCCGAGCGTGCGCTTGACCGTCACGTTTTGCGGGTCGGCCGCGAAGAGCTCGCCTCCGGCGGCCGCGATCGCGCCGCTCAGCGTGAGGCCGCGCGTCACCGGGATCGTGCCCGGCTTGTCCACCCAGCCGGCGACTTGCACGCTGCCCGCGGGCGAGAGGCTGATCACGTCGCCCGCGCGCGCCGGCGGGTTGAGGGCGCAATCGCCCGTGCCGCGCGCCTGCAGGAGGAGATCGACGTCCATGCGGATCGCGGCGCCCGCAGCCACCGGGATGCCGCTCGGCGCGCGCGTGGCCGCGGCGGCGGCCGACGGCGCGGTTGCGGCCGCACCGTCGGCGCCGCTCGCGGCCGGGGTGAACTGGACCATGCGGCCGGCGTCGCGCGTCGGTCCGCCGGCGACCCACACGAGATCCGCGAGGGTCGTGCTCGCGTTCGTGACGGGATAGACGCCGGGCCGCTCGACGCTGCCGACGACCGCCGCCACGCGGCTCCGGTACTCGACGACCAGGATGCCGACCTGCGGCTGATCGAGCACGCCCGCCCGCACGAGCTTCTGCGCGATCTCCTTCTCGAGCTCGGTCGGCGTCAGGCCCGCGGCGTGGATCGCGCCGATCGTCGGGACGCGGATGTCGCCGCCCGCGTCGACGCGGAACCCCTGCTGGTAGACCGGCGCGCCGGCGACCGCCGGCCGTCCGCCCGCGGCGGCCGCGGACGCACCGGCGGCGCCGAGCGGCGACGGCGCCTGCGCGTCGAGCAGGTCGGGGATGCGAACGTCGAGGAGGTCCTCCGGCCCGATGCGGTACCCGTCGACCGTCGCTCCGCTCGCGCGCTGCGCGCAGAGCGCGGTCAGGCGCGCGCGGTCGTCGGCTCCGAGCAGCGCGCCGGCGTCGCCGGCGGACGAGCCGGCCGCTCCGGCCGTGGCCGCGGCGGAGGCGGCTGGCGCCGCCGGCGCGCCGGCGCTCGGTCTGCTGGCCGCGCACCCGGCGAGCGCGGTGAGCGCGAGCGACGCCGCCGTGGCAGCGGCCGTCGCGCGCGACCTCGAGGACCTCCCCATCACCACCTCCCCACCCCTCGAGCCGGCTTCAGGACGGCGATTCGGCCGGGCAGCCCGGGAACGGCAGGCAGCGGACGCGGCCGACGAAGTTGTCGATCGTGCAGCACGCGCGCCGGCCGCGCGTCGCCGGGATGCCCTTCTTCGGCTGCGCGCGGCACTCGCGCGGGTTCACCTCGATGCGCAGCAGCGTCGTGCCCTTCGGGCAGTCGAGGCGGTCGCGATGGATCTCGTACGCGCCGGCGACCGTCGGCCAAGCCGCGAGCCCGAGGAGCAATGCGCCGGTCGCGAGCACGCCGGGCCGTCTTCGTCTCTTGTCGGTCCTCTTCGTCATGGTGTCCCCCTTTGGTTCCGAACGGCGCGCGTCAGCAGCGCGCCTCTTCGCGAAAGCCCCCGCCTTCGCCGTCGAACGACGGCAGCACGCGCCCCATCCGCGCGCGCTGTCGTCAATACAGACGTTTCGCTGAACGCCGAGGCGTGCGCGCTCCGCGCGCGAGCTCCGGATCGCGTCCTATGCCCGGGCGATCGGTCGCCCGGCGCGGCGCATCCGGATGGTCGGATCGAACTGCGATCGCGACGCCCCGCCCATTCTCACAACACCCCCCCATCCCGGATCGCTCGACTTTCGCGTGCCCCCGCGGCGTCAAGTATCCGAAGCGGCGCACACACAACCACAGCCGGAATGCGCTTTCAAGATCATTTTCGCGCGCGCATCGCCCGCAGACGCTCGCGCTGCGCGGAGTCTGCGCTTGCGCGCACGCGAGCGCGCAGACGAGCGTCCACAGCGCACGCCGCATGCCCCGCCGGGGCACATCGCCGAGCGATCGGTCGTCGGACCTACTTGACGCCGAGCGCGGAAATGCGGTGCCGGCGCGCGCTTACGCCGATCGCGAGATCCGGCCGCGGCGCCGTCCGGCGCCGCCGGCACCGCGCGCTCGCCTACTCGCGCGCCCCGCGAAGCTCTCTGGCGCTCCGCATGCGGTGCGCGGGCCGAAAAAAAATCTCACGAGACGACATTTTTCCGCGTCGCGACGGTCACGAAGGCGGTTTGCGGCGCGGCCGCCCGCATGCGCGCGAGCGCGATCCCGCACGCGACCGCGGCCCAGCCACAAGCCGCGTTCACGGCGAACACCAGCGCGTAGTCGCCGACGCGATCGTGCACCCAGGCGGCCACGAGAGGCGCCGTCGCCGCGCCCGCGTCGTATCCGATTTTGATCATGCCAAGGATCGCGCCGATCGCGCCGAGGCCGAAGCACTCGACCGCCATGATCGGCATCATCGGCATGATCGCGCCGTAGGCGAGCCCGAACAGCACGACGTAGCCCGCGATCGCCGGCCACGCCGGCATGAAGAAGACGAGCGGAAAGCCGATCGCGGCGGCGAGATACGTCGCGACCAGCACGTGCGCGCGAGGGAAGCGGTCGGCGGCGAGGCCCGCGAGCAGCCGTCCCGCCCCGGCGACGGTGATGAAGATGCTCTTGACGTCGGCGGCGGCGATCGCGTCGAGGCCGAGGTCGCGGAGGTAGAGGATCAGGTGCTTGTTGCTCGTGTAGCAGGGCACCGTCGACAGCAGGATGCCGCCGGTCAGGAGCCAGAAAGCGCGATCGCGCATGACGTCGCCGACCGCGACCGGTTGCGCGGACGGCGCGCGCGTCGCGTCGGCGTCGCGCTCCGCCTCCCCTTCGTCGTACGGCTCGAGCCCCATGTCGGAAGGGCGGTCGCGCACGACCAGGAGGCCGACGAGCGGCGGGACGATCCCGACGCACGCCGCCAGCACGAGGAACGCCGGCGCGCGTCCGTAGGCCTCGGTGCAGCGGGTGACGACCGTCGTCGACAGCGCGCCTCCGAGGACCGTTCCCGCGCTGATGAGCCCGTTCGCGAGGCCGAGCCGGCTCCGGAACCAGCGCGAGATGAGCACCTGGTTCGGGAGGACCGTGACGCCCGACATCCCGAGGCCGAGGACCGCCGCTCCGAAGAAGAACTGGGCCGGCGTGACCGCGAACCCGAGGAGCGCGTGGCCGACCGCCATCACGAGGCCGCCCGCGACGAAGAGCGACCGGATCGAGCGCCGGTCCATGTAGACGCCGGTCAGCGGCGACAGGACCGCGATCGTGACGATCATGATCGAGCTCGACAGGACGACGGTCGTCCGCGCCCACCCGAGCTGCTCGAAGTACGGATAGGACGCGACGAGAGCGAAGAACCCGAACCCGATCCCGAAGAACTCGACGAGAAGCGAAGCACCGACCACGACCCACGCGTAGTGCCAGTGCAGCCCGCGCCTCGCGGCGAGCGGCTCGACGTCAGGCATCGTCGGCGGACTCCACGTCGAGGTCGATCCCGAGCGCGCGGCGCGCCGCGCCGGCGGGGAAGCCGCGCGCGACCAGGAAGCGGAAGGCGCGCGCGACGCCCCGGCGGTCCCTCGGAAGCTCCGGGCCGAAGCGGCGCGCGAGCGCGTCGCGCGCGCTGCGCTCGTCCTCGGCGGCCGAGCTCGCGAGCGCTTCGCCGCGCGCGTCGGGCGCGACGCCGCGCCGCGCCATGACCTCGCGCACGAAGCGGCTGCCCCGGCGGCGCCGCGCCGCATCGCGCGCGACCTCGTGCGCGACGGCCGACTCGTCGACGAGGCCGATCGCGCGCAGCGCGGCGATCGCCTCGTCGGCGACGTCCCGCTCGAAGCCGCGCCGGGCGAGGATCGCGGCGAGCTCCGACGACGTGCGCGCGCGCCGCGCGAGCGCGCGGAGCGCGGCCGCACGCGCGGCCCGCGCCACCTCGGCCGGGCTGCGCGGCTCTGCGCCGCCCGCCGCGCCGCCGCGCGAGCTCGAGCGCGATCGGATCACGCGCCCTGGATAGTACGACGCGGTGCCGCTCCACCAGCACGCGGGATCGGCAACGCGCGAGCGCAGCGAGCCCGCGGGGGCCCCGATTGGCTTTGCCAAACGGGGAGAGGGGAGCGTTCCCCTCGTTCGATTGCCCTAGAACCGCTTGATCAGGCGGGGGCCGGGCCGTGCGGGCGCAGGCGCCTCGCCGGGGCGCGCGGGTGCCTGCGCCGCGGCGACGGCGCTTCCCTGGGCTCCTGTGGCCGCGCTCGTCTGCCCGGAGCTGTCGAAGTTGTCCCAGCGCGCGTCGGACGTCGATGTGATGCCGCGCACCTGGAGAGCGAAGTCGTCGGGGTTCGTCGCCTGGCGGAGCGCTTCCTCGTAGGTGATGAGGCCCTTCCGGTAGAGCCCCATGAGCGACTGGTCGAACGTCTGGGTGCCGTACGAGATGTGGCCCTTGGCGATCGCGTCGGTGAGCTCGCGCGGGCTCCTCTCGGGGTCCTTGATGATGTCGCGGACGAGGGCGGTCGAGATCATGATCTCGATCGCCGGCACGAGGCCGTTTCCGTCGGCGCGCGGCACGAGGCGCTGCGAGATGATGCCCTTCAGCACCGAGGACAGCACGATCCGGATCTGGTCCCGCTGGTGATCCGGGAAGGCCTGGATCACGCGTGTGACCGTCTCGGGCGCGTCGAGCGTGTGGAGCGTGCTCATCACGAGATGCCCGGTCTCCGCCGACATGATGGCCGTCTCGATCGTCTCGAGGTCGCGCATCTCGCCGATCAGGATGACGTCCGGGTCCTGCCGCAGCGCGCCCTTCAGGCCCGCCGCGAAGCTCGGAACGTCGACGCCGACCTCGCGCTGGCTGATCATCGAGAGCTTGTCGTGGTGGAGGTACTCGATCGGGTCCTCGATCGTGACGATGTGGTTCGCCTCCTTGACGTTCAGGAGGTCGATCATCGAGGCGAGCGTGGTCGACTTGCCGGATCCGGTCGTTCCGGTCACGAGAATGACGCCGCGCGACTCCATCGCGAGCTCGCCGACGATCGGCGGGAGCTGCAGCTCGTCGAGGCTCCGGATCTTCTGCGGGATCGCACGCATCGCGATCCGGATCTCGCCGCGCTGGTGGTAGACGTTCACGCGAAAGCGGCCCAGGACCTCTTCGCCGTAGCCGAGGTCGAGCTGGCGGTCGCGCTCGAGGCGCTGGCGCTGGCTCTCGTCCGCCATCTGCGCGATGAAGCCGCGCAGGTCCGGCTCCGTCAGGATCGGAAAGGACTCCTCGGGCGCGAGGTGGCCGAAGCGCCGGAGCAGCGGAGCGGAGCCGAGCTTCAGGTGGACGTCGGAAGCGTCCTTCGACTGCGCGAAGCGCAGGATGTCGTCGAGCTGCGTCATGGCGATCGCCAACCCCCGGCGACGCTCGGGCGCGCTTGCCCGAGCGGGCTCCACATGGAGCGCGTCCCTCGTCGGAGGAATCGGCGAGAGTGGGACCGCGCTTGAGCGCCCGCGGCCCGTGATTGGCGCTTCCGCTCCGCCAGGCGGATGGCATAGAGAACGAGCGATGAACCTGCCCGGGACGCCCGCGGCGCCCGCTCGCGATGAGCCAGCCCGCGCCGCGCCGCCCGGGGCAAGCGGCGCTGCCGCCGCTGCCGTCGCCGCCCTTGCTCCGCTGCCGCCGGGCCGTGCGCTCGAAGCGCGCGAGCTCCTCGCGCTCTTTCACCGCTCGGCGCCGCACTACGAGCGCATCGTCCGCACGATGAGCCTCGGACTCGACGGTCGCTACCGGCGCGAGGCCGTCGCGCGGGCGGGGATCGGGCGCGGAATGTGCGTCCTCGACGTCGGCGCGGGCACCGGCGCCGTGGCCCGCGCGGCGCGCGACGCCGTGGGACCGAGCGGACTCGTCACGGCGATCGATCCGAGCCGCGCGATGCTGCGCGAAGCGCGCGGCGGCGGCGTGCGGCGCGCTGCGTGCGCCATCGCCGAAGCGCTTCCGTTCCGCGACGAGTCGTTCGATGCGGTGACCATGGGCTACGCGCTCCGGCACGTCGTGGACCTCGTCGCCGCCTTTCGCGAGTTCCGACGCGTGCTCCGTCCCGGCGGCATCGTCCTGGTGCTGGAGCAGACGCCGCCGGCGACCCGCCTCGGGAGGTCGATCTTCCGCGCCTACATGCGCGGCTTCGTCCCCGTGCTCACGCGCGTCGTCACCCGCAGCCGCGACGCCGAGGAGCTCATGGCGTACTACTGGCGGACGATCGAGGACTGCGTCGACGCCGAGGCCGTCCTGCTCGCGCTCCGCCGTTCCGGGCTCGAGTCGGTCGGCCGGCACGTCGAGAAGGGCGCCTTCAGCGAGTACCGCGCGCGCCGTCCGCCGTCTCTTCGCGCGGCGATCGCCCCCGCGCCGGCATGACGCCCTGGCGGGCGATCGCGGACGGGATCGCGCAGCGCGCCGCAGCCGCCGGCCTCGACCTCGCGCACCCGCTGAACGCCGCCTGGTACGACGACGTCGTCGAGCCGACCTGGGCGCTGCCCGACGTCGGCCGGCGGGACGCGCTGGCCGTTCTGCTGGCGAGCTCGCGCGCCCTCTGGCCGCGCTTCGTCGCGGCACTCCGACGCGAGCCGGCGCGCATCGAGAGTCCCGACCCGCTCGACGACTACGTCGGCGACGCGGTGCTCGCCGCCGTCCGGCCGCTCGGCGAGCGCTGGGAGGTGAGGCTCGCGCACGAGCCGCCGCCGCGGCGGATCGCGATCCAGCGGCTCGCGCACCTCGCCGGGTTCGCGTTCCTGGGATCGGGCTTCCTGAACGTTCACCCGACCTTCGGGCCGTGGATCGCGCTGCGAGCGGTCGTCGTCGTCGACGTGCCCGGTCCCGCGACGCGGCCGAGCCTCGCGGACCCGTGCGGCGGCTGCACCGCGAGCTGCGTCGCGGCGCGCGAGCGCGCCCTCGCGGCGTCGGGCGGGACCGGCGAAGCGGAGCTGCGGGAGAGCTGGCGGGTCTGGCTCGCCGCCCGCGAAGCCTGTCCGGTGGGCGCGGCCCATCGCTACGACGACGCCCAGATCCGGTACACGTACACGAAGGACCGCGGCGTCCTGCGCGCGCTCGTCGCCTCTTGACCCTCGCCGCCCGCTCCGCCGTGATGATCGTCGATGGTCGGGACGCGGCGTGCCGCGAGCGCGGCGTTGCGAGACCCGCGCGCCGCTGGCGCGGTGGCCGTCGCGCTGACGCTCTGCACCGCGGCGCTCGCGGGCTGCCAGCGAGACGACAGCGCGCTCACTCTCGCCCTCGCCATCCTTCCCGGCGAGCTGCCGGCGTACCGCGAGGTGGTCGCGCAGTTCGAGCGAGGGACGGGCGAGCGCGTCGTCGTCGTGCCGCAGCAGTACGCCGACATCCGGCGCGCGCTCGCCGCCGAGGCGGCGGCCGGCCGCGGCACGATCGACCTCGCCGAGCTCGACGTGTACTCGCTCGCGCCCTCGGCGCACGACGTGCGCACCCTCGACGCGGCCGACGTCGGCGACCTGCCCGAGGTCCTCGATCGCGCGGCGCTCGACGCCGGGACGATCGACGGGCTTCGCTTCCTGCCGCACCGCCTGACGTGGCAGGCGCTCGTGTACGACCACGCCGTGCTCGGGCGCGCGCCCGCGACGTGGGACGATCTCGTCGCCGTCGCGCGCGCGCATCCCGGCCGGATCGGCGTCAAAGGCGCGCTCTACGAGGGCCTGACGTGCGACGTCCTGCCGTTCGTGTGGGCCGCCGGCGGAAGCGGAGAGCGCCTCGACGACGACGGCGCGCTCGCGGCCTTCCGCCTGTTCGCGGAGCTCGCGCCGTTCCTCGACCCGTACAGCGCGACGTTCAAGGAGTCGACGATCGCCGAGGCGATGGCGCGCGGGGAGATCGTCCTCCACCTGAACTGGCCGTTCGCGATGTCCCTCTACGCGAGCCAGGGCCTCGCGCCCGATCCGATCCGCTCGGCCCCGCTCCCGGCGGGCCCGTCCGGGCGCGCGACCGTGCTCGGAGGCGGCTACCTCGGGATCCCGCGCAACGCGCGCCACCCCGAGCGCTCGCGCGCGCTCCTCCGCTTCCTGCTGTCGCGCGACGCGCAGGCCGGGCTCGCAGAGCGCCTGGGATGGTTCTCGGCGCGCCGCGACGCGCCGCTCGCGGGGGGCGCACTGCTCGCCGGGTACGGCGCGATGCGGGCCGACGTCCGGCCGCGCCCGCGGCTCGTCGACTACCCGCGCTTGAGCCGCGCGTGGCAGCAGGCGTTCCGCGCGGTCGTGTTCGGCGGCGCGGATCCCGAGCGCACCCTGCGCGACGCGCAGCGCGAGCTCGACGGGCGCGCGGGCGCGTGACGGAACGTCGCGCGCAGGCGCCCGACGCCGTCGCCGGGGCGGCGCCCGGCGGCCTCCGCGCTCGCCTCGCCGCGGCGCCGCTCGTCCTCTACCTCGCGGCGTTCCTCGCGTACCCGGCGCTCGTCGCCGTGCGGCTCGCCTTCACGGACGCGACCGGCGGCGCGTTTCCGAGCCTCGCGAGCTTCCGCGTCCTCGTCAGCGACGAGCTCTTCTGGCGCGCCGTCGCCGGCAACCTCGTCGTGCCGGCGGCGACCGTCGCGCTCGAGGTCGTCGCCGGCCTGGCGCTCGCGCTCGCGCTGGCGTGGCGATTTCCCGGGCGGCGGCTCGTGCGCGCGGCGGTCGTCGTCCCGTTCGCGCTGCCGGAGATCGTGTTCTTGACGGTCGCGCGGAGCCTCCTCGGCACACGCGGCTACGCGAACGGGGCGCTCGCGGCGGCCGGCCTTCCGGCCGTCGACTTCCTCGCGCCGGGGACGGCGCTCTCCTACGCGACGGTCGTCGCGGTCGACGCGTGGCGCACGACGCCGGTCGTCTTCCTGATCCTCCTCGGCGCGCTCGCGGCGATCCCGGAGGAGATCGGCGAGGCGGCGCGGCTGGACGGCGCGCGGGGCTTCCGCCGGCTCGCGTTCGTCACGCTTCCGCTCCTCGGCCCCGCGCTCGCCGCGGCGGTCCTCCTGCGCGGCCTGGACGCGCTCCGGATCTTCGCGACCCCGATGGTCCTGACGGGCGCCGAGGGCGTGCCGGTGCTCTCGACCTACGCCTACCACCAGTGGTCCGACTACGGCGACGACGGCGCCGCCGCCGCGGCCGCGATGGCGCTCGCGCTGATCGCGGTCGTGGCGAGCATCCCGCTGCTGCGCCGGCGCGAGGCGGCGTGATGCGACGGGCGCTCCTCGGCGGCGCGATCGCCGCGGTCGTCGCGAGCGCGGCCGTGCCGCTCCTCCTCATCGCAAAGCAGGCGATGACGCCGGAGCGCGAGAGCTTCGCGTGGCCGCCGGCCTGGCTGCCGCACGAGCCGACGCTCGAGAACTTCCGGCACGTGCTCGCCGGCGCGGAGCTCTTCGGCGGGCTCGTCCGGAGCGTCGGCGTCGCGGCCGCGACGGTGATCTCGACGCTCGCGCTGACGCTCCCGGCGGCGTGGCTCGGCGCGCGCGCGCCGGCCGTCGGCCGGCGGCTGGACGCGGTGCTGGTCTTGACGCGCGTCCTGCCGTCGATCGCGATCGCCGTCCCGCTCGCCGTCCTCTTCGTCCGCGCCGGGCTCTACAACGATCCGAGCGCGCTCGGCCTCTGGCTCGCGCACACGCTCCTCGGGCTGCCGCTCGCGTTCTTCGTCCTGCGGGCGGCGTTCGCCGCCGTGCCGGTCGAGCTGGAGCAGGCGGCCCGCCTCGACGGCGCGAGCGCGCTCGGAGCATTCGTCCGCGTGAGCATGCCGCTCGCGCGCCCCGCGCTCGCGACGGCGAGCCTCCTCGTGTTCCTCCTCTCCTGGGACGAGTTTGCCTTCGCGCTCCTCCTCCAGGTGACGAACCGGACGTTGCCGCCGCTCCTCTACTACCTGTCCGCGTTCGGCTTTCCCGGCCTGTCGAGCGCGCTGGCGGCGATCATGGTCCTGCCCGCGCTCGTCATCGTCATCCTGCTCGAGCCCGCGTTCCGATCGGGGCTTCTCGCGGGGAGCGGGCGCTGATGGCGCGCGCCCTCCTGGAGAACGTCGGGAAGCGCTACGGCGACGTCGTCGCGCTCGAAGGCTTCTCGCTCGACGTCGCGGATGGCGAGCTCGTGACCGTGCTCGGGCCGTCGGGCTGCGGGAAGTCGACGCTGCTGCGTCTCATCGCCGGACTCGAGCCGATGACCGACGGCGCGATCCGGCTCGATGAGCGCCGCATCGACGGGCTCCCGCCCGAGGACCGCGACGTCGCGATGGTCTTCCAGAGCTACGCGCTCTACCCGCACATGACGGTGCGCGGGAACGTCGAGTTCCCGCTCCGCATGCGGCGGGTCGCGCGCGCCGAGCGCCGTCGCCGCGCGCAGGAGGTCGCGGAGCTGCTCGAGATCGGCGCGATGCTCGACCGCCGGCCGTCCGCGCTCTCCGGCGGGCAGCGCCAGCGGGTCGCGCTCGCGCGCGCGCTCGTCCGCCACCCCGCCCTCTTCCTCCTCGACGAGCCGCTTTCGAACCTCGACGCGCGCCTCCGCGCGTCGGTCCGCCAGTACATCCGCGACGTGCAGCGCCGGCTCTCGGTGACGACGCTCTACGTGACGCACGACCAGACCGAGGCGATGACGCTCGGGCATCGCGTGGTCGTCCTCGATCGCGGCCGCATGCAGCAGGTCGACACGCCGCTCGCCGTGTACGAGCGGCCCGCGAACGCGTTCGTCGCGGGGTTCCTCGGCGCGCCGCCGATGAACCTCGTCCCGGGCGAGGTCGCGGGCGGCGTGCTCGCGGTCGGCGACCAGCGCGTCGACCTGCGGCGTGCGTGGCGCGCCGGCGCGAGCGCGTCCGCTCGGCTCGCGCCCGCGTGCGATCCGTCCGCGCTGTCCGGTCGCGTGTTGGTGGGCGTCCGGCCCGAGCACTTCGCGCCGGCGACCGCTGAGGGCAGCGACCAAGACGGCCTGAGCGCACGCCCCGACCCGGCGACGTGCGAGCTGCTCGGCGCGGAAACCCTGGTGCGCGCCGCGCTCGGCGTCGAGTCGGTCCTCGTGCGTCTCCTCGGGGGCGGTCCGGACATCCCGCTCCGCGTGAGCGCGCCCGCGAGCGCTCTCCACCTCTTCGAAGCGGACGGCGGGCGGCGCATCGGGCCCTGAGCGCAGCTCCGCTCCGCTTCGCGAGCGCTGGCACCGCCGTTGCTGCTCGCGACCGGCGTGGGTGGCGCGGCGCGGCCGCGCCGCGGTGGCACGCGGCCACGCGCGACCTTTCGAAAGGACTTCCCGTGAAGGATCTCCATCGACGGCAATTCCTACGCCGCGCGGCGCTCGTCGCCGCGGGCGCGCGCTTCGCCGGCATGCGAGCGACCGGCGAGGCGGCTGCCGCCGTCCCCGCACCCGATCCGGTTCCGGTCCCGGGCGCGCTGCCGCCGGCCGCGACCGGCGGCGCGCTCCAGCGGCGCCCGTTCGGGCGCACCGGAGCGGAGGTCTCTCTCCTCGGCCTCGGCGGCCACGCGATCGGCAAGGCCGGCAGCCAGGCGGAGGCGACCCGCATCGTGCAGGAGGCCGTCGACGCCGGCGTCACGTTCATGGACAACGCGTGGGAGTACCACGACGGCCGGAGCGAGGAGTGGATGGGCGCCGCGCTCGCCGGACGGCGCGACCAGGTCTTCCTCATGACCAAGGTGTGCACGCACGGCGGCGACGGCCGACAGGCGATCGAGCAGCTCGAGCAGTCGCTGAAGCGCCTCCGGACGGACCACCTCGACCTCTGGCAGGTGCACGAGGTGATCTACGACAACGACCCCGACCTCCACTTCCGGCCGGGCGGCGTCGTCGACGCCCTGAGCGAGGCGAAGCGCCAGGGGAAGACTCGCTTCGTCGGCTTCACCGGCCACAAGGACCCGGCGATCCACTTGAAGATGCTCTCGCACGACTTCCCGTTCGACTCCTGCCAGCTCCCGCTGAACGCGTTCGACGGAAGCTTCCGCAGCTTCGAGGAGCGCGTCCTGCCGGAGCTCGTCCGCCGCGGCATCGCGCCGATCGCGATGAAGAGCCTCGGCGGAACCGGGGAGGCCGTCAAGCAAGGAGCGCTCTCCGTCAACGAGGCCCTGCGCTACGTGCTGTCGCTTCCGATTGCGACGCTCGTGAGCGGGATCGACTCGCTCGACGTCCTGCAGCAGAACGTCGCGATCGCGGCGAGCTTCGCTCCGATGTCGCCCTCCGAGATGGCCGCGCTCCGGCAGCGCTGCGCGCAGGTCGCGGCCGACGGCCGCTTCGAGCTCTACAAGACGTCGAAGAAGTTCGACGGCGAGCCCGGGCGGCGGAACCACGGCTTCCCCCTGCAGCCGGAGCTGCCCGCCTGAACCGTCGAATCGCGCCTATCGGCGTCAACGGGGCAATTGCCGCGCCCGAGGCGACGGCCTCGGCTCGCGACACCTGCATTTCCGACCTCTGCGTCGAGGCGCTCGACATCCGCTACACGACGCCCTGATCGCGGCGCGTCGGCGGCTCGATCACCGCACGGCACCGAATCGCCATGACCGGCTTGCGCCGCGGCTGGCGCGCAGACGAGAATCGCCCGCATGCCGCTCGCGATCGACCGCCGGAAGATGATCCGGTTCGTGCAGGCCCGGCTCGACCGCACCGAGCGCCCGCGCCACCGCCGCAACCTCGAGCTGCTGCTCGCGCACATGGAAGGCGAGGTCGTCGCCGACATCGACGCGCTGCTCCGCACCCTCACGCCGGAGTGCGAGTACCGCGCCTACGGCGCCGGCCCGGAATTCCAGCCGCGCGGCCATGCCGGCGTGCGCCGTTTCTACGAGGAGCGCGCGGCGGCGGGCCAGCTCTACCTCGAGTACGACATGGAGCACCTCGTCGTCGACGAAGACGCGGTCGTGACCGACGGCGTCATGCGGATGGTCATGCCGGCGCGCTCGATGGCGCAGTACGGCGTGGCGGACGACGGCAGCTTCTATCTCGTCGTCATGCGCATGGCTGTCGTGTGGCCGGTCGCCGCCGACGGGCTCTTCCGCGGCGAGGAGACGCTGAGCTCGCTCCTGTCGCTGGAAAAGCTCGCCCCAGCCGACGTCCCCGAGGACCTGCGGAGGTAGCGCCGATTGCGTCGCGAGCGGCCGGCGCAGTAGACCGTCGCCATGGCACGACTGTGTGAAGGCAGGGTGGCGATCGTCACTGGCGCCGGCCGAGGCATCGGCCGCGAGCACGCGCTCATGCTCGCGGCGCACGGCGCCAAGGTCGTCGTCAACGACCTCGGCGGCGCGCGCGACGGAACCGGCGCCTCGAGCGGGCCGGCGGACGAGGTCGTCGCGGAGATCCGAGCCGGCGGCGGCGAGGCGATCGCGAACGCCGACGACGTGAGCGACTTCAAGGGCGCCGAGCGGATGATCCTGCAGGCGGTCGAGGCGTTCGGCGGGCTCGACGTCGTCGTGAGCAACGCCGGCATCCTGCGTGACCGGATGCTCGTCAACATGACCGAGGCGGAGTGGGACGCGGTCATCAAGGTGCACCTGAAGGGCACGTTCGGCCCCGCGCACTTCGCCGCGGCCTACTGGCGCGACCGCGCGAAGCAGACCGGCAAGGGCGTCAACGCGCGCATCATCAACACGACGTCGGTCTCCGGCATCTACGGCAACGCCGGCCAGACGAACTACGGCGCGGCCAAGGCCGGCATCGCCGCGTTCACGATCATCGCGGCGCGCGAGCTCGGCCGCTACGGCATCACGGTGAACGCGGTCGCGCCCGGCGCGCTGACGCGCATGACCGAGGACCTCGGCATGGGCCAGGCGAGCGAGGACGACAAGGCCGCGATGCACCCGCGCTGGATCGCGCCGATCGTCACCTGGCTCGCGAGCGCGGAGTCCTCGCACGTGACGGGCCGCATCTTCGAGGCGTCCGGGCGCGTGCTCGCGGTCGCCGAAGGCTGGCACCGCGGCCCGACCGTCGAGCCGATCGACGACCCGACCAAGATCGGCGAGGTCGCGACCGACCTCGTCAAGCGCGCGCGGAAGAACGCGGGGATGGACGGCAAGGACCTCGACTGAAGTCTCGCGGCTAGTCCATCCCCCACGAGAAGACGTGCTCGGGCGTGACCTCGACGATCACGCCACCCTCTTCGATCCCCGCTTCATCCGGGTACTGCGGGTACTTCTCGTAGAGCGCGCTCCGGAGCTTCCGGAAGCGCGGGCCCCGCTCGATGAGCTCGGCGCGGCCCTGGATCATGACCCCCTTCAGGTTCGACCAGTCGTCGGAGTAGAGGTCGACGGTCACCGTGGCGTGCGGGTTCGCGCGGAGGTTCCGGACCTTGCGCGCCTTCCCGCCCGACGCGAAGACGACCTTGCCGTCAGCCACGACGTGGCACACCGGCACGAGGTGCGGGACGCCGCTCCGTCCCGTCGTCGCGACGCGACAGACTCGCTCGCGAGCGACCAGCTTCTCCACCTGCTTCTTGAGCCGCATGCGACCGGTGTACGCGCGGCCCGCGCGAGCGTCAATCGTCAAGTACAAGGGCTGCTCAGCGGCTCAGCACTTCGCCCTGCGAGGCGCCCGCCGCGCCGGCGTCGGGCTCGTCGTCGTCGACGCCGGCGGCGCGACGGCACTCGTCCTGGCAGGCGCGGTTGCGGTTGCAGACGTACAGGCAGTTCTCGAGCCCCGCGGTCGCAGGGACGATCGCGGAGCACCCGCCGGTCGCGACGACGAACGCGAGGGCCGCGATCCCGGTCGCGAGCGCGGACAGCACGAACGCGACGCGCGCGACGGCCACCACCGCGCCGGACGTCGGCGGCGCCGCGCTCATGCGCGCGTGCCGGTCGCCGGCTCGGCGGCGCGTCCGGGGCCGGCCGCGCCGCCCGCAGGCGCCGCCTTCAGGTCGATCGCGGCGGCGAGAAGCGTCCGCGTGTAGGGATCGCGCGGCGCCTCGAACACCTGCTCCGCGGGCCCCTCCTCGACGACGCGCCCGTCGCGCATGACCGCGATGCGGTGGCTCATCGCGCGCACGACGCGCAGGTCGTGGCTGATGAACAGGTACGCGACGCGATGGCGCTCCTGGAGCCGGCGCAGGAGCTCGACGATCTGCGCCTGCACGGACACGTCGAGCGCCGAGGTCGGCTCGTCGAGGACGACGAGGCGCGGCTCGAGCACCATCGCGCGCGCGATCGCGACGCGCTGGCGCTGTCCGCCCGAGAACTCGTGTGGGTAGCGGTGCCGGCTCGCGGGGTCGAGCTCGACGTCCTCGAGCGCGCGCACGACCATGTCCTGGCGCTCGCGCTCGCCCGCCGCGAGGCCGTGCACGAGGAGGCCTTCCTCGACGATCTGCCCGATCGACAGCCGCGGGCTCAAGGACCCGTAGGGATCCTGGAAGACGATCTGCATCTCGGGCCGGAGCGGCCGGAGCTCGCGGGCGCGGAGCGCGTCGATCTCGCGTCCGCGGAACTCGATCGCGCCCCGGCTCGAGACGAGGCGGAGGAGCGCGAGACCGAGGGTCGTCTTGCCCGACCCGCTCTCGCCCACGACGCCGAGGGTCTCACCCTCGCGCACCGCGACGGTCACGCCGTCGACCGCGCGCACGTGGTCGACGGTCCGGCGCAGCACGCCCTTCTTGATCGGGTACCAGACCTTGAGGTCGCGACAGGCGGCGACGACCGGCGCGTCGGGCGCCGGCGGCGACGGCTCGCCGCGCGGCTGCGCCGCGAGCAGCGCCTGCGTGTAGGGATGGCGCGGCTCCGTGAAGACCTGCGCGACCGGACCCGCCTCGACGATCTCGCCGCGCCGCATGACGCACACGCGCTGCGCGATCCGGCGGACGATGCCGAGGTCGTGGGTGATGAACAGCATCGCCATGCCGAGGCGGCGCTGGAGATCGGAAAGGAGCTCGAGGAGCTGCGCCTGGATCGTCACGTCGACGGCGGTCGTCGGCTCGTCGGCAATGAGAAGGTCGGGCTCGTTCGCGAGCGCCATCGCGATCATGACCCGCTGGCGCTGTCCGCCCGACAGCTCGTGCGGGTACGAGCGGAGGCGGCGCTCGGGCTCGGGGATCCCGACCAGGCGGAGCAGCTCGAGCGTGCGGACGCGCGCCGCGCGCGCGTCGGCGCCGCGATGGATGAGGACGGCTTCCGAGATCTGGCGCTCGATCGTGTGGAGCGGATTGAGCGACGTCATCGGCTCCTGGAAGATCATCGCGATCCGGTCGCCGCGGAGCTCGCGAAGGGTCGCAGGCGGAGCGTCGAGGAGGCTCTCGCCGCGGAAGCGCACGCGGCCCGACGGATGGCTCGCGAGCGGATACGGAAGGAGGCGGAGGATCGAGAGCGCCGTGACCGACTTTCCCGATCCGCTCTCGCCGACGATCGCGACGGTCTCCCCGCGCTCGACGTCGAAGGTGACCCCGCGCACCGCGTCCACCGCGCCCGGTCCGCGCCCGAAGCGGACCGCGAGGTCGCGCACCTCGAGGAGCGATCCCGGTCCCTCGGCCTGCCCGGTGCCGTCGTCGCGGGGCCCGTCCGACTGCGCGCCCCGGGATCGACCGTGCGGCGACACGTCGGCCGGCTCGTGCAGCGCGACGCCGCTCCGCGTCGGTCGCGGCACCGCGACCGGCGACTCGACGTCGACCGGCGACGCCTCGAACGATACGACGGCGTCCTCGGCCGCCTTCGGGCCCGCGAGCGCCTTCCGCGGGTCGAACGCGTCACGCACCGCCTCGCCGATGAAGACGAGGAGCGACAGCATCGCCGCGATCACGAAGAAGCCCGTGAACCCGAGCCACGGCGCTTGCGGGTTGTCCTTCCCTTGCTTCAGCAGCTCGCCGAGCGACGGCGACCCGGGCGGCAGCCCGAAGCCGAGGAAGTCGAGCGACGTGAGCGTGACGACGGCTCCGCTCGTCACGAACGGGAGGAACGTGAGCGCAGCGGTCATCGCGTTCGGGAGCACGTGGCGCGCCATGATCGCGCGGTCGGCCACGCCGAGCGCGCGCGCCGCTCGCACGTAGTCGAAGTTCCGGGCGCGCAGGAACTCCGCGCGCACCACGCCGACGAGCGTCATCCAGCTGAACAGCAGCATCAGGATGAGCAGCCACCAGAAGTTCGGGGTCACGACGCTCGCGAGGATGATGAGGAGGTAGAGCGTCGGCATGCCGGACCAGATCTCGATGAAGCGCTGGAGCCCGAGGTCGATCCAGCCGCCGAAGTAGCCCTGCACCGCGCCGGCGGCGATGCCGACGATCGAGCTGAGCACGGTCAATGTCAATCCAAAGAGAACCGAGACGCGATAGCCGTAGATCAGGCGCGCGGTCACGTCGCGCGCCTGATCGTCCGTGCCGAGCCAGTTCTGGCGCGTCGGCGGAGACGGCGCGGGTCCCGGCAGGTCGCGGACGACGGTGTCGTAGCCGTACGGGATGGGCGGCCAGACGATCCAGCCCTTCTCCTCGATGAGCTGGCGCACGGCGGGATCGGTGTAGTCGGCCTCGGTCTCGAGGAAGCCGCCGAACGCGGTCTCGGGGTACGCCACGGCGAAGGGGGTGTAGAGGCGGCCGTCGTAGGAGACGAGCAGCGGCCGGTCGTTCGCGATGACCTCGGCGAAGAGGCTCGAGAAGAAGAGCGCGAGGAAGACCCAGAGCGACCATCGACCGCGCCGGTTCGCGCGGAAGAGAGCGACACGGCGCGCGGCGAGCGGCGTCAGGCGCACGCCGAAGAGGCGCGTCGCCTCGCCCGCTTGCGCGTCAGACGTCACGGCTCTCGAAATCGATGCGGGGATCGACCGCCACGTACGTCAAGTCCTCGATGAGCTTCATCACGAGCCCGAGCAGCGTGAAGACGTAGAGCGTGCCGAACATCACCGGGTAGTCGCGATTGATCGCCGCCTCGAAGCCGAGGAGCCCGAGCCCGTCGAGCGAGAAGATCACCTCGGTGAGGAGCGCGCCCGTGAAGAGCACGCCGACGAAGGCGCCCGGGAAGCCGGCGATCACGATGAGCATCGCGTTCCGGAAGACGTGGCCGTAGAGCACGCGGCCCTCGCCCAGGCCCTTCGCGCGCGCGGTGGTCACGTACTGCTGGCTGATCTGGTCGAGGAACGAGTTCTTCGTGAGGAGCGTCAAGCCGGCGAAGCCCCCGATCACCATCGAGAGGACCGGCAGCGTCATGTGCCAGAAGTAGTCGCGGACCTTGCCGGCGAGCGAGAGCTGCGCGAAGTCGTCCGAGACGAGGCCGCGCAGCGGAAACCACTCGAAGTAGCGGCCGCCGGCGAAGAGGATGATGAGCAGGATCGCGAACAGGAAGCCCGGGATCGCGTTGCCGACGATGACCAGGCCCGAGGTCCACACGTCGAAGCGCGAGCCGTCGCGCACCGCCTTCGCGATGCCGAGCGGGATGGAGACGACGTAGACGAGCAGCGTCGTCCAGAGGCCGAGCGAGATGGAGACCGGCATCCGCTCGAGCACCAGCTCGATGACCGAGCGGTCGCGGAAGAAGCTCTTGCCGAAGTCGAAGCGGAGGAAGCGGCCCATCATGAGCACGAAGCGCTCGTGCGCGGGCTTGTCGAAGCCGAACTGCTTCTCGAGCTGACGGATGAACTCCGGGTCGATGCCCTGCGCTCCGTGGTAGCGGCTCGCGGCGCTCGACGCGGCGGCGGGAAGCGGCCGACCGCCGGCCTCGCCCTGCGCGCCGCCGAGGCGCGCCGTCGCCTGGACGTCGGTGCCGCGCACCTTGGCGAGGATCTGCTCCACGGGCCCGCCGGGCGCCGCGTGGATGATGACGAAGTTCAGCACCATGATCCCGAAGATCGTCGGGATCATGAGCAGCAGCCGGCGAACGAGGTAGGCGGTCATCGCCGCGTCACGAGCGCTTGGCCGGGGGCGCGCCCTTTCGCTCGCGGAGCTTCGCCGCCTTGTCGGCGTCGACCCACCAGGTGTCGATCTGCACGCCCTGGTCCGGAACCTTGTCCGGTCGCCCGAACTTGTCCCAGTAGGCGACGCGATCGTACGGGATGTGCCAGTTCGGCACGACCCAGTGCGACCACTGCAGTACGCGGTCGAGCGCGCGCGTGCGGTCGACGAGGCTCTTCCGGTCCGGCGCGGCGATGATCGCCTCCGCGAGCGCGTCGATCGCCGGGCTCTTGATGCCGATCACGTTGTCGCTGCCCGGCTTGTCGGCGAACGCCGATCCCCAGAACGAGCGCTGTTCGTTGCCGGGAGACATCGACTCCGGGAAGCTCGCGACGATCACGTCGAAGTCGAAGTCGTCGAGGCGGCGACGGTACTGCGCGCTGTCGACGGTGCGGACGTTCGCCGTGATCCCGAGCCGCTCGAGGTTCTTCGCGTACGGCAGCACGACGCGCTCGAAGGACGGGTTGACGAGCAGGATCTCGAACTCGAGCGGCTGGCCCGCGGCGTTCTTGAGCTTCCGCGTCTGCGGGTCGATCTGCCAGCCGGCGGCCTTCAGCAGGTCGACGGCGCGCTTCAAATTGTCGCGGTTGTTGCCGGAGCCGTCGGTCTTGGGCGGCTGGTACTCCGCCGTGAATACCTCGTCCGGGATCTTGCCGCGCCACGGCTCGAGGACCGCCTTCTCGGCGTCGCTCGGAAGGCCCGTCGCCGCGAGCTCGGAGTTGTCGAAGTAGCTCCGCGTGCGCTTGTACTGGTCGTAGAAGAGCGTCTTGTTCGACCACTCGAAGTCGAACGCCCAGTCGAGCGCCTCGCGCACGCGCGCGTCCTGGAACTGCGCGCGCCGGGTGTTGAACGCGAAGCCCTGCATCCCGGCGGGGCGCGAGTGCGGGAACTGCTCCTTCTTGACGAGGCCCTGCTGGATCGCCGGGAAGTCGTACGCGGTCGCCCAGTTCTTCGCCGACGTCTCGGGACGGAGGTCGTACTCGCCGGCCTTGAACGCCTCCAGCTCGACGGTGTCGTCGCGGTAGTAGTCGACGACGATCGCGTCGAAGTTGTCGCGGCCGACGTTCACCGCGAGGTCCTTGCCCCAGTAGTCGGGGACGCGGCGGTAGACGATGCGGCGGCCGGCATCGAAGGAGTCGATCTTGTAGGCGGCGCTCCCGAGCGGCGGGTCGAGCGAGGTGCTGTCGAACTCGCGCTTCTCCCACCAGTGCTTCGGCAGGACGACGAGCTGCCCGAGGATGAGAGGCAGCTCGCGGTTCTGGCCCGGCTTGAACGTGAACTTGACGGTGCGGTCGCCCGTCTTCTCGACCTTCGCGACCCCGTCGTAGTACGCGCGGTAGAAGGGCTGCCCCTTGGCCCGCAGCGTCTCGAACGACCAGATCACGTCCTCGACCGTGATCGGCTTGCCGTCGTGCCAGCGCGCCTCCGGCCGGAGCGTGAACGCGACCCACGAGCGGTCGGCCGGCGTCTCGACCTTCTCCGCGAGGAGGCCGTACTCGCTGAACGGCTCGTCCGCGCTCGGCGACAGCAGCGTGTCGTAGATGCGCGCGATCCCGGCCGCCGGGTTCCCGCGCACGATGAACGGGTTGAAGCTGTCGAACGTCCCGACCGTGGACTGCTTCACCTCTCCGCCCTTCGGCGCGCTCGGGTTCACGTAGTCGAAGTGCTTGAAGCCGGCCGGGTACTTGAGGTCGCCGTGCATGGCGATGCCGTGGCCCGAGTAGACTCCCGCTCCGGCGCCCGCGGCGGGCGGCGCGCCCTTGGCCGCCGGTGAGGCGGTCGCCGTCGGCGCCCCGGGCGCCGGGGTCGCGGCCGCGCGAGCGAGATGCGGCGCCAGGGAGAGGAACGCTGCGACGGCGCACGGCGCGGTGAGCGACCGGAAGGACACGAAACGCATCCCACGAGCTTACCGGGAATCGTTCCGGCTTCGCCATCGGATGCCGCCCACGCCCGGATCGCGCCGCGCCTCGTCGCGACGAAGCCGCCGTCGAGTGCTGTGGCGGGCTGGCCTGGGCTCAGCCGCCCGAGCTGCCCGTCCCGCGCGTGACGACGACGGCCGCCTTTTCTCCGGGCGAGAGCGCGGTCTGCGCGAAGGCGATGCCCTCGCGCGTCGCACCGTTCTGCACCCAGGCCATCGGACAGATCACGTAGTAGTTCCCGCCCGGCAGATTGATGAATCGGAAGCGACCGAGCGCGTCGGCGCGCTCGAGCCACGAGACCTGCTCCATCTCCGTCGGGACCGGCTTCACCTCTCCGGTCAGGACGACCGACTCGAAGTACTTCCTGGTCGACGTCGTGACCGGAAGGAGGCGCACCTGGCACTCGCCGCCGTAGAGCTTCTCGCCCGAGGGCAGATCGATGAGCACCTGTCCTTCGATGACCCCCGTCCCGGGCAGGCGGTAGGCCGCGTACTCCTCCTCGTTCCGGAGCTCGCCTCGGGTCCCGGTGGGGTTCTGCCAGCACGCGCCGAGGACGAGGACGGTCGCGATCGCCGCCCCCGCCGCCGCGCAGCGCACGGCCGCCCCCGCCGCGCGCCGCCGCCCGATTCGATCGTTCATCCGCATCTCCCCTGCGCGTCGCATCGCACGCGCCCTCCCGCCCGGAATCTGCTGGCTCCCGGACCGACGTCGCGTTCTGGGCGACTGCCGGCGCCATGTCAACCGCGACTCCGCGGTCTCGGCCGTGCTAGCGTCGCGGGAGCGAGGGAGGGTTCGGCATGCTGTTCGTCCACGAGGAGCACGAGGTCCGGGGCCGGCGCGAGAAGGAGTTCGAGGCTGCCGTGCGCGACGAATGGCGCCCCGCGCTCGCGCGTGACGACGACGCGCGGCTTCTCTACTTCCTCCACCACGCGCACGGGAGCGGTCCGTCGTATCGCGTCGTCACGATCACCGCGGTGAAGGACGGCGCCGCGTGGGAGCGACTCGTCCGGCGCATCGACGGGGGCGATCTGCGCGACGCCGTCCGTCGGCTCGACGAGCTGCGCTACGACGCGCACGCCAAGGTGCTCGTCCCGCTGCCGTGGTCGAAGCTGCAGCAGGTCCGCTTCGGCGATCTCCCGGGCGCGCTCGCGGAGCGCGAGCCGACGCTGTTCATGGAGGACACCGTGTGGCCCGATGCCGGGAAGCTCGAGGACTACGTCGAGCGGTCGGGGTCGCACTACGCGCGCGAGATGCGGGAGCGCGGCGAGATCCTGACGGTCGAGGCGAGCTTCCGGACGGCGTACGGCGCCGGACGCCGGCGCGAGGTGATCCTCTGGCAGAAGGTGGTTCGGGCGGACTTCCTGGTTCCGCTCCTCACGCGCGAGGTCCCGGATCGCTTTCGCGAGCCCGGCACCTGGATGCACGACGCGCTCGAGCTCCGCGACCAGTGGCGAAGCCGATTGCTGAGGACGGTCCCCTGGTCGCCGCTGACCTGACGCGGTCCCCGCGCCGGGAGCTCTCGCGTATTTGACACTCGGCGGCGGCGGGCCGACGCTCGAAGTCATGCGCATTCTGCTGGTGGCGATGCCGGATACGGCGGCGTCGCTCGACCGGGTCATGAAGTTCCCGAACCTCGGGCTCTGCTCGATCGCGGCCCAGGTGCCCGAGCACGACGTCCGGATCCTCGACCTCGTGCTGCGGCCGCACGGCGTCCGGGAGCAGGTGCTCTCGGAGGTGCGGACGTTCGATCCCGACCTGGTCGGATACTCTGCGATGTCGTTCCAGTACGAGACAGCGCGCCGGCTCGCGTTCGCCGTGCGCCGCGAGTCGCCGCGCGTCCTGCACGTGCTCGGCGGCTACCACGCGACCGTGCTCTCCGACCAGATCGCCGCGCGCGACGGCGAGGTCTTCGACTTCATCGTGCGCGGCGAGGGCGAGCGTCCGTTCCGCCAGCTCGTCGACGTCCTGGTCGGCAGCGGCGGCGACCTCGGCGGCGTCCCCGGCCTCTCGTGGCGCGGCCCGCGCGACTGGCACCACAACGCCGACGGCGCCCTCCTCGAGCTCGACTCGCTCCCGCTCCCGCGGCGCGAGGCGCGCGCATGGGACGGCGCCTTCTACTTCGACCGCACGTTCGACGTCGCCGAGACGACGCGCGGCTGTCCCCTCCCCTGCACGTTCTGCTCGATCCGTCGCATGTACGGCCGCACCTTCCGCCGCTTTCCGATCGCGCGCGTCCTCGAGGACCTGCGCTCGCTCGACCGGCGCGGCGTGCGCGGCGTCTTCTTCGTCGACGACAACATCACGATCGACGTGCCGCGCTTCAAGGAGCTCTGCGAGGAGATCGTCGCGGCCGGGCTCCACCACCTGCGCTACATCGTGCAGGCGTCCGTGCACGGGATCGCCAAGGACCCGACGCTGGCGCCCGCGATGGCGCGCGCCGGCTTCGACACCGTCTTCATGGGCATCGAGAACGCCGAGGACTCCAACGTCGCGGCGCTCGACATCGGCGCGAAGCGCGGCAAGGTCGAGGACGAGACCCCGCGCGCCGTCCGGCTCCTGCAGGAGAACGGCATCAAGGCGGTCGGCGGCTTCATCGTCGGCAACCCCGACGACGACCGCGCCGCGATCCGCCGCACCTTCCGCTACGCGCGCGACCTCGCGCTCGACTTCCCGATCGTGCAGTGCTTGACGCCGTACCCGCGCACCGAGATGCGCGATTCGCTGGTCGCGGAGGGCCTGGTCACGAACCCCGACGACCTGACGCGCTACAACGGCTACATGGCGAACGTCCGCACGCGCCACCTGACGAGCGCGCAGATCGCGCGCGCGATGCTGTGGGAGAGCATGAAGCTCTACTTCGACCCGCGCGCCGCGCTCCGGAGCCGCTTCTTCCACGACTTCCCGGAGTTCCGCGGCCGCATGCTGCGGAACAATCTCGCGCTGTTCTCCGGGCTACGGAACGGGCTCTTCGCGTCGACGCACAGCCTGTGACGGCGCGGCCCGCCGCCGCGCCGTCACCGACGCTTCCTACGGCACCAGCATCCCGGTGACGTCGCTCACGACCGAGTCGATCTGGCCCCGAACCGTCGTCACGTCGGCCGGCGCCAGGCACTCCGCCCTCTCCGTAAAGCGCAGCAAGGTTGGCGGCAACACACCCCGGGTCGACAGGAAGACCCCAGTGGACCGGCTTGGCCCAGCATTGCTCGAAGCTCGTCCGGCCTGCAGCTTCTCGCGCGCACACTCGCTCGGGCGGGAGCGCAGCTGCGATACGACGTCGGATTCGAACGCGTTGATCTTCCCCTGCGGTCCATTTGGCCCCACGCGTGCCGGTCGACGGCTCCTCCCGAGCCCGGGCGCACGCGACGGTCAAGACGACCCGAGCGTCGTCGTCAACCGAATTTCTGCCAGGCGCGACGACGCGACGGGTTCTCGCGCGCTAGTCGTTCCCGCCGACGTTCGTCCCGCCGCTGAACGGGTTGTCGACGTTGACCGTCAGGTTGTCGCGAAACTTGCCGCTTCCGAGAATCTCGACGCCGCGGTCGGCATCGGTGATGCGATTTTCGACGATGAGCGCATCGACCGCTCCGCCCGACAGAAAGATCGCCCGGCCGACGCCCGTGCCGGTCGGCGCGACGCCGATCACGTCGTTGTTCAGCAGCCGGACGCCGGAGCTGCCCTGCACGTTGATCGCGATCGCGTCGGCATCGGGTCCGAGCGCGGTCGTGCCGCCGGTATTCACGATCTGATTGCCGCGAACGATGTGGCCGACGCCTTCGAGCGCCATTCCCGTGCGCGTGTTCGAATCCAGCCGAACGCCCTCCACGACGTGCCCTGCCGAGGACTCGTCGGTCAGGTCGATGCCGGTGAAGAAGCCGCGGATGGTGCCGTTCTTGATCGTCACGTTCTTCCGGTGGAGGGCGCGGATGCCGATCGCCATCGTGCCGAGCCCGGCACCCTGGCCGCCGATCTTGTGGCCGTTCAGGTCGAGAAGCACGTTGTTCGCCTCGATCTCCACGGCGTTACCGAACGTGAAGCTGGGCGCCATGTTCACATCGGTCGTGAGGCAGTAGATCCCGGGGGCATCGATCTTGTGGGTCGACGTACGGGAGCCGGGCAGCGAGACCTCGAACTGGCAGGCCTGGTCCTGAGCCGCGCACGGCGCGGCGCTCGCTGCAAACATCGCGAAGCCGATCGCGAAGGCCGCCGACCAGGACGACGGGCGAAGCAAGTGAGCCATGGACGTTCCTCCCGAAGTGCTGTTGCGCGACGGCAAGGGCGCTTCTCGAGCACCGCGCCCCTGCAGCCGTGCTCTGGATCCGGTGCGACGCTAGCAGCGCCGAAACCGAGCAGATAGGTGGTCGGGGCGCGGCGCGTCGGGCGGTGGAGTGATTGCCGCACCGACGACGACCGAACTACAGTCCGCGGCGATGAAAGCTCGCGGATTGTTCGCTTTGCGCGCGGCGTGCGTGGCGGCACTCGTCGTCACCGGACCTTCGGCGGGGACGGCGCGCCCGGCCGACGCAACCCTGGGGGCGCGCACCTCGCCGCCGTCCGACGATCTCGTTCGAGGCGACCCGCCTCGCGCCGAGTCCGTCGAGGTGCTGTCGTCCGAGGGCGGCCGGGCGCGCATCCGGGTGCGCTTCGAGCGCGCCGAGCGACTGCCCGATCGCGTCGCGATCGACGTCGACGGGGAGCGGGTTCTGCTCGCGCGGAGCGACGCGGAGCGCGGGGCCTTCGTCGGAACGGTGCCGCTCGACGTCCGGGCACTCGCCGCCCGCCAGAAGGACCTCGATGCGCTGCGCGAGACCCTCGGGCGACCGCTCGCGTTCCCCGCGTATCGGGGGCGCGTCAAGATCGGGGACGTCCCGCTGCCGCCGCTCGACGTCGAGCGAGCGCTCTCCGGCGGCGCGTTCCCCCTTTCGGCGGAATGGGTCGCGCCCGAGGAGATCGATGCCGCGCGCTCGCTCGTGATCGTCGACCCCGCGGTCGTGAACGACCCGTCGCGGACGTTCGACCCGTGTACCGGGGCCGGAACGCCGATGGGCAAGTGGACGTTCGGGTACCTCGTGCAGCAGATGGCCGGATCGGTCGATCCCTCCGTCCTCGTTCGCGACTGGCTCACGCGGTGGCAATCGGATCAAACCGTGAACGGCGACGTCGTCGGCAAGCGACCGCTCGTCCAGAGCGCGATCCTCGATCCCTGGCCGCGCACGACGCCCGGCGGACCGCTCGACCTCGCGAAAGCGCCCTTCCGGCTCCTCGCGATCGTCAATCGCATCGATCTCGCCGACGACCTCGTCTTCGGGCCCGGCAGCGCGGGCGAGGCGCGCTTCGTCTTCGGCGCGATCGCTCCGCCGCCGTCGTGCGTCCCGCTCCGCTTCACGGTGATCGTCGAGTACGAGATCGAGCGGAGCGGCTGCGGCGAGCTGCGCGCGTGGGCGCGGCAGTGGGCGGACCTCGGCCGGCATCCGCTCGGATCGCCCGCCTATGATACGGCGCTCGCGGCGATCACCGAGCAGTTCGCGCGCGCCGGCGCGGCCCCGTCGCGTCCGAACGGGAGCGCGCTCGCGCAGATCCGGACCAACGAGATCGCGCTCGCGGATCTCTCCCAGCCGGGGGAGAGCGCGTGGGACATGCGCGAGTTCCGCCTGCGGACGAGCGGCTGGCTCGAGCCGGCGCCGGTGCAGCGGACGCCAAGGAGCTCGGCCGACCGAACGGCGGCGCTCGCGGCCTTCGTCAACGCCAACGCACCCGCGATCCTCGCCGACCGGCACGTCGTTCCCGACGAGAACCCGCCCCGGACGCCGTTTCTCGGCGGGCACGCGCGGGCGCAGACCGGAACGTACTGGACCGGCCCGACGCCGACCGCGATCGCGACCCCCGATCTGCGCTTCCACTTCTCCCTCAACACCTGCAACGGCTGTCACGCCCGCGAGACCGGCACCGCGTTCACGCACGTGAGCCCGACGGCTCCGCCCGGTGGGGCCGCGCCGCTTTCGGGATTTTTGACGGGCGTGGACGTCCCGGATCCCGAGACCGGCGCGGTCCGCCATTTCGCGGACCTCGATCGCCGCCGGGTGAAGCTCGCCGGCCTCGCCGGCCGCTCCTGCCTGTTCGAGCTCTTCGACGTACCCGTCGAAATGGTGCATTGAAGAAGGCGTCCGTTGGTCCGGAGCCGAGCGTGAGTCCTTCGCCGCCGTCGTCGTGGGCCGGAAGTACCGCGCCGGTAGCTCGCGTGCGGAGTGCGCCGCCGTTCGTCGGCCGCCGGCGCGAGGTCGACCAGCTCGTCGGCTGGCTCGACGACGCGCGCGCCGGCCGCCCGCAGGTCGCCCTCGTGGTCGGCGACGCCGGCATCGGCAAGACGCGCCTCGTGCGCGAGCTGGCGGCGACCGCCCGCGCGCACGGCAGCGCGGTCTTCGCGGGGCGGGGCTACGAGGACCTCACGCTGCCGTTCCTGCCGATCATGGAGGCTCTCGCCGGTCGGCTGCGCGAAATGCGGCCGGAGGTCGAAAGCGCCCTGGGCCGCGACGCCGTGGCGTTCCGCGAGCTCCTGGGCGGCGGGGCGGCCGCGCCGGCGGAGCGGGCGGGGCCCTGGCGCAGCGCGGATCAGGTGCGTCTCGTGCTCGCCGCCTCGCGAGCGATCGTCGAGCTCGCGCGGAAGCAGCCATCGGTCTTTTTGCTGGACGACCTCCACTGGGTGGACCAGCCGTCGCTCGAGCTGTTCTCGCACCTCGTGTTCACGGTCGCCGACGCCGCGGGCGGGGAGCCGCTTCCGCTCCTCGTCGTCGGCTCGCTGCGACCGGTCGCAGAGAGCGACCGCCTCGCGCGCGCCTTCGCGCGCTTCCGGCGCGAGGAGGTGTGCCACACCCTCGATCTCGCCGGTCTCAGCGAGGCGGAGGTCACCGACCTCGTGCGCGGCCTCGGGCTTCGACGTCCCTCGCACCAGATGATCGCCCTCGTGAGCGAGGCGACGTGCGGCAATCCGCTGTTCGTCCAGGAGGTCGTGCACCACCTCGTGCGCCGGGGCGCGATCGACGAGCGCGGTGGGCGATCGGCGTCGATGGTCTCCGCGCTCGACGTGGTGCTCCCGCCCGACCTCGCCGGTGCGATCGCGGTGCGCACGCGCGAGCTCGGCGAGCGCTGCCGGTCGGTGCTCACGCTCGCCGCGTTCGTCGGCGACGCGTTCTCGCTCCGGACCCTGTGCGCGGTCGCCGGGAAGCGCGAGGCCGAGGTGCTCGCGGATCTCGACGAGGCGCTCGCGCGCCACCTGATCGCGAGCGACGGACGCGGCTTCCAGTTCGTCCACCCGCTCATCCGGCAGGTCCTCTACGCCGAGCCGCCGGCGTCACAGCGCCAGCTGCTGCACGCGCGCATCGCGGACGCGCTCGCGGAGCTCCACGGCGGTCGCGCCGACGAGCACGTGCTCGAGATCGCCCATCACCTCGTCGCCGCAGGGCCGGTGGTGAACGGCGGGCGCCTGCTCCACCACGCGCGGCGCGCGGGCGACCGCGCGTTCGCGCAGGCCGCCTGGAGCGACGCCGCCCGCTACTACCGCGCCGCGCTCGAGGCCGACGCGAGCGGAGCGGCCGGCGCGCTGCTCGACGATCGTGCGCGCGCCGAGCTCCACGAGCACGCCGGGCTCGCGCACTTCCGCGACCAGGACGGGGGCCCGTGCATCGACCAGTACGGGCACGCCGTGGACATCTTTGGTCGGATCGGCGACGCGCGCGGGCTCGCGCGCGCGCTCATGGGCCGGACGCGCGCGCAGTTCACGCTCGCCTCCGTCGCCTACGGCACGCTCATCGACCCCGCGCCGCTCGAGGACGTGCGGAAGCGGCTCACGGGCGTCGACGACGTGCTGAGCGGATTCGTATCGGCGGAGCTCGCGCAGGTGTTCTGGACCGCACGCCGGGCGGAGGCCGCCGAGGAAGCGGCCCGCAGGGCGCTCGCGATCGGCGAGAAGTCGAACAACGACGTCCTCTGCGCGGAAGCGCACCGCGCGCTCGCTCTCGTCTGCAGCCAGACCATGCAGCCCGCTCGCTCGCTCGAGCACCTCGCGTCGGGCCGCGAACACGCGCGACGGACCAGCGATCGCTGGCTCGACAGCCAGATGGTGCAGCGCATGCCCCTCGCGCTCCTCTGGCTCGGGCGGCTCGACGAAGCGGAGGCGCGCGCCCGCGAGGGCAGGGAGCTCACGCGAGCGCTGCACGACTGGGGCGATCAGTCGCTCGCGGAAGGAGCGGTCGCGTGCGTCGCGCTCGCGCGCGGCGACTTCGCGGCGACGGAGCGCCATGCCCAGCAGGCGATGACCCTGCTGCGGCGATCGGGATACCCGTGGGCGGGTCCGACGGTGCTGCCGGCGCTCGCGCGCGCCCGCGCGCTCCGCGGCGCGTTCGGCGAAGCCGACGAAGCTCTCCGCCTGCTGGTCGAGGCCGGCCAGGTCTTCGACGATCCCGGTCCCGCCCTCCAGACCGCGACGTACCTCTACTGCCAGCTCGTGGCCGCGTGGGCCGACGACTCGAGCGATGCGGGCGTGCGGCTCCGCGAGCGGGTCGGCGCGCTGCCGCAGCAGACGATCGGGGCGAACGAGGCGGCCGACGTCTACGGTCTCTCGGTCCTGGCCGCGCTCGTCGAGATCGCGGTGGTCTGCGGCTCGCCGGGGATCGCCGACGCCGCATCGGACAGCCTCGCGCGCGCCGCGGAACGCGGCGTCGTGTTCGCGAGCGGATGGGTGGTCTCGATCGCGCGCGTCCTCGGGGTCGCGTCCGCGCTCTGCCGGCGCTGGGACGCCGGCGAGAACTGGTTCGGCGCCGCGATCGAGCAGACGGCGGCGCGCGGCGCGCGACCCGAGCTCGCGCTGTCGCTCCTCGGGCTGGCGGAGATGCTCGCGGAGCGGGGCCGGCGCGGCGATCGGGGCCGCGCGACCGAGCTCGTCGCTCGCGCTCGGCCGCTTTTCCAGGATCTCGCGATGGTGCCATCCATCCGCGCGGCGGAAAGGCTCGGGCAGCGCCTGGAGGCGGGGCGGCGCGCGCCCGCCGCTGCCACAGGGCTTCCGGCCGCGCCGACCCCGACGCCCGACGCCGCGACGCCGGCGTCCGACGTCCCGGCGAGCGACGAGCACCACGACGAGCACCAGCCGCTCCGAACGATTCTCTTCACCGACGTCGTCGGGTCGGCCGGCCTCTTCGAGCGGCTCGGCGACGACGGCGCGCGAGCCATCCTGCGGGCGCACGACGCGATCGTTCGCGAGTGTCTCGAGCGTTCCGCCGGGGCCGAGATCAAGCACACCGGCGACGGCATCATGGCGTCGTTCCCGTCGGTCGGCGTCGCGATCGACTGCGCGATCTCCATCCAGCGCGCGATCACGGAGCGCAACGTCACGATCGCCGACGCCGACCTCGCGGTGCGCATCGGGCTCAACGCCGGCGAGCCGCTCGCCGAGGGCGGCGACCTGTACGGGGTCGCGGTGAACGCCGCGGCCCGCCTGTGCGCGCGTGCGCGACCCGGGGAGATCCTGGTTTCGGACGTCGTCCGGAGCCTCGCGCGCGGAAAATCGATTTCCTTCGTCGACCGTGGCCGCATCGCGCTCCGGGGCTTCGCGAAGCGCGTTCACGCATTCGAGGTGCGCTGGCAATCCGCCTGATGCGGTCGACAGCACGAGAGGCACGCCGCCTCTCCGAAAGAGGAGCGAAGCCATGCCCGGAATGCCCGATCTGCTGGTGAAGGCGCCCGTGTTCGGACGGTTCGCGCGCGCCTCGCGCCTGAAGGGCGCGCATCGAAATCCCCTCCTCGATCAGATGATCTCGCGTCTCCAGGCGGACCCCACGAAGGCCGAGAACAAGCTCGTCCGGATCGCGCGCGACATGGGCTTCTACAAGAGCGACGCGCAGGCCGAGCACGTCAAGCGCGACTGGCTGAACGATCCTGCCGGCGGCGGGTTCTGGCCCGCGATCGACACCGAGTCCGTCATGCGGGAAGGGCTCCTCGCGGTGTGCCGGAAGTTCAAGGAGACCGGCCTGCCCGTCGAGTTCTTGTGGGTGATCTCGGGCGACCAGAACACGACCCGCTGGGAGATGACGATCTCGCAGCTGAGCGAGTGCCTCGTCGTCATGTTCCACACGCCGCAGTTCCCGTGCTTCGTCCCGACCGTGCCGAGCGATTCGATGTGGGTCGTGCGGTGCGAGAACGGACGCGTCGTCACGCGACCGATCCAGATCCCCGTGCCGCCCGACCAGACGCAGGCATCGTAGCGCGGCGGTCGCCGCGGACGAATGCACGCCGACGGCGCTCGCGCGCCGGGCGGCGCGCGTCAGGGACGCTCGAGCCGAGCGCGCAGGTCGTCGGTGACGGCGTCCAGGTCGTGGGCGCCGGTCGCGGCGCCGAACGCGTAGCGATCGGGCCGCACGACGACGGCGGTCGCGCCGTGCGACGCGAGCCAGATGTCGAGCGCGCCGGTCGCGACGAAGCGCGCGCCGAGGCGGTCCCAGAAGCGGAGCGATTCTTCCCGCATGCCGCCGCGCGGATCGCGACGGCAGACGATTGCGAAGCCGGGGCCCAGGCGGTCGTCGAGGCGCGCTCCCGTCTCGTCGCGCGGCTGCGGCACGACTCGGCCCGCCGACGGGTCGCCCGCGCGCACGATGCCGTCCGCGAGCGACGGCAGCGGCTCCGGGCGGAGCGACGGCGCATCCGGTCCGAGGAAGTGCGCGTCGCGCACGGCCGCGAGCGCCGGGTCGGTCGTCTGGATGATCCCTCCCGTCCGGACCGCGAGGTCGATCACGGCGCGGACGTGCGGCGAGCGCTCGCGCTCGTACGAGTCGAGCAGCGCTTCGGCGGCGAGCCCGCGCGCGACGAGGTCGAGCTTCCAGGAGAGGTTCGCGGCGTCGCGGACGCCGGCGCACATCCCCTGGCCGAGGAAGGGCGGCATCTGGTGCGCGGCGTCGCCGAGGAGGAACAGGCGTCCCTTCCGCCACGGCGCGGCCAGGCAGGCGTGGAACGTGTAGACGACCGCGCGCTCGACCTCGACGTCCTCCGGCCGGACCCACGGCGCGACGAGCTCGCGGACGCGCTCCGGTCGCTCCATCGACTCGCGCGTATCGCCGGGCATCAGCATGAACTCCCAGCGCCGGCGCGCGCCGGGCATCGGGACGAACGTCGCCGGGCGCGCCGGATCGCAGTACTGGACGGCGACGCGCGGGAGCTCGACCGGCCGCTTCAGGATCACGTCGACGACGAGCCACGGCTGATCGCAGCGCAGGTCCTCGAGCGCGCCGCCGATCGCGCTCCGCACGAGGGAGCGCGCACCGTCGCATCCGAGCAGCCAGCGTGCCCGGACCGCACGCTCGGCGCCGCCGTCGACGTTCCGCAGGAGCACGCGCACCTCGCCGCCGCACGCGCGTCCCGGGTCGATGTCCACCGCCTCCCACCCGAGGTGCATCGCGACCCCGAGCTCGCGCGCGCGGCCGCGGAGGGCGGTCTCGAGGTCCGGCTGGTGGAACATCGTGTCGGGCGGCCAGCCGAGCGGTCCGACCTCGACCGACGTGTCGAAGCCCAGGAGCTTCCGGCCCTCGGCGTTCACGAGGTGCATGCCGGGGATGTGGGTCGTGCACGACGCGAGCGCGTCGGTCAGGCCGATCGCCTGCCAGACGCGCATGATCTCCGCGTCGAAGTGGGCGGCGCGCGGCATGTGGTAGACGCTCTTCTCGCGCTCGAACGCGGCCACCGTGAGGCCGCGCTGCGCGAGCAGGCACGCCGCCGCGGCGCCGACGGGCCCGAGCCCGACGATCGCGACGTCGACCGGATCGTCGATCGCCGAAGCGGCCAACGGGTCGCTCACGCGGCCGAGGCGACGAGGTCGGGCGGCGCGAGGAACTCGCCCGGCACGGGCGGTCCCCACGAGTACAGACCCGCCATGCCGCGCGCCGGCTCCGGGCGCCAGAGCGCGGCGTCGTCGATGACGTCGAGGTCGGAGTAGTACTCGGCGAAGTTGCCGGCGGGGTCGCGCAGGTACCAGAAATAATTCGAGCCGAGGTAGTGGCGGCCGAGGCCCCACACGTGGCGCGACGGATCGGCGTCGATCATCGCCTTCGCGCCGCGGCCGACGTCGTCGACGTCGTCGACCTCCCACGCCGTGTGGTGGAGGAACGCGATCGGCGCGGTCTGCACGAGGACGTTGTGGTGATCGGTCGAGCACCGGAGGAACGCGCCGACGCCGGGGATCTCGTCGCTCACCGCGAACCCGAGGCCCTCGCAGAGGAAGCGCCGGCTCGCGTCCGCGTCGAGCGACCCGACGACGACGTGCCCGAGCTTCCGCGGCGCGACGCGCTCGGCGCGCGCGAACGAGTCGGCGCGCGCGTTCCGCCGGCGGACGACGCCCGGGAGGTTGAGCCGTGCCTCGCGCGACGGCGGCTGCGCGATGCGCTCGGCGATCGCGACGACGACCTGCACGTCGCTCGCTGCGTCGCGCGCCGCGATGCGGTCGTCGCCGGAGCGCTCCACCGGCACGCCGAGCGCGGCGAGCGAGCGCGCGATGCGCTCGAGGTCGTCGGGATGATCGACGCCGACGCCGAGCTCGAGGAGCCGCCGGCGCGGCGACGGCACGAGGCGGAGCTGCTCGCCGCCGTCCCGCGTCGCGAAGACGCCGGGCGACGTCTCGGCGAGGCCGAAGTCGCGATAGAACGCGGCGACCGGCGCGACGTCCGGAACGCCGATCGCGATCGCCGTCAGTCGGTGCATGCTCATTCCGGTCCTCCCGGCTCGTCGGCGATCATCCCGATCGCCGTGTCCTCGGGCTCGTCGATCACGGGGTTCTCGATCGCGCCGACGCCTTCGACCTCGACCCGGACGACGTCGCCGGCCTTCAAGAGCAGCATCGGCTTCCGGACGATCCCGACGCCGGCCGGCGTGCCGGTCGAGATCACGTCGCCCGGCTCGAGGGTGAAGGCGGTGGAGAGCGTCGCGATCTGCTCGGCCACGCCGAAGATCATCTCGCGCGTCGAAGCGTCCTGAACGAGCTCGCCGTTCACCCACGTGCGGATGCGAAGGTCCTGCGGGTCGGCGATCTCGTCCGCCGTGACGAGCCAGGGCCCGATCGGGCCGTGGGTGTCGAACGACTTCCCGAGGGTCATCGTCGGCGCCTTGAACTGCCAGTCGCGCACGGTGACGTCGTTCACGACCAGATACCCGCCGATGACCTCGCGAGCGCGCTCGGCCGGGACGTGCCGGCAGCGCCGGCCGATCACGACCCCGAGCTCGCCCTCGTAGTCGAGGAGCGCGGACACGCGCGGGCGATGGATCGCGTCGCCGGGTCCAACGACGCACGTCGTCTGCTTGTTGAAGAAGACCGGGAAGGTCGGCGGCTCGAGGCCGGCCTCCTTCACGTGGTCGGCGTAGTTGAGGCCGATCGCGAGGAACTTCGGCGGGCGCGCGATCGGGGCGAGGAGCCGGACGTCGGCGAGCGGAACGCGGCGCGCCCGGGCTGCGGCGTCGTGGAGAGCAGCGAGCGCGCGCGAGCCGCCGGCGAGCAGCCCGGGAATGCCTCCGGCGAGCTCGGGAGAGCCGCTCACGTCGGAGACGTCGTCGCCCCGGATGACGCCGTGGCACTCGCGGCCGGCCTCGAGAAACCTCGCGATCCTCATTGCGTTCCTCCGTTATAATTTATAAATTATCGAGTCAAGCCGTTCGAGCGGAAAGCAATGGAAGGAGCGAGCAGGCCGATGGAGGAAGCGGAGGAGTCGGGGCGCGCCGCCCACACCCGAAGACCGACCGCGCCGACGCGCGCATCCGATCGGCAGGACGGCGCCGCGCCGGACACGCGCGCCGACTGGGTCGACCGCCGCCTGCGCCGGGCCATCCTCGCCGGCGAGCTCGCCCCGGGCGAGCGGCTCGTCGCGGCGGCGCTCGTCGAGCGCTTCGCGGTCAGCGCGACGCCGCTCCGCGAGGCGATGCAGCGCCTCGCGGCGCAGGGATTGATCGAGATCGAGCCGCAGCGCGGCGCGCGCGTCGCGCCGGTCTCGCCGCGCGACGCGGGGGAGATCTACGAGCTGCGCGTGCTCCTCGACCCGCGCGCGCTGCGCGACTCGCTCGCGCATTCCGACGACGCGCACCGCGCCCAGATCGCGGCCGCCTATGACCGCCTGGTGGCCGCGAACGGCGGTCCGGGCAGGCTCCCGCGCGATCTGGTCGAGGCCGTCGACCGCCACGCCGAGTTCCACGCGACGCTGCTCGCGCGCTGCCGATCGCGCTGGCTCCTGCGCTTGACGTCGCTTCTCGCGGACCACTCGCAGCGCTACGCGCTGCTCGCGTTCGCGGCGCCGGAGGGCGTCGGCCATCACGACGTCGTCGGGGAGCACGGGCCGATCCGCGACGCGGCGCTCGCGGGGCGGGCGCGCGAGGCGGCACGCCTGCTCGAGGAGCATCTCCGGCAGACGCTTGCCGGCGTGCGCGCGGTGGCGCGCGGCGGATCGTGAGCGGGCGCGACGCCGGCCCGGCCGCTCAGAAGTCGCGATCGAGGACCGTCTTGCGACCCGCCTCCGCCGCGCGCCGGATCGCCTGATCGCAGAGCGCGCGCAGCCGGTCGGAAAGGACCTCGAGCACCGCGTCCGAGGTGTTCATGTCCGAGCGCGCGCGGATGTACGCCTTGAGCTTGGACGCGACGACCAGGATGTCGCGCGGCGCGCCCGCAGCCAGGCTGACGGGCGCACGAGCCGCGTCCGGCGTCGCGGTCGCATCCGCGCGCGGCGCGGACGGCGCGGGCGCGGGTTGCGCGGAAGGCGGCGCCGTCGCGCTGCCGGCGCTCGACGCGGGCGCGGCGGCCGCCTGCGCCTCCTCCGCTGCGCGCTGCCCTTCCCACTCGGCGCGCGTCGGGGATCGCTTCTCGATCGCCCACGCCTCGCGGTGGCGCCACACGGGGACGTGCGAGTCCCAGCACTCGACCGTGCAGAACACGAGCGCGGTGCGCGGCCGGTTGCAGGTCGAGACGTTGCACACCCAGTACGGCGCCGCGAACCCGATCTCCGACTTGCAGGTGTTGCAGCGCTTCCAGAACGTCTCGTCCATCGACCCTCCCCGATCGCGCGCGTCCCGCGGGCGATCGCGTCAAGCGGCCGCGCGATAACGGCTCGGCGAAGCGCCGAACTCGGCGCGAAAGCTGCGGATGAAGTTGGAAAGGTCGTCGAAGCCGACGTCGAGCGCGATCTCGGTCACGGGGGCGCCGGTCGCGACGAGCCGCTCGGCCGCGGCGCGCAGGCGGGCGCGCAGCAGCCACTGGTGCGGCGTGACGCCGGTCACCGCCTTGAACGTCCGCAGGAAATGATACCGGCTGAGCCCAGCCGCCGCCGCGAGGTCGGCGAGGCGGTGGCGCTCGGCGATGCGCGATTCCAGGTCGCGAAGGACGCGCGCGATCCGCCCGAGGTCGCGACCCGACGGCGCGGACGCATTCCGCGCCGGCTCGGCCGCGAGCTCCAGCACGGCGCCGCCGACCTCGAGCGCGATCTCCTCGAAGGCGTCGGACGCGCCGGCGTCCCGTCGGTCGAGCGCCGCGCGTGCCCGCGCCGCGATCGGCGCGAGCGGGCGCACCGCCGGGAGCCGATCGCAGCGGAGCTCGGGCGAGCGCGCGCCGGCCGCTGCCGCGAGCCGCTCGAAGACGGCGAGCTCGAACTCGAACGAGAGGCAGCGATCGCCCTCGCCGTGGCGGTGCGAGCACTCGAAGGCGCGCTCGGCGTTCACGAGCAGGATCGCGCCCGGCGACAGGAGCGACCTCCCGCGCGGGCCGCGGTACACGAACGTCCCCGCCACGACGAGCGACGCCGATGGGAGCGGCTGGCGCTCCTCGAACGGCAGGTCGCGTGGTCCCGCGGTGCACACGACGTCGCGGACGCTCCACCCGTCGCCGGCGGCGACGACGGTGCCGCAAGCGGCGCCGGCCGCACCGGTCTCTGCCTTTCGCCGGAGCGCGACCGCGAGCGGATCGCGCTCGGATGTCCGCGACGCGCGCAACTTTCTCCAAGTCACCCGGCGCCGGGCCGGGTACGACAGACGACGTGTACTTGGCATCGCGCGCCGGCACGAGCAAACCGCGTCGCCGCCCGCGGCTGCCGCGCGGCGCGTCGTCGAGCAGCTCGCGACCGCGGACGGAGGAAGAGATGAAGACCCCGGCCGCATCGACCCGGCTCGACGGCGGATGCGCGTGCGGCGCCGTCCGCTATCGGCTCGCGGCGCGGCCGCTCATCGTGCACGCCTGCCACTGTCGCGACTGCCAGCGCCTCACCGGGAGCGCATTCGTGCTGAACGCCTGGATCGAAGGCCGCTTCGTCGAGACGCTGCGCGGCGCGCCGGCGTCGTACGGACTGGCCGGCGGCAGCGGGCGGCCGCACGACGTGTTCTTCTGCGCCCGGTGCGGGACGTACGTCTGGAGCCGGTACTCGGGCTCGCGCGATTCCCTCTTCGTCCGCGTCGGGACGCTCGACGAGCCCGACGCGCTCGCGCCCGACGTCCACATCTACACGCGCACGAAGCTCGAGTGGCTCGAGCTTCCGGCAGGCGCGCGGGCGTTCCGGTCGTTCTACCGGATCGCCGCCGTGTGGCCGGCCGAGAGCAAGGAGCGCATGCGACGTCAGCGCGAAGCCGTGCGCCGGCGGTCGGCGCGTCGCGCGCCGGGCGCTTGACAGCGGACCGCCGAGCGCCGACCGTCCCCGCGTGCCGGAAACGACCGGATCGCTCGGGCCGGACGACCTCGTCCTTTCCGTCGGGACCCTCCCGCGCGCTTCCTTTCGCGAGCGCGTCGCCGCGGCGCGAGCGGGGGGGTTCGCCGGCATCTCGCTCCGGGTGCGCGACCATCGCGAGGCGAGGGAGCAAGGCCTCTCCGACGGCGACCTGAGAGCGCTCCTCGCCGACCACGCGATTGCCGTCGGGGAGATCGAGGTGCTCTCGACGTGGCGCCCCGGCGCGCCCGTCCATCCCAAGGCGGCGAGCCTCGACGAGATCCTCGACGTCGCGGGCGCGCTCGGCGCGCGCTCGGTGAGCGTCGTCGAGGGACCGGGCGAGCCGCTCGACGTCGCCGCCGCCGCCGACGCGTTCGGCGCCGTGTGCGATCGCGGCTCGGCGCTCGGGCTTCTCTTCCACCTCGAGTTCTGGCCCGGGTCGGCGCTCGACCTCGCGACGGCGATCGCGATCGTGCGCGCCGCGCGGCGCGTGAACGGCGGGCTCCTCGTCGACACGTGGCACCTCGCGCGCACGCGGAACGGCGACGCGCTCCTGGCCGAAGTCCCGGGGGATCGCATCCTCGCGCTCCAGCTCAGCGACTCGCCCCGCGTCTCCGCGCCCGAGCCCGACTACATGCGCGCCACGCTGACGCGGCGGCTCGTCCCGGGCGAGGGCGCGCTCGACCTCGCAGGGCTCGTGCGCCGGCTTGACGCGAGCGGCTGCCGTGCGCCGGTCTCGGTGGAGGTGTGGTCGGAAGAGCTCGCGGCCCAGCCGGCGATCGACGTCGCCCGGCGGGTCGGCGAAGCGATGCGCGCAGTCCTCGCGCGCGCGCGAGGCCCGCTCAGCGCGCCTTCGGCTTGACGGCCGGGCGCGGCGCCGGGCCGATCTCCCGCATCTTCGCCGGTCCCGCGAGCTCGCACGCCCGCCACATGTACCAGCTCGCGACCGTGCGATACGGCCGCCAGCGCTCGCCGAACGCGCGCAGCTCGCGCGCCGACGGCATGTGCTTCTTCCCGTACGTGAGGCACCAGCCCTTCCGGACGCCGAGGTCGTCGACCGGCAGGACGTCGGGCCGTCCGAGCCGGAAGATGAGGAACATCTCGACCGACCAGACGCCGATGCCGCGGACGGAGACCAGGCGCTCGATCAGGTCGTCGTCCGAGAGCGCGCGCGCCTGCTCGAGGGTCGGCACGATGCCGGCGACGGTCTTCCGCGCGAGGTCCTTCATCGCCAGGACCTTCGCCGCGGAGAGCCCGGCCTTGCGGAGGACCGGGGCTCGGAGCGCGATCATGCGCTCGGGCGACGGCAGCCGCCCGTTCCCCGAGAGATCGCGGACGCGGCCGAAGATCGTCGCGGCCGCCTTCCCGGAGATCGACTGGTAGGCGATCGCCTGGAGAAGGACCTCGTACGGCGAGCGCTCCTCGAGCGGGATCTCGAAGCGGGCGGTCTCCTTCATGAGCCGCGCGAGGCGAGCGTCGCGCGCCGCCAGGCGGTCCATCGCGGCGTCGAGATCGAAGGGAAGCGTCGGTCGTCGTTTCGGCATGGTCCCTCGCGCGGTCGCCGGGCGGCGTCGCAGCTTTCACCGCCGCCGCGGGCAATGCCAGACGAGCCGTACGCCGGCGAGTCCGCGCTCGCTCGGCGAAAATTGCGGTCCGTTCGTTTGTCGCACCTCGGCGGCGACGCTAGCGTGGCCGCCGTTCCCCAAACCAGAAGGAGCCCACCGTGAAGCTCGGCCTGACGATGTTTCCGACCGACTACTCGATCCGTCCCGACGACTTCGCGCGCGCCGCCGAGGAGCGCGGCTTCGAGTCGATCTGGTTTCCGGAGCACACCCACATCCCGGCGAGCCGGAAAACCCCCTACCCCGCCGGCGGCGAGCTGCCGAAGGAGTACTCGCACTCGCACGATCCGTTCGTCGCGCTGATGGCGGCGGCGGCGGTGACCAAGAAGCTCAAGGTCGCGACCGGCATCTGCCTCGTGATCGAGCGCGACCCGATCACGCTCGCGAAGGAGGTGTCGTCTCTCGACGCGCTCTCCGACGGCCGCTTCCTCTTCGGCATCGGCCCCGGCTGGAACGTCGAGGAGATGGAGAACCACGGCACCGACTACAAGCGGCGCTGGAAGCTCCAGCGCGAGCGCATCCTCGCGATGAAGCGCATCTGGACCGAGGACGAGGCGTCGTTCGACGGCGAGTTCGTCAAGTTCGATCGCATCTGGCAGTGGCCGAAGCCGGCCCAGAAGCCGCACCCGCCGATCCTCCTCGGGACGCACGACGAGAAGGGCCTCGACCGCGTCGTCGCCTACTGCGACGGCTGGATCCCGATCGGCTTCGCCGTGCCCGACCTCGCGGGCATGATCGAGAAGCTCCACGCGAAGGCGCGCGCCGCGGGTCGCGATCCGAAGTCGCTGTCGGTCACGCTCTTCTGGACACCGCCCGACGCCGACCAGCTGAAGCGCCTCGAGGAGATCGGCGTCGAGCGCGGGATCCTCGCGGTGCCCTCCGAGTCGCGCGACAAGGTGGTTTCGATCCTCGACCGCTACGCGCCCCTGGTGAACGCGGTCCGCTGATCAGCTCGACATCCGACGCGCGACCGTCACCCTTGCGCGCGTCGCCGTAGGCCGCTCCGGCCGATGTTGAGGGGACCATGCCCGCCTACGAAGTCCACCAGCTTCGCGACGCAGGAGGTCGCACGTAGGCCGGCTTCGACTCGTGCCAGGCCTTGAAGGTCACGACGGCGCCGTCCAATCCTCCACGCGGAGTCCAGGGATGCGCGCCATGTGCGCCCGGTTCGCGGTGATCAGCACGGCATCGTGCGCGACGGCGTGCGCGGCGATCGCGACATCGAAGTCCTCGATCCGTTCGCCACGACGCTCCAGTGCGGACTTGATGCGTCCGAAGCTCGCGCTCACGTCGTCCGTCCAAGGACAGCGCCCAAGCTCGGCACAGATGGTCCGGAAGATGTCCGCGAGGCTCCTCTGCCGTTTCGAGTGCGCGAGCCGGGCCAGCCCGTACGCGACCTCGGCGATGACGGGCTGGGGCATCGCGACCTCGTCCCGCGCGACGCGGCGCAGTCGTTCGATGAGCGAGACGTCTCCCTTCATCAGCCCGGATACGGCGTTCGTATCCAGGACGTACTTCACAGCGACGGCGCCCGCTTGCGGGTTCGAGCGCCGCGGATCGCGTGCAGCATTTCATCGACGGCGGCTGCGTGGCGCGGCCCCTGCGTGGCGAGGCGGTCGAAGAAGCGGGGGGACCATTCGGTTCTGTCGCGCAGATCGCGCTCGAGCGCTCGCACGATCACGCGATTGCGACTCACGCCCAACTCGCGGGCGCGGCGATCCACCTCCGCGAGCAAGGGCTTCGGGATGTGCACGCTCGTTGGCATATGTTACAAATATACTCGCGTCCCGGCAGCGCGCAAGCCGCGCGAGCCGGGCCGCGTCCTCTACGGTCTGCTCCGTTCACGCGCGCGCGCCGGCTGCCGCCTTCTCGACGATCCGCTCGAGCGTCTCGAGCCGCTCCGCCTCCGCCGCGGGCTTGTCCCACCGGATGCGGTGGATCCGCGGAAACCGCATCGCGAGCCCGGAGCGGTGGCGCGTCGAGCGCTGCAGGCCGTCGCACGCGACCTCGAGCACGAGCTCGCGCGCGACCTCGCGCACCGGGCCGTGCTTCGCGACCGTGTGCGAGCGGATCCAGCGGTCGAGCTGCAGGAGCTCGTCGTCGCTGAACCCGAAGTAGGCCTTCCCGACCGGCACCAGCGCGCCGTCCTTCCAGACGCCGAAGGTGTAGTCGGAGTAGTACGACGATCGCTTCCCCGAGCCGCGCTGCGCGTACATGAGCACGGCGTCGATCAGGACCGGACCGCGCTTCCACTTGAACCAGGGGCCCTTCGGGCGACCCGCGACGTACGGCGAGTCGGCGCGCTTCAGCACGAGGCCTTCGATCGCGCCCGGCCCGACGCCGGCGTAGAGCGCGCGCAGCTCGTCCCAGTCGCGGAACGGGACGAGCGGCGAGAGGTCGAGCCGCTCCGGGCGGACGCGGTCGAACCACGCCACGAGGCGGTCGCGGCGCTCGGCGAACGCGAGCGCGCGCAGGTCCTCGCCGCCGTCGAAGAGGATGTCGTACACCCGCACGAACGCGGGCAGCTCCTCCGCGAGCTTCCGCGACACGGTCTTCCGGTTGAGCCGCTGCTGCAGGTCCCCGAACGGCGCCGGCACGCCGTCGCGCCCGACGAGGAGCTCGCCGTCGAGGACGGCGTCGAAGCGGAGCGCGGCGACGATCTCCGGGAACGCGCCGCCGATCTCGTCGCCGGACCGCGAATACACGTGCGCGACCCCTTCGCCGGCGACGAGCTGCACGCGGATGCCGTCCCACTTCCACTCGGCGCGGTACGCGGCCGGGTCGAGCGACACGAGCTCGTCCTCCTCGATCGGCTGCGCCAGCATGAGCGGCCGGAAGCGCGCGCGCTCGGCGACCGCGGGCCGCGGCGCGCGCCCCTCGATCCACTCGAAGAGCCCGCCGTAGGGCGGCGCGAGGCCGTGCCAGACCTCCTCCACCTCGTCGAGCGCGATCCCGTGCGGTGCGGCGAGCTCGGCGAGCGCGATCTTGGCGAGGCGCGCCGACACGCCGACCCGGAGCTCCCCGGTCACGAGCTTCAGGAGCGCGTAGCGGCCCGACGAGTCGAGCGCGTCGAGGAGCTCCGCGAGGAGCGCGGGCGCCTCGGCCCGCGTCGCGCTCCGAAGGCGCTCGACGACGACGACGAGCCTCGGCGACGGCCCGCCGTCGGGCGACGGGGCATCGCCGTCCGTCGCGCGCCCCGGCGCGACCGGCCACAGGAGAGCGACGGTCTCCGCCAAGTCGCCGACGAAGTCCCACGACCACCGCAGCAGGACCGGGTCGACGCGCTCGACGGCCAGGTCGCGGATCCGGGACGGCTTCACCTCGGGCAGCGAAAGCTCGGCCGTGAGGGCGGCGAGCGCCCAGCCGCGATCGGGATCCGGGGTCGCGGCGAAGTACTCGCGCAGGAGCCGGAGCTTGCCGTTCCTCGACGGCGTAAGGAGCAGCCCATCGAGGAGCGCGGCGAAGCGCTTCACGAGCCCTCCTCCTCGAAGCCCGTCAAGCCGAGCGCGCGCGCCGCGAGCCCGAGCTCGCTCGCCTGGTGGACCAGCGCCTCCTCGCGTCCGTGCGTCACCCAGATCTCGGCCGCGCCGGAGTCGGCGATCGTCGCGTTCAGCTCGTCCCAGTCGGCGTGGTCGGAGATCACGAGCGGCAGCTCGACGCCGCGCTGGCGCGCGCGCTGCCGGATCCGCATCCAGCCCGACGCGAGCGCGACGACCGGATCGGGGAGCCGCCGCGTCCAGCGGTCGGCGAGCGCGCCCGGCGGCGCGAGCACGATCTCGCCCGCGAGCTCCGAGCGCGCGACGCCGGTCGCGTGCCGGAGCTCGCCGAGCTCCACCCCGTGCGCGCGGTAGAGGTCGCACAGGGCGACCAGCGCGCCGTGCAGGTAGATCGGCCGCTCGTATCCGGCCTCCCGGAGGAGCGCGATCACGCGCTGGCACTTCCCGAGCGCGTAGACGCCGACGAGCTGCGCGCGCTCGGGGAACGCCGCGCGCGACGCGAGGAGGCGCGCGATCTCGGCGCGGTCGTCGGGATGGCGGAAGACGGGGAGCCCAAATGTCGCCTCCGTCACGAGCACGTCGCAGCGGACCAGCTCGAAGGGCGCGCAGGTGGGATCGCGCCGCCGCTTGTAGTCCCCCGTCACCACCACGCGCACGCCGCCGTGCTCGAGCACGACCTGCGCGCTCCCGAGCACGTGCCCGGCGGGAACGAGGCGCACCGCGACCCCGCCGATCGCGATCGTCTCGCCGGGCGCGGCGGCCTGCCCCTGCCGGTACGCGTCGTCGCCGTAGCGCGCGCGCATGATCGCCAGCGTCTCTGCGGTCGCGAGCACGTGGCGGCTCCCCGGTCGCGCGTGATCGCCGTGCGCGTGGGTCACGAGCGCGCGCTCGACCGGCGCGATCGGGTCGATCACGAAGCCGCCCGGCTCGACCCGGAGCCCGGCCGGCGTCGTGCGGAGCCACGCGTCGGGCGGTCGCACGTGAGCGGAGACGCGGCCCTTCAGGGCCCGCCGACCGGGAAGTAGCCGACCTCGGACACGACGCGCTGGCCCTCGTCGCCGAGCGCCCACGCGACGAAGCTCTCGGCTTCGCGCGGCAGCGGCTCGAAGCCGTAGAGGTAGAGCCTGCGCGCGAGGCGGTAGTCGCCGTTGCGCGCGGTCGCGGCGCTCGGCTCGACCGCGGGCGCGCCGTCGGCCTTCCGGATCGCGAGGTGCTTGACGCGATGGGCGTACGCGATGCCGCCGTAGCCGATCCCGTTCGGATCACGCGCGACGTTGTCCGCGACCGTCCCCGTGCCGGGCAGCGACTCGACGTTCTCGGCGAGCTCCTCGTCGCCGAGCACCGCCTGGCGGAGGAAGCGAAGGCTGCCCGAGGTGCTCTCGCGCCCGTAGATCGCGATCGGCGCGTCGGCTCCGCCGACGTCGCTCCACCGGCGGAGCCGCCCGACCAGGATGTCGCGGAGCTGCGAGAGGCTGAGCGCGTCGACCGGGTTCGACGGGTGGACGTAGATCGAGAGCACGTCCCACGCGACCGGGATCTCGCGCAGCCGCCGGCCCGCGTGCGCCTCCGCGCGCGCGGTCTCGCCGTCGGCGAGACGGACCGACGATGCGGCGAGATCGGTGGTCCCGTTGAGGAGCGCGGCGATGCCGGTCACCGAGCCGCCGCCGGTGAGCTCGATCGTCTCGGCGGGATGCGATCGCCCGTACACCTCGATCCAGCGCTGTGCGAGGATCACCATCGTGTCCGAGCCCTTGATCGTCACGCTGCGCGCCTCGGCGCGCTCGCAGCGCACCGCGACCGCCAGCGCGGCGACGCCGGCGACGAGCAGGAGGCGCCGCACGGGCGTGCGCTCCGGTCGACCTTGATTCCGCGCGCGGTTCCGCGTTCTAACGGGGAGTACGGTCCGAGAGGAGGAGCCGATGCTCGAGCGACTGATGCCGCGCCAGGTCATGTTCTTCGACTATTTCGACCGCATGGCGGAGAAGACGATGGAGGGATCACGCGCGATGCTCGACCTCCTCGAAGACTGCACCAACGTCGCGGAGAAGGCGAGACGCATCAAGGCGATCGAGCACGAGGGCGACCAGATCACGCACCAATGCATCGAGGAGCTCCACCGGACGTTCATCACCCCGATCGACCGGGACTCGATCCACCGCCTCATCACCCGGATGGACGACGTCCTCGATCTCATCGATGCGGTCGCGGACCGCATGAACGTGTACGGGATGCAGTCGCCGACCGACGAAGCCCGTGAGCTCGCACGGGTGCTCCTGTTCAGCGTCGAGCAGGTCGGGAAGGCCGTGCGCGGGCTCCGGAACATGAAGAACGCCGATCAGATCCTGCGCGAGTGCGTCGAGATCAACCGCCTCGAGAACGAGGCGGACACCCTGCTGCGGGTCGCGGTCGGGAAGCTGTTCCGAACCGAGACGGACCCGCTCAGCGTCATGAAGTGGAAGGAGCTCTACGAGGGGATCGAGGAAGCGACCGACCGCTGCGAAGACGTCGCGAACCTCGTCGAGGGCATCGTCCTCGAGCACGCCTGACCGGGCACCCGCTCCGTGTCCATCGACGCGATGTCCCTGATCGCGATCGGCATCGTCGCGATCGCGCTCGTCTTCGACTTCATCAACGGCTTCCACGACGCCGCGAACTCGATCGCGACCGTGGTGTCGACGCAGGTCCTCACGCCGCGACGCGCGGTGCTCTGGGCCGCGTTCTTCAACTTCGTCGCGGCGTTCGGGTTCGGGACGCACGTCGCGAAGACGATCGGCAAGGACGTCATCGACATCGAGGCCCTCACCACGGCGGTCGCGCTCGGCGTGCTCGCCGCCGCGCTCGTCGGCGCGATCGTGTGGAACCTGATCACCTGGTACCTCGGCCTTCCGAGCTCGTCGTCGCACGCGCTGGTCGGAGGCCTCGTCGGCGCGGTGGTCGCCGAGGCGCACGGTTTCGGGCTCGTGAAGTGGGACGGCATCTGGAAGATCGCGGTCTTCATCGTGATCGCGCCGATGCTCGGACTCCTGCTCGGGGCGGCGCTCATGATCGCGATCGCGTGGATCTTCCGGCGCTTCGCGCCGCAGCGCATCGACTCGTGGTTCCGGGTCGGCCAGCTCTTCTCGGCCGCGTTCTACAGCCTCGGGCACGGCCTGAACGACGCCCAGAAGACGATGGGCGTGATCTTCATGGTCCTGGTCGCGAACAGCGCGATCAGTGAGGAGGCCGCGCGCGCGGGCGCGATCCCGTTCTGGGTGATCCTGCTCTGCCATGCCGCGATGGGCTTCGGCACCGCGATGGGCGGATGGCGCATCGTGAAGACCATGGGAATGCGGATCACCAAGCTGAAGCCGGTCGGCGGCTTCGCGGCCGAGACGGCGGGCGGCATCACGCTGCTGATCAACTCGTGGATGGGCATCCCGGTCTCGACGACGCACGTCATCACCGGCGCGATCACGGGCGTCGGGTTCACGCGCGGCGCGCGCGCGGTGCGGTGGGGCGTCGCAGGACAGATCGTGTGGGCATGGGTGCTCACGATCCCCGCCTCGGCGCTGGTCGCAGCGAGCGTCTGGCTGCTCTTCCGGCCGCTCGTCGGCTGAGGGTGCGACTCCTACCCGCCGCCCTTCTCGCGCATCGACACCGCGTCCCAGAGCCGGATGCGGTATCCGTCGGGGTCGCGCACCTCGGCGCCGTAGCCCCATTCGACCCTGCGCGGGGGGTGGACGACGTCGACCGCCGTCCCCGCGAGACGGCGGCACGTCGCCTCGACGTCGTCGACCTGCATCGTCAGGATGCAGCCCTTCTCGCCGGCGACGAGCGGGAGGTCCGTGGTCGGCTCGCTCACGAAGAGCGTCGTGTCGAAGTCGTCGCGGAGCGCCGCCACGCCGCGCTCCGGGACCTCGAACTCGAGCTCCAGGCCGAGGTGCTCGACGTACCAGTCGCGCGAGCGGCGCCAGTCCGAAACGGCGATCGCGAGGTGATCGAGCCGGATCATTGCGATCCTCCGCGCGACGCTTAGGCCGGCCCGCGATCGTACGTCAAGCTCCACAAACGCGCGCCGATCGGCGACGCCGGCGCGCGGTCAGGCGGGAAATGCAGCGATCTCGGTCGCCTTGACCGCGACCCAGAGCGCACGGCCCGGCTCGATCCCGAGGTCCGCGATCGCCTCCGCCGTCACCTCGGCGACGATCGCCGGCGGGCCGGCGAGCCAGACGCGCCCGCGCTCGCCCTCCGGGTCCACGCCGGCCACGGTCGCGCGCCAGCAGTTGCGCGGGGTGCCGGCCGGGGGATCGCGATAGAGCGCGACCGCGCGCGGGTGCACCACGAGCAAGACGTCCCCGTCGCACGGCTCGGCGACGACGAGCGTGCCGCCGCCCGAGATCTCGACGCGCCGGTCGCGCGCCCGGCCGCGGAAGAGGTTCACGCCGGCGAGCGCCGCCGCGTACGGCGACCGCGGCCGGGCCGCGATGTCGGCCGCGGTCCCGGAGTGCGTGACGCGGCCGCTCTCGAGGACGACGAGCCGGTCCGCGAGCGCGATCGCCTCGACCGGATCGTGCGTCACGAGGAGCCGCATGCCCGGCTGCCGCGCCAGGTGCGCGCGGAGATCGCGGCGCAGGCGCCCGCGCGCCTCCGCGTCCAGGGCCGAGAACGGCTCGTCGAGGAGGAGGAGCGCCGGCCCGAGCGCGAGCGCGCGGGCGAGCGCCACGCGCTGCGCCTCGCCGCCCGACAGCTCGCGCGGCTTCCGCTCGGCGAGCGCGGCGATCCCGAAGCGCTCGAGCCACTCGCGCGCGGCGCGATCGGCCGCGGCCCGCGCGACGCCGCGCGCGCGGAGGCCGAACGCGACGTTCGCCACCGCGCTCAGGTGCGGGAAGAGGAGCAGGTCCTGGAATGCGACCGCGACCGGGCGCTCCTCGGGGGGCACGAAGACGCCCGCGGCCGGATCGTCGAGCGTCACGCCGTCGATCCGAAGCGAGCCGGCGTCGAGCGCGACCAGGCCGGCGAGCGCGTGCACGATCGTCGTCTTGCCGGCGCCGTTCGGGCCGAGGAGCGCGACCAGCTCGCCGCGCGCGATCGCGAGCTCGACGTCGAGATCGAGCTCGCCGCGACGCACCCGGAGCCGTGCCTCGACGCTCACAGCGCCTCGAAGAAGCGGCGGCGGAGCGCGACCAGGACGCCGAGCGACACCGCGAGCAGCACGACGCTCAAGAGGATCCCTGCCTCCGGTCGGCTCTCGAGCGACACGTACACGAGCAGCGGAAGCGTCTGCGTCCTCCCGGGGAAGTTGCCGGCGAACGTGATGGTCGCGCCGAACTCGCCGAGCGCGCGCGCCCAGGCGAGCGCGGCGCCGGCGACGAGCGCCGGGCGAAGGAGCGGGAGCGTGACGCGGCGAAAGACCGTCCACGGCCCCGCTCCCAGCGTCCGCGCCGCCTCCTCGAGCCTGCGATCGGCCGCGCGGAGGCCGCCCTCGACCGTGAGCACGAAGAACGGCAGCGCGACGAAGGCCTCGGCGATCGCCGCCCCCGCGCTCGTGAACGGCAGCCGGACCCCGAAGGCCGAGTCGAGCCACGCGCCCACGAGGCCGCGGCGCCCGAGCGCCATCAGGAGCGCGACGCCGCCGACGACCGGCGGAAGCACGACCGGCACGAGGACGATGCCGCGCACGAGCGCGCGCCCCGGGAAGTCGACGCGCGCCTGCAGCCACGCGAGCGGGAGCCCGAGCGCGATGCAGACGGCCGTCGCGGAGAGCGAGCACACGAGCGAGAGCCGGAGAGCCGCGAGCGCCTCGCCGCTCGCGAGCACCGAAGCGGCCTCGGACCAGGGCGCCCGCCAGAGGAGCGCCGCGAGCGGAAGCGCGAGGAATCCGACCGCGAGCGCTCCGAGGACGGCGAACGCGCGCGGCGGCCTCTCGCCCCGCCGCCCGCGGCGCGCGCTCGCGCGCGTCACCGCGGGCGCGAGCCGCGCACGGCGGCCGGCTCGCGGAGACCCGTTCGGCTCCCAGGCGCCGCACGTGCCATGCGCGCGACGTCGTATCCGGCGCGACGAGCGGAAGCCAGATGCCCGCATCACCGCCGGCCGGCTACCCGATTGACGGGGGCGCGCGCGGGCGCCATGGGAGCGCATGCCGGGAATCACCGAGCGCCTCGCCGCGTGGAGCTCCGCGCTCGCGCTCCGCGACGTGCCGCCGGCGGCGATCGCGGCGGCGCCGCGCCTCCTCCTCGACTGGCTCGCGAACGCGATCGGCGGCACGCGCGCGCCGTCGTCGGCGGCGATGGCGCGCTTCGCCGAGGCGGACGCGCCGCGCGGCGACGCGACCGCGGTCGGCCTCGCAGCCCGACTCCACCCCGCGTACGCGGCGCTCGTGAACGGGCAGGCGGCGCACGTGCTCGAGTCGGACGACACGCACCAGGAGTCGTCGTCGCATCCGGGGTCGTCGGTCTGGTCGGCGGTGCTCGCGGTCGGCGAAACGACGGGCGCGAGCCTCGGCGAAGCGATGACTGCCGCGATCGTCGGCTACGACGTCGTCGGTCGCCTCGGCGCCGCGCTCGGACCGGCGGAGCACTACGCGCGCGGCTTCCACCCGACCGGCACCTGCGGCGCGCTCGGCTGTGCCGCCGCGGTCGCGCGCCTCCTGGAGCTCGACGCCGACCGCACCGTCTCTGCGCTCGGGATCGCGCTCAGCCAGGCGGCGGGCGCGATGGAGTTCCTCGCCGACGGCACCTGGACCAAGCGCTTCCACCCGGGCTGGGCGGCGCACTCGGGCATCACCGCGGCCGGGCTCGCGCGCGCCGGCTTCACCGGCCCGGCGAGCGCGATCGAGGGGAAGGCGGGCTTCCTCTCGAGCCACTCCGCGTCGCCGCGCCCCGAGCGCGTGCTGCAAGGCCTCGGCCGCGACTTCGAGATCGCGCGCACGTCGATCAAGGCCCACGCCTGCTGCCGCTACGAGCAGGCGCCGATCGACGGCCTCCTCGCGATCGTGCGCGAGCACCGCCTCGGCGCGGACGACGTCGAGCGCGTCACGATCGCCGTGCTCGGCGCGGGGTGGGACATCATCGCCGAGCCGCGCGCGCGGAAGCTCGCGCCGGAGAGCGTCGTCGACGCGCAGTTCTCGATGCCGTACGGCGCGGCCGTCGCGCTCGTCCGCGGCAAGGCGTCGGTGCGCGAGTTCACGCCCGAGGTGCTGCGCGATCCGGCCGTCCGGGCGGCGATGAAGAAGGTCGAGTGCGTCCGTGATCCCGCGCTCGACGCGCGCTTCCCGCGCCAGTGGCCCGCGTGGGTCGAGGTGCGGACGCGGGCCGGCGCCGTGCTGCGGGCGGCGGTCGAGCACCCGAAGGGCGACCCCGAGAACCCGCTCGCCTGGGACGAGCAGGTCGCGAAGTTGCGGGACCTGGTCGGCGACGCCCTACCCTCCGATCGCCTGGACGAGATCGCTCGCCGGCTCGCCGAGCCGGACCTCGGAACGCCGGTCCGCGACCTGATGGCGCTCGTGCGGCCGACCTGAAGCGTCCGACCCCACTCGCTTGAGAGCCGCCCTCGTGCATGACTGGGGGAGAGGCGAAGAGCGATGGCGCGCTCGGTCCGTTGCGGCTGTGGAACGCGCGCAGGGCGCGAGCGGCTCGTGCGGGCCCTCCGCCTCGGCGCGGCGCTCGGCCTGACGGCCGGCTTCACGGCGAGCGCGCTCGCGGCCCCGGAGAGGACCGCGGCACCTCCGCCCGCGATCCGGCCGGTCGGGGTCGGGCAGCTCTCGAAGGGCAAGCTGCTGGTCGCGAGCCCGAACCTCGTCGACCCGAACTTCGCCGAGAGCGTTCTCGTCGTCCTCGAGTACGGGCCGGACGGGGCGATCGGCGTGGTCGTGAACCGCGACACCGATGTCCCGATCTCCGAGGCGATGCAGCAGGTCCCGGAGCTGAAGCAGCGCCCCGACACGCTCCACCTCGGCGGCCCGATCGACCCGTTTCGCGTCCTGCTCCTCGTGCGATCGAGGAAGCGCCCCGAGGACTCGCTGCAGCTCCTCGACGACGTCTACGTGACCGGGAGCCTGGAGGCCCTGAAGCGGCTTCTCGCGGAGCGGAAGGACAAGGCCCAGTTCCGGCTCTTCGCGGGCTACGCGGGCTGGGGCGGCGGTCAGCTCGAGGCCGAGGTCCGCCGCGGCGACTGGCTCGTGGGGGAAGGCGACGCGGGCGCGATCTTCGATCGCGACCCGGACGGCCTCTGGAAGCGCCTGGTCGAGCGCCTGGCGGGGCAGTGGGTCCGGAGCGGGCCGAACCGGAGTGCCGAAGCGTCACCGGTTGCGCCCGTCGCCTGGCCGCTGCCGGCGGGCCCGATCGCTCCCTCGCCGCTGTAGCGGCGTCCGGAGGCCGGGCCGGCCCGAACCGCCCCGAGGCCGTACACCGCAGTTCGCGTCGCGCGTGAAGGGCCGTTCACTGCGGTTCACACCTCCGGCCCCGGCGACGCTGCCGTCGGGTCCGTTCGCCGGTCACAGGAGCGGGCACCGAGGAAACGCTCGCGAAGCGCTCGGGCGGCCGGTCCGGGTGCTTCACGGCTCGAGCGCCGCGCGGGGGGGCTGCCCCGGCCGGTGCAAACCGCTGGGGTTTCGCCCGCGTCCTGCGCTTCACACACCGCTGCGCGGGGTGTGCACCATCCCGCTCGGCTCGGCCAGCGATGGCCCCGGTCGCTCGTCCGGCGGGCCAGAATTGGCCGGAAAGACGGACGTCGCGGTCGCCCTTGGCCGCGAAACGACGTGCCCCTCGACCGGCATCGGAGTTGCAGTGTGGTCCGGACAGGAGGTGATGACAATGAGCCCCAAGGTAACGATGCTCGATCTCGTGACTGCCGTTTCCAGCTACGCCGCGAACGACGCCGAAGTGATTGCGACGGTCGTGTACCTCGTGAACTCCGGCAAGGTCCGGCTGGGCGGCAACTTCCGCGGCGCCCGCTTCGCGGTCGACGCGCTGCACCCGACCCGCACCGCCGCGTGAAACGCGCGAAACCGAAAGCGAGG
>DASRFB010000132.1:0-8875 GCA_035651815.1 Burkholderiales bacterium | reverse complement strand
TCGCGCAGGAACCGTAAGCCCCAGAGCCACTGCTCGCGGTCGAGCCGCGGCCGGAACAGGAGCGGCGCGTCCTCGCGACCGAGCCAGCGCACGATCTGGAAGGGCGCGGTGGGATTCGCCCACGGCTCCGAATGGCTGACGGAGATCTGGCCGCCGTTGGCGAAGCTCGTCTCGAGGCCGGGGTGCGACCGCCGGTCGACGACGACCACCTCGTGTCCGGCCCGCGCCAGGTACCACGCGCTCGTCGTGCCGATCACGCCGGCGCCGAGAACGATGACTTTCATCGCGACTTGCGTCCCAATGCCGGGATTGTTCCAGTTCGATCCGGGCCGGGCAAGCGAGTTCTGCGCGCCGTCGCGGGCTTATTGAACGGGCATGGAGCCGGCACGGTCAAACGACCGTAAAAGCAAGAGCGACGATGGAAAAGCTGCCGCTGTCGACAGCCGCGCAGATGCTGCTCGAAGAATGCCGGATGGTGCTCCCCGGCATCCAGGCGCTTTTCGGCTTCCAGCTCATCGCGGTGTTCAACCAGGGATTCTCCGAAAAGCTGCGCCCGCTCGAGCAGCACATCCATCTGGTCGCGACGGGGCTCGTCGCGATCGCCGTTGCGCTCATCATGGCGCCCGCCGCCTTGCACCGCCAGGCCGGCGCGCAGCACGTCAGCGCGGCGTTCATACGGACGTCGAGCCTTCTGCTCCTTTGCAGCATGCTGCCGCTCGCGCTCGGCATCTCGCTCGACTTCTACCTGGTCGCCCGCATCATTCTCGAGAGCGCGTGGAGCGCCGCCCTCGCCGCCGGTCTGCTCGCGGTGTTCCTCGGCTTGTGGTTCGGGCTGCCGCGGCTCTACGCCGCCCGGGCCCATCGCGAGCGCTAGAAAAACGAAGGCCGGGCGACGCCCGGCCTTCGCTTCCCGTCCGGTTCGCGCCGGCGGCCTACTTGCCCGAATAGGGCACGACCTTCTGGCGCTGCTCGCCGAGCCCCTTGATCCCGAGCGTGACGATGTCGCCCGGCTTGAGCCAGGCCTGCGTCGGCTTCATGCCGAGCGCCACGCCCGCGGGCGTGCCGGTGGTGATGATGTCCCCGGGCATCAGCGTCATGTAGTTGCTGCAGTAGGAGACGATCTTCGCGCAGGAGAAGATCATGTTCCGCGTGTTCGACGATTGCCGCCGCTCGCCGTTGACGTCGAGCCAGATGTCGAGGGTCTGCGGATTCGTGATCTCGTCGGTGGTGACGAGCCACGGGCCGATCGGACCGAAGGTGTCGCAGCCCTTGCCCTTGTCCCACTGGCTCGACTGCAGCTGGAACGCGCGCTCGGACACGTCGTTCACCACGCAGTAGCCGGCGACGTACTCGAGCGCCCTGTCCTCGGGCACGTACTGGCACTTGGCCCCGATCACGATCGCGATCTCGACCTCGTAGTCGAGCTTGGTCGAGTTGCGCGGCTGCTGGATGTCGTCGTTCGGGCCGCCGATGCAGGTCGTGGCCTTCATGAAGATCACGGGCTCGGCCGGGATCTGCAGCCCCGCCTCCTGCGCGTGGTCGATGTAGTTCAGCCCGATCGCGACGAACTTCGTGATCCCGGTGTACGGGACGCCGAAGCGCGGATTGCCGCGCACGAGCGGCAGCGACTCGGGGCGGATCTTGCGCAGCTTGGCGAGCCCCTTCGGCGAAATGGTCTCCTGGTCGATGTTCGAGATGACGCTGGAAAAGTCGCGCAGCTGGCCCTGGGCGTCGATGACCCCGGGCTTCTCGAAACCATTCCTGCCGTAACGACAAAGCTTCATTTTTGTCTTCCTTTCTAGATTGTCATTCCGCCGTCGACCGAGAACATCGCCCCGGTGGCGAACGAGGACTCGTCGGAGGCGAGATACACGAGCAACGGGGTGATGTCGTCCGCGGTGCCGAGCCTCCCCATGGGCTGGCGTTCGATGAAATCCTTGCGCGCCTTGGCCGGATCCGAGAGCGCGTTGATCCGGTCCTGCAGCGAAGGCGTGTCGATGGTGCCGGGGCACACGGCGTTGCAGCGGACGCCCTGGCGCACGTAGTCGGCCGCGATGGCGCGCGTCAGCCCCATGACCGCGGCCTTCGAGGTGCCGTAGGCGAAGCGGCCCGGAACGCCATGATGCGCGGCGACGGCTGACGACATGTTGATGATCGAGCCCTTCTTCTTTTTCAGCATCCCCGGCAGGAACGCGCGCGTCATGAGGTACATCGAGCGCACGTTCACGTTCATGGTCAGCTCCCAGTCCCTGGGCGAGCAGTCCAGGATCGTGCCCTGGTGGACCCAGCCCGCGCAGTTGAACAGGACGTCGATGTCGCCTACTTCGGCCGCGGCCGCCGCGACGGCGGCCTCGTCGGTGACGTCGAGCGCCCGGGTGCGAACCCCGGGCCCGAAATCCCTGAGAGAGGCGGCGTTCTTGTCGGTCGCCCAGACCGTCGCGCCTTCCCCCGCAAAGGCGACCGCCGTCGCCCTGCCCATCCCCTGGCCCGCCCCGGTGATCAGGGCGACTTTCCCGGCCAGCCTACCGCTCACGACAACCCCCGCTTTACGGTAAAGCGGTCGATTATAGCAGCGGCATCTTGCCCAAGTCCATGGTTTAACGGGTAAAGTACGCTAGCGTCCCAGGGGAATGCATTTCGTTCGCCCTTGTCTCTACTTAGGACCTCTCGACGGGAGTCGCCCATGGCCTTATCAGGAAAGAAGAAGCTGCGCTCCCGGGAGTGGTTCGGCCGTGAAGACCGCGACGGCTTCATCTACCGCAGCTGGGTCCAGAACCGCGGCGTCCCGCACGACCAGTTCGACGGCCGGCCCGTCATCGGCATCTGCAACACCTACTCCGAGCTGACGCCGTGCAACTCGCACTTCCGCACGCTCGCCGAGCACGTCAAGAACGGCGTCCTCGACGCGGGCGGCTTTCCGCTCGAGTTTCCGGTGATGTCGCTCGGTGAAACCCTGCTGCGGCCGACCGCGATGCTCTTCCGCAATCTGGCCAGCATGGACGTCGAGGAATCGATCCGGGCGAATCCGATCGACGGCGTCGTCCTCCTCATGGGCTGCGACAAGACGACGCCGTCGCTGCTGATGGGCGCCGCCTCGTGCGACCTGCCGACGATCGGCGTGTCGGGCGGCCCGATGCTCTCGGGCAAGTGGCGGGGCCAGGACCTCGGCTCGGGCACGGGCGTCTGGCAGATGTCGGAGATGGTGCGCGCGGGCAAGCTCTCGCGCGAGGATTTCTTCGATGCCGAGTCGTGCATGTCGCGCTCGCACGGGCACTGCAACACGATGGGGACGGCTTCCAGCATGGCCAGCATGGTCGAGGCGCTCGGCGTCGGGCTTCCGGCGAACGCCGCGATTCCCGCGCCCGACGCGCGGCGCAACGTGCTCGCGCGCATGGCCGGCCGGCGCATCGTCGAGATGGTGCGCGAGGATCTCGTGCTCTCGAAGATCCTCACGCGCGAAGCGTTCGAGAACGCGATCCGCGTGCTCGCGGCGATCGGCGGATCGACCAACGCGGTGATCCACCTGATCGCGATCGCGGGCCGCGCGGGCGTCGATCTGCGGCTCGACGACTGGGACCGGCTCGGCCACGAGTTGCCCTGCCTCGTCAACCTGCAGCCCTCGGGCGAGCACCTGATGGAGGACTTCTACTACGCCGGGGGGCTGCCCGCGGTGATCCGCGAGCTCGAGCCCGTGCTCCACAAGGGCGCGCTCACCGCCAACGGACGGACGATCTGGGAGAACAACCAGGACGCGCCGTGCTGGAACCGCGACGTGATCTATCCCTTCGATCGCCCGTTCAAGAGCCACGCCGGGATCGCCGTGCTGCGCGGGAACCTGTGCCCCGGGGGCGCCGTCATCAAGCCGTCGGCGGCGACGCCGGCGCTGATGCAGCACCGGGGCCGCGCGGTCGTGTTCGAGGACATCGAGGACTTCTACGCGAAAATCGACGATGAGGCGCTCGCCGTGGACGAGCGCTCGGTCATGGTGCTCAAGAACTGCGGGCCGAAGGGCTACCCCGGCATGCCCGAGGTGGGCAACATGCCGCTGCCGAAGAAGCTCCTGCGGCGCGGCGTCACCGACATGGTGCGCGTGTCCGACGCGCGCATGAGCGGGACGGCGTACGGGACGGTCGTGCTGCACGTCTCGCCCGAGGCGGCCGCCGGGGGGGCGCTCGCGCTGGTGAAGAGCGGCGACACGATCGAGCTCGACGTGCCCGCGCGCCGACTGCAGCTCGCCGTCTCCGACGAGGAGCTCGCGCGCCGGCGCGAGGCATGGCGGCCGCCGCGGCTGCCGACGGAGCGCGGCTATACCCGGCTCTACGTCGAGCACGTGCTCCAGGCCGACCGCGGCGCGGATCTCGATTTCCTGGTCGGGGGGAGCGGCGCCGGCGTCCCCCGCGACAACCACTAGGCGGTTTCGGAGACCTCTTCCGTGGGCACGAGGACCGTGCCGCGGCAGCCTTGTCCGCCGCAGCGGCACGGCCAGCGCCGCTTCACCGCCGGCGTGATCGGCTCTCCCGCGTCGATGTTGTAGTCGTAGGTCAGCTCCTCGCCGGGCTCGATGTCGCGCATCGCCTCGACGAAGATGCGGCAGTCCTCGTCCACCGTCTCGCAGTTCGGCTCGCAGGAGTGGTTGATGAAGCGCGAGCTGTTGCCGCCGCTGCCGCCGTCGATGTTGAGGTCCTCGGCGACCTCGAAGACGAAGGTGTGGTTCTCGGCGTCCATGCGCTCGGGATAGCGCCTGAGCGCCTCGGCGTCGTCGATGCGCTCGCCCTCGTACTCGATGATGCGCGCGCCCTTCGCGATGCGCACGAGCGCGAACACGCCGCGGCCGTGGATCGGCGAGCGGCGCACGACGATGCGCCGGCCGCTCTTGGATGGTGTGCTCATGAAGTCGTGAGACGCGGAATCCGGCGGTCCGTTCAACGCCGGTCTAGCTCCCCGCCTCGGCGGAGCGTGCGCGCTCCGGGTCCGAGGCGCGCGCCGCGCGCCGGCGCTCGTGCTCGGCCAGGTGGCGCTTGCGGATCCGGATCGATGCGGGCGTCACCTCGACCAGCTCGTCGTCCTCGATGAACTCGACGGCGAGCTCGAGCGTCAGCCGGATGGGCGGCGTCAGCAGGATCGCCTCGTCCTTGCCGGCCGCGCGGATGTTCGTGAGGTGCTTCTCGCGGATCGGGTTCACGACGAGGTCGTTGTCGCGGCTGTGGAGGCCGATCACCATCCCCTCGTAGACGCGCTCGCCCGGCCCGACCATGAGGCGGCCGCGCTCCTGCAGCTTCCACAGCGCGTACGCGACGGCCTCGCCCTGCTCGGCGGACACGAGCACGCCGTTGCGGCGCGAGGCAATCGCCGGCTTCATCGGGCCGTAGTCGTCGAACACGTGGCTCATGAGGCCCGTGCCGCGCGTGAGGTTCATGAACTCGCCCTGGAAGCCGATCAGTCCGCGCGCGGGAACGCGGTAGTCGAGGCGCACGCGGCCGCGGCCGTCGGGCTGCATGTCCTGGAGCTCGCCGCGGCGCGCGCCGAGCGACTCCATGACCGGGCCCTGGTGCTCGGACTCGACGTCGACCGAGAGCGCCTCGAACGGCTCGCACGCGATGCCGTCGATCTCCTTCGTCACGACGCGCGGCCGCGAGACCGCGAGCTCGTATCCTTCGCGGCGCATGTTCTCGAGCAGGATCGTGAGGTGCAGCTCGCCGCGCCCCGAGACGACGAAGACATCGGCGTCGGAGGTCTCCTCGACGCGCAGCGCGACGTTGCCCTGCAGCTCGCGCAGCAGCCGCTCGCGCAGCTGGCGGCTCGTGACGAAGCGGCCTTCCTGCCCCGCGAAGGGCGAGGTGTTCACCTGGAAGTTCATGGTGAGCGTCGGCTCGTCGACGCGCAGCATCGGCAGCGCCTCGGGGTGCTCCGGGTCGGCGAGCGTGACGCCGATGCCGACGCCCTCGACGCCGTTGACGAGCACGATGTCGCCGGCGACCGCCTCCTCCAGGGGCAGGCGCTCGAGGCCGCGGAAGCCCATCACCTGGTTCACGCGCGCCCGGACCGGCGCCGCGTCCTGCCCGTCGAGCACGACCACGTCCTGCGCGGGCTTCAGCCGCCCGCGCGAGATGCGGCCGATGCCGATGCGCCCGACGTAGCTCGAGTAGTCGAGGTTGCTGATCTGCAGCTGCAGCGGGCCGTCGGGATCGCCGGCCGGCGCGGGCACGCGCTCGAGGATGGTCTCGAAGAGCGGCCTCATGTCCGTCCCGGGCTGCTTCGAATCGAGCGTGGCGGTGCCCTGGAGCGCTGAGGCGTACACGACCGGGAAATCGAGCTGCTCCTCCGAGGCACCCAGCCGGTCCATCATGTCGAACGTCGCATTCACCACCCAGTCGGGGCGCGCGCCGGGGCGGTCGATCTTGTTCACGATCAGGATCGGCTTCAGCCCGAGCGCGAGCGCCTTGCGCGTCACGAACCGCGTCTGCGGCATGGGCCCCTCCACCGCGTCGACGAGCAGCAGCACGCCGTCGACCATGGAAAGCGAACGCTCGACCTCGCCGCCGAAGTCCGCGTGCCCCGGGGTGTCGACGATGTTGATGTGCACGCCCTGGTAGTCGATCGCGGTGTTCTTCGCGAGGATGGTGATCCCGCGCTCGCGCTCGATGTCGTTCGAGTCCATGACGCGCTCGGCGACGTGCTGGTGCGCGGCGAAGGTGCCCGACTGGTGCAGCAGCTTGTCGACGAGCGTCGTCTTGCCGTGGTCGACGTGGGCGATGATGGCGATGTTTCGCAGGGATCGGGTCACGCGGGATCGCTATCCAGAATTCTTGGGCAAAGCCGGCCATTTTATCAGCCGCCGCGCGCCCGGCGAAGCCTTTCTTGCGGAGCCCGGCGTCCAAGCCGCAAAATCGGCGCCATGAGCCCATCCGCCCCCGCCGCGCCGCGGTTCTATGTGCCTTTCCCGCTCGCCTCGGGCGCGGAAGTGGAGCTCCCGGAGCGCGCCGCGCGGCACGTCGCGGTGCTGCGCCTCGAGCGCGGCGACGCGATCACCTTGTTCGACGGGTCCGGAGGCCAGTTCGCCGCCGAGCTCACGCGCGTGTCGCGCGATGCCGCGCGCGCCCGCATCGGGCGCCGCGAGGCGGCCGAGCGCGAATCCCCGCTCGCGGTGACGCTCGCCCAATGCGTCTCCAGCGGCGACCGCATGGACCTGGCGCTGCAGAAGGCGACCGAGCTCGGCGTGCGCCGCATCGTGCCGCTCGCGAGCGAGCGCTCCATCGTGCGGCTGTCGTCCGAGCGCGCCGACCGGCGCGTCGCGCACTGGCGCGGCATCGTCACCGCGGCGTGCGAGCAGTCCGGGCGCAACTGCGTCCCGGAGGTCGAGCCGATCACCGCCTTCGACATCTTCCTCGCCGCGCCGGCCGCCGGAGAGCTACGGCTGGTGCCCTCGCCGGACGCGCCCCGGGGCCTCAAGGCGTTCGAGCCGGCGCGCGCGGTGACACTGCTCGTCGGCCCGGAGGGCGGGCTCTCGCCCGCCGAGCGCGCGCGCGCCGAGGCGAAGGGCTATGCCGCGGTCCGTTTCGGCCCGCGCGTGCTGCGCACGGAGACCGCGCCGCTCGCGCTGATCGCGGCGATGCAGGTTCTCTGGGGAGATTGCTAGAATCGCCCCAGCTTCGACACAGGCGCGGCGAACAACGAAAAGCATGCCGGCACACCCGGACGCACAATTCATCAGCTGGTTCCGCTCGGTCGCGCCCTACTTCCACGCGTTCCGCGGCAGGACGTTCGTGATCGCCTTCGGCGGGGAGGTGCTGTCCGAGGGCAAGTTCGTCGATCTCGCGCACGACCTGAACCTGCTCCACAGCGCGGGCATCCGGCTCGTCCTCGTCCACGGCTCGCGCCCGCAGATCGAGGCCCAGCTCAAGCGCCGGCGCGCCCGCTCGCGCTACGCGAACGGTCTTCGCGTGACGGATTCGGTGGCACTCGAGTGCGTGAAGGAGGCGGTCGGCCTGCTGCGCGTCGAGATCGAGACCCTGCTCTCGCTCGGGCTGCCCAACTCGCCCATGGCGGGCGCCGTCATCAACACGGCGTCGGGGAACTTCATCACGGCGCAGCCGATGGGGGTGCACGACGGCGTCGACTTCCAGTACACCGGATCGGTGCGCAAGGTCGACGCGCAGGCGATCGCCGGCTGCCTCGACGCGGGCAACATCGTCATCGTATCGCCGGTCGGCTACTCGCCGAGCGGCGAGGTGTTCAACGTCGCCATGGAAGACGTCGCGGTGGCGACGGCGAAGGCGCTGCGCGCGGAGAAGCTCATCTTCTTCTCCGACACCGTCGTCGAGGACGAGCACGGCGAGACGGTGTCGGAGCTGACCGCGCAGGAGGCCGCCGAGCGCCTCGCGCGCGAGAACGCGATGAGCGACGACACGCGGCTCTATCTCGCGCACGCGGTCGAGAGCGTGCGCGGCGGCGTCGGCCGCGCGCACGTCATCAGCCGCAACGTCAACGGCGCGCTCCTGATCGAGCTCTTCACGCACGACGGCTCGGGCACGATGATCACCGCCGACAAGGTCGTGAAGCTGCGCCCGGCGGCGGTCGACGACATCGGCGGTGTCCTGCGGCTGCTCGAGCCGCTCGAGGCCGACGGCACGCTCGTGCGCCGCGGCCGCGAGCTGTTCGAGCGCGAGATCGACCGCTTCGCCGTGATCGAGCACGACGGCGTCATCGTCGGCTGCGCCGCGCTCTACCCGTTCCCGAAGGCGGCGGCGGGCGAGCTGGCCTGCCTCGCGGTCCGCGAGGACTACCGCGACGCGGGCTACGGCGAGCGCCTGGTGCGCTACATCGAGAGCCAGGCGCGCGCGGCCCGGATGAAGAAGCTGTTCGTGCTCACGACGCG
>DASRFB010000131.1:0-36452 GCA_035651815.1 Burkholderiales bacterium | reverse complement strand
CGCCCGAGGAACGATTCCAATATCTTCGCCCGCTCGCGCCGGTACACCGCCTCGGGCACCCACGCGTACTCTTCGCGCACCGCGCGATCGTATTCGTCGAACGCGGCCTCGTCCGCGCCGAGGATGGCGAGGTCGATGTCGAGCACGAGCGCCTCGTCCGCGGCCCGCGGCTCGCCGGAATGCGCGGTCGCGAGGATCATGGCGCGGATGCGCTCCCTCTCGTCGGCGGGGCGGCCGAGCTCGGCCATGATGCTGCACGCCCAGTCGGCCGAGCGCGCCTCGTTGTCCTGGCGCCGCGGGTCGTAGACGGCGTCGTGGAAGAGCAGCGCCCAGCGCACTTCGTTGAGGTCGACGGCGTAGCTCAACGTGCCCGCCGCCTCGTCCAGGCAATGCTCGATGTGCGCGACGGTGTGGTAGCGGCGGTGCGGCTCGGAGTACGCGGCGGTCAGCTCGGCGGCGAGCCGGTGCCGGAGCTTGTCGATCCCGTCGTGGCGCCGCTTCTGGCGCTCGTCGAAATTCTTCAGACTCCCTTTTTCCTGCGGATACCAGTCGAGCAGCACCGAGTGGATCTCGTCGGCGATCTTCCTGCCGCCCCAGGGTTTCCAGGTCATGGGCTGGTCGAGCGCCGCGACGCGCATCGCGCGCGCGTAGAAGTCGGCGAACGCGGCGGGGCTCAGGCATGCGCGCTGGGCGATCAGCACGTCGTACAGATCGAAGCCCGTCCATTCCCACAGCTTCGCGCCGAAGTTGTACGCCATCATGGCGGCGGCGACCTCGCGGCGCAAAGCGTCGACCCTCGCGCGCTCGAGGCCGAGCCCGGCGAGCCACTCGAACTGCGCGTCGATCGTCTTCTGCTCCTCCCAGGTGTCGAGGAACGGATCGAGCAGCGCGCCCCAGATGGACGTACGGCGCTCGACCCGGACGTCGTGCCGGTTGACGAAATCGAGCAGCGCCGCCTTGCCGGACTGCGGCACGAACAGGACCTCGCCGCTCTTCAGGCGGATGTGGGAGGGATGCGCGGCGTTCACCTCGGCGATCGTATCGGGCCGCACTTCGCCGGTCGGGAACACGGACGCGGGCTCGAACGGATAGCGCGTGAAGCGCAGCGCGGCGCCGTCGGCCTCAACTTCGGGATGCGCGGCGGCGAGCCGATGCAGCGTCTTCCAGTACGCGGGCTTCAGCCAGCTCAGCTTCAGCGCGTGTTCGATCCCGTACAGGCCGGGCTTGGCGGTTATACCCATGGCGAAGTATAGCCACGGCCAGCGGCGCCGATAGGGCGGTGGTACGATTCCCCCATGATCGATTGGTCCTCGTGCCCTGCCGTCGAACGCGACCCGGAACGGGTCAGCGGAGCGTGGGTATTCCGCGGTACCCGCGTGCCTGTGTCCGCGCTCTTTGAAAATCTCGAAGGCGGCGCTTCCACCTCACAGTTCGTCGAGTGGTTTCCCGGGGTGACGATCGAGCAGGTTCGCGCCGTCCTGGAGCATGCTGCACGGAGTGCGTTGGCTCCGGCCTAGTGCGCATACTGTTCGACCAGGGCACTCCGGTTCCGCTGCGGGACTCCTTGCCGCAGCATGAAGTCTCGACGACGTACGAGCGCGGCTGGTCGACGCTGCGTAACGGCGAATTACTCGATGCCGCGGAGCGCGAAGGATACGCGCTCTTGGTAACGACCGATTCGAACCTTCGCCATCAACAAAACCTCGCCTCCCGGCGTATCGCGATCGTCGTTCTGCGATCGACCAGCTGGCCCCGAATACGAGAGGTGATTCCTGCCGTGACTGGCGCAATCAACGCCTCCTCGCCCGGGAGCTATACCGAGGTCGACGTTCCCTGAGACGGACGGCTACTTCACCTGCCCCGCCAGCCGGCTCAGCTCCGGATCCATGAACCGCGAAACCTCCGCCGGACCGTCCAGGTCCCCGAGCTGCTTCAGCGCCTTGACGACGTTGCCGAGCGCGCTGCTCTCGATCGCGCCCTTGCGGTCGTAGATGCTTATCTTGTTGAAGAAGTCGTAGGTGAGGTCGACGTCGCGGCGGTCGACGCCGGACTCGGCGACGAGGATGTCGACCGCCTCCTTGCGGTTCGCCGGGTCGTGCAGCCAGTCGATGGAGCGCGCGACGGCGTCGAGGAAGCCGACGAGCTTCGCCTTGTTCTTGCGCCCCCACTCTGCGTTGACGGCGTAGCCGGTGAAGGGGAAGTCCTTGACGTAGTCGACGGTGAGGCCGAGGTTGGTGAAGCCGGCCGCCTCGGCGCGGAAGTTGAAGGGCGCGGTGAGGATCGCGGCGTCGACGGCGCCCGACTGCAGCGCGGCGAAGCGCGCGGCGGTCGCGCCGGCGTAGACGAGATCGTAGTCGCCGGGCTTGACGCCGCTCGGCGCGAGCATGCGCTCGAGGAAGATGCGGGTGATGTCCTTCGCGCCGCCGATCGAGATCGTCTTGCCTTTGAGGTCGCGCATCGACTTGATCGCGGGCTTGCCCATCAGGCCGTAGGGCGCGGACTGCGCCTCGATGCGGAGCAGCGCGATCTTCGCGCCCTTGTCGATCGCGCGGATCGGGTCGACCAGGCCGCCCGAGCCGAGCGGCACCGAGCCCGAGGCGAGCTGCTGCTGCACGGCCGCGCTCGAGGGCGCGGCGATCATGTCGAGCGCGATGTTCTTCTGCGCGAAGTAGCCCTTCTTCATGCCGACGTAGAGCGGCCACTGCAGCGAGGAGCCCTTGCCGACGTTGACCATGCTGATCGTGTCGGCGGCGTGGACAGGAACGGCGATGAGGCAGAGGAGGAGCAGGAAGAATTTGGGCGTCATGGTTTTGGTTTTCCGAAAAGCAGATCCTTCGCTTCGCTCAGGATGACAAAGAGGCTAATCGATCTTGATGTTCGCGTCCTTGACGACCTTGCTCCAGCGCGCGAGGTCGTCGCGGACGGTCCGCGCGAGCGCCTCGGGCGTGCCGGGACGGACGTCGAAGTACTGGATGCGCAGCTTCTCGTCGATATCGGGCTTGGCGAGCGTCGCGCGGATCTCGGCGTTCAGGCGCCGCACGAAGGCGTCGGGCGTGCCCGCGGGCGCGAACACCGCGTACCAGATGTCGGCGTCGATCCCGCTCAAGCCCGCCTCGGCGATCGTGGGCACGCTCGCGTCGACCGGCGAGCGCGTCGCCGACGCGAGGCCGAGGATGCGCAGCTTCCCCGCCTTCGCCTGCGGCGCGGTGTTGCCGTAGGTGTTGAAGATCACCGGGATCCGGCCGGCGAGCGCGTCGGTGAGCGCGGGCCCGCAGCCCTTGTAGGTCACGCGCACCATGTCGATCCTGGCGATCAGCTTCATCAGCTCGCCGGCGAGGTGCATCACCGAGCCCGTGCCGCAGTCGCCGTACGCGATCTTGCCGGGGTTCGCGCGCACGTAGGCGATGAGCTCGGTCGCGTTCCTCGCGGGCACCGAGGGGTGCACTGCGAGCACCACCGCGCTCGAGGCCGCCATGCCGACCGGCGCGAAGTCCTTCACCGGGTCGTAGCGCGTCTTGCGCAGCGCCGCGTTGATGACCATGGAGTTCGCCGCGATCAGGAAGGTATAGCCGTCGGGCTCGGCCTTCGCCGCGTACTCGACGCCGATGACGGTCCCGGCGCCGGGCTTGTTCTCGACCACGATCGGCTGGCCGAGCGCCTGCGAGATCGACGGCGTGACGAGCCGCGCGAGCGTGTCGGCGCCGCCGCCGGGGGAGAAGGGGGTGACCAGGCGAACGGGCTTCTCCGGCCATTGGGCGTGCGCGGCCGGCGCGGCGAGCGCGAGGAGAAGCCAGGCACGCTTCAAGTACAAAAGCAGATCCTTCGCTTCGCTCAGGATGACCACCTCAGGACGACTTGACGGCGCGCAGCGCCTGGATGCCTCCGCGCGGCAGCTCGAAGAGGCCCTTCGGCAGCGTCTCGATGTAGGCGAGCGCCTCGGCGAGCTTGACCACGTCGGCGTACTTCGCGTCCATGTCGCACAGGCTGATCGCGTGGCTCGCCTCCGAGCGGTCGAAGCAGGCCTCCTCGACCACCGCGACGTGGTAGTTGTCGGAGAACGCGTCGACCACGGTCGCGCGCACGCAGCCCGAGGTGGTCGTGCCGGCGACGATGAGCGAATCGGCGCCGAGCAGCGTGAGGAACGACGCGAGCGGCGTGCCGTGGAACACGCTCGGCTTGTGCTTCTCGACGACGATGTCCTGCGGCTGCGGCGCGATCTCGGGGACGATGGTATTGCCGTCGAGCCCAGCGGGCGTCTTCGGGCGCTCGTTGCCGCGGCTCGACTTCCAGCTCCACGAGCCGCGGTCCCAGTCGTCGTCGCGGCGGGCGCCGGTCGAGTAGATGACGGGCAGGCCCCGGGCGCGCGCGGCGGCGAGCAGGGTCTTGATCGCCTTGATGCCCTTCCACGCGTCCTCGCCGCACGAGGCGCGCCAGCGCTTGATCGACTCGAGGATAGGCTCGGGGCGGTCGCCGCAGAAGGCGTAGTTGACGTCCACCACCATGACCGCGGGCCGCTTGCCGAAGCCCTGGCGCTCGGCGAACCCCGAGGCGGCGAAGACCTGCTTGTCGCGCTCGGTCAGAAACCGGTTCCACACGGGCTCGCTCATGGGACGCTCCGAAACGATCCTCGATCGATCGACCGGGACGATGCTATGCTCCCTCGCAAATCGGTGTCAATCGCGGGGAGGGTCGGTGTACTGGTGGAACCTGCGCGCGGCGAAGCGCGAGCTCGGCGCCGGCGCGCCCGGGGCGCGGCGGCTGCTCCCGTACGTGATCGCGTTCGCGGCGGTCGAGGGCCTGATCGTCGAGTTCTCGTTCCTGCTGCCGGCGCAGCAGAATCTGACCAGCGCCCGCGTGTGGCTCGCGGCCGGCATCTCCATCGCCATCACGGTCGCGGGCTGCCTCTACGTCTATCGCCGCAACGGCGGCGCGGCCGGGACGACCCTGCTCGAGCGGCTGCTCGTGCTGGGTTGGGTCGCCGGCGTGCGCTACACGGTGTTCGTGTTACTCGCGCTCGCGGTCTTCTTCGGGATCGCCGTCGCGCTCTATCCGGAGGTCGGCGACGCGGCCGGTGAATGGAGCGACGAGGCGTTCATGCTCGCATCGGCCGGGTTCTATCTCTATCTCGGGCGCCACGTCGGCGATCACGCCGCGGCAAAGGAGGGTTGATGTCCAGGGTTCTCGTGCGCAGCTTCGGTCTCTCCCTCGACGGCTACGGCGCCGGCCCGAGGCAGGACCTGCAGAACCCGCTCGGCGTCGGCGGCTTCGAGATCATGGGGTGGTTCCTGCCGACGCGCGTCTTCCAGAAGATGCACGGCGAGGGCGACGGCGAGACCGGCGTCGACAACGGCGTCGCCGAGCAGGGCTTCGACAACATCGGCGCGTGGATCCTCGGGCGCAACATGTTCGGCCCGGTGCGCGGGCCGTGGCCCGACGAGAGCTGGAAGGGCTGGTGGGGCGACGAGCCGCCCTACCACGTGCCGACCTTCGTGCTCACGCACCACGCGCGCGCGCCTTTGAAGATGAAAGGCGGCACCACGTTCCATTTCGTCACCGACGGCATCGAGTCGGCGCTGCGGCAGGCGAAAGCGGCGGCCGGCGCGCGCGACGTGCGCATCGGCGGCGGCGTCGCGACGCTGCGCCAGTATCTCCAGGCGCGCCTGATCGACGAGCTGCACCTCGCGGTGCGGCCGGTTGTGATGGGCGCGGGCGAAAAGCTCTTCGAAGGGATCGATGCGCGCGCGCTCGGCTACGAGACCGCGAAGACGGTCATGGGCGAGCGCGCGATGCACGTGTTCCTGCGCAGGAAGGCATGACAGGGAGCAGGGAAATGAAGTGGTGGCCGATCATCAAGGCGGCCGGGATCCGGATGGAATAGGACATGCGCGATCGCGTGGCCGCCCTGTGCGGGCTACTGTGGCTTCTCTTCGTCCCGGTCGCGGTCGCGGCGGGCGGCGACATCGGCATCGTGCTCATGCACGGCAAGGGCGGGACGCCGGACGGGCACGTGGCCGAGCTCGCCTCGGCGCTGCGCGCGAAGGGCTACCAGGTCTCGACGCCGGCCATGCCGTGGTCGAAGGACCGCATCTACGACGCCTCGTTCGAGGGCTCGATGCGCGAGATCGACCGCGAGGTCGAAGCGCTCAGGGCGAAGGGCGCGAAGCTCGTCGTCGTCGCGGGACAGAGCATCGGCGCGAACGCCGCGCTCGGCTACGGCGCCGCGCGCGATCACGTCGACGCGATCATCGCGATGTCGCCCGGGCACAACCCCGACGGAGCCGCGTTCGTGCGGCGGCTCGGGACCGACCTCGCGCGCGCGAAGGAACTGATCGCGGCCGGGAAAGGCAAGGACAAGCAGAGCTTCGGCGACCTCAACCAGGGACAGATGATGCGCGTGAGCGCGACGCCCGAGGTCTACGTCAGCTGGCTCGACCCCGACGGGCGCGCGATCATGGCGAAGTCCGCCGCGGCGTTCCGCGCGCCGACGCCGCTGCTGGTTATCGTCGGCAAGGGCGACCGCACCGCGCCGTCGCCGGACGACTTCTTCACCAAGGCGCCGCCGCACCCGAGGAGCAAGTTCGTGACCGTGTCCGCGGGGCATTTCGATCTGCCGGGCGTCGCGGCCGACGTCGTGTCCGCGTGGCTGGCGACGCTCGAGGCTCGGCATTGAGCGCAGTGCGCGCCGCCGCGGCGATCGCGCTCGCGGCCTGCGCGCTCGCGGCGCGCGCGGCGCTGCCGCCGCTCGCGCCGGCGCAGCTCGCCTCGGCGGCGAGCGTGGTGGTCGTCGGAAAGGTCTCCGAGCTGAACGCGCGCGAAGAGCGCCGTTCGCGCGATCTCGAGGACCGCAAAGTCGAGATCCACGTCCGCATCGAGTCGATCGAGAAGCTGCCGAAGGCGAGCGCGCTGTCGGGCACCGTGACCGTGCGCGGCTGGACGGCTTCGAAGCGCCCGCGCGGCTGGGCCGGACCCGTCGGCGTGCGCCGGCTGGCGGAGGTGAAAGTCGGGCAGCGCGTGCGGCTCTTCCTGAAGGGCTCGGCGCGCGCCGGCTACGACATCGTCGAGCCGAACGGGCTGCAGATCCTGCGCTAGCTTCCGCCGTTCTTCCATCCGGAACGGCGATCCATTCCCGCGGAAAGCGCGCGCTTTTGCGGTAGCATTGTCGGCGTTTCCCGCTGCACGCCGTCCAGGAGACCCCATGCAAGTCGCCGAAAAGCCCGAGTCCGCCAACCCCGTGCGCATCGGAGAGTACGCGAAGCCGCATGCAGACCTGCGCGAGTGGATCGAGCGCGTCGACGGCATGGGCGAGCTGCTGCGCGTGTCGGGCGCCGAATGGCACCTCGAGATGGGCGCGATCGCCGAGATGGTGTACGCCGACCAGCCGGCGAACCCGCCCGCGATCCTGTTCGAGAACGTGCCCGGATACTCGAAGGAGTTCCGCGTGCTCTCGGGGATGACGAACTCGCCCAAGCGCCTCGCGCTCACGCTCGGCCTGCCGACGCCGTCGCACCCGCTCGACGTGGTGCGCGCGTACCGCGACCGCATGAAGAAGCACCAGCTCATCCCCAACGTCTTCGTGAAGAGCGGGCCGATCTTCGAGAACGTCGACCGCGACGACAAGGTCGACCTGTACAAATTCCCCACGCCGCATCTGCACGAGCTGGACGGCGGCCGCTACATCGGCACGGGCGACCTCGTGATCATGCGCGACCCGGACTCCGAGTGGGTGAACTGCGGCACCTACCGCGCGCAGATCCACGACAAGAACACCATCGGCCTGTGGATGTCGCCCGGCAAGCACGGGCGCCAGATCCGCGAGAAGTACTTCAAGCAGGGCAAGCCCTGTCCCGTCGTCATCAGCTGCGGGCAGGACCCGCTGCTCTTCCTCTCCTCGGGCAACGAGGTCGCGTACGGCGTCTCCGAGTTCGCGCACGCGGGCGGCCACCGCGGCATCCCGTTCGAGACGGTGAAGAGCGAGCTCTTCGGCCTGCCGATGCCCGCGAACGCCGAGATCGTGCTCGAGGGCGAGATCCTGCCGGATGATCTCCGCCAGGAAGGCCCGTTCGGCGAGTGGACCGGTTACTACGCGAGCTCGGTGCGTCCCGACAACGTCGTGCGCATCAAGCGCGTCTACCACCGCAACTCGCCCATCATGACGATGGCGCGCCCGGGGCGCGCGCCCTCCGACTACTCGCTCTCGAAGTGCGTGATGAAGGCGGCGATGATCTGGGACCAGGTCGAGAAGGCGGGCCTCGCCGGCGTGCAGGGCGTGTGGTGCCACGAGGCGGGCGGCGGGCGCCTCTTCAACATCATCTCGATCAAGCAGGCGTACGCGGGGCACGCGAAGCAGGCGGGCCTGCTCGCCGCGGGCTGCCACGCCGGCAACTACATCGGCCGCTGGGTGATCGTCGTCGACGAGGACATCGATCCCACGTCGAACATGGACATCCTGTGGGCGATGGCGACGCGCTGCGACGTCGCCGAGGACATCGATTTCATCCGCCGCGCGTGGAGCGGGCCCCTCGACCCGCGCAAGGCGAAGGCCGCGAACTTCAACTCGCGCGCGCTCGTCATCGCGTGCAAGCCGTTCGAGACCATGGCCGACTTTCCGCCGACCGTGGGCTCGAGCCCCGAGCTGCACGCGAAGATCGCGAAGAAGTGGGGACACTTGCTGAAGAAGCGCTGAGCCGGGCGCGAGGAGGTGGAGATGGCCGCCGAGATCAGCATCGTCAATCCCGACGGGCTCGGGAAGCCGCTCGGGCAGTACTCCCAGCTCACGCGCGTCAAGGGCGCCGCCGAGATCGTCTTCATCGCCGGCCAGCTCGCCACCGACCGCGCCGGCGGCGTCGTCGGCGCCGACGACTTCGACGCGCAGTGCGCGCAGGTCTTCGCCAACGTCGGCGCCGCGCTCGCCGCGGTCGGCGGCGGCTGGAAGAACGTCGTTCAGTTCACCACCTACCTCGTGCACTCGCAGGACGTGCCGAAGTTCATGGCGTTCCGCAAGCGCGAGTTCCCGCGCATGTTCGCCGACGGCGCCTACCCGCCGAACACGCTGCTGATGGTCGACCGCCTGGTGCAGGAGCCGTTCCTGGTCGAGGTGCAGACCGTCGCCGCGCTCTAGATCCGAAGCCCCGTCCGGGCTAAGGCGCCTCTCCGGCCACGCGGCGCGCGCGCCACTGCAGCGCCACCGCGCACGCGGCCGACGCGACCCCGATCGCGCACACCGCGAGCCAGCCGGCCTGCGCGAGCGCCATGCTGCCGAGGAAGGCGCCGGTCGCGTTCCCGCCCCAGACGTGCGCGGCGAAGATGGTGTTGAAGCGGCTGCGCGCGTCGGGCACCTGCGAGTTGATCAGCGTCTGGTTCGCGACCATCGCGGAGCGCAGGCCGCTGTCGAGCAGGATCGCGCCCGCGACCACCGCGCCGACCCACGCCGCGGCGAATCCGAAGGCGACGAACGCCGCGAGCACCAGGCCGCAGCCCGTCGTCACCACGGGCACCACGCCGCGCCGGTCCATCCAGCGGCCCGCCGGGCGCGCGATGAAGATCCCCGCCGATCCGGGGATCGCCATCAGGCCGATCTGCGCGGGACCGAGCCCGTGCAGCGAGATCAGCATCGGCGCGAGCGTCGCCCAGAACCCGCCGTAGCAGATCCCGAGCAGGTACTGCGTCGCGGACGCGCGCCGCAGCTCGGCGTTGGTGCGCACGAGGTGCACGAGCGATCCGATCAGGACGCGGTACGGCAGCGCCGTCTTCGGCGGCGACGGCGGCACGCGCAGCGCGAGCGCGGGGCCGAGCGCGGCAAGCATCGCCGCCGAGATCACGTACATCCAGCGCCAGCCGAGCGTCGACGCGACGAAGCCGCCGCCGACGCGCGCGAACAGGATGCCGAGGAAGAGCGCCGTGAGGATCGTCGCGACGGCGCGCCCGCGCTCGTTCGTGTGCGCGAGCTCCGAGACGAGGGGCAGGATGTTCTGGCTGAAGCACGACACCGCCGCCATGACGAAAGACAGGCACGCGAGCGCCGCGAGCGAAGGCGCCATCGACATCGCCAGCAGCGAAGCGATCAGCGCGGCGTGCTGCACGAGCAGCAGGCGGCGCTTGTCGGCGCGGTCCCCGAGCGGGACGATGAAGATGATGCCCGTGACGAAGCCGGCGAACGTCATCGTCGGCACCCAGCCGACCTCGCCCGCGCTCGCCCCGAACTCGCGCGCGATCGCCCCCAGCATCGCCGTCTGGAAGTGGATGCTGCCGGCGGCGGCGAACATGGTGACGGCGAAGAGCCGCATCAGGCGGGGCTCGAGCGCGCGCGGCGGCGTAGTGGCGGTCGGGGACATCGTTCTCGGATCGGCGGGCGTGCTAGAGTTTAGCAACTCTCCGCATTCTCCCCGGAAACAAGCCATGACCGTACGCCGGGAAACGGCGCACAGTCGGAACGTGTCCGAGCCGCCCGGGTCGTACAGGAAGACCCCATGAAGCCCGACGATCTGCGCGACGCGCCGCCCGAGCCCACCGTCTCGCGCGAGGCGTTCCTCGATCTTTTCGCGGCGGTGTTCCTGCCGATGTTCATGGCCGCGATCGACCAGACGCTGCTCGCCACCGCCACGCCCGCGATCGCGGCGAGCCTCGGCGGCCTGCGCGACACCTCGTGGATCGCGGTCGCGTACCTGCTCGCCTCGGCGGTGGTCGTTCCCGTCTACGGACGTCTCGGCGACCTGCGCGGGCGGCGCAATATGCTGCTCGGCGCGCTCGGCGTGTTCGCGCTCGGGTCGCTCGCGTGCGGGTTCGCGCAATCGCTGCCGCAGCTCGTCGCCGCGCGCGTCGTGCAGGGAACGGGCGGCGGGGGATTGATGATGCTGTCGCAGGCGCTGATCGCCGAGCTCGTCACGCCGCGCGAGCGCGCGCGCTTCCAGGGCTACTTCGCCATGGTGTTCACGAGCGCGAGCGTCGGCGGGCCGGTCCTCGGCGGCCTCGTGGTCTCGTCACTCAGCTGGCGCTGGCTGTTCTTCGCCAACCTTCCGCTCGCGGTGTTCGCGGCCTGGCGGCTGATGCGGCTGCCGCGGGGCGAGAGGCACCCGGAGCGCTCGGGGCTGCAGGACCCGGTCGGCATCGGCCTGTTTTTCGTCGGGATGGGAACGGCGCTGTTCTGGCTCACCTCGGTCGGGCACCATTTCTCGTGGCGCTCGGGCGAGAGCCTCGCGCTCGCGGCGACGGCGGCGATCGCGCTCGGCGTCCTGGCGTGGCACCAGGCGCGTCACCCGGCGCCGTTCCTGCCGGTCGAGCTCGTGCGCGAGCGCGCGATCGCCTACTCGGTGCTGACGACGGCGCTGTTCGCGGCGTGCATGTTCGCGATGGTGTTCTTCCTGCCGATCTACCTGCAGCTCGGCCATCACTTCAGCCCGACCGCCTCGGGCCTGCTGCTGCTGCCGCTCACGGCCGGGATGGTGACCGGATCGATGACCACCGGCCGCATCGTCGTGCGCACCGGCCGGCCGCGCCTATTGCCGGTCTTCGGGCTCTCGGTCGCGAGCGCCGCCCTGGTCGCCCTGGGCATCGTGCCTTCGAACACCGTCGTGGTCGCGCTGCTCGGCTTCGTCACCGGGCTCGGATACGGCACCGTGATGCCGGTCAACCAGGTGGTCGCGCAGACGGTCGCGGGACGCGAGCGGCTCGGCGCGGTCGCGGCGACGATCTCGCTCGCGCGCTCGGTCGGCGCGGCGACCGGCGCCGCGCTATTCGGCGCGCTGATCTACGCGATGATGCCCGACGCCGACCTGCACGAGCTCGTCGTCTCCGGGGCCGGCGGCGACGGTCTCGCGCAGACGCTGCTGCACGCCTTCCACCGCGCGTTCCTGGGCGCGGCGGTCGTGGCCGCGCTGGCGGCGTTCTCGGCGAGCCGCGTGCCGCACGTGCCGCTCTGGGGCGGCGAGACGAAGGCCGAGGCCTGAGAGCCCTAGAGGCTGACGCCGAGGAAGCCGGTCACGTCGCCGTCGCGCCCGACGCACTCCTTCAGGAACGCGAGCGAGAATTCCTGCGCCGTGCGCTTGTCGCCGCGCGCGATCAGCCGGATCCGCCCCTCGACGTCGGTGATCACCGGGTGGTTGACGATGTAGATGCGGTTGAGGATGGAATCGGCCAGGGTGGTCGAGAGGGTGCGCTCCTCGGCGAGCGCGCGGGCGACGAGCGCGTAGTCGGCGAGGTACCGGCAGGCCTGCTCGTTCGGGATGCGCGGCGGCGCGCCGGCGGCGGCGCCCGCGGGCGAGGCGAGCAGGGCGGCGACGACTGCGGCGAGGGCTCGCAGGGAGGATCTGGGCATGGTCGTTCCGATCGATGGTGGGGGGCGGTGGAGGCCATCTTGACGGCGCGAGACCGCCGCCTTTGTGACGGGCCGCGGCGCGCCGCGCGGTCCGTTTGGAGGGCGGCGCGTCCGATGTTGTAATACGGGCCATGGCGAAGCGGCGAAGCGCGGGCATCCTCCTGTGGCGGCGGCGTGGCGGGGCGCTCGAGGTCCTGCTCGTGCACCCCGGCGGCCCGCTGTGGTCCAAGAAGGACGAGGGTGCGTGGTCGATTCCCAAGGGCGAGTTCGAGCCCGGGGAGAGCGCGGAGACGGTGGCGATGCGCGAGTTCCGGGAAGAAACGGGTTTCGGGTGCGAGGGCGAGCTGGTCGCGCTCGCTCCGTGCCGGCAGCCGGGCGGCAAGCTCGTCCTCGCCTTCGCCCTCGAAGGCGACTGCGACGCGGCCGCCGCGCGCAGCAACCTCTTCGCCCTGGAGTGGCCGCCGCGCTCCGGGCGCGTGCGGGAGTTCCCGGAAGTCGACCGCGCCGCCTGGTTCGGGCTCGACGAGGCGCGGCGCAGGATCATGCCGGGCCAGCGGCCGCTGCTCGAGGAGCTCGAGCGCACGCTCGCGGAAAGGAGCCTCGATGGCGCGCGATGAGACGGCGCTGATCGTCGGCGCGGGCAGCGGCCTGTCCGCCGCGCTCGCGCGAGCGCTCGCCGCCGAGGGCGTGCGCGTGGCGCTCGCCGCGCGCAACCCCGGCAAGCTCGACGCGCTCGCGCGCGACACCGGCGCGCTCGCGCTCGCCTGCGACGCGGTCGAGCGCGCGCAGGTCGAGGCCGCGTTCGCGGCGGTGGAGAAAAAGTGGTCGGCGCCCGACCTGGTCGTCTACAACGCGAGCTACCGCACGCGCGGCCCGATCGTCGAGCTCGACCCGGCCGAGGTGAAGCGCGCGCTCGAGATCAGCGCGTTCGGAGGCTTCCTCGTGGCGCAGGCCGCGGCGAAGCGCATGCTGCCGAAGAAGAGCGGCGCGATCTTCTTCACCGGCGCCTCGGCGAGCGTCAAGGGCTATGCCGAGTCGGCGCCGTTCGCGATGGGCAAGTTCGCGCTGCGCGGCCTGGCGCAGAGCCTGGCGCGCGAGCTCGCGCCGAAGGGCATCCACGTCGCGCACTTCGTGATCGACGGCGGCATCGCCCGCGCCGACGACCCGCGCGCCGCCGAGCGCGGCGAGGACGGCCTGCTCGCGCCCGACGCGATCGCGCGCGCCTACGTGGGCCTCTGGCGCCAGCACCGCAGCGCCTGGACCTGGGAGCTGGAGCTGCGCCCCTGGGTCGAGCGCTTCTGAAGGAGCGCCATGGGCCTGCGCGTGCTGGTGGTGGACGACGACCGCGACCTCGCGACCGGGACCGAGATGATCCTGCGCGCGATGGGCCACGACGTGCGCGTCGCGCACGACGGCGCCGAGGCGCTCGAGATCGCGGCCGCGTTCCAGCCCGAGGCCGCGCTCGTCGACCTCGGCATGCCGAACATGAACGGCTACCTGCTCGCGCGCAAGCTGCGCGAGTGGCGCTGGACGCGAGGCGCCGTCCTGATCGCGGTCACCGGCTGGGGCGGCGACCGCGAGCGCGAGCGCTCGAAGGAAGCGGGCTTCGATCACCACCTGCTGAAGCCCGCGCAGCCCGAGAGAATCGCCGAGCTGCTCGCGGCCGTGCGTCCGGCGACGAGCGCGGCGCGCGACGATAATCCATAATCACGATTTTTTCGCGGAGTCGGCAAGGCAATGGCGGAAAAGAACGGCAGCGTGGTGGCGCGCCTGGACAGGGTCGTCGACGATTTCTCGAAGCGCGCGCGCTTCTTCCGCGAGCCGCTCACGCGCGCACGCGCGCGCATGTTCGTGCTGCAGCACCGGCTCAACACGCGCCAGCGGAACTCGGTCCTCAAGCTGCGGGTCGCGACCAACTGCCCGGACTGGGACACGCGCATCGGCATCATCGGCGCGTGCAGCCAGGAGGTGATCGCCGACCACGAGCACGGCGGCGGGCGCGCGCACTGGCAGATCCTCGAGGACCTCGGGACCAAGATCGGCATGAAGCGCGCCGACATCCGCGCCGCGAAGCCGCTGCCCTCGACGCAGATCGCGTGGGCCGCGTGGGAAGGGCTGATGAGCAACCGCCACTGGCTCGAAGGCGTGGTCGCGAACGTCTGCGCCGAGCGCGCCAACGTCCCGGGCTACGGCACCGGCACCCTGAAGGAGCACGGCTGGTTCGGCCTGGAGCGCGAGCGCTGGGGCGCGCTCTTCGGGCTCTCGGACGCCGACCTCGAGTTCTTCGAGCTGCACGAGGAGGCCGACATCGAGCACTCCGACATGGGCTGGCGCGCGATCGAGCGCTTCGCAAGAGAGCTCAGGATGGAGGACGCCGTGGTCGAGGCGTGCGAGCGCAACCTCCAGGTGTGGGAGATGTATCTCGACGGCATCGCCGCGGGCGGCGATCGTATGGCCGCGGGCGGCGATCGCCTCGAGCGCGCCTAATCCCGCCGACCCAGCATCACGTACGTCGCGACCGTGCACACGATCACCGTCACGGCGATGCAGCAGCCGACCGCCGAGGCGGCGGCGGAGAGCACGAACACGGGCGCCTGCGCCGCGAGCGCCTCCGCCGGCGCGATCGACACGAACAGCGCCGCCGCGATCATCGTCCAGCGGCGAAGATAGCGCAGGAGTATCCAGCGCAGCGCGCGGTTGTACGCCAGAGCGACGCGCTGCGCATAGACGTTGCCGCGCGACGCGTCCTTGAATAGCGCGAACGGATTAAGGTAGAGCAGGAGCAGCCGCGAAAAGGGAAGCAGCGCGCGCACCTGCGGCTGCAGCAGCGCTTCGACGTCTTGCTCCGGGGCGAGTCGCATGCTCGTTAGTCAACCGCCCGGGGGAAGCGGTTTCGCCCCGGCGTCCGCCTTACAGCGAGTACTTGACCAGGATGCGCGCCGCGCGCGCCTTCTCGGCGTTCCAGCTTGCGAACGACTGACAGACCTGCTTGCTGCCGTCGGCGTCGGCGCGCTCGTAGAACTTCTCGACGAACTTCGCCTGGCCGGCGTCCTGGCCGGGCTGCACGCGCGCCGCGTCCCAGGGCTGCGGCGAGTCTTCGGCCTTCGTATACAGCAGGACCTCCTTGACGCTCGCCGCGGCCGGCACGCGCGCGCACACCGCCACGCGCGCCGCGCCCTGCTCGCTGCAGTCCGGCTTGGCGTCGGCCGCCGCCTTGCACGGCGGCACGACGATGCTGCCCGTCGCGCCCTCGTCCGCCGACGCATCGGCGGGCTTCGTATCGGCAAGCTTCGCGCGAATGTCGCCCGCCGGCGACTCGCCGAGGCGCGCGTGCTCGAGCCGCGCCGCGTTCGTCGCGATCTCGTTCAGCTTGGCCTGCAGCTCGGCGCGGATCGACTCCTGGTCCGCGTAGCGCAGGCTCATCACGTATTGCGACAGCGCGAAACCGCCGACCGCCGATGCGATCATCAGCGCGAACACGAGCAGCACCGGCCCGCGCCGCTGCTTCTTGGAGGCCGGCTGGCCGCGGTCGCGGTCGCGCATCTCCTTGCGCCAGGCGATGCGCAGCTGCACCAGCGCGCCGGTCACGGTCGCGCCGGCGCCGATGAAGGCCGCCAGGAGTGAGTCGGAGAGATTCATGCGGAGAATCATACGGGATCGCGGGGGGACGCGAGACGCCACCCGCCGGATGGCGTGACACGCGTCACGCGGCTGCCACGCAACCATCCGGAGGCGCCAAGGTCTAGCAGGAAATCGCCGCTTGCCGCCGGCCGCGCGCGGTCCGTATCACCTGGCCTTATCCGGTCCTAAATGAAGCGAGCTTCGCTGTACAGCGCCGCGCGCCCGCGCGCGGCTTCACCCGCCGCGGCGCGCGCCGGCGCTGCGTCCCCGGAGCCGGCGCCGGCAACGCCGCCCGCCGCGCGCGCCTCGCGTCTCAAATCCTTCGGGTCGCGCCACCAGCGGCCGCTGCTGCTCGCCGCGGGCGCGCTGATCGCCGCGCTGCTCGTCGCGCTTCACGCGGCGATGACGCCGGCGCCGCGCCGCATCACCCAGCGCGACATCGACAACGCGGTGCGCCATTCGCTCGAGACCAAGCCGCTGCCGTCGCGCGCGGCGCAAGCCTACGAGGCGGTCGCGCCCGCCATAGTCCGGGTGCAGGGCGTGCGCAAGGCGGAGGCCGTCGCCGACGCCGGCCCGGCGCGGGCCGAAGGGAGCACCGGCAGCGGCGTCGTCGTCCACGAGAGCGGCGTGATCCTCACGAGCCTGCACGTGATCGAGGGCACCGAGAGCATCGCGGTCGACTTCGCGACCGGCGAGCACTCGGAGGCGGAAGTCATCGCGGTGCAACCCGAGAACGATCTCGCCGTGCTGCGCGCGCGCACGCTGCCCGACGATCTGGTGCCGGCGACGCTCGGCGCCGCCGCGGACCTGAAGCCGGGCGACGACGTCATCGCGGTCGGCTTTCCCTTCGGCATCGGGCCGTCGGTGACCTCGGGCGTGATCTCGGGCCTCGACCGCGAGTACCAGGCGCCCGACGGCGGGCGCTCGCTCAGCCGTCTCATCCAGTTCGACGCGGCCGCGAACCCGGGCAGCTCGGGCGGGCCGCTCGTCACCGCCGCGGGCGAGGTGGTCGGCATCGTCACCGGCATTCTCAACCCCAGCGACCAGCGCGTGTTCGCCGGCATCGCGTTCGCGGTGCCGATCGAGACCGCGGCGTCCGCGGTCGGCCTTCCTCCCTTCTGAGGTGATCATGTCGTCGTCCCTGCTCGAGCGCATCCTGTACGAGGTCAAGAAAGTCGTCGTCGGCCAGGACCATTTTCTCGAGCGCGTGCTGGTCGCGATTCTCGCGCAGGGGCACCTGCTGGTCGAGGGCGTCCCCGGCCTCGCGAAGACGCTCACGGTGAAGACGCTCGCGCGCACCATCCGCGGCTCGTTCCGGCGCATCCAGTTCACGCCCGACCTCGTGCCCTCGGACCTGGTCGGCACGCGCATCTACAACCAGAGGACCGGCGACTTCGCCACTTCACTGGGTCCTGTTTTCGCCAACCTGCTGCTCGCCGACGAGATCAACCGCGCGCCCGCGAAGGTGCAGAGCGCGCTGCTCGAGGTGATGCAGGAGTACCAGGTCACGATCGCCGGCGAGACGCACCTCGTGCCCGATCCGTTCCTCGTGATGGCGACGCAGAACCCGATCGAGACCGAGGGCACCTACCCGCTGCCCGAGGCGCAGGTCGACCGCTTCATGATGAAGGTGCTGGTCGGCTACCCGCGCGAGGAGGAGGAGTTCGTCATCGTCAACCGCGTCACCGGGCCCTCGGTCGACGTCGCCGCGGTGGCGACGACCGAGCAGCTCGCGCAGCTGCAGCGCGAATGCCGGCGCAGCTACGTCGACCCGGCGCTGATCCAATACGCGGTGCGGCTCGCGGGCGCGACGCGCGACCCCGAGCGCCACGGCATCCCCGACCTCGCGCATTACATCTCGTACGGCGCGAGCCCGCGCGCGTCGATCCACCTGATCGAGGCGGGACGCGCGCTCGCCTTCCTGCGCGGGCGCGACTACCTGCTGCCCCAGGACGTCACCGACGTCACGCCCGACGTGCTGCGCCACCGCGTCGTCCTCTCGTACGAGGCGCTCGCGAACGGCGTGACGCCCGACGAGATCGTGCAGCGCGTGCTCGAGCACGTCCGCGCCCCCGCCGAGCCCATGGAGCGCCATGTCCAGGCCGCGGCAGGCTGAGGCGGTCCTGCGCCGGCTCGAGTGGACGGTCATCCGTCGGCTCGACGGCCTGCTGCACGGCGACTACCGCACGCTGTTCCGCGGCTTCGGGCTCGACCTCGCCGACCTGCGCGAGTACCAGTACCACGACGACGTGCGGCGCATCGACTGGAACGTCACCGCGCGCCTCGGCACGCCGTACGTGCGCGAGTACCACGAGGACCGCGAGGTGACCGCGTGGTTCCTGCTCGATCTCTCGCCGTCGGTCGACTTCGGCTCGCACACGCGCAAGCGCTCGGTGTCCGCCGAGTTCGTCGCCGTGCTCGCGCGCCTGCTCACGCGCCACGGCAATTCGGTGGGCGCGATGTTCTACGGCGACCGGCTCGACGCGGTCATCCCGCCGCGCAGCAGCCGGCGCCACGTGCTGCACCTGCTCGAGGCGATGCGCTCGCGACCGCCGCTCGCGGCGTCGCGCCCGACCGACCTGCGCGCGTTCCTGCGCGCGGCGTTCGGCATGCTAGCGCGCCGCTCGGTCGTCTTCGTCGTCTCGGACTTCATCAGCGCGCCGGGCTGGGCCGAGCCGCTCGCGCTGCTCGCGCAGCGCCACGACGTGCTCGCTGTGCGCCTCTACGACGCGCTCGAGAGCGAGATGCCCGACCTCGGGCTGCTCGTCGTGCAGGACGCCGAGACCGGCGAGCAGCTCTTCGTCGACACGCACGACCGGGGATTCCGCCGCCGCTTCGCGCGCGCCGCCGAGGCGCGCGAAGGCGCCGTGCGCGCCGCGTTCGCGCAGGCCGGCGTCGACGCGCTCGAGCTCTCGACCGACGGCGATCTCGTCGACGCGGTGCTGCGCTTCGCCGACTTGAGGAAGCGCCGGGTGCGGCGCTCGGCCGGCGCGCCGGCGCCCGCGCGCGCGGAGGTGCCGGCGTGACCTTCCTGTGGCCCGACCTGCTGTGGCTGCTCGCGGCCGTGCCGCTCGTCGTCGCGGCCTACGTCTTCGCGCTGCGCCGTCGGAAAAAAGCGGCACTGCGCTACGCGAGCCTCGAGATCGTCAAGCAGGCGATGGGCCCCGGACCGTCGCTGCGCCGGCACGTGCCGCCGGCGCTCTTCCTCGCGGCGCTCGTGCTGCTGATCGTCGCGGTCGCGCGTCCGGCCGCGGTCGTGAGGCTCCCGACCGACGACAAGACGATCATCCTCGCGATCGACGTCTCGGGGAGCATGCGCGCCGAGGACGTGCAGCCCAACCGCCTCGCCGCGGCGCAGGCGGCCGCGCGCCAGTTCGTCAACGACCAGCCCTCGGGAACCAAGGTCGGGCTGGTCGCGTTCGCGGGGACCGCCGCGCTGGTGCAGCCGCCCACGCGCGGGCGCGACGAGCTGCTGGCCGCGATCGACCGGCTCGACCTGCAGCGCGCGACCGCGATCGGCAGCGCGATCCTCGTGTCGCTGAAGGGCATCTTCCCCGAGAGCGAGTTCGACCTGCGCTCGTCCAACCCGAGGATCGGCGGGGCGCGCGCGCCCGGCGGCTACTCGCTCGACCGCGCGCAGGAGCCCGCGAGGCAGCAGGCGGCCCCGGTGCCCCCGGGCTCGTACGGGTCGGCCGCGATCATCCTGCTCACCGACGGCGTGACCACCACCGGGCCCGACCCGATCGAGGCCGCGCACATGGCGGCCGAGCGCGGCATCCGCGTGTTCACCGTGGGCGTCGGCACGACACAGGGCGAGATCCTGCGCGGCGACGGCTGGTCGATGCGCGTGCGCCTCGACGAGCAGACGCTGAAGACGATCTCCGACCTCACGCGCGGCGAGTACTTCCGCGCCGAAAGCGCCACCGACCTGAAGCAGATCTACGGCTCGCTCAACTCGAAGCTCGTGCTCGAGAGGAAGCAGACCGAGATCACGGCGCTGTTCTCGGCCGCGGCCGCGCTGCTCGCGCTCGTCTCCGCGCTGCTCTCGCTCGCCTGGTTCAACCGCGTGCTCTGATCCCCGGGCGGGGATTGGTGTAGATTCCGGGCTTTCGTTCCCGGCGCAGGCCATGGCGACCGCAGCGAAGCCCAGACGCAAGTCCGCGATGAAGCGCGCGCCCGCGAAGCGCACGCCGCGCAAGGCGAAACCGGGGACGCGCGGGCTCGCGCCGCTCGAGTGCCGGCTCGAGGAGCTGCCGCGCGAAGCGCAGGAGGCGCGCGAGCGGGTCGAGGCCGCCGGCGGATTCGTCCTCGGCGCGTACAGCGATCCGCTCGGAAAGCAGCCCGTGCTGCTCGCGATCCTGCCGGTCGAGGCGGTCGAGCCGACGCCGTTCCAGCGCGACCTCTCGCAGACGCACCATCGCAAGCTCGCCGACGTGCTGCACCGGACGGGTATCTTTCTCGACCCCGTGATCGCGGTCACCGCCCCCGACAAGGGTTTCTGGACGCCGAACGGCCGCCACCGGCTGGAAGCGATGCGCAGGCTCGGCGCGCGCTCGATCACGGCGCTGGTCGTGCCGAAGCGCGAGGTCGCGTGGCAGATCCTCGCGCTCAACACCGAGAAGGCGCACAACCTGCGCGAGAAGTCGCTCGAGGTCATCCGCATCACGCGCGGGCTGCTCGACGATCCCGCGGACGCGAAGCGCCCCGAGACCGACTTCGCCTTCTACCTGGAGGAGGCGTCGCTCGTGACGCTCGGCGTGTGCTACGAGCGGAACGGCAAGTTCGCGGGCGGCGCGTACAACCCGATCGTGAAACGGCTCGAGACCTTCTCCGGCGAGCCGCTCTCGAAAGCGATCAAGTCGCACGAGAAGCACGCCGGGATGCTCGCCGAGCTCGACGCGCGCGTCGCCGAGGTGATCGCGAAGCTGAAGGACCGCGGCTTCGTGAGCCCCTACCTGCGCGCCTTCGTCGTGGCGCGCATCAATCCGCTGCGCTGGATCCAGGGCGAGCCGCCGCCGCTCGAGGAGGTGCTGAAGACCATGCGCGAGCGCGCCGGCAAGTTCAACGTCGAGCGCGTGAAGCAGGAGGACCTCGCCGGGGCGGGCGGCGCGCCCGACGACGCTGAGTAGCGCTCGGCTAGAGCGCGTTGACGGGGATCTTGAGGTAGGTGACGCCGTTCGCCTCGGCGGGCGGCATCTCTCCGGCGCGCACGTTCACCTGCACCGAAGGCAGCAGCAGCACCGGCATGTCGAGCGTGGCGTCGCGCGCGGTTCGCATCGCGACGAAAGGCTCCTCGCCGACGCCGTCGCGCAGATGGATGTTCGCGAGCCGCTCCTCGCGCACCGTGGTCTCCGGGCGCGGCTCCCGGCCGGCAGGCGGGTAGTCGTGGCACACGAAGAGGCGGGTGTCCCCGGGCAGCGCGAGCAGCCGGCGCACCGAGCGGTACAGCGCATGCGCGTTGCCGCCCGGGAAGTCGCAGCGCGCCGAGCCCACGTCGGGCATGAAGATGGTGTCGCCGACGAACACGGCGTCGCCCACGTGGTAGGCGACGTCCGCCGGCGTGTGTCCCGGCACGAACAGCACCGCGCCCTCGAGCTCGCCGATGCGGAACGTCTCGCCCTCGGAGAAGAGATGGTCGAACTGCGATCCGTCGAGGCGGAACTCGGGTTCGAGGTTGAAGATCTTCTTGAACGCGCCCTGCACCTGGCGGATGCGCTCGCCGATGGCGATGCGGCCGCCGGCGCGCCGCTTCACGTAGCGCGCCGCCGAGAGATGGTCGGCGTGCGCGTGCGTCTCGAGGATCCAGTCGAGCGTCAGCCCCTGGGCCGAGACGAAGTCGAGCAGCCTGTCGGCCGAGGCCGTCGACGTCCGGCCCGACTTCGGATCGAAGTCGAGCACCGAGTCCACCACGGCGGCGCGGCCGCCGGGCGCGTCGTACACGACGTAGGACATCGTCGCGGTGACGGGATCGAAGAATGCTTCGATGTCGGGACTCATGCGCGCCTCTCTTGTCGAATAATATATCGTTGGATATAATGTAAGTCAATAAAACGTTTTCCGAGGATGCGGGATGAGCGTGGCGGCGAAACCGAAGTTGAGCACGGCGCGGATGCGCGCCGCGGCGGGAGAGGCTGCCGCCGCGCTGCGGGTGCTGGCCAACGAGGACCGGCTGCTGCTCCTGTGCGAGCTGAGCCAGGGCGAGAAGTCGGTGAGCGACCTGGAAGAGGCGCTCGACCTGCACCAGCCGAGCCTCTCGCAGCAGCTCGGCGTGCTGCGCGCCGAGGGGCTCGTGAGCACGCGCCGTGACGGCAAGTTCATCCATTACTCGGTGGCGGACCGCAAGGCGCTCGCGCTGCTCGACACGCTTTATCGCCTCTACTGCAGGAGCTGACATCTTGTCGATCGACTGGAACGCTTTCACGCCGTCGCAGGCGCTCGCCGGCGGCGCGATGATCGGCGCCGCGACGGCGCTGTTCTTCGTGCTCAATGGGCGCATCGCCGGCATCAGCGGCATCATCGGCGGTCTGCTGAAGCCGCAGACGGGCGACGTCTCATGGCGACTCGCGTTCGTGCTCGGGATGCTCGCCGCGCCGCTCGCGTACGCCGCGTTCGCGGCGCTGCCCGAGGTACGCATCGACGGCGGCTACTCGACGCTCGCGCTCGCCGGCGTGCTGGTCGGCCTCGGCACGCGCTACGGCTCGGGCTGCACCAGCGGCCACGGCGTTTGCGGCGTCGCGCGGCTTTCGCCTCGCTCCATCGCGGCGACGCTCGCATTCATGGTCGCGGGGTTCGTCACGGTGTTCGCCGTGCGGCACCTCGCCGTCGTCTGAGCGCAAACCATGTACGGTCTCGCTTCGTTCGCCGCCGGGCTCGTCTTCGGCCTCGGCCTGATCGTCGCCGGCATGGCCAATCCCGCCAAGGTGCTGGGCTTCCTCGACGTCGCGGGCGCGTGGGACCCTTCGCTTGCTCTCGTGATGGCCGGCGCGGTGGGCGTCGGCGCGGTCGCGTTCGCGCTCATGCGAAAGAAGACGCACTCGCTGCTCGGAGCGCCGGTGCGGCTCCCCGGCGCGCGCAAGATCGACCGCCGCCTCGTGCTCGGCAGCCTCGTCTTCGGCGTGGGATGGGGCCTCGCCGGCATCTGCCCGGGACCCGCGCTCGTGCTCGCCGGGCAGGCCTCGGCGAAGGGGCTGGTGTTCCTGGCCGCGATGCTCGCCGGTAATGTGCTGTTCGAGCTATTCGACGGCGCCCAAGCCGCGGGGAAACGCCAACACGGCGCGCGTTTCCCCCAATAGTCGCGCGCGAGCGACGGTGTTAGGGTCGGTAGGCCATGAACGACATCAAACACTCGCTCGGCGTCATCATCAAGCGCTCGCTGCTCTTCTACGTGGGCATCATACTCATCTGCTTCGCGATCTTCCCGATCGTCTTCCTCTACGGACTCTCGCTCGTCATCGAAAAGTTCGTCGGCCGCGAGAACGCGGCGAGGATCGAGCGATTCTGGGACACGATCGGCAAGCCGTATGAGTACCTGACGCGCGCGGCGAAGTAGGCCGCCGCTCGCGCTGCCCGGCGCCGCGCCCGTCGGCGCCGACGCCCGATCGCGACGTTGCTTGCGCGGTCAACCCCGGGCTGTTGCCGACGCCCCGGGAAAGGTGCATCCTCTCGCGCGGAAACCCGATCCGCAATCCGCGCCAACCCAGACTCCGAGGGGATACTCATGCACAAACCCGCAGCGCTCGTTGCGCTCGCGTCCGCCATCGCGGTCGCCGCGCTGATCGCCGCCTGCGCCGGAACCGGGCAAAGCTCGGGTCCGGGCGCCAACGACATCGCGGGAACGGTGAGCGGGCCCTCAGGCCCCGAAGCCGGGGTGTGGGTGATCGCCGAGACCACCGACCTGCCGACGAAATACGCGAAGGTGGTGGTGACCGACGGCGCCGGGCGCTACGTCATCCCCGAGCTGCCGAAGGCCGAGTACAGCGTCTGGGTCCGCGGCTACGGCCTGGTCGATTCTCCGAAGGTGGGCGCGCACCCGGGGCAGACGCTCGAGCTCACGGCAATCCGCGCGCCGAGCGAGAAGGCCGCGGCCGAGTACTACCCGGGCATGTACTGGTACTCGATGATCCAGATCCCGCCGAAGAGCGACTTTCCGGGCACGGGCGACAAGGGCAACGGCATCTCGACCAACATGAAGCAGCAGTACTACTGGGTCGACTCGGTGAAGAACTCGTGCCAGTCGTGCCACGCGCTCGGCTCGCACGGCGTGCGCGTCGTGCCGAAGGAGTTCGGCGGCGGCCTCGCCGCGTGGGCGCGGCGCACGCAATCGGGGCAGGCGATGACGAACATGGCGCTCACGCTGGGCAACATGGGCCCCGAGCGCGCGCTCAAGCAGTTCGCCGACTGGACCGACCGCATCGCCGCGGGCGAGCTGCCGTTCGCCCGACCCGAGCGCCCGAAGGGCGTCGAGCGCAACGTCGTCATCACCCTGTGGGACTTCTCCACGCCGAAGTACTACATGCACGACGGCGTCTCGAGCGACAAGAACAACCCGACCGTCAACGCCAACGGCCGCATCTACGGCGCGCCGGAGGAGAGCACGGACCTCGTGCCGTACCTCGATCCGGTCAAGAACGAGCCCGGGTTCCTGAAGCACCCGTTCGAGCCGAAGACGCCGGGCTCGCTCGACCTGCCGATGCAGCCTTCGGCGTACTGGGGCAAGGACCCGATCTGGGACGGCCACTCGAGCATCCACAACACGATGATGGACAAGGACGGGCGCCTGTGGATGAGCGCCCGCTTCCGTCCCGCGCCGAACCCGGCGTTCTGCAGGAAGGGGTCCGATCATCCGTCGGCGAAGATCGCGCCGCTCGACGCGTCGCCGCGCCAGATCTCGGTCTACGATCCGAAGACGGGCGACTGGAAGCACGTCGACACCTGCTTCCCGACGCACCACCTGTTCTTCGCGAAGGACGGCACCACGCTGTGGACGAGCGCCGGCGGCCCGCAGGCGGGCGTCGTCGGCTGGATCGACACGAAGACCTTCCTCGCCACGGGCGACTCGGCAAGATCGCAGGGCTGGACGCCGATCATCGTCGACGCGAACGGCAACGGCAAGCGCGACGCCTGGGTCGGGCAGAACGACCCGATCGATCCGAACAAGGACCGGCGCATCATGGCCGGCTTCTACAGCGTGATGCCGAGCCCGGCCGACGACTCGATCTGGGGGCAGTCGATGGACATCGGCTTCTCGCGCGTCGACCAGCCCGGGTGGCTCATCCGCCTCGTGCCGGGACCGAACCCGTCGGAGACCGCGCTCGCCGAGATCTACCTCCCGCCCGAAGGCACGTTCGGATCGCGCGGTCTCGACGTCGATCTGAACGGCGTCGTGTGGACCGCGCTCGCGAGCGGGCACATCGCGAGCTTCGACCGCCGCAAGTGCAAAGGACCGCTGAACGGTCCGGTCGCCGCGACCGGCAAGGCCTGCCCCGAGGGCTGGACGCTCTATCGCATGCCCGGGCCGCAGTTCAAGGGGCTCGATCCGTCGGGAAGCGCGAACCACGCGTACTACATCTGGGTCGACCGCTACAACACGCTCGGCCTGGGCGCGAACGTGCCGGTCGCCTCGGCGAACGGCGGCGAGTCGCTGCTCGCGGTCGTCGACGGCAAGCTGGTCGACATCCGCATCCCGTACCCGCTCGGCTTCTTCACCAAGCTGGTCGACGGCCGCATCGACGATCCGTCGGCGGGCTGGAAGGGCAAGGGCCTGTGGACGATGTCGGGCACGCGCACCGTGTTCCACAACGAAGGCGGCACCGCGAACCGGCCGAAGGTCTACAAGATCCAGGTGCGCCCGGACCCGCTCGCGCACTGAGGAGCGCCGAGCCGCTCGCCTGGGCGGGCGGCTCAGCGGCGCTCGAGCACGTACAAGCGCCCGATCACGGGCTTGCGGATCGGCTGCTCGCGGTTCACCGCGACGGCGAAGCCGTGCTCGGCCGCGAGGGCGCCGATGTAGGCGTCGGATTGCGCGTAGCGGCCGCTCTCCTGCAGCCGCCATTCCCCGCCTTCGCAGGTCTCCACCGAGAACGTGAACAACGCGCCCGGGCGCGACACGCGCGCGACCTCGGCGAACACGGCGTCGAGCGCGCCGAAGTAGATGAAGGCGTCGGCGGCGACGACGAGGTCGAAGCGCGACGCCGGGCTCGCGCGCATCCAGGCGACCACCTCGCCCTCGGCGAGCACGTCGTAGCAGCCGCGCGCGCGCGCCTGCTCGAGCATCTTGGGCGAGAGGTCCACGCCGGTGAGGCTGCGCGCGAGGCCGCGCAGCGCGTAGCCCGAGAGGCCGGTGCCGCAGCCGAGGTCGAGGACGTCCGCCGACGCCGGGCCGAAGCGTCCCAGGTCCGCGAGCACGGCGGCGATCGCCTCGGGCACGCGGTAGCCGAGCTCGCCGACGAGGCGGTGGTCGAACTGCGCGGCGAAGCCGTCGTAGGTGCTGCGCACGTACGAGTCGGGCGCGCGGCCGTCCGTCGCGTCGCCGCGCATGGCGGCGAGCACGTGCCGGAACGCCTCGGGCTCGGCGCTCAGCGCCGAGCCTTTCTCGAGCCACGCGATCGCTTCGGTGCGCCGGCCCATGCCTTCGAGCATGCGGCCGAGGTTGAGCCAGGGGTGGACGAGCGCGGGCTTGAGCTCGGCGGCGCGCGCGTAGCACGCCTCGGCGTCGCGGCTCCTTCCCAGCACCTGCAGCACGACGCCCAGATTGTTGTGCGCCTCGGCGTGATCGGGCGCGAGCGCGATCGCGCCGCGGAAGCAGCGCTCCGCGTCGGCCCAGCGCTCCTGGTCCTGGCGCACGTTGCCGAGCTGGTACAGGGCGCGCTCGAAGCCGGGCTCGAGCGCGAGCGCCTGCTCGAACGCCCGCGCGGCGCCCGCGAGATCGCCGGCGTCGAAGCGGCGCATGCCGTCGTCGTAGGCCTGCTCGGCGGGCGTCTTCGGGGAGTTCACCGGCGCAGTATACGGTAGCATCGCGGCGACCTTACCTTCGGAGGGTGGCCGCATGCGTCGATTCTCTCTCGTCTTCGTCGTCTGTCTTTTCAGCAGCGCAGCGCACGCCCAGGGGACGGGAAAGCCCGTGCGCGTGCTCGTGCCCTTCGCCGCGGGCGGCGCGAGCGACACCTACAGCCGGCTCGCGGCGATCAAGATCAACGAGCAGACGGGCAAGACCTTCGTGGTCGAGAACCGCACCGGCGCGGGCGGCCGCATCTGCTGGGAGGCCGCGGCGAAATCGGCGGCGGACGGCACGACCATCGCGCTCATCGACGCGACCTACCCGATGCTGCCGGGTTTGTTCGCGAAGCTGCCGTGGGACGTCGCGGGCGACCTCGTGCCCGCGGCGATGATCGCGCAGACGCCGTTCGTGATCACCGTGAGCACCGAATCCAAGCTGAAGTCGCTGCGCGAGCTGGTCGCCGAGGCCAAGGCGCGGCCGGGGAAGCTGAACTACGGCTCCTCGGGCGTCGGCGGCGTCAACCACGTCGTCACCGCGCTCTTCCTGCACGACGCCGGCATCGTCCTCACGCACATCCCGTACAAGGGCATGAGCGACGCGAGCGTCGCGCTGCAGGGCGGCCAGGTCGACCTCATCATCGCCGCCTCGCCGACCGCGCTCGGCTCGATCAAGGGCAACAAGGCGAAGGCGCTCGCCGTATCGACCGCGCGGCGCTCGGGCGCGCTCCCGGGCGTCCCCACCGCGACCGAGGCGGGCGTGCCCTACGTCGTCACCAACTGGTTCGGCTTCGCGGTGCCGAAGGGGACGCCCGCGGCGTTCGTCAGGACCTTGCGCGACGACGTCGTGCGCGCGACCTCCGCGCCCGACGTGCGCGAGAAGCTCGCGGCGCAGGGCGCCGAGCCCTCGGCGTTCACGCCCGAGGAAATGCAGCAATTCCTCAAGGACGAGACGCGGCGCTGGGGCGAGGTGATCCGCGAGGCGGGGATCAAGGTCGAGCAGTAATCACGTCTTCGCCCAGGAGTCCCTGAGCGTCACGGCGCGGTTGAATTTCGGCGCACCGGGCTTCGAATCGGCGCGGTCGGTGACGAAGTAGCCGTGCCGCTCGAACTGGAAGCGCTCCTCGGGCTTCGCATCCTTCAGCGCGGGCTCGAGCTGCGCGGTGACGACGCGCTTGGCGTCGGGATTCAGGTCCGCCAGGAAGTCTCGGTCGCCCGCTCCCGGGTTCGCGACCCGGAACAGCCGGTCGTACAGCCGCACCTCCGCCGTATACGAATGCTTCGCGCTCACCCAGTGGATGTTGCCCTTCACCTTCACCTTCTCGGCCCCCGGCGTTCCTGATTTCGTGTCCGGGTCGTAGGTGCAGCGCACGGTGTCCGTCGCCTTGTCGTAGCCGGTGCATTCGACCACGAAGCCGTAGCGCAGGCGCACCTTGTTGCCGGGGAAGAGACGGAAAAACCCCTTCGGGGGGTTCTCGCTGAAATCCTCGCGCTCGATCCACAGCTCGCGCGAGAACGGCGCCCTGCGCTTGCCCCATTCGGGCTTCTGCGGGTGGTTCGGCGCCTCGGTCTCTTCCTCTTTTCCCTCCGGGTAGTTCTCGATCACGAGTTTGATCGGATCGAGCACCGCGGTCCGGCGCGGCGCGACCTCGTTCAGGTGCTCGCGCATGCAGTCCTCGAGGATCGAGAACTCGATCCACGAGTCGGCTTTCGACACGCCGATGCGCTCGGCGAAGATGCGGAAGCCCTCGGGCGTGAAGCCGCGCCGGCGCGCGCCGACGAGGGTCGGCATGCGCGGATCGTCCCAGCCGTCGACGTGGCGCTCTTCGACCAGCTGGATGAGCTTCCTCTTGGAGAGCACGACGTACGTCAGGTTGAGCCGCGCGAACTCGATCTGCTGCGGCAGCGGACGCTGCAGCAGGCCGGCTTCCGCGAGGCGCTCGTTGAACCAGTCGTAGAGCGGCCGGTGATCCTCGAACTCGAGCGTGCACAGCGAGTGGGTGATGTTCTCGAGCGCGTCCGACACGCCGTGCGCCCAGTCGTAGGTGGGATAGATGCACCAATGGTCGCCGGTGCGGTGGTGCGTCGCGTGGCGGATGCGGTACATCGCCGGGTCGCGCAGGTTGATGTTGGGCGAGGCCATGTCGATCCTGGCGCGCAGCACGTGCGCGCCGTCCGCGAACTTGCCGAGGCGCATCTGGCGCAGCAGCCCCAGGCTCTCGTCGACCGGGCGGTCGCGGTACGGGCTGTTCTTGCCGGGCTCGGTCAGCGTGCCGCGGAGCGCGCGCATCTGCTCGGCGTTCAGGCTGTCGACGTAGGCGTGGCCGCGCCGCACCAGCTCCTCGGCGAAGTTGTACAGGTACTCGAAGTAGTTGGACGCGTAGTACTCGTTAGGGCTCCAGTCGAAGCCGAGCCACTTCACCGCGTCGCGGATCGAGTCGACGTACTCCTGCTCCTCCTTCGTCGGGTTGGTGTCGTCGAAGCGCAGGTGGCACATCCCGGCGTAGTCGCGCGCGAGGCCGAAGTTGAGGCAGATCGACTTGGCGTGGCCGTAGTGCAGGTAGCCGTTGGGCTCGGGCGGGAAGCGCGTGCGGATCTTCGCCGGGTCGATCGGCGCCTTGTCGAGGGACAAGGCCGAGCCGGGCTTGCCCGCCCACTTGCGCCCGGCGTACTTCCCGGCCGCGAGGTCGTGCTCGACGACCTGCCGGATGAAGTTCGATCGCGAGGCTTCGGCGGGCGGGTTCTTGGGCGGCGCGGCGGTGGACATTACTCGGGGCCGGATCAGAGCCCCGATTTTACTCCAGCGTTCGCGGGCGCCGCCGCGTGCACCACGACCGGCGCGTCGGGCTCGCCTTCCTTGCGCATGAGGTAGCCCGAGTACTTGATGCGGACGTGGCCGCCTTCGCGCACCGCGGTCACGACCTCGCCCAGTCCCCGGCCCAGGCCGCGGACCACGGCGGTGTCGTCGCTGATCGGCTGCAGCGGCAGCTTCAGCGTCGAGTTCGGGATCACGGTGTGCTTCACCTCGAGATTGAGATAGAGATAGCGCCCGTCCGTCGTGAGCGCCCTCGGGACGAAGAAGCCGCTCTTGTCCGTCTCGGAGACCTCGTAAGGCCCCACGCGCTCCAGCCACGCCTTCGGGATCGGCACCGGCTCGATCTTCTCGCCGACCACGAGCCGCTGCGGCCCGAAGCTCGCGCCGATGAGCTCGTGCCCGCCGACGTCGGCGCGCAGGAGGCCCAGCTGCCCGAGCTCGCCCGGCTCGATCGGCACGAAGCCGAGCAGCAGGAAGCGCAGGCCGAGGATGCCGCGCTCGCGCTCGGTCGCCTCGAACGTCCAGCCCATGAAGTCGGCGCGCATCTCGTCGTTCCTGCGGTAGACGCGCGCGTAGCCGAGGCCCGTGGCGTACTCGCCTTCCCAGGCGCGCATCAGCTCGGGCGGGAGCGGCCGGCGGTCGGCGGTGCGCTCGTGGCGCTCGGGGGGGCGGATGCCGGTCTTCGCCTCGTACGCGGCCTTCAGCACCGCGTGCGCGACCTTGCCGACGACGGTGCGGGCCGCCTGCGAGTTCGAGAGCACGACGATGCCGAGCTTCGACTTGGGCAGCGCGATCAGCTGGCTGTGGAACGTGATCGTCCCGCCCGTGTGCTGCGCGATCAGCTCGCCCTCGGGGAGCACCAGGTCGCCGACGGGGCCGAGCGCCCAGGCGAGGCCGATCTGGTAGGTGAGGTCGAGCGGGTTGCCGGCGTTCTGCACGCGCATCATCTCGTGCAGCGTCTCGGGCCGGATGATCTGGCGAGCGCCCGCGCGGCCGTCGGCGAACACCATCTCGAGAAACTTCGAGAGGTCGCGCACCGTCGAGTTCATGCCGCCCGCCGGCACGTCGCGCAGGATGAAGTCGTCCTGCGTGTGGCCGTTGCGGTAGCCCTTCGCCGAGCCGGGCCGCGTCGAGATCTCCGAGGAGATCCAGCTGTGCTCCATTCCGAGCGGGCGGAAGATCGCCCGGTCGAGGTGCTCCGCGTACGGCTCGCCCGCCGCGACCTCGACGATGCGCCCGAGGAGCGAGAAGCCGACGTTCGAGTACGACCACAGCTCCCCGGGCGGATACGCGAGCCAGGTGTTCCGGAGCTCCTGCTCGGTCTCGGCGAGCGAAGCGGGGTGCGCCTGCGTGAAGCCGTGGAGGATGTCGCTCGGCAGCCCCGAGTGGTGCGTCATCAGCAGCCGCGGCGTCACCGGACCCGAGCCGGGGAAGCGCGAGCGCATCGAGAACCCGGGAAGCACCGCCGACACCGGCTGGTCGATGTCGATCTTCCCGGCCTCGGCGAGCTGCATCGCGGCCGTGGCCGTGAACAGCTTGGTGATGGAGCCGATCCGGTAGATCGTGTCCGCCGTCGCCGGCACCTGGCCTTCGCGGTCGGCGTAGCCGAAGCCGTCGGCCCAGACCACCTTCTGATCGTCGACCAGCGCGATGCTCATCCCCGCGATGCCGGAGCGCTCGATCTCCTCCTGGATCAGCGCGCTCGCGTAGCGGCGCACCGCGTCGTAGTCGCCGCGCCCGATCGCGTCGGGGCGCGGCACGGACGAGGCGCAGCCGAACAGCAGGCCGGCGCAAAGAACGATAGGGAGGGCGCCGGCGATGCGGCCGGACGCGGTCGGACGATCAGATTGCATGTCTCTCCTCTGCAGCATATTCACCACGTGTGTTGGTCTGCGCCGCGGCGACGGCCTGTCGCGGTGCGGCGTCGAGAATCGGGGGCAGGGGCGTGTCGAGCGCGGCGCAGATCGCGCGCATCAGCTCGCCCTCGGCGACGGCGATCCTGCCGTCGGCCATCACGACGTCGAGACACGCCTTGATGACCAGCGGCTTCTTGAGGGGCGCGAGCAGCGCCAGCTCGCGCAACGCGGACTCGACCGCGGCAAGGCTCAGCGCGGAGCGCTCGATCGTCAGGCCGCTGCCGAGCCCGAGCGCCGCCATCCCCTTGAGGAGGGCCGGCTCGGCCCCGCCGCCCGCCTGCGCGAGCAGCGACAGCACCAGCGTCGCCTGCTTGCTCACCTCGCGCACCTCGCGATACCGGACCGGCGCCGGGCCCTTGGCCTCGACGCCCAGCCGCCGCCTGAGGACCGTGAGCAGCGCGAACTCGTGCACCGAGATCTTGTGATCCGCCTCGGCGATGCGCTGCGCGGTTTGCAGGATCGCGTCGCGATCGTTCGGAGCGAGCACCTTCAGCGTCGGGATCGCGAGCCCGAGCAGCGGCATCACGATGCGCGCGTCGAGCCTGGAAAGCGCGTCGGCGAGTGCGCCCGCGCGAGCGCCGAGCGCCGCGTCCCCGATCGTGCCGAGCTGCGTGGCGCGGATCGGGCCGTCCCCGAGCACCAAGGCGCAAACCAGGGCCTTCGCACCGTCGGCGGACTGGGTCGCGCCGCGCACGTCCGCCGGCAGCGAGGCGAGCAGCCGCTGCGCGTAATCCACGTGCTCGTCGTTCGGCCGCCCGACGCTCGCGAGCACGGCCGAGGCCGTCGTGCGGATCGGCTCCGGCGCGCGGGCAGCCAGCGGGCTCGCGAGCTCGGTCACGACCGGGCTGGGTCTGGCCGCCAGGGCGGCCCGCTCCTCGCGCCGGGCGCGCTCGCGCAGCAGGATCTTCGCGCCGGGACCGAGGATGCGCTCGATGCGCGCGTCGAGCGGCGGATGGGACCGCATCCACGGAAACTCGAAATACGTCGCGACGGGAGCCGCGATGCACATGTGCGTCAGCTCCTCGGCGTGCATCGCCGCCACCACGCTGCCGCGCTCCGACACCTTGAACAGCGCTCCGGCGATCCCGTCCGGGTTGCGCGTGAACTGCACCGCAGAGGCGTCGGCGAGGAACTCGCGCTGGCGCGCGATGACGGCCTTGATGATGCGGCCCGCCAGCACGCCGATCGAGCCGATCAGCCACAGCACCAGGCCGAGGGCGAACAGCTGGATCTGGACGTTGACCGTGCGATCCCCGCGGTTCTCGGGGTCGGGAGGCAGCATGAGGTAGCCGCCGATCGTGCCGATCACCACGATGCCGGAGATCACGCCGAGCAGGCGGATGTTGAGCCTCATGTCGCCGTTCAGGATGTGGCTGAACTCGTGCGCGACCACGCCCTGCAGCTCGTCGCGATCGAGGCGCTCGAGCGCGCCGCGCGTCACGATGACGCTCGCCTCGTAGGGCGAGAAGCCGGCCGCGAAGGCGTTGATCGAAGTCTGCCGGTCCATGAGGTAGACGAGCGGGGCCGGGATGCCCGACGCGAGCGCCATCTCCTCGACGATGTTCAGCAGCCGCCGCTCGCCGGCGTCCTGCGTATCGCGCTCGACGCGGCGCGCGTCGACCAGGTCCGCCACCGCGGCGCCTCCCTCGGAGAGCTCCCACAGCCGATTGCCGGTCGCGATCGCGATCGCGCCGAGGACCACCGCGCTCGTCGCGTAGTACACGCCGCGGGGCGTCTGGGCGAGCAGTGCCGAGAGCGTGGGCGCCTCGGCCGCGGTGACCACCGCGTAGACGAGCGCCGCCACGCCGTCGAGGACCGCGACGATCGCAGCGACCGCCGCGATGAACAGCACCACCATCAGCGCCGTGTGGCGCCGGGCCTGGTGCTGTTGCTCGAAGAAATCCAATGGACGAGACGCTGCGGCCTGCGCTAGCCGAACGACACCTTGACGGGCTTCTTCTCCTCGGGCGACTCGGTCGCCTCGAGCAGCGTCGCCGGGGGAAAGCTGCCGAAGCCCTTGACGAAGTTGTTGGGGAAGGTCTCGGTGCCGGTGTTGTACTCCATCACCGAGTCGTTGTAGGCCTGGCGCGCGAACGCGATGCGGTTCTCGGTGCTGGTCAGCTCCTCCGAGAGCTGCATCATCGTCTGGTTGGCCTTGAGCTCGGGATACGACTCGGAGAGCGCGAAGAGGCGCCCGAGCGCGCCGGAGAGGCCCGTCTCCGCGGCCTGCACGGCGCGGATCGCGTCCGGGTCGGCGGGGTTCGCGGCGGCGCGCTGCGCGGCGCCGGCGGCGCTGTTGCGCGCGGCGGTCACCGCCTCCAGCGTCTGGCGCTCGTGCGCCATGTACGTTTTTGCGGTCTCGACCAGGTTCGGGATCAGGTCGTGGCGGCGCTTGAGCTGAACGTCGATCTGGGAATAGGCGTTCTTGAACCGGTTGCGCAGGCCGACCAGCCTGTTGTAGATGGCGATCAGCCACGCCGCCAGCGCGGCGAGCACGCCGAGCACGATCCAGCCCATGTCCCCTCCCTTCTTATATTGTGGACACGAGCCTCGATGATAAACCACCGGGGACGCGCTGAGTACGCTCAAGTATCATTGCGGCGCATGATCGAGCGCCTGTCCGCCCTGCTGATCGCGGCCGCCGTGATTTTTCCCTCGGCGGCGGGCGCCGAGCCCGACGCGTGGCCCGGCCGCCCCGTGCACGTGATCGCGACCAGTCCGCCGGGCGGCTCGGTCGACCTGCTCGCGCGGCTCGCCGCCGAGGAGTTCGCGCGCAGCTTCGGCCAGCCGTTCGTCGTCGAGAACCGGCCCGGCGCGAACGGCAACATCGGCGCCGAGATCGTGCTCAAGGCCCCGGCCGACGGCCACATGTTCTTCGTCGCGCCGACCGGCCCGTTCGCGATCAACGCGCAGCTCATGGCGAAGATGCCGTTCGACCCGGAGAAGGACATCGCGCCGGTCGCGCTGCTCGGCGTCTCGCCGCTGCTGCTCGTCGTGCACCCGTCGGTGCCGGCGACCAACGTGGCCGAGCTGATCGCCTGGATGAAGGCGCAGCACGGCCGCGTCGATTACGCCTCGCAGGCGGTCGCCTCCACCGGCCACCTCGCCATGGAGCTGTTCAAGGCGATGGCCGGCGTCGAGGCGACGCACATACCGTACAAGGGCTCGGCCGCGCAGGCGACCGCGGACCTGCTCGCGGGCCGCGTCTCGGTGAGCTTCGTCAACACCAGCACGACGATTCCGTACATCCGCAAGGGACAGCTGCGCGCGCTCGCGGTCGCCGAGCGCCGGAGGCTCGCCGTCGCGCCCGAGATCCCGACGGTGGACGAGTCCGGCCTGCCGGGCTACGAGGCGACGACCTGGATCGCCCTAGGCGCGCGCGCCGGCACGCCGCCCGGGATCGTGGCGCGCGTGAACGAGGCGGCGGCGCGCGGTCTCGCGCGCCCCGGGACCGCGGAGCGCCTCGCGCGCATCGGCGTCGAGCCGAGGACGCTCGCGCCCGAGGATCTCGCCGCCTTCGTGCGCGCCGAGACCGGCAAGTGGGGCGCCATCATCCGGCGCTCCGGGGCGCGGGTGGAATGATGGCGAACGGGCTGGTGCGCCTTCCCGCCGTCGAGCTCGCGCGCCTGATGCGCGAGCGGCAGGTGAGCCCGGTCGAGGTGCTCGAGGCGCACCTCGCGCAGATCGAGAAGCACAACGGCCGGATCAACGCCTTCTGCACGCTCGCGCCCGAGCAGGCGCGCGCCGCGGCGCGCGAGGCCGAGCGGCTGCTCGCGGCCGGCGGCGCTGCGGGAGCGCTCGCGGGCGTCCCGGTCGCGATCAAGGACCTCACGCCGACCGCGGGGATCCGCACCACCTGGGGCTCGGCGCTCTTCCGCGACCACGTCCCGGCCGAGGACGCCGAGGTGGTGAAGCGCCTGAAGGCCGCGGGCGCGATCGTCCTCGGCAAGACGAACACGCCGGAGTTCGGCGCCGGCGCCAACACGGTGAACGCGGTGTTCGGCGCGACGCGCAATCCGTGGAACCCCGAGCTCTCCGCGTCGGGCTCGACCGGCGGCGGCGCCGCGGCGCTCGCCGCGCGCATGACGCCGCTCGCCGAAGGCACCGACTTCGGCGGCAGCCTGCGCACGCCCGCGGCGTTCTGCGGCGTCGTGGGATTGCGCACCACCACGGGCCTGATCCCCAAGGTCCCGAGCGCGCACGCCTGGCACGACATGAGCGTCGCGGGCCCGATGGCGCGCACGGCCGAGGACTGCGCGCTGCTGCTCGACGCGATGAGCGGGCCGTCGGCCGCTTCGCCGCTCTCGTGCGTGCCGCCCTGGCGCAGCGCGCACGCGATCGTCGCGGCGACCGAGGATCTGAGGGGGGTGCGGCTCGCCTACGCTCCGGACATCGGCGGCATCGGCGTGGACGACGAGATCGAGCGGCTGTGCCGCGCGGTGGCGCGCGGCCTGGCGGCCTCGGGCGCGTCGCTCGAGGAGATCGAGTTCGACCTTTCGGACGGGCGCGACGCCTTTCTCGCGCTGCGCGCCGAGGCGATGGTCGGCAATCACGCCGACCGGCTGCACCGGCTCGACGAGCTCGGGGTGAACCTCGCGGGCAACATCCGCGCGGGCCTGTCGCAGTCGGTGATCGACATCGCCACCGCCGAGCGGCGGCGCACCGAGATCTGGCACCGCTGGCGCAAGCTCTTCGAGCGCTGCGACCTGCTGCTCACGCCGACGGCGCCGGTGCCGCCCTTCCCGGTGGGGCAGAACTACCCCGACCGAATCGGCGAGCGCAAGCTGGAGAACTACAT
>DASRFB010000130.1:0-77223 GCA_035651815.1 Burkholderiales bacterium | reverse complement strand
CACGCGCTCCTCGGCGCGTTCGCCGGCGCCGCGGTGAGGAAGGCCGGCTTCGGATGTCTCGATCGCGTCTTCTTCCTGAACACGCTCGCCTTCATCGTCATCTCGCCGCTGCTCGGCGGAATCCTCGCGTTCACGTTCATGAAGCTCACGATGGCGATCTTCGGCAACACGCCGCAGCGCAAGGTGGATCGCGGTTATCGACGCGCACAGCTCCTCAGCGCGGCGCTCTACTCGCTCGGTCACGGCGGCAACGACGCGCAGAAGACGATGGGCATCATCTGGATGCTCATGATCTACTCGCAGCACGGCAGCCCGGACCATTTGCCCTTCTGGGTCGTGCTCGTGTGCCAGGCGGCGATGGGCCTGGGGACGCTGTTCGGCGGCTGGCGCATCGTCAAGACCATGGGCATGCGCATCACCAAGCTCAGGCCCGTCGGCGGCTTCTGCGCCTCGGCGAGCGGGGCGATCACGCTGTTCGTCGCCACGGGCCTCGGGATCCCGGTGTCGACGACGCACACGATCACCGGCTCGATCGTCGGCGTCGGCTCGGCGCGCAGCTTCAACGCCGTGCGCTGGGGCGTCGCCGGCAACATCGTCTGGGCGTGGCTCTTCACCATCCCGGGCTCGGCGTTCATCGCCGGCATCGCGTGGTGGCTGGGAACGCAGTACTTCTGATGCCCCCGCTGCGCGCATCGTCGCTCGCGCGCTATCTCTTCGGCGCCTACGCCGTGCTCGTGATCTACGCGAGCCTGCATCCGTTCTCCGGGTGGCAGGTGCAGGGGCCGACGCCGTTCGCGTTCCTGACGGCGCCGTTCCCGCGCACGATCACCCGCTTCGACGTCGTGACCAACGTGCTCGGCTACGTGCCGCTCGGCTTCCTCGCCGTGCTCGCGGTGCAGCCGCGGCTGGGCGGGCGGCGCGCGCTCGCCCTCGGCATCGGCTGCTCGATCGCGCTCAGCTTCGTGCTCGAGTCACTGCAGAGCTACCTTCCGAGCCGGACCGCGTCGAACGTCGACCTGCTCGCCAATGCCGCGGGCGGGACGCTCGGCGCGCTGCTCGCGCTGCCGGCGGCGCCGCGGCTGCTCGCCGAAGGCGGGCTGAAGGCGCTGCGCTACCGGCTGATAGCCGCCGGGGCCAAGTTCGACCTCGGGCTGGTGCTGATCGCGCTCTGGCTGCTCGCGCAGCTCTCGCCCGAGACGCTGCTCTTCGGGACCGGGGACCTGCGCGAGCTGTTCCAGCCGCCGCCCGGCAAGCTGTACCCGGCGCAGCTGTTCATCAGAGTCGAGGCCGGCGTCGCCGCGGCGAACACGATCGCGGTGGGCCTGTTCGTGTCCTGCCTCACCGCGGCGCGGCAGCCGGCGCGGCTGCTCTTCGGCGCGCTCCTCGGCGCGGCGCTCGCGTTGCGCTGGATCGCGTTCGAGGTGCTGATGCGCGACATGCTGTGGATCACCTCCGGGGCGATCGCCGGCCTCGCCGCCGGCGTGCTCGTCGTGCTCGCCGGCGTGTCGCTGCCGCGCACGGCGCGGCTCGCGGTCGCCGGGCTCGCGCTCATGGGCGCGACCGCGCTCGTCAACCTCGCGCCGGGCAATCCCTACCTGGCGGCGTCGCTCGCGCTGTGGCAGCGCGGCGTGTACTTCAATTTCAACGGGCTCACCCACGTCGTGTCGGTGACATGGCCCTTCGCCGCGATGTTCTACCTCGTGTTTCTCGCCGCCGAGCGCGGCCGCGAGCGCCCGGATCCCTAGCGGCGCCGCTTGCGCAGCCGCTTCGCGTTGCGGGCGGCACGCGAGCGGATCGGCGTGAGCCCGCGCTGCGCGATCCGCGCGGTCGACGCGGAAGCGCGCGCGGCCGTCGTTGCCGAATGCGCGAGTGCATCGGCCGCGAGTCCGGCCTGGCGCTGGACCGATTCCGCCGCCGTCCGGCTGGAGGCCAGCGCCGCCATGCCCGCGGCGCCGGCGAGCATCTGCCTCAGGGCGAGCGTGGCGAGCTGCTGGTTCATGCGCGCGAGCGACCACCACATCGCGTAGCCCGATTCCGCGGCCGCTTCGAGCTTCTCGCGGCCCATGAGAGCCATTTCCCGCTGATCGCGCATTCCGGGCGCCGGTCCGGCGAGCGCCATTCCGGCGGCGCGGCGGCCGATCACCTCCGCGGAGCTCACCATCAGCTCGCCGGTCTTCCACGCGAGCTGCGTCCATGCGACGAAGGGGTTGCCGTACAAAGCAGCGAACGAGGGCGTTCTCATCGGATTCCTTGGTGCAGGGCGCCGGCGGCACCCCTCGTCATGTGACGGCGCCGGGCCGCGCAAGTTCGTCGACGACCTATTCGACTTGCGCCCGCGGATACGCGGGAAGCGTCGTCAGACGAACGTCCTCCACGGCGCCGCCCGCGGTGAAGTGGTAGAGCGTCTGCCATTCCGCGTCGCGCAGGCCGAGCAGCGCGTGCATCTCGTCGTCGAAGAAGCAGCCGATCCCGGTGCCGCGGATCCCGGCCGCTTCGGACTCCAGATACAGCACCTGCCCGAGCAGGCCGCACTCCCAGTGCAGCGTCCGGTAGCGCCAAGGCTCGGCGCGCGCGGCGCCGAAGCGAGCCAGCATCCCCAACGCGAAGCACGAATCCGCGGCGATCTCCTGGTGGCACGACACGGTCTGCGCCGCGCCGCGCAGGTCGTGCGGCATGAGCAGGTACAGCGGCAGCTCTTCCGGCCCGGCCTTGCGCCACAACCAGTCGGCGCGCATCGCGTGCCGCAGCGCGTCCAGCGCGTCGGGTCGCCGCACCAGCGCGTACAGCCCCGGCTCGAGGCCCTCGACCCGGTGGACGAAGAGCGCCGGATGCACGAGCGCGGGCGCGGGCCACGCCGACCAAGGCGGGGCGTCGCCGGGCAGCGTCGCCTGCAGCATCGCGAAGAAGGCGTCGGCCGCGATGGCCGTCACGCCGTCGAACGCGACCGCGCTGCGCCGCCCGCGAATGATCGCCGCCGCCCTGCCGGCGTCTGCCGCGATCGGAGCCGGCGCCGACCGGCGTTCGGGGGCGGCTTCCGGAACGGTGGGGGGCTTGCGCGCGAGGCGCTCGACCGCGTCGATATCGGGCCATTCGACGTGCCGCGCCGAGAGCCGGTTCGCGCGTCCCGCCCAGCGCTCGGGCGCGTGCGGCAATGCGGGGGGCACGCCTTCGGTCGGCGAGATCCAAACGAGGCCGTCGGGCGCCTCGCGCTCGGCGCCGGCGAAGTCGCCCTCGCGGTCGAGTCCCAGCAGCGCGCCGACCTCGTCGTCGCCCGGAGCGTCGAGCAGCCGCGCGCGCCATCCGAGGCAAGCCGCCGCGTACGCGAGCGCCCCGATCGCGTGGCCGCAATCGTGCTGGCAATAGCGGTACGCGCGCATCCCGTACTTCCACGCCTCGCGCCAGTGGATGCTCGCGAGGCCGACCAGCACGCCGCCGAGCGCCGGCGGATGCTCCCAGGCGCCGCGGCGCTCGAGCGCGTGCTCGCGGCTCGCGTAGTGGTACACGCCCGCCTCGATTCCCGGGATCGCGCCCGCGACGAGATAGGCCTCGGTCGGGTGCAGATTGCCGCTCGAGGGATTGCAGCGCAGCGCCCACGATGCGCCGCCGTAGCTCTTCCAGGCGGACACGGCGAGCGAGACCTCGAACAGCAGGGCGATCGAGCCCAGATCGAGGGGCTGCGCGGCCGGCACCCGGGCGGCGCGGACATCGGCCCAGCGCACGCCGAGCCGGTCGGCGGCGAGCGGCAGCTCGAGGAGCGCGCTGCCCTCGTAGCGGCGGAAAGGGTCGGGCTGGCTCGCCCAGTCGAGGCCGCGCGGGCCCGGCGCGTAGCGGTCCAGGCGGTGCTTGCTGCGCTCGTGGTAGTCGGAGAGGGAGTACTCGGGCATCGGGTGGGCGGAAGGACGCCGCCCCCGTATAATTTACCCTCATGAGCTACTACGACAAGCACGTCTTTTTCTGCTGCAACCAGCGCACCAACGGCGAGACCTGTTGCAACGACAAGGGCGCGAGCGCGATGCGCGACTACGCCAAGAAGCGCGTGAAGGAGCTCGGCCTCTCGGGCAAGGGCGCCGTGCGCATCAACCAGGCGGGGTGCCTGGACCGCTGCGAGGAAGGTCCCTGCATCGTGGTGTACCCGGAGGAGGTCTGGTACACCTACGTCGACCGCGCCGACATCGACGAGATCATCGAGGAGCACCTGAAGAACGGCCGGGTGGTCGAGCGCCTGCGCCTATGAGCGCGCCGGCCGAGCGCGTCTTCGTCGCCGGAGACGCGGGCCGGATCGAGACGGTGATCGACTTCCCCGCCGCGTCCGGGTCCGGCGCGCCGCGCGGCCTGGCGCTCGTTGCGCACCCGCACCCTCTGTACGGCGGCACGCTCGACAACAAGGTGGCGCAGACGCTCGCGCGCGCCTTCGTCGAGCTGGGCTACGTCGCGCTGCGGCCCAATTTCCGCGGGGTCGGGCAATCCGAGGGCGCGCACGACGAGGGCAACGGCGAGACCGACGACCTGGTGAAGGTCGCGCAATACGCCTCGGGGCGCTTCGGCGCGCTGCCCGTCGCGCTCGCCGGCTTCTCCTTCGGCGCCTTCGTGCAGACGCGCGCGGCGAAGCGCCTCGTCCCGGAGCGCATGGCGCTTGTCGGCCTCGCCGTGAGGCGGGCGGGCACCGATACGGTGCCGCCCGATACCGTCCTGATCCACGGCGAGCGCGACGACACCGTGCCGCTCGCCGACGTGCTGCGCTGGGCCGAGCCGCAGGAGCTGCCGGTGGTGGTCGTTCCCGGGGCGGACCATTTCTTCCACCGCCGGCTGCACATCATCCGGCGCATCGTCCAGGAGGCCTGGCGCTAGGGCTTGCCCTGGCCGCGGGCGCGGTCTTATGCTCGCCCCGGACGCCTCACAGCCCTGAACTCCTCGCCCATGCTCTGGGTCAAGACTCTACACATCGTCTTCGTCGTCACCTGGTTCGCGGGCCTGTTCTACCTGCCGCGCCTCTACGTCTATCACGCCATGACGGACGACCGGCCGGGCCGCGAGCGCTTCAAGATCATGGAACGCAAGCTCTACTGGGGCATCACCACGCCGGGCGGGGCGCTCGCGATCGTCTTCGGCGTCTGGCTGTGGCTCGGCTGGGGCTTCGGCGGCGGCTGGCTGTACGCGAAGCTCGCAGTCGTCGCGCTGCTCGTCGCCTATCACCTGTGGTGCGGGAAGCTCCTCGTCGAGTTCCGTGAAGACCGCAACACGCGCAGCCACGTCTGGTACCGCTGGTTCAACGAAGCGCCGACGCTCCTGCTGCTCGCGGGAGTCGTCCTCGCGGTGGTGAAGCCGTTCTAGCGGCCGTGCCGATGGCCGCAAATGCGCGCGTCACTCCCGAATCGATCCGGCAGGCGGCGGCGGTCATCGCCGGCAACGTCGAGAAGACGCCGTGCTTCGAGTCGCGCGCGCTCTCGGAGGCGACCGGCGCGCGGGTATGGCTGAAGTTCGAGAGCCACCAGTTCACGTCGTCGTTCAAGGAGCGCGGCGCGCTGAACAAGCTGTCCTCGCTCTCCGCCGCCGAGCGAGCCGCCGGGGTGCTCGCGGTCTCGGCGGGCAACCACGCGCAGGGCGTCGCCTATCACGCGCAGCGTCTGGGCATCCGGGCGCTCATCGTGATGCCGCGCCTCACGCCGCACGTGAAGGTGCAGCGCACGCGGCGCTTCGGCGCCGAGGTGCTCCTCACCGGCGAGACCTTCGACGAGACGAAGACCGCCGGCCTCGCGCTCGCCGCCGAGCGCGGCCTCGTGCTCATCCACCCGTACGACGACGAGCACGTCATCTCGGGCCAGGGCACGGTCGCGCTGGAGATGCTGGCGGCGCAGCCGGCGCTCGACGCCATCATCGTGCCGGTCGGCGGCGGCGGGCTGATCGCGGGCATCGCGGTCGCCGCCAAAGACATCAATCCGGGCATCGAGATCCTCGGCGTCGAGACCGAGTCGTACCCGGCCGTGCACTGCGCGCTGCGTGGCGCGGCGCCCGCGTTCGCTCACACGATCGCCGAAGGCATCGCGCTCAAGGAGCCCGGCGGCCGCGCGCTGCCCATCATCCGCGAGAAGGTCGCCGACGTGGTGCTCGTCTCCGAGAGCGAGATCGAGCAGGCGATCGTGATGCTGCTCGAGGCGGAGAAGGCCGTGGTCGAGGGCGCGGGCGCAGCGCCGCTCGCGGCGCTGGTGCGCTACGGCGAGCGTTTCCGCGGCCGGCGCGTCGGCCTGGTCGTGTCCGGGGGCAACATCGATCCGCTGCTGCTCTCGGAGATCATCACGCGCGGCCTGGTGAAGGCGGGACGCCTCGCGCGCTTGCGGGTGCGGGTACGGGACTTGCCCGGGTCTCTCGCCCGCGTCACCGCCTGCCTGGCGGCGGCCGGCGCGAACATCGAGGAAGTGCATCACCAGCGGGCTTTCGCGGCCGACCTGCCGCTGCAGCAGGTGGAGATCGAGTTCGTGCTGCAGACGCGCGGCCCGGAGCACGTGCGGGAGCTGCTTGCGGCGCTGGATGGCGCCGGCTTCCCGGCGCGGGTGACGCTCGATTGACGGGCCTGTCGCCCGGCTGACGAGCAAGCCCGCGTTCTCGCTGCGGGAACCCGCAATATTACCCGTTCGGACGCGGCCGTGGAGTGCTGCGAATCGTGACCGAAAACGGTATGCTTCATGCTAAGCTTTTCGCGTAGGGAACGAGAAGCCAGATCAAGAATCAGGGAGCGCGGCGGAAGCGATCATGACAGCGAAGAACATCACTTTGCGGCCCGGCCGGCCCGACGACGCCGAGAAAATCGCCATGATGTCGCGGGATCTGATCGAGACCGGCCTCGGATGGTCCTGGGGCCCGGACCGCGTGAGCCGCTCGCTGCGCAACAAGGACACGCTCACCGTGATCGCCTGCGACCGCGACCGCATCGTCGCGTTCGCGATCATGTACTTCGGCGAAGAGCACGCGCACCTCAACCTGCTCGCCGTCCGCCCCTCGCACCAGCGCCTCGGCATCGGCCGCCGCCTGGTCGAATGGATGGTGGAATCGGCGTTGTCCGCGGGCATCGCGACGATCCACCTCGAGCTGCGCGCGAGCAACTACACGGCGCGCAGCTTCTACCGCGCGCTCGGCTTCGCCGAGTCGGCGTACATTCCCGGCTACTACCGCGGCCGCGAGATGGCGCTGCGCATGATGCGGGTGCTGCGCAAGCCCGGCATGCCGCTGCCCGCGTGGCCGATCCCGAAGCTGCCCAAGAGCTGAATCCATCCCGGCGTCGCACGGCGCCGGCGCTCCTGCTGGTCCTCCCGCTCGTCGCGCTCGGGGTCTTCGCGCCCGAAGCCGTTGCAGCACCGCCGGTCGACCCCGGCATCTCGCGCGCGCTCGCCGCGTGGCGCGCGCCGCGCTACCACGACGTCCGCTACTCGCTCGAGCTCGGGATCGACGGCGACGCGACCCGGCTCACCGGAACGGTCCAGATCGAGGTCACGCTCGCCTCGCCGCCGCCCGACCTGGTGCTCGACTGGCGGCCCGCCGCGGGCACCCGGCTGGACGACCTGCGCGTCGACGGCGCGCCGGCAACAGGCAGCCGGATCGGGCGCGACCACATCGTCGTTCCCTCGCGCCTGCTGCACGCCGGGCGCAACGCGGTACGCGCGCGGATCGAGGTGCCGATCGCCGTCGCGGGCGGCGCGCTCACGCGCTACGAGGACCACGAGGACGGCTCGCGCTACGTGTATACGCTGCTCGTGCCCGCGGACGCGAGCACCGTGTTCCCGTGCTTCGATCAGCCCGACCTGAAAGGCCGCTTCCGTCTGGAGCTCGCGGCGCCGGCGTCCTGGACCGTGGTCGCCAACGGTCCCGCGCGCGACGTCGAGGACAAGGGCGCGGCGAAGCTCTGGCGCTTCGACGAGACGCCGCCGATCAGCACCTACCTGTTCGCGTTCGCGGCCGGCCCCTTCGTCGAGGCGGGCGACGGCACCGACCTGCGGACGCGGCTCTTCGTGCGGCGATCGCGCGCCGAGCGCGCCGCGCGCGAGGCGGGCGAGGTGCTCGAGCAGAACGCGCGCGCGCTCGACTGGCTGGCGGCGTACTTCGCCCGGCCGTTCCCCTTCGCGAAGTACGACCTCGTGCTCGTGCCCGAATTCGCCTACGGCGGCATGGAGCACGCCGGCGCGGCGTTCCTGCGCGAGGAGTCGGTGCTGTTCCCGTCCGAGCCGAACGAGAACGACCGCCTGCGGCGCGCGCAGCTGCTGTTCCACGAGGCGACGCACCAGTGGTTCGGCGACCTGGTGACGATGAAGTGGTTCGACGACCTGTGGCTGAAGGAAGGCTTCGCCAACTTCATGGCGGCCAAGGCGACCGCAGCGCTGCTGCCGCAGTACCCGGCGTGGACCGCGTTCCACGCGCTCAAGGTGACCGCGTACCGCACCGACGTGACGCGCGGGACGACGCCGATCTTCCAGCCGCTCGCCAACCTCGCCGCGGCCAAGTCGGCGTACGGGACGATCGTCTACGGCAAGGCGCCGGCGGTGCTGCGCCAAGCCGAGTTCTACGTCGGCGAGGCCGCGTTCCGCGACGCGGTGCGCGCGTTCGTCGCCGAGCACGCGTACGGCGCGGCGGACTGGAGCGAGCTGGTGCACTCGCTCGAGCGCGCCTCGCGCAAGGACCTGCGCGCCTGGGCGGCCGCGTGGGTGCGGCGCCGCGGCATGCCGCGCGTGCGCGTCTCCTGGAGCACGGACGCGCGCGGCGCGGTGCGCGGCGCGACGCTCGCGCAGGACGACGTCCTGGGCGAGCGCGGCGTCTGGCCGATGCGCTTGCGGCTCGTCGCGGTCGCCTCCGACGGCAGCGCGCGAACCTTCGAGGCGACGCTGCGCGGCCGGCGCGCGCCGCTTCCCGCGCTCGACGGCGGCCCCGCGCCCGCGCTCGTCTTCGCCAACGACGGCGACTACGGCTACGGGCAGTTCCTGCTCGACGCGAAAAGCCGCGCGACCGTCCTCGCCCGACCGGGCCTCGCGCGCGATCCGCTGCTGCGCTCGCTCGTCTTCGACGCGGTCTGGGAGTCGGTGCGCGAGGCCGAGCTCGCGCCGCGCGAGTACATCGACTTCGCCCTGCGCGCCGCGCCGGCGGAGCACGATCCGGTGACGCTGTCCGCGCTGCTCGCGCGCGCCGAGGCGGCGTTCCGGGTCTATCTTTCCGACGCTCAGCGCGACGCCGTGGCGCCCGCGCTCGAGCGCACGCTCGTCGACGGCATGCTCGGCGCCGAGACGCCCGGCAGGCGCATCAGCTTCTTTCGCGCGCTCACCGGCTGCGCGTGGTCGCCCGAGGGTCGCGCGGTGCTGAAGCGGCTGCTCGCGCGCACGCTCGAGGTGCCCGGGGTTCCGCTCTCGTCGCGCGACCGCTTCCGCCTCGTCGCGCGGCTGCTCGTCCTCGGCGATCCGGACGGCGAGGCGCTGCTCGCGGCGCAGGCCGCGGCGGACCCGGGCGACGACGGGCGGCGCTACGCGTACGCCGCGGGGGCCGCGCGCCGCGACGCCGCGGTCAAGTCCCGGTACTTCGAGCGCGCGCTGCGAGACGCCGCGCTGCCCGAGAGCTGGATCGAGGCGGCGCTCGGGGCCCAGAACGCGCCCGAGCACGCCGAGCTCACCGCGGCGCTCGTCGAGCCCGCGCTGCGCGCGCTGCCCGAGCTCAAGCGCTCGCGCAAGATCTTCTTCGTGAACGAGTGGCTGTCGGCCTTCCTCGGGGGCCAGCGGGACGCCGGCGCGCTCGCCGCGGTCCGGGGCTTCCTCGAAAGGCCGGGCCTCGATCGCGACCTGCGGCTCAAGGTCCTCGAAGCGGTCGATCCGCTCGAGCGCGCCGTGCGCATCCGCGCGAAGTACGCCGCCGGATGAGCGAGCGCTTCGATCTGTTCGCGACCTGCCCGCGCGGGCTGGAAGCGCTGCTCGTCGACGAGCTCGTGGCGCTCGGCGCGCTCGACGCCCGCGCCGTGCCGGGCGGCGTCGCGTTCCGCGGCGACCTCGCCGCGTGCTACTCGGCCAACCTCGGGTCGCGCTTCGCGACGCGGGTGCTGCTGCGGCTCGGCGCCGCGCCGTACCGGCGCGAGCAGGACGTCTACGACGCCGCCCTCGCGCTGCCGTGGCCCGAGTGGTTCGGCGAGCGGCAAACGATACGCGTCGACGTGAATGCGACCCGCTCGCCGCTGAAGAGCCTCGACTTCGCGACCCTGCGCATCAAGGACGCCGTGTGCGACCGCTTCCGCGCCGACCGGGGCAGCCGACCGGACGTCGATACGCGCACGCCCGACGTGCGCATCCACTGCTACCTCGACGCGAAGCAGGCGATGCTCTATCTCGACACGTCGGGCGAGCCGCTCTACAAGCGCGGCTACCGCAAGGACACGGCCGAAGCGCCGCTGCGCGAGAACCTCGCCGCCGGCATCGTGGCGCTTACCGGGTGGGACGGCGCCGAGCCGCTGCTCGATCCGATGTGCGGCACCGGCACGCTCGTGATCGAGGCGGCGCTGCGGGCGCTCGCGATTCCTCCGGGGCACGCGCGCGGCTTCGGCTTCGAGCGCCTGCGGGTTCACGACGCGAAGCTCTGGAAGCGCGTGCGGGACGCGATGCTCGCGAAGCGGCAAAGCCGACCGCTCCCGGTGTTCGGCCGCGACCGCTACGGCGACGAGCTGAAGAAGGCCGAGCGCAACGTCGAGGCCGCCGGGCTCTCCGGGTCGATCGAGCTCAAGCAGGCCGACGTCCTCGAGAGCGGCGCGCCGGCGAAGGACGGAGTTCTGGTCGCGAACCCGCCCTACGGCGTCCGGCTCGGCGAGAAGAACGAGCTCGCCGAGTTCTATCCCAGGCTGGGCGACGCGCTGAAGCGACACTATGCGGGCTGGCGCTGCTTCCTGTTTTCCGGTGACCCGCAGCTCGCGAAGCTGATCCGGCTGCACCCCTCGCGCAAGACCCCGCTCTACAACGGCGCGCTCGAATGCCGACTGTACGAGTACCGGATGGTGGCCGGCTCGAACCGCGCGCGCTAGCCCGTCGCGGCGCGCACGAGCAGCGACGCGCCGGTCGCGATCAGCAGCGCCGCGATGAAGCGGCCGAGCGCGCGGCGCGAGATGCGCAGGTGCGCGCGGCCGCCGGCCCACAGGCCGGCGAACACGAAGGGCAGCAGCACGAGCGCCGTCTTCAGCTCGTTCCACCCGACGAGCCCAGCGATCGCGAACATGACGAGGCGGCTGCCGACGCTGAAGATGACCATGGTGGCGACGGTGGCGCGCAGCGTATCCTTGTCCTCGATGCGCCGCGAGAGATAGATCGCGTACGGCGGGCCGCCGATGCCGAACAGCGCGCCGCTCGTGCCGCCGACGATGCCGGCGACGTACGCCCAGCCGCGGCCGATCTTGCCCGACGTGCCGCGCTCGACGAGCGCGTAGGCGCCGTAGAGCACCGTGAATGCACCGATGCCGGCGAGCCCCGCCCCGCGCGGAATGCTGACGAGCAGCGTCGCGCCGAGCGCCGCGCCGAGGATCGCCATCGGGATCATGCGCGTCAGCTCGCCGCGCTCGGCCTCCCGGTGGTGGCGCACGCCGAGAAACGTCGACGCGGTGAAGTCGAGCAGCGCGAGCACCGGCAGCACGAACTGCACCGGCCACAGGTGCGAGACCACCGGCACGGTGACGAGCGCCGCCCCGAAGCCCGACAGCCCGAACACGAAGTAGCCGCACGCGACGATCGCGGCCGCGACGGCGAGGGATTCCCAGCTGACCGGCAAGGCGCTAGCGCATCGGGCTGTGCGTGCTGGTCACCGCGACGAAAATCTCGCGCAGGAAGACGCACAGGCTGCCGATGAAGGACAGCATCGCCGCGATGAACAGCAGCCCGACCGTGTGCCGCAGGTCCACCGCCACGAGCGCGTCCACGAACGCGACGATGATCAGCAGGCCCACGAACAGAGCGCAGAACACCGCCGCGGCCATCGCCGTATACACGAGACGCATCCGGCGCGAGAGCAGCGTCAGCTCGGAGTCGCAGGCGACGCGCGCCTTCACGTCCAGCCGAGGAGCCAGCTCGTCGAGCGCCCGGATCCGGTCGACCACGCGCCCCAGGCGGCTCGACAGCACCCCGAGCAGGGTCCCGACCGCGGTCAGCAGGAACACCGGCGCGACCGCCAGCTGGATCAGATGCGAGATATCGGGGTGCTCGACCACGCCCGGATCAGGCCATCGCCTTGCGCAACGCGTGCTTGAAGTGGTGGATGTGGTCGAGCGCGACCTTCAGCTGCTTGCGGTCCTTGGCCTTCAGCGCCTCGTCGCGCTTCTTCTGCCACTCGCGGATCTTGCCCTTCACCGCGGCCTTGTCGATGCCCTTCACCTCGTGGTGAACGTGCATGTCGATGTTGAGCGCCTTGCAGATCGCGGCGAGCAAGTGGTCCTTGTTCATCTGCGTCGCGCCCTGCACGGCGTCGTGCTGGATGCCGGCGGCGATCTCGCGCAGCTCGGCGACCGGCTTCTTCTTCAGCTCGGGATAGGTGTGTGCGGGTTCTGCCACGTTGGCCTCCTTCGGGTCCGAGCCGAAATCTTAGCGCGAAACGAAAAAGGGGCGCTGCCGCGCCCCTTTTTCCCGATACGTCCGCGCTCAGACGATGTTAAGGTTCTGGATCCCTTCCGTGAGGTCGCGGTTCTTCGCTTCCTTCGACTGCAGCTTGATCGCGAGCCGCAGGTCGTTGACGCTGTCGGCGTTCCGGAGCGCGTCCTCGTAGCTGATCTTGCCCGACTCGTACAGGTCGAACAGCGCCTGGTCGAAGGTCTGCATGCCGAGCTCGCGCGACTTCTTCATGATCTCCTTGATCTCGTGCACCTCGCCCTTGAAGATGAGGTCGGAGATGAGCGGCGAGTTCAGCATGATCTCGACCGCGGGGATCCGGCCCTTGCCTTCCTTCAGCGGGATCAGACGCTGCGAGATGATCGCCTTGAGGTTGAGCGACAGGTCCATGAGCAACTGCGGCCGGCGCTCCTCGGGGAAGAAGTTGATGATGCGGTCGAGCGCCTGGTTGGAGCTGTTGGCGTGCAGGGTCGCGAGGCACAGGTGCCCGGTCTCGGCGAACGCGATCGCGTGCTCCATGGTCTCGCGCGCGCGGATCTCGCCGATCAGGATGACGTCGGGCGCCTGGCGTAGCGTGTTCTGCAGCGCATGCTCCCAGCTCTGCGTGTCGACGCCGACCTCGCGCTGCGTGATCATGCAGTTCTTGTGCGGGTGGGTGAACTCGATCGGGTCCTCGATCGTGATGATGTGGCCGTACGAGTTCTCGTTGCGGTAGCCGATCATCGCCGCGAGCGAGGTGGACTTGCCCGAGCCGGTCGCGCCCACCATGATCGCGAGCCCGCGCTTGGTCATGATGACGTCCTTCAGCACCGGCGGGATGTTGATGTCCTCGATGCGCGGGATCGTGGTCGTGATGACGCGCAGCACGATGCCGATGTTGCCCTGCTGCACGAAGGCGTTGACGCGGAAGCGGCCGACGCCCGAGGGGTTGATCGCGAAGTTGCACTCCTTGTGCGCCTCGAAGTCGGCGGCCTGGCGGTCGTTCATGATCGAGCGCGCGAGCTCCGCCGTGTGCGTAGGCGACAGCGGCTGGTTCGAGACCGGCGTCATCTTGCCGTCGACCTTGATCGCGGGCGGGAAGCCCGCGGTGATGAACAGGTCCGACCCGCGCTTGCTGAGCATCAGCTTCAGCAGGTCGTACATGAACTTGGTTGCCTGCTCTCGTTCCATTCTGCCTCCTGGTCGCTAAGGCGCCGGCGATTCAGCCGGGGAAGTTGTCCTTGTTGGCCGCCTTGCCGCGTGCCTCGGCCGGGGAAACGATGCTGCGCTTGACCAGGTCCTGTAGGTTCTGGTCGAGCGTCTGCATTCCGAACTGCTGTCCGGTCTGTATCGCCGAGTACATCTGCGCGATCTTGTTCTCGCGGATCAGGTTGCGGATCGCGGGCGTGCCGATCATGATCTCGTGCGCGGCGACGCGGCCCGTCCCGTCCTTGGTCTTGCACAGTGTCTGCGAGATCACCGCGCGCAGCGACTCGGAGATCATCGCGCGGATCATCTCCTTCTCCGCGGCCGGGAAGACGTCGACGATGCGGTCGATGGTCTTCGCCGCCGAGGAAGTATGCAGCGTCCCGAACACCAGGTGACCGGTCTCCGCGCCCGTGAGCGCGAGGCGGATCGTCTCGAGGTCGCGCATCTCGCCCACCAGGATGATGTCCGGGTCCTCGCGCAGCGCGCTGCGCAACGCGTTGCTGAAAGACAGCGTGTGCGGCCCGACCTCGCGCTGGTTGATCAGGCACTTCTTCGACTCGTGCACGAACTCGATCGGGTCCTCGATCGTGAGGATGTGCCCGAACTCGTTGTCGTTGATGTGGTTGATCATCGCCGCGAGCGTCGTCGACTTGCCCGAGCCCGTGGGGCCGGTGACGAGCACGATGCCGCGCGGCTGGTCGGCGATGTCGGCGAAGATCTTCGGCGCCTTGAGGTCATCGAGCGACAGGATCTTGGACGGAATCGTCCGCATCACCGCCGCCGCGCCGCGGTTCTGCACGAACGCGTTGACGCGGAAGCGCGCGAGACCCGGGATCGCGAACGAGAAGTCGCACTCGAGGTTTTCCTCGTAGTGCTTGCGCTGCCCGTCGTTCATGATGTCGTAGATCATGCCGTGCACGTCCTTGTGCTCCATCGCGGGCAGATTGATGCGCCGGATGTCGCCGTGCACGCGGATCATGGGCGGAAGGCCCGACGACAGGTGCAGGTCGGAAGCCTTGTTCTTGACGACGAACGCGAGCAGCTCGGAGATATCCACTATAATTCCCCTTCAAACACGAGGCGCGAGAGAGGGGACTAAGCGGATGATTGGGCTCGCCTTTTCGGGTCTTGTTCGAGCCTCCCTCGTGCGCCGCATTATGTCCACAATCGCCGCGAACTTGCAAGCCGTGAGAGAGCGAATCGAGGCCGCGTGCAACGCGGCGCGGCGCGACGCGCGCAGCGTAAAGCTCGTCGCGGTCGGCAAGACGTTCGCGCCGGAGGCGATCCGCGACGCCGCGCGCGCCGGGCAGCGCGACTTCGGGGAGAACTACGCCCAGGAGGGAGCGGAAAAAATTCACGCTTTGCGCGATGAGCGCCTCGTGTGGCACTACATCGGCCCGATCCAGAGCAACAAGACCGCAGCGATCGCGCGCGATTTCGACTGGGTGCACACCGTCGACCGCGACAAGATCGCGCGGCGCCTGTCCGAGGCGCGCGACGCGCACCGGCCGCCGCTGCAGGTCTGTATACAAGTGAACGTCTCGGGCGAGCCGAGCAAGAGCGGCGTCGCGCCCGAGGCCGCGGCGGCGCTGGCGCGCCAGGTCGCGGGGCTCCCGCGCCTCGCGCTGCGCGGCCTGATGGCGATCCCCGAGGCGACGAGCGACGTTTCCCTCGCGCGGCGCCGCTTCGCCGAGCTGCGCACGCTCATGGAGCAGCTCGTTCGCGGCGGGCTCGCGCTCGACACCCTGTCGATGGGCATGTCGGCGGACTTCGAGGCCGCGATCGCCGAAGGCGCGACCATCGTGCGCGTCGGCACCGCCATCTTCGGCGAGCGCTCGCGATGAGGATCACCTTCATCGGCGGCGGCAACATGGCTGACGCGCTCGTCGGCGGGCTGCTGCGCAAGGGCTTCGCCGAAGCCGAACTGCGCGTGGTGGAGCTCCTTCCCGAGGCGCGCCGCCGGATCGAGGACAAATACGGCATCGCCTGCTTCGATCGGGCGCAGGGCACGATCCGGGACGGCGATGTGGTCGTCCTGGCGGTCAAGCCGCAGCAGATGCGCGAGGCGGTGAAGTCACTCGGGATCTCGCCGAATTCGCATCTCGTCATCAGCATCGCCGCGGGAATGCGACTGGTCACGATATCGCGCTGGAGCGGCGGCACCCGTCGCCTCGTGCGCGCCATGCCGAACACTCCGGCATTGATCGGCGAAGGGGTCACCGGTCTGTATCCCATGGAGGTCACCGCTCAGGATCGCAAGGACGCTGAAACGATTCTCGGGGCCGTCGGCGCGACCGTGTGGATCGAGAGCGAACCGCAGATGGACGCCGTCACCGCGGTGTCCGGGAGCGGACCGGCCTACGTCTTCTACTTCATCGAGGCCGTCGAGGAGGCGGCGCGGGACCTCGGGTTGCCGAGCGCGGTCGCGCGACGGCTTGCGCTCCAGACCTTCACCGGCGCTGCCGAGCTCGCGGCGGGCAGCGCCGATCCGGTGTCCGCGCTGCGCGAGCGCGTCACCTCGAAGGGCGGGACGACGGAGCGCGCGCTGGCGAGCCTGGCGAAGGACCGGGTGAAAGAGGCGATCGTGCGCGCGATCCGCGCCGCGAGCGACCGCGGCCGCGAGCTGGGCGAAGAGCTGGACCGCGACTGACGCCATGCTCAGCGAGATCGCGAGCCTCCTCGTCCAGGCGCTGTTCGGCCTGTTCGTGTTCGTCGTCCTGCTGCGGTTCTGGATGCAGGTTCTGCGGGCGCCCTTCCGCAATCCCGTCGGACAGTTCGTCACGGCGCTGTCGAACTGGATCGTGCTCCCGGTGCGTCGGGTCATCCCCGGCCTGCTCGGGATCGATCTCGCGACGGTCCTGATCGCCTGGCTCGCCGAGGCGCTGACGCTGCTGGTTCTGCTCTGGCTGCACGGCGGGTCTCTCGGCGCCTCGCCCGGCGCCGCCACCGTCGTCCTCTTCGGCATGGCGTTTCTCGAGCTGATCCGCCTGTCGCTCTATCTGCTGATCGGGGTCGTGATCGTGCAGGTGATCATCAGCTGGGTCAATCCGCACGCCCCAATGGCCGGCATCTTCGACGCCCTGACGCGGCCTTTCTACGGGATGTTCCGGCGTTTCGTGCCGCCGATCGGCGGGATCGACCTCTCGCCCCTGTTCGTGCTGCTGCTCGCGCAGATCATGCTGATCGTGCTCGCCGGCCTCACCGGAATGGCGATGCGGCCGCTGTAGGCGCGAGCATGGGACCGTGGGCCAAGCGGGTCGCCGATGGATGGCTGCTCTCGGTCCACGTCCAGCCGGGTGCGAAGGCGACGCAGCTCGCCGGCCTGCACGGCGAGGACCTGAAAGTGCGGATCGCCGCGCCGCCGGTCGACGGCCGGGCGAACGCGGCGCTCGAGGAGCTCGTCGCGGGCGCGCTCGGAGTCCCGAGGCGCTGCGTCCGCGTCGTGAAAGGCGCAACGTCGCGGCGCAAGACCGTTCACGTCGCCGCGCCCGGCGCAAACCCGGCGCTCCTCGCGCAGAGACCCTAGCCCGGGGGCCCCGCGCCGCCCTCGAACACGATCTGCCCGCCGACCAGCGTGTAGCGCACGCGGCCGGGCAGCTCGTAGCCGATGAAAGGCGTGTTCTTTCCCTGGCTGTGCAGGCCTTCGGCCGTGATCCGCGCGTGCTCCTCGGGATCGAAGATGCAGACGTCCGCGTCGGCGCCCGCGGCGAGGCTCCCGGCGGCGATGCCGAGAATCGCGGCCGGGCGCGCCGTGATCGCGGCGAGCGCATCGACCAGATCGAGACGCGCCTCGGCCGCCCACTTCAGCGTGAGCGGCAGCAGCAGCTCGAGGCCGGTCGCGCCCGCCTCCGACTCCCCGAACGGGAGCTGCTTCGCGTCCTCGTCGACCGGCGCGTGGTCCGAGCAGATGGCGTCGACCGTGCCGTCGGCGAGCCCGGCGCGCAGCGCGTCGCGGTCGCGCTGCGAGCGGAACGGGGGGATCACGTGGCAGTGCGAGTCGAAGTAGCCGAGGTCCATCTCGGACAAGTGCACGTGGTGCACCGCGACGTCGCAGGTCACGGGCAGGCCCTCCTTCTTCGCGGCGCGCACCAGCGCGACGCCGTCGGCGCTCGAGATCCGGCACAGGTGCACGCGCGTGCCCGTCGCCCGCACCAGGGTGAGGATCGTTCCGAGCGCGATGGTCTCGGCGAACACCGGGATCCCGGGCAGCCCGAGCCGCGTCGCCACGTCGCCGTCGTGGGCGACGCCGTCGCGCGCGAGGAAGCCGTCCTGCGGACGCAGCCAGACGGCGAACCCGAAAGTGGACGCGTACTGCATCGCGCGCCACAGGACCTGCGTGTCGGGAAGCGGCGTGTCGGCGTGCGAGAAGGCGACGCAGCCCGCGTCGCGCAGCACCGCCATCTCGGTGAGCCGCTGGCCCTCGAGCTTCCAGGTCAGCGCGCCGAGGGGATAGACATGGACGAGATTGAGGCTCTTCGCCCGGTGCTTGAGCATCTCCACCAGCCCGGGCTCGTCGAGCGGCGGGTCGGTGTCGGGCGGGCACGAGAGGCTGGTCACGCCGCCCGCGACCGCCGCCTGCATCTCGGACTCGAGCGTCGCCTTGTATTCGAAGCCGGGCTCGCGCAGGCGCGCGGAGAGATCCACCAGCCCCGGACAGACGACGAGCCCCGACGCGTCGATCACGCGCTCGGCGCGGAACCCGGAGGGCGCGCGGCCCGGACCCGCGATCTTTCCGCCGGCGATATAGAGGTCCTGCTTCGAGTCGACCCGGCCCGCGGGGTCGACCAGGCGTCCGTTCTTGATGTGGATGTTCATCGGTAGGGACGCCCATCCTTGTGCGAATAGACCCACCGGCCGTCGACCAGGCGCACGGTCAGGTCGACATCGGGGTCGGCGTAGATGGCGCTGTCGCCGGGCGTGCGATCGCCGATCTCGAGGTACACGGCCGGCTTGTCGGTCTCGTTCACGAGCTGGTGCCCGTCCGGCCGGCCGGCGGGAAAGCCGGCGCACATCCCGGGCTTGAGCCTCTGGCGCCCCGCGTTCGTCACCAGCGTCACCTCGCCTTCGAGGACGAAGACGAACTCGTCCTGCTTCTCGTGCCAGTGGCGCATCGACGATTCGGCGCCGGGCCCGAGCGTGGTCAGGTTGACGCCGAAGTTCTTGAGGCCGGCGGCGTCTCCGAGGCGCTTCTTGTGCCGGCCGGCGACGCGGCTGCGATAGGGCTCGGGATAGCCGGTGGCGTTGCTCGAGGCTACGTCGGCGGGATCCAGCGCGGGCGGCTTCGGCGTCGTCATGGATCGCCTCAGTTTCCGGCCACGATGCTCATCACCGCCATGCGCACGGCGATGCCGAAGGTCACCTGCGGCAGGATGACCGAGTGGGGGCCGTCGGCGACCGCGGAGTCGATCTCGACGCCGCGGTTCATCGGGCCCGGGTGCATGACGATGGCGTCGGGCTTCGCGAGCGCGAGCTTCTGCGGCGTGAGCCCGTAGGACTTGAAGAACTCCTGCGCCGAGGGCAGCAGCGGACCCTTCATGCGCTCGTTTTGCAGCCGCAGCATCATGATGACGTCGCAATCGCGCAGGCCTTCGCGCATGTCGTGGAACACGCGCACGCCGAGCTGCTGCACGCCGGCCGGGACGAGCGTCTTCGGGCCGACCACGCGCACGTCCGGCGTGCCGAGCGTCGTCAGCGCGTGGATGAGCGAGCGCGCGACGCGCGAGTGCAGCACGTCGCCCACGATCGCGACCGAAAGGCGCGCGAAGTCCTTCTTGTAGTGCCGGATGGTGTAGATGTCGAGCAGCCCCTGCGTGGGGTGCGCGTGGCGTCCGTCTCCGGCGTTGATGACGTGCACGTGCGAGGCCACGTGGCGCGCGATGAGGTGCGCCGCGCCGCTCGACGCATGCCGGACCACGAACATATCGGCGTGCATCGCCGACAGGTTGTCCACCGTGTCGAGCAGCGTCTCGCCCTTGGTCTGCGACGAGGAAGCGATCGCGAGGTTGATGACGTCGGCCGAGAGCCGCTTGGCCGCGATCTCGAACGTCGTGCGCGTGCGCGTCGAGGGCTCGAAGAACAGGTTGAACACGGATTTTCCGCGCAGCAGGGGTACCTTCTTCACCTCGCGCTCGGTGACGCCGACGAAGGAGGCCGCAGTATCGAGGATGTGCGTGACGATCTCGCGCGGCAGCCCCTCGATGGTGAGCAGGTGAGTGAGCTCGCCGCGCTCGTTAAGCTGCGGGTTTCGCATCGGAGAGGACGAGCGAGAAGGCGCCGGAACCGTCGCGCACCAGCCGCAGCAGCTTTCCGCGCGGCACCGCGAGCGCCGTACCGACGTATTGCGCGGCGATCGGCAGCTGGCGCTCGCCGCGGTCGATGAGCACCGCCAGCTCGATCTTGCCGGGGCGGCCGTAATCGAACAGCTCGTTCATCGCGGCGCGCACGGTGCGCCCCGTGTAGAGCACGTCGTCGACGACGATGATGTGCCGGTCGTCGACCTCGAACGGGATCTGCGACGGCCGCACCTGGTGGTGCAGCCCCGAGGTGCTGAAATCGTCCCGGTAGAAGGAGATGTCGAGCGCCCCGAGCGGCGTCGAGAGGCCGAGCTCGCGGTGCAGGCGCTCGGCGAGCCAGGCGCCTCCGGTGCGTATGCCGACCATGCCGGTGCCCTCGGCCACGTGGCCCTTCATCTGGCGCACGAGCGCCTGGCACAGCGCTTCAGCGTCGGGCAGACTCATCGAGATAGGCCTGCAGGATGGTGGACGCCGCGAGCGCGTGCGCGAGATGCTTGTCCTTGCGGCCTCCGCGGCCGGCGCCGCGCAGCGTTTCCTCGGCCGCGGTCGAGCTGAAGCGCTCGTCGGCGAAGGCCACCGGAAGGCGGTAGCGGGAAGCGAGCTGCCGTGCGAAGCGCCGCGCGCGTCCCGAGAGCGGGTGCTCGCCGCCCTCCGCGGTGAACGGCATGCCGATCAGCAGCTCGCCGGGGTTCCATTCGCGCACCAGCGCGTCGATCTCGGCCAGCGCGCCCGACGCGGCGAGCCTGGCCAGGGGATGCGCGATGCGCGCCCTCGTGTCGCCGACGGCGACGCCGACGTGCTTCTCGCCGTAGTCGAAAGCAAGAATGGTGTGGCCGGAGGTCTTCGACGGGGCCACGACCGCCGCGCTCACGCGTGCCCCGCCTCCTCGGACAGCTTGGCGAAGTCGAGGCCTAGCAGCTGCATCGCGGCGGGGAGGCGCTCGTCGGCCGGCATGTCGAACATGATGGCGTTTTGCGCCTCGACGGTGAGCCAGGCGTTCTGCCCGATCTCGTTCTCGAGCTGTCCGGCCGCCCACCCGGAGTATCCGAGCGTGACCAGGATCTTCGAGGGACCGCTGCCCTGGCCGAGCGCTTCGAGGACGTCCTTGGACGTGGTCAGTCCGACGCTGTCGCGGACCGAAAGCGTCGATTGCCATTGGCCGACCGGCTGATGCAGCACGAAGCCGCGGTCGGTCTGCACCGGGCCGCCGAAGTACACGGGCTCGCCGCCCAGCTCCGCCGACGCGAGCGGCAGGCTGAGCCGCTCGAACAGCGTTCCGAGCGTCATCTCGATGGGACGGTTGACGACGAGCCCGAGCGCGCCGTTCTCGTTGTGCTCGCAGATGTAGGTCAGGCTCTTCGCGAAATACGGATCGACCATGTTGGGCATGGCGATCAGGAAGTGATTCGTGAGGTTGACCTGGGGCATGGGGCGACGATTCCGTTATTGTAGTCCGCCGGGGCGTGCGGACACAATTTCGCACCACGGGCCGTTCGGACTGCCCGGAGCAGGGCTCAGGCGGCCGCCCGGCGGTCCTTCAGGAAGCCGTTGATCTCGGCGAGCAGCCGCTCTTCCTGGTACGGCTTGCCCAGGAAGGTGTTCACGCCGATCTCCCGCGCGTAATTCTGGTGCTTGTCCGCCGTGCGCGACGTGATCATGATGATCGGGATGCGCTTCAGGCGCGCGTCGCCGCGGACGTTGCGCGTCAGGTCGAAGCCGTCCATGCGCGGCATCTCGATGTCGACCAGCATGACGTCGGGCAGCGTCTCCTGCAGCTTCTCCATCGCTTCGACGCCGTCGCGCGCCGTCACGACGAGGAAGCCCTGGCGCTCGAGCAGGCGACCCGTGATCTTGCGCACGGTGAGCGAGTCGTCGACCACCATGATGGTCGGCTGAGTGGGCGCGGCCTGCGGCTTGGGCGCCTCGTGCACGACCGCCGGCGCGTGTACCGCCACCACGTCGCGCAGCGCGAGCTGCACGGGGTTCAGAATCAGCACGATCTCGCCCGTGCCGAGCACGGTGGCGCCGGTGATCCCGGCGATCCGCTGCAGCTGCGGGCCGATCGCCTTCACCACGATTTCCTGGTTGCTGCCGAGCATCTCGTCGACGTGCAGAGAAATCGCGTTGGAGCCGCTCCGCAGGAACAGCACCGGGCTGAATCGGGTCGTCTCCGCCCTCGCGTCGGCTGATCCGAGCAGGTGCGGCAGGTAATGGAACGGGTAGCGGCGATCCTGCCATTCGGCCTGGGTGTTCTTGTAGGCCTTCTCGAGCTGCTCCTCGCGCAGCTGCAGCACCTGCTCGACCATGACGGCGGGGATCGCCCAGATGCGGCCCCCGGCGCGAACGATGACCGCCTGCGTCACCGCGAGGGTCAGCGGCAGGAAGATCGTGAACTGCGTGCCCTTGCCGGCCTGGAACTTGAGCTCGATGCGGCCGCCGAGCGCAGCGATTTCGTTGCGCACCACGTCCATGCCGACGCCCCGGCCGGCGAGCTGGGTCACCTCGGTCGCGGTCGAGAAGCCAGGCTGGAAGATGAAGTCCGCAATCTCCGCCTCCGAGAGCGTGATGCGCTCACCCAGCAGGCCCAGCTGCACGGCCTTCTCACGGATGCGTGGGATGTCGAGGCCGGCCCCGTCGTCCGCGAAGACGATCTGAACCTCGTTGCTCTCCTGCGTGAGCTCCAGGCGGATCTCGCCGATTTCGGCCTTGCCGGCGGCGCGGCGCTTCTCCGGCGTTTCGATGCCGTGCGTGATGGCGTTGCGCAGCAGGTGCTCGAACGGCGCGGTGATGCGCTCGAGCACCGAGCGGTCCAGCTCGACCTGCGTGCCCACGATGTCGAGGTTGGCGCGCTTGCCGACCTCCTTCGCGCTCTGGCGCACGATGCGGTAGAGCCGTTCAGACACGCTCGAGAAGGGCACCATGCGTACCCGCATCAGATCCTGCTGCAGGTCGCGGTTCAGCCGCGCCTGAGCGAGCAGCGCCTTCTCCGTCTCGTCGACCGTGTTGACGAGGTTCTGGTGCACGGTCGAGACGTCGTTCACCGATTCCGCCATCAGGCGCGTGAGCTCCTGGAAGCGGGTGAACCGGTCGAATTCCAACGGGTCGAAGTTGCGCGCCGTCTCCTTGGCGAGCTCCATCCGCGATTGCATCTGCGATTCCGCCTGGATCTCGATCTCGCGAAGTTGGCCGCGCAGGCGGACCACGTTGTCGGTCAATTCCTGCATCGCCATCTTCAGGGCGCGCATTTCGCCCTCGATCCGGCTCCGGGCGATCGACACCTCGCCCGCCTCGTTGACCAGCCGGTCGACGACCTCCGCGCGCACGCGCAGCATCGCGCGCTGCGCGATCGCCTCGCGCTCGGCGGCGGCGCGCTGCGGCGCGACCGCCTCGAGCGGCGTCGCGGCCTCCGGAGCGGCGGGCCTGGCCGGCTGCGCGGGCTTCGGCTCCTCCACGACCGGTGCGAGGGGCGCCGGCGCGGCGGGTGCCTCGGGCTCCACGACGGCGGCATCCGGGTTCTGGATGCGCTCGTGCAAATATCCCATGCGGTCGTAAGAGGTCTCGAGCTCGTCGAACAGCGTCGCCGGCAGGCTCCCGAGCGAGAGCGCGTACTCGACGCGCGCCTCCATGTGGTGCGTGAGCTCCCCGATCGCCATGGCGCCCGCCATGCGGGCGCTGCCCTTCAGCGTGTGCAGCAGCCGCTGCAGGGAGTTGCCGAGCGCAGGGTTGCCGGGAGTCGTTTTCCAGTCGCGAATCGCCGCGCCGATCGAAGGCACCAGCTCGTTGGCCTCTTCCAGGAATATCGGCAGCAACTGCGGGTCGAGGTCGTCGTCCAGACGGCGCTGCCGGCGCTCGAGCTGCAGGTCGTCGAGCTCCGAGCCAACGTCTCCGAGGTCTTCCGGAGCGTCGACGCCGTCTTCTTCCGACGGCACGGCGTCCCTGGACGCCGCGGCCATTTCCGTCTCCGCGGCGGCGTCCGCGGCCGCCTCGGCCACCGCTTCGGACGAGGCCGGCGCGAGCGCCCCGATTGCGGTGAGACGCGTGATCAGCTCGGGCGCGGGCGCCGGGGCCTCGAGCTCGACGGCCCTGAGCGCCATAGCCTCGACGGTATCGATCGTCTCGCCGACCAGGGCCTGCTCGTCCTCGGACAGCTCGCTCGAGGCGATCTTCTGCAGCGCGCGCTCCAGGGCGAACCCGAGGTCGCTCAGCGCATCGAGCTGCACGGTTCCGGAAATTCCCGCGAGGGTGTGTACCGCCCGGAGCAGCGAGTCCGTCACGATGCCGTGCTGCTTGAGCGTCTCGTGCTCCTCGCGTATCGCGGCCAGATGCGTGCGTGCCTCGCCGCTGAAGATGGTGAACAGCGTCGCGGAAATTCGGTTGCCGCCGATCTCGATGAACTGTTCGGGCTCCCGCGCGCGCGTGGGCGCGGGCGCTCGCGGCGCAGGTTCCGCTCTGGCCGGCGCGACCGGCGCCGCGACCGCCGGTGCCGTACTGGCCGGTGCCGCGACGCTCGGCGCAGCAGCCGGCGCGCCGGACAGCATCTCGCCGGCGCGGACCTTCTCCGCCATGACGACGAGCTCGCGTTCGTCGCTGCTCGCGCCGCCGTTTTTCAGGCGCGCGACATTGTCCTGGAAGTAGCGGTGCGCGGCCTGGATCAGCTTGAGCAGGTCCGGCGACACGGGGCGCTCCTCGTGGAGCCACAGATTCATCGTCTGCTCGACGGCCCACGCCGCCTCGCCGAGGCGCGTGAGGCCCACCATGCGGCCGCTGCCCTTAAGCGTGTGGAAGCCGCGGCGGATCGTGGTGAGCGCTTCCTTGTTGCCCGGCTGTCCCTGGCACATGTCGAGGCTCTCGCGGATGGCAGCGAGTACTTCCTCGGACTCCTCCAGATACACGCCGAGCAGCTCGGCATCGATCTGCTCCGCGCTCGCGTCCAGCATCTTCGCCGCTTCGGGGGAATGCGCCGCGGGAGCGGTCGGCGCGATCTTCTCGATCGCCCCGGCGAGCGCCGGTTCCTGCGGCAGCACCGAGCTCGCGTCGAGTGCCTTGAGCGCCTGCTCGGCCGACGTCCCGAGACGCGCGTCGGCGACGAACTCGGCGTCCTTCTGCAGCGCCTCCAGGTTCTTCTGGAGCTCCGCTTTCACCGTCTCGTCCTCCGGCTTCCTCTTCCATTCCTCGTACAGGGCGGCCGCCTCCTGCTTCTTACCGGCAAGCTGCGCCTCGATGGTGACCACCGGCTGCGACGACGCCATCGATTCGACGGGCTTCTTCGGAGCGATCGGCTCCATGGCTGCGTCGAAGTCCGCCTTGCCGTGCGCGAGCGCCTCGATGTAGAACCCCAGACCGGAGAGTATCTGCGCGATGCGCTCGAAATCGCCCTGCGCCGGCACGTAGCCCGGCTGCGCGAAGCGTTTGATCTCGCCACCCGCAGTGCTCAATGTCTCCTGCGCGCGCGCTTCGCCGAGCATGGCGAGGGCTCCGAGTACCTGACGCATCGGCGTCTCGAGCGCGATCAGACCGTCGCGCTTGGTCGGGTCTCGGAAGAACCCGTCCAGGGCCTGCTCGATGGTGCGCAGGTTGGTCTGAATCTCGGCGACCACCTGGTTCATCAGCAGGCGTTCCTGCGCGCGCCGGGACATCTCGTCGAGCAACGGGATGTCGGGTGCCGTGCGCAACAGCTTGCCGAGCACGCAGTCCTTCAGGCGCGTGCACACGAGCTGCGACTGCAACGCGAATTCAGCACCGAGGTTGCCCAGGTTGCCGAGGGCATTCTCGAGCAGCAGCAGCGCTGTCGCGACCTCGAGCGCGATCGCCTCGCTCATCTTGTCCTTGCTGGACGTCAGCCACGCCGCCAGCGCCGCGGTCTCGCGCGCGAGATTGCTCAGGTCGTCGTTATCGAGCTTCGTCGCCGCGTCCTTGAACCCCTGCGCGGCGTCCCGGAACGCGATCAGGCTCGGCGGATTGCCGGAGGCGAACTTGTTCCATGCGTCCTTCGCCTGCGCGAGCAGATCGCGCGCGGGCTTAAGACCGGCGTGCTCGGGCGCGAGCGCGATATCGACGCCGTCCTGCGGCGGCAGCGTGTGCTCGAGCTGATAGGTCTCCTGCACCAGGCGGACGTGATCGGTCACCGGTCGCGACCCGGCAACGTGATAGAGCACCTCGCGCATCAGGCGCTCGGCCACGCTGGAGGAGCCCTCGACCAGCCGCTTGATCTGCTGCTCGATGCGGTTGCAGACGCGCTTCGGGTCGTGCTCGGCGGGCAGCCCTTTCTGCGCGAGCGCGTCGAAGAAACCGACGGCGACCCACCAGAACGCCCGCTGCGTGGTTTGTCCCTGGTTCGATTCGATGGCGAGCACCGCGCTGCGCATCTCCTCGATGCCCACCGCGTCGCCCTTCAGGAACTTGAGGAAGCCGCGCTGATACGCTGCGCGCTGCTCGCGCAGCAGCTGTTCCACCGCTCCGGGCCTGAGCGGCGCGGACGCGCCTTCGCGCTTGGGCGGACGAAACGAGAGATCGGGAAAATACAGGTCGGCCGGATCGGCCTCGCGGTTCGCCGCACGGGCTTTCGCGAGATCCTTATACAGCGGGAAGAGCCGCAGCGGATGATTCGGGGCGCCCGCGACCAGCTGGTCGAGGTACGACAGGATGCCCTGGAACGCCCGCTCGGCGAGAGCGAAGGTTTCCGCCTTGCGCAGGCCCGCGTCCTTTTCGAGATCGGCGAGCAGACCCTCGAGCTCCTCGGACACGCGCGTGATTCCATCCAGGCCCACGATCTGCAGCGCGCCGTGCGCCTGGTGCAGCTGCGCCTGGCTGAACTTGATCTGTGCGACGTCGCGATCACCCGCGAAGCCGCGCAGCGAGTCGAGCCCGCGCTGGATCGCGAGGTCGATCTCGCCCTTGACCCAGGAAAGCGGCCCGACGTCGAATTCTGCGCGCGCGGTCATGCCCGCCCCGTTCCTTCGCTGTTGCCGAACTCAGGCGATCTTGAAGCCCGACACCGAACCCTTCAGCTCGGCCGCGAGCTGCGCGAGCTGACCGATCGAGACCGCGGTCTTCTTCGTGCCCTCGGTGGTCTGCTGCGTGATGTTCAGGATGTCCTGCATGTTGGTCGCGACCGTGCTCGCGGACTTCGCCTGCTGCTCGGTCGTCGCGGAAATCGTCTCGATCAGCTGCGCGAGGCGCCGCGACACGTCGCCGATCTCGGACAGCGCCTGGCCGGCGGCGTCCGACAGCTTCGCCCCTTCGACCACACCCTGGGTGCTCTTCTCCATGGCGAAGACGGCGTCCTGGGTGTCGGTCTGAATCGTCTTCACGATCGCGCCGATCTGCTTCGTCGCCTCGGCGGAGCGCTCCGCGAGCCGCTGCACTTCTTCCGCGACCACCGTGAAGCCGCGTCCCGCTTCGCCCGCCGACGCGGCCTGGATGGCGGCGTTCAACGCCAGCACGTTCGTCTGCTCGGTAATGTCCGAGATCAGTTCCACGATTTCGCCGATCTCCTGCGAGGATTCGCCGAGGCGCTTGATCCGCTTCGACGTTTCCTGGATCTGCTCTCGGATTTCGTTCATGCCGGAGATCGAGTTCTGCACCGCTTCGGTACCCTTCTGCGCGGCGGCCAGCGATTGGCGGGCAACGTCGGCGGACTGGGTGGCGCTCAGCGACATCTCGTTCATCGCACGCGCCATACCGAGCACCGAGGCCGAGGTCTCGCGAATCTCGCGTCCCTGCTTTTCGGCAGCGGCGAGCAGCTGGGTGGTCGTTTTCTGCGCGGCTTCCGTCGCGATCGACACCTGCGCGGCGGCGTGGTTGATTCGGCCGACCACGTTCTTCAACTCTTCAATGGTGAAGTTGACCGAGTCGGCAATGGCGCCCGTAATCTCCTCGGTCACGGTCGTCTTCACGGTCAGGTCGCCTTCCGCGAGGGAACCCATCTCGTTCATCAACCGCAGAATCGCGTCCTGGTTCGCCTTGTTCTGGCGCTCGATCTCCCCGCGCTGGCGCTCGGCTTCCTCGGCGCGGCGGCGCGTGTCGGCCAGGTACACCCGAACGATCAGGGCCACGACCGCCATGCCCAAGACGATCAGGAAGCCCAGGATGATGAAGTTGATCGTCCGCTGCGACAGTTCGTCTTCATACGCGGCCGAGAGCTTGTCGGCGGCGTTGAGCAGCCCCTCGGAATCGTCCACGACGCGGCGGCCGGCGTTCTTCGCGTTCACCAGTGCCTGGAGGTTACCGAGGATCGAAGCCACCGCCTTCTGGAACTCCTGATACTGCTTCTCGAGTTCGCCGAGCTTCTCGAGGGTTTCGGGGTCCTTCGTCGCCGAGATCCGGAGCGAGTCGCTGCCCTTGGTGAGCGCGCCGAGCAGGTCGCGGAACGTACTGGTGTCCTTACCCATGAGGAACGCCACTTCGGGGTCGATCACGTCGGCACCGAGCATCGCGTTCGCGTTCTTCGCAAGGCGCTGCGTCAACATAACGAGCTGGCCGGCGACCGAGATCTCGCGCGCCGGGGCCTGGCTCTGGAGCTTCAGGGCCTGGACCTGCTCGGCGAGGTCGAGCAGCGCCGGGTTGTTGTTGTTGATCGAGCGCACCGCGGTTCCGAGCCCGATCAGGTTCTTCTCTTGCGCCAGAACCAGCGACACGTTCTGGTCGGACTTGTCCCATTCCTTGGTCAGGTCGCGCAAGACGGGGCGCACGTCCTCGGAGGTCGCGGGCAGGCTCACGCCGCTCGCGTTACCGCCGACCGTGAGCAGCTTCAGCGATGTCACGAACTGGTCGCGCGACGCGCGCAGCTGCTTGAACGCCTCCGCGTTACCGGTCAGGCCGGTCTGCGCGGCCTTCGCGATGCGCTGCGACAACATGCGCATTTGGGTCGCGGTCGACACGTAGACCGTACCGTAAGTGGCCGCTCGGTTGTCGAGCACGACCACCACGATCGAGGCGAGGAAGACCACCGCGAACAAGGCGCCGAGCATCGCGTATTGCCGGCCGACGCGCATACCGCCGAGGCCCATGACTGCGCGCTTGGGCCCCTCGGACATGGTCGTCGGGCCCGGCGTCGGCTTGGCGCCGGCCGCGGCCTTCGGGATGGCTTTCGGCGCGGGCGCAGGCCTCGCCGCGGGCGCCGTCATGGCCGCCGCCGCTGCCGGATTCTTCTTGCTTCCCATGTTCAACAGTCTGAATGCCATAACAGTCTCCCGATCAGCTTCTAGCTAGGCGGGCCGCTAAGCGCCCACGTTGAGAAAATTGTCGTGCGCCACGAGCGCGGCCATGTTGAGCTCGTTCCACGTGCGTCCTTCAGGATCGCGGTACATGGTGCCGGCCCACGGCTTCTGCTCGGACGCCGCGGCCGTTTCGCTCGCCTCGAGGTTCTGGAGGTTCCGCAGTCCCATCATGCGGCTGATCAACAGGCCGCTGTACGACTGAAATCGGTCGGCGACGAGCACGAGCCGGCATTCCGGCGTGCGCACCGTCGGCTCATCGCCGAGGAAGGCGCCGAAGTCGACCACGTTGGCCATCACGCCACGGATGTTCGCGAGGCCCAGGTACCAGGGCTGCGTGAGCGGCACCGGCGAAATATTCGGGAGCGGTAGCACTTCGTCGGTCTCGTCGAGCCGCAGCAGCCACAAGCTTTCGCCCGCCTGCACGCCGAGCCGCGACGACTGCTCGCTCGCGGCTTGCGCTTCGCGCAGCCGCTGCGCCAGGCTTTGCTGGAACTCGCGGAGACTGATCTGGCGTGCCATGGGTCGCTTACTTATTTGAACGCGGCGATCTTCGCGAGCAGCTCTTTGGGATCGATCGGCTTGACCAGGTAGTCTTTTGCGCCCTGGCGCATGCCCCAGATCTTGTCGGTCTCGGCATTCTTGCTGGTGCAGACGATCACCGGGATGTGCTTGGTCGCCTCGTCCTTGGTAATGGCGCGCGTCGCCTGGAAGCCGTTCGTCCCGGGCATCACGACGTCCATCAGGATGAGGTCGGGCTTCTCGGTCTTCGACTTCGAGATCGCCTCGTCGCCGTTTTCCGCCGTGACGCACTGGAAGCCCTGCTTCGAGAGCACTTCCATGAAGAACTGGCGGTCGGTGGGCGAGTCTTCGACGATCAGGATTTTCTTGATGGGCATGGCATCACCTCTTCAGGTTTTCACCGGCGCATGGGCGCCTACGGTCTTCAGCAAGCTGTCCTTGGTGAACGGCTTCGTCAGGTATTCGTCGGATCCGACCATGCGGCCGCGCGCGCGGTCGAACAGTCCATCTTTCGAGGACAGCATGACCACCGGAGTCGTCGCGAAGCGCATGTTCTTCTTGATGAGCGCGCACGTCTGGTAGCCGTCGAGGCGCGGCATCATGATGTCGCAGAAGATGATGTCCGGCTGATGGTCGGTGATCTTGGCGAGGGCATCGAAGCCGTCCTCGGCCAGAATGACCTTGCAGCCGGCCTGCGCGAGAAAAATCTCGGCGCTGCGACGAATCGTGTTCGAGTCGTCGATGACCATCACCTTGATGCCGGAAAGGTTGGTGTTTTCGCTCACGGCCTCCACCACCGTGGTTGCGTTGCTTGTTCTGTTTCCTGCTTGTTCTCGTCCCGCCCCTGTCTGCTCTGGAATGACGGCCTAGATAGGGCTCTACACTATACAGTCAAAACAAAGCGTTGTATTACTTAGTTCACGACGCCTGTGAAAACTGCCTTATGCCGCGTCGATGACCCAGTGTTGTGCGTTCGGTCAAGCAGATAGCATCAAGCACGCGCCATGCCCGCTATAGCTCGACCATTTCGAAGTCTTCCTTGCGCGCCCCGCACTCGGGGCAGGTCCAGTTGATCGGGATGTCTTCCCAACGGGTGCCGGGCGGGATTCCCTCGTCCGGCAGACCGGCCGCTTCATCGTATACGAAGCCGCAGATCAGGCACATCCACGTTCTGAATTCTTTCTTTTCTGTCATTAGGTTGGGATAGGTTACAATGTCCGATCCCATCTTAACCCGACTGGCTGACCGGCCGCCAGCAGCGCAGGCCTTCCACATCCATGGCGTCCGTCTCCCCACCCCCTATCGTGCTTGCGTTCGCGGGCACCGATCCGACCGGGGGCGCCGGCATGCAAGCCGACTTGTTGACACTCTCGTCGATGGGCTGTCACGCCCTGTCGGTGGTGACGGCGATCACCGTCCAAGACACGGCCGGCGTCGAGGACGTCCAGGCCGTCGAGGCCGATTGGGTCTCGGACCAGGCGCGCCTGGTGCTCGAAGACATGCCCGTCGCTGCTTTCAAGATCGGGCTGATCGGCAGCATCGAAAACGTGGCCGCTATCGCGGAAGTGGTCTCCGACTATCCCGACGTGCCGCTCATCCTCGATCCGGTGCTCGCTTCGGGCCGCGGCGACGAGCTCGCGACCGAGGACATGGTCGCGGCGATGCGCGAGCTGCTCATCCCGCAGACGACCATCCTGACTCCGAACAGCCGCGAAGCGCGCCGGCTCGCGGCCGAGGACGGCGAGGACAGCGAGGAGTTCGATCTCGAGGCCTGCGCGCGCAAGATCCTCTCCTTCGGGAGCGAGTTCGTCCTGATCACCGGTACGCACGAGAACACGCCGAACGTCGTCAACACGCTGTACGGATCCGAGGGAGTCGTGCGCGCGGACTCCTGGGAACGCCTGCCCGGGAGCTTCCACGGCTCGGGATGCACGCTCGCGGCCGCAATCGCCGCCACGCTCGCGAATGGCCTGGAAATTCCGGAAGCCGTCCGCGAAGCCCAGGAATACACCTGGCAAAGCTTGAACGCGGGGTTCCGTCCCGGGATGGGGCAGCACATTCCCGACCGTTTCTTCTGGGCGCGCGAAAGCGACGACGATCGCTCGCGTTCCTGAGCCGGCGCGTCGCATGTCGAGCTCGCTGTCCTCGCCTCTTCCGAGCGACGCGCCCGGCGCGGCGGGCGCGAGCGCCCGCGTGCGCGGGCTCTACGCCGTGACGCCCGACGAACCGGATACGGACCTGCTCACCGCCAAAGTCGAGCGGTGCATACGCGGCGGCGTCAGGCTCGTGCAATACAGGAACAAGACGGCGATCGCCGCGCTGCGCAGGCGACAGATCGTCTCGTTGCTCGCGCTCTGCCGTCGTACGCGCGTTCCGCTGATCGTCAATGACGACCTCGAGCTGGCCTTCGAGCTCGACGCTGACGGCGTGCACCTCGGGCGCGACGACGCCGACCTCGTCGAGGCGCGGCGCCGTTTGGCGCCCGGAAAGCTGCTGGGCGCCTCGTGCTACGACAGCCTCGAGCTCGCGCGGTCCGCGGTCGCCGCGGGGTCCGACTACGTCGCCTTCGGGGCGGCGTTCCCGACCGCGCGCAAGCCGGCGGCGCCGCGCGCGTCGCTCGGTCTTTACGCGCAGGCGAAGGCGGCGCTGCGCGTGCCGATCGTCGCGATCGGCGGCATCACCCCCGTGAACGCGGCATCGCTTCGGGAAGCGGGCGCCGATGCAGTAGCGGTGATCAGCTCCCTGTTCGGCGCGGCGGATATCGAGGCCCGGGCGCGCGAGTTTTGCGCGATCGTGACATGAAATCGCGCAATGAAGCGCTGTTCGAGCGAGCGCGCGCCGCGATTCCGGGGGGCGTGAACTCGCCGGTTCGCGCGTATCGCGGTGTCGGCGGCACGCCGCCGTTTCTCGTGCGAGGCGCCGGTTCGCGCGTCTGGGACGCCGATGGCAAGGCGTACATCGATTACGTAGGCTCGTGGGGCCCGCTCATCGCGGGCCACGCGCATCGGGCGGTGCTCGAGGCGGTGCAGGCGGCCGCCCGAGACGGGCTGTCGTTCGGAGCGCCGACCGAGCGCGAGGTGCAGCTCGCGGAGCTGCTGAAGGAACTCGTGCCGACGCTCGAGCTGGTGCGCCTGGTCAGCTCGGGGACAGAGGCCACCATGACGGCGCTTCGGCTGGCGCGCGGTTATACGGGCCGCAGCCTGGTGGTGAAATTCGAGGGGTGCTATCACGGGCACGCCGACAGCCTGCTCGTGAAGGCGGGCTCTGGGGCGCTGACCCTCGGCTCGCCCGACTCGGCGGGCGTGCCCTCCGAGATCGCCTCGTGCACCCTGGTGCTGCCGTACAACGACGCCGACGCGCTGAAGCGCGCGTTCGAGCGCAGCGGCAAGGCGATCGCCGCGATTATCGTCGAGCCTATCGCCGGCAACATGAACCTCGTCGTGCCGGATCGCGATTTCCTGGAGACCGCGCGGCGCCTTTGCAGCGAGCACGGATCGGTCCTCATCTTCGACGAAGTGATGACGGGCTTTCGCGTCGCGTTGGGGGGCGCGCAGGCGCGCTTCGGCGTGCGTCCGGACTTGACCACGCTAGGCAAGGTGATCGGTGGCGGTATGCCGGTCGGCGCGTTGGGAGGCCGCCGCGAGATCATGGAGCGGCTCGCGCCGCTCGGCCCCGTGTATCAAGCCGGAACGCTCTCGGGAAGCCCGGTCGCCGTCGCCGCCGGCCTGGCGACGCTGGAGATCGTGCGCGCGCCCGGATTCTTCGAGCGCGTGAGCGCGGAGACGCTGCACCTGGTGCAGGGCCTTACCGCCGCGGCCCGCGCGCGCGGAATCGTCTTCTGCGCGCAGAACGTCGGCGCGATGTTCGGGATGTACTTCCGCTCGGCACCGCCTGCGAGCTACGGCGAGGTCATGCAGTGCGACAAGTCCGCGTTCACGCGGTTTTTCCACGAGATGCTGGCGCGCGGAATCTATTTCGCGCCCTCGGCGTACGAGGCGGGATTCGTGTCCTCCGCGCATACACGCGCCGACATCGAGGAGACGCTCGCCGCCGCCGATGCCGCGTTCGCGGCGCTCGCCCGCGGCTAGCCGGTCCGTCCCTACTTCTTCAGCGCGTCGCGTATCTCGCGCAGCAGTTTGACATCCTCGGGCGGCTCCTTCGGCCCCGCCTCGTGTTCGCGCTTCAGTCGGTTCACGAGCTTCACCAACAGGAAGATCGCGAACGCGACGATGACGAACGACACCACCGTGTTCAGGAACACGCCGAGATTGAGCGTCACAGCGCCCGCCTTCTGCGCCGCCTCCAGCGTCGGGTAGGGACCGGGCTGCACCCCGTGCTTGAGAACGACGAAGAGATTGGTGAAATCGGTCTTCCCGAGCGCGAGCCCGACGGGCGGCATGATCACGTCCTTCACCAGCGAGTCGACGATCTTCCCGAACGCGGCGCCGATCACGACGCCCACGGCCAGATCGACGACGTTACCTCGCACCGCGAACTCCCGAAACTCCCGCAATATCGCCATGGCGCGCACCTCCGAACTGTGGCCCGCTAGACCAGGAACAGCGTTGCGAGCCCGAGAAAGATGAAGAATCCCCCGCTGTCCGTGATGGCCGTGATCAGCACGCTCGACCCGAGCGCCGGATCGCGGCCGAGCCGCAGCATCGTCAGGGGAATGAGGACGCCCGCGCTGGCCGCGAGCAGCAGATTGAGAGTCATCGCCGCCGTCATCACCAGGCCGAGCGACACTTTGTGGTAGAGCCAGTACGCGATCAACCCCAGCATTCCGCCCCAGATCAGGCCGTTCGCGAGCGAAACGCCCAGCTCCTTCGCCAGCAGCTTGCGGCCGTGATCGTTCTGCACCTGCCCGAGCGCGATGCCGCGCACGATCATCGTGATCGTCTGGTTGCCCGAGTTGCCCCCGATGCCCGCGACGATCGGCATCAGCGCGGCCAGCGCCACGAGCTTCTCGATCGATCCCTCGAAGGCGCCGATGACGCGCGAAGCGATGAACGCGGTGATCAGGTTGATCGCCAGCCAGGACCAGCGGTTGCGTACGCTGGCCCACACCGACGAGAAGATGTCTTCCTCCTCGCGCAGGCCCGCCTGCGTGAGGAGCTCGGACTCGGTCCGGGTGCGAACGAAGTCGACGACCTTGTCGACGGTGACACGGCCCAGGAGCTTGCCGCTCGGGTCGACGACGGCGGCGGACACGAGGTCGTAGCGCTGGAATGCGTTGGCCGCGTCCTGCGCCTTGTCGTCGGGATGGACCGTCACCATGTCGCGCGCCATGACCTGCTCGACCGTGCGATCGAGGTCCGACACGATCAGAGTCGAAAGCGGAAGCACGCCTTTGAGCCGCTCGTCCCGGTCGACGACGAACAGCTGGTCCGTATGGTTGGGCAGCCGGTCGAAGCGACGCAGGTAGCGCGTCACCGCTTCCATCGTGACCGCCTCGCGCACGCTGACGACCTCGAAGTCCATGAGCGCGCCGACGGCGTCCTCGGGATAGGACATCGCCGCCCGCAGCTGCTCGCGCTCCTCGATCGGCAACGCCTGGAACACGTCCTGGATGACGTCGCGCGGCAGGTCTGGGGCGAGGTCGGCGATCTCGTCGGCCTCCAGCTGCTCGGCCGCGGCGACCAGCTCTTCGGAGTCCATGCTGCGGATGAGGGTCTCGCGCACCGCGTCGGAGACCTCGAGCAGGATCTCGCCGTCGCGCTCGGCCTTGACCAGGCTCCATACGGCGAGACGGTCGCCGAGCGGCAGGGATTCGAGGACGTACGCGATGTCGGCCGGATGCATGACATCGAGCTTCGCGCGCAGACGCGCGAGATTCTGCTTGTGCACGGCCGATTCGACGAGCTCGTGCTTCGGCATCTGCGAGCGCTCGGCCGCGGTCTCGACCAGGCGGTGCCGGCGCAGCAGCTCCTGCACTTCGCGCACATCCGCCTGGACGTCCTCCAGATCCTTCTTCGGGCTGAGGGCCTCGCTCATTCGCCCAGGTGGCGTATCGACATGGTGGATCGGAGCCTCGCGCAGGCACCGGACCCGCCGCGCGCGGGCTGCGGCGATTGTAGCAGCGGGCCAAGGCGGCCGAAAGCTCGGGACCGGTCGTCGGGCCGGCCCAGGCCGGTCACGGTACCTGCACGTACTCCATGCGGCTGCGTATCGTGACGGCGTATTGCGACAGATAGGGCGAATCGCGGTGGCGGTCGTAATAGCGCGGCCGCGGCAACATCGCCGCGAGCCGCGCGGCCTGCTCGGCATTCAAGGCCGACGCGCTGACGCCGAAATAATGCTCCGCGGCCGCTTCGGCGCCGAACACTCCGTCGGCCCACTCCACCACGTTGAGATAGATCTCGAAGATCCTGCGCTTGGTGAGGAAGGCCTCGAGCTCCGCCGTGATGATGGCCTCCTGCATTTTGCGCAGGAGGCTGCGCTCGCCGGACAGAAAGAGGTTCTTGGCGAGCTGCTGACTGATGGTGGAGCCGCCCGCCACGTAGCGCCCGCGCCTCTGGTTCTTCTCGATGGCCCGCTCGATGCCCTCCCAGTCGAACCCCTCGTGATCGATGAACTTCGCGTCCTCCGCGGCGATGATCGCCCGCTTGAGATGGATCGAGATGCGCGGGTAGTCGACCCAGCGGTGCTGCAGCCTCGCCTTGCGGTCGGCGTCCCGCATGGCTTCGAGACGCAGCTCCATGAACCGCGTCATGCCGGCGTTGTGGTCCCTCCAGTACAGCACCTCAGCGAGAAACCACAGCTGCACGAGCCCGAACGCGACGAGGAGGGTGCACAGCGGGTATGCGATGTACTTCCACAAGCGAGCCCGTGCCCTCATGGGAACGGCCCCCTAGTCGCTGAAGACGCGGTCCCCGGGCGCGAAGTGCCAGGTGCGCGTGATCACCAGGACGTCGGTGTCCCGGCGGATGTCGGGCGGAAACTTGGCGTACGGCGCGGCGAGCGTGACGATCCGCTCCGCCGCGGCGTCGAGGATCTTGAAGCCCGAGGATCGCTCGAGGTCCACGCCGGCGACCGACCCGTCGGCGTTGATCGAGACGGTCAAACGCAGGCTCCCATAGATCCTGCCGCGCGCGCCCTCGGGATAGTTGAGGTTGCCGATCGCCTCGACCTTCTGGCGCCAGTGCTCGACATAGAGCGCGAAGCGCGCCTCGGCGGCTCGTGCGCCGACGAACTGGCGGCGCGGCCGCTGGTTGTATTCCTCGATCTCGCGCGAGATCTGCGCCTCCATGCGTGCGATCATCAGCGCGCTGCTGGCGAGCTCGATGCCGCTCGGCCGCGGCACGGGATCGTGCGTTTGCTCCGGTCGCGAGTCCTGCGCCGCGGGCTTGTCCGAGGCTTTGAGCTGCGACAGCAGCTGGCGTTGCCGCGCCTCGAGCTCATCCACCCGGCGGCTGGCCTGCGTCAAGTCGTGTCCGCGCTGATTGCGCTGGAGAACCGGCAAAGGCGTCTTGGCGCGTCGCTTCTCATCGATATTTCCGCCGCCATCGAGATTCGCCTGGGCCTGCACATCGGCCTTCACGGGCGCCGAGCGTGTCTTGGAGTTCACGAGCACGACGTCGAGCTGCGTTGCCGGAGGGTGGCGGGGGTCGGGAAACCCGAACCGTATCGACAGCACGACGCCGTGGAGCAGGACCGAAAGGGTGACGGCTATCGCGAGCGTGCGCGAGGCGGGGTCGAGCCCGGCGAGCGGCGCCAGCCAGGACGACTCTCGGAACACGCGTTCTAGCCTCGACATCGACAGGTCAAAGCCCTTTCTAATCAGTGTATTCTATGCTGCATTTACAGTTTTGTCTCAGGAGGAGGCCGGAGATTCGGCGGCCGCCGCCTGCAGGACGCGCACAAAGCGACATTCGACGGTCAGGTCGACGAGGTCCACATCCCTCACCTCGAGCTCGACCCGTACCCCCGGCGACAGGGGCGGCAGCGAGGGAACCTTCGCGACCAAGGGCAAGGCATCGAGCTTGACGAGGTTCTCGCGCACCACCTCGCCCGCCGCCGAATGAACCTGCTCCTGAAGCAGCCAGCGCAGCGACCAGTAGCGCTCCATCCGGCCCTGGAATTCGTCGTACGCGGCGTAGGTCGCCTCGAAGTCGTGGACCGCCGAGAGCATGAGGTCGGAATTCCGTCCGAACGGGGCCGCCTCGCGACGCAGGAGCGCGATCAGCTGCCATTGGTTCACAAGATCGACATAGCGGCGAAGCGGGGACGTCGACCACGCATAATGGCTGGTCCCGAGCGCCTGGTGGGCTTCGGCCGACGTCGTCATGCGCACTCTTCCACCCGATTGCACCCGGTAGATCGCCGCGACGCCATGGTCGTCGAGCAGCTTGCCCCAGACGCTGTTCGCGGCGATCATCAGCTCGGCCACCAGCTTGTCGAGGGGCGTCCCGCGTCGGCGCTGCTCGATGCTGACCCGGCCGTTTTCCACCCGGAACACGTAATCGGGACGGTCGGGCATGGCCGACGACTTGCCGCGCGACGCCTCCAGGGCCTGCGCGACCTGCCATAGCACGTGCAGCTCGCGCGCGTAGGGCACGCCCTTCGGAATGTTGCCGGCCGCGAACGCGTCATCGAGCGACGCGACCGCTTGATGCCGGAGATTCGCCGCGATGCGCACGAGGTCCACACGGGTATGCCGGTTCTCGACCGCCATCGTGTCCGGACGTACGTCGAGGTAAAGCGAGAGCGCAGGCCGCACTCGGCCTTCGGTCAGCGTGAACTTCTCGATCACGGACGGTGGCAGCATCGTGATCTTGCCGCCGGGCATGTAGACCGTCGAGAGCCGCGCGCGTGCCGCGACATCGATGGGCGACCCGGGTGCGAAGCCCAGGCCCGGCGCCGCGATGTGGATACCGATGCGCAACCGCCCGTCCGCCGTCTCCGTCAGCGAGAAGGCGTCGTCGATCTCGGTCGTGCTCTGATCGTCGAGGCTGATCGCGCTCGCGGCCGCCTGCGGCAAGTCCACGGGCTCGATGAGCTCGGGCCCCTCGGGGAAGTCCATGCCGTCCGGAAAATGCTCGCGCAGGAACCGGTTCAGGTGGTACTCCTCGCTCGGCGGAAGCGCTCCGGCGCGCTGCAGAAGCTTCGCCGGCGTGACGCCGGTCCGCTCACAGGCGCGCTCGAGCGCCTGGGTCCCGGGTCGGTTGCGGTCGGGCTGGTAGAGAAGCTCGTCGAGGATCGGCCTCATCTCTTCGGGCAGCTCGCCTTGCACGAGGCGCTCGCTCCACTGCTCGATCTGCAGCTCGCGCTGCTTGCGCTTCTCGATTCCGGCGAGAGCAGCGCGCAGCGTCTCGGGCGGGGCCGCGCGATAGCGTCCGCGGCCTTTGCGATAGAAGTACATCGGCGCCGAGTGCAGCTTGAGCAGGATGGCCGCGGCCTCCGCGGGCGAAGGCTGCTTGCCGTAGTAGTCGCGCGCTAGTCCGGCAAAGCCGAATTCGTCGCTTCCGCAGCATTGCCATAGGAAATCGAGATCGACGTCGCGGGCGAGACGCTCGGCTTGAGCGAGCACCTCGGCCGCAGAGGGATCGTCGAACCGGATCAGCACGTCCTTCGCCTTGATCTTCGCGCGTTTCCCGTGGGGCGCCTCGATCTGGAGCGACGTATCGCCGTCTGCGAGCACCGTGCCGGCCTTGAATGAGCCGTCTTCCTCGTAGAGAACGTTCACGGGATCGTTCCGGGTGAAAAGGCGCCGGGCGGACCGGCGCCGGCGCGATAGATCAGCGGGATTATAGGATCAATCGCCCGATTGACACCCGAAGCCGGCGTCAACATAATCGCCCGCTCGCCGTCCCCGCCCGGGGACGGACGGCTTATCTGCGGTTCGTCGCCTCCATGCCCAAGATCGCTTCCATTTCCGTCGCCACCGTCCGAGTCCCGCTGCACCATGTCACCAGCTTCGCCACGCGCACCGTTTCCGCTAGGGACTACGGCCTGGTCAAGGTGCGCTCGAGCGATGGTGTCCACGGGATCGGCTTCTGCTACGCCGGCTCGTCGGGCGGCACGCTGGTCGCGCACGCGGTAGAACAGCTCCTCGCGCCGCTCCTGATCGGCGAGGACAGTTTGCGGGTGGAAGGACTGTGGCAGCGCATGTTCCAGGAGTCGCTGCTGCAGGGACGTGCGGGGAGCGTGACGCGCGCGATCTCGATTCTCGATTGCGCCTTGTGGGATCTCAACGCGCGAACGGCACGGCTGCCGCTATACCAGTACCTCGGAGCGGCGGTCATGGAGGAGGTTCCCGCCTACGCGAGCGGCGGCTACTACCTGGAAGGCAAGACGCCGACGAAGCTCGGTGCCGAGATGGCCGGCTACGTGAAGCAGGGCTTTCGCGCGGTGAAAATGAAGGTGGGGCGTCTTTCGCCGAGCGAAGAGGAGGCACGCGTGAAGGCCGCGCGCGAGGCCATCGGTCCCGACGTCGAGCTTATGCTCGACGCCAACAATGCCTGGCACGATCTTCCGACCGCGATGCAATACATGCGGCGCTTCGAGCTCTACGACCCGTACTGGATCGAGGAGCCGTTTTTCCCGGATGACATCGAAAACCACGCCCGGCTGACGAAGCTGACGCGCGTCCCCGTCGCCACGGGGGAGATCGGCACCGGGCGCTGGCACTTCAAGGAGATTCTGGATAAAGGTGCCGCCGCGATCCTGCAGACCGATGCGCTCGTGTGCGGGGGCATCTCCGAGTGGAAGCGTATCGCCGCGACGGCGGCGAGCTATAACGTCACGCTATGTCCGCACTGGTTTCACGACCTGCACGCTCACCTCGTGGCCGCGACCCCGAACGCGCGCTACGTCGAGTTCTTCCCGGACGACCAGGTGCTCAACTTCCGTGCGCTCATCGACACGCAGCTCGAGCAACGCCGCGGCATGCTGGTACTGCCGCGCACGCCCGGACTCGGCTTCGACTTCGACGAGCGCGCGATCGCTCGCTACGCCGTGCCGGCGGGCGGCTCACCGTGGACGGACATCAAGAGCGGCCGCTAGGCGAAGCCCGCGAACTCCAGGATGCGAGGAATGTGCGCGGGGAACGTGGCGAGGCTGTGGTCGCCACCCTGCACGACGACCTGGCGCGCGCCGCGGTAGCGTTTCACCGCGACACGGTAGTCCAGAACTTCGTCGCCGGTCTCCACGAGCAGCAGGTAGCGCTCGGGATGGACCTGCGCTACGGACTGTCGCTGCCATTGCTCCAGATGCTCCTCGGTGAGCTCGTAGCGCTCTCCGGTGTATGGATTCTGCTGCGCACCCAGCCAGGCTCGCAGGCCGACATGCGGTTCGGTCGCGGGGTTGATCAGCACGGCACGAACGCCGTGGCGCTCGGCAAGGCACGTCGCGTAGAACCCGCCCAAAGAGCTTCCGACCAGCGAGACGAAGTCACGCGGTTGCGCCAGCAGCTCGCGCTCCGCGGCAGCGAGCGCCTGCTCCGGCCAGTGTGGCAGCGCGGGGCAGGCGAAGCGGACTCCGAGGCCTCGCTCTTCCATGGCCTGCCGAAGCACCTGGGCTTTGTGCGAGCGCGGCGACGAGTTAAAACCGTGGAGATAAATCAGCACCGCGCGCGCACGCGCTATCCGCCGGACGCCGCCGAAGCCCGGCCGAGTCGCGCGAGCAACTTTTCGTGCACCCCGCCGAAGCCGCCGTTGCTCATCACGAGAACCTGGTCTCCCGCTCTTGCCTCGGACGCGACGGCCTCGACCAGGGTCGAGAGATCGTCGTCGCAGCGCGCCTTCGCACCGAGCGGCGCGAGCGCCGCGGCCGGGTCCCAGCCCAGCTTCGCGCTGTAGCAGAACACGCGATCGGCATCGGCCAGGCTTGCCGCCAGCGCGTCCTTCATGACGCCGAGCTTCATCGTATTGGAGCGCGGCTCCAGGACGGCGAGGATGCGTGCGTTGCCGACTCGCTCGCGCAGCGCCTGCAGGGTCGCCGTGATCGCCGTCGGGTGGTGCGCGAAGTCGTCGTAGACCGAGACACCGCGCGCCGATCCGCGCAGCTCGAGGCGTCTCTTGACGTTGCGAAACCGCGAAAGCGACGTCAGCGCCTGCACCGGATCGAACCCGGCGCTATAAGCCGCCGCGACGGCCGCCGCGGCGTTCGCTCGGTTGTGCGCGCCGGCGAGGGACCAATGGACCCGACCGATGCGGGCCTTGTCGCGCCGCAAGATGAACGCGTCGGTCCCGTCCTCCTCGGTGTGCCAGCCGGCGGTTACGCCAAAACGCTCGACCTTGCTCCAGCACCCGCGATTCAGAACCCTGGCCAAGGCCTCGTCGTTCCCATTGACGACGATAGATCCGGAGGACGGTATCGTTCGCACCAAATGGTGAAATTGTGTCTCGATAGCCGCAAGATCGGCGAAGATGTCCGCATGATCGAACTCAAGGTTGTTCAGGATCGCGACCTTGGGACGATAATGGATGAACTTCGAGCGCTTGTCGAAGAAGGCCGTGTCGTACTCGTCCGCTTCGATCACGAACGGCCCGCGTCCCAGGCGGGCGGATATGCCGAAGTTATCGGGGACCCCGCCGATCAAGAAGCCGGGGGTAGCGCCGACGTCTTCCAGCATCCATGCGAGCATGGAGGTCACCGTGGTTTTGCCGTGCGTGCCGGCGATGGCGAGCACCTGGCGCCCGTGCAGCACCGTCTCCGCGAGCCATTGCGGACCCGAGACGAACCGCTCGCCGCGGTCGAGCAGCGCCTCCATCAAAGGATTGCCGCGCGTCACCACGTTACCCACGATCCAGAGATCCGGCCGGAGGGCCAGCTGGTCCGCGTCGTAGCCTTCGGTGAGGCGGATCCCGAGGCGTTCGAGCTGAGTACTCATCGGCGGATAGACGTTGGCATCGCACCCGGTCACCGTGTGACCGGCTTCCGCGGCGACGGCGGCAATGCCGCCCATGAACGTTCCGCAAATTCCTAGGATGTGGAGGTGCATGGAGATGGGACGCGGATCGGACCGGCGAAACAGCGGCGATTCTAACCGATGGATGTCGTTCGGCCCCGTTCAGACCGGAAGAGCGCTACGGTATGATGGCCCGGACACTGTCCTGCAACGATGTCCCGAGACCGCCCGCGACAGCAGGCTGCGCGCCTGCCCCACCAGCAAATGCGTGTTCGCATCGCCGCCGCGGCCGCGCGGCTCATGGCGGAGGACGGCATCGACGACTACGCGCTCGCGAAGCGCAAGGCCGCACGGCAGCTCGGCGCCGACGACACCCAGTCCCTTCCCGGCAACGAAGAGATCGAGGCCGAGTTGCGCGCGTATCAGTCGCTGTATCAGAACGAGGAGCAGCGCGAGCGAACCCGCGAGCTCAGAACGAAGGCCTTGCAGGCGATGCGGCTTCTGGCAGCGTTCAGGCCTTATCTGGCCGGGGCGGTGCTGAAAGGCACCGCCGGACGTTATGGCGAGATCGATCTGCAGCTTTTCACCGACGACAGCAAGGCAGTCGAGATCGCGCTGCTGAACCGCAACATCGCTTATGACGTCGCCGACGAACGGCGATTCGCGTCAGGCCGCGAGCGGGCCATTTCGGTGCTGAAGCTGGTCTGGGACGAGGTGCCGCTGAACCTGTCGATCTACGCGAGCAATGATGAGCGCGCGACCTTGAAGAATTCAGCGGGTGGACGGGCCATCGAGCGGGCGGCGATAGATGCCGTGGCCCAGTTGCTTCAGGCCGAAGGCCCATCCGAGTAGATAACCGATATTCAGGCAAAAGCGCTGATCGAGTGGACAAATTGGCGCCATTTGCGGCAAACTTCGTGGATGCCCAAGAAACCGATGCAGAAGAAGGCATCAACCCGCAGACTCCGCATTTTGGTACTCCATGGCCCGAACCTGAATTCGCTCGGTTCGCGGGAGCCCGGGATATACGGCACGCAGACGCTGGATAGTATCAACGAACGTCTCCAAGGGCTCGCAAAGCAGGGCGGCGCGGATCTCGAGTGTTTCCAAAGCAACCACGAAGGCGACCTCATCGATCGCGTGCAGGACGCGAAAGTGCAGGGAACCGCTTGGATCATCATCAATCCGGGCGGGTTGACTCATACTAGTGTGGCTTTGCGCGACGCCCTCGCCGCCGCGGCCGTTCCCTTCCTCGAAGTTCACTTGTCGAACATCTATGCGCGGGAGCCGTTTCGGCAGCGGTCTTTTTTCTCCGACCTCGCGGTCGGAACCATCGCCGGGCTCGGCAGCCGGGGCTACGAGCTCGCCCTGCAGTTCACTATTCAATCCGGCTAGGGCCGGCGAGGGCCGAGAAGAGGAGTCTCTGCGGAGGCCGCGGCGCGGATCGGAGGAGATCGAATGGACTTGCGCAAGCTGAAGAAACTGATCGACCTGGTCGAGGAATCGGGCGTCGCCGAGCTCGAGGTCACCGAAGGCGAGGAGAAGGTCAGGATCGTGAAAGGCGGCACGGGCCGCGAGCCCGCGGCACCTTACGTGGTCGCTCCCGCGCTCGCCCACTATCCGCCGCAGTCCGCGGCAGCTGCGACACCGGCTGCGGCGGCCCCGGCGCCGGCCGCCGCGCCAGCCCCCGCCGCCGCGTCCGCTCCCGAAGGGCACGTCCTCAAAGCCCCGATGGTCGGAACCTTCTATCGCGCCGCGTCGCCCGGTGCCAAGGCGTTCGCCGAGATGGGCGACACGGTGAAGGTCGGCCAGACCGTGTGCATCATCGAGGCGATGAAGCTCATGAACGAGATCGAAGCCGACAAGGACGGCGTGATCAAGGCGATCCTCGTCGAGAACGGCCAACCCGTGGAGTACGGCGAGCCCCTGATCGTGATCGGCTGACCGGCATCCCATGTTCCAGAAGATCCTCATCGCCAACCGCGGCGAGATCGCACTTCGCATCCAGCGCGCCTGCCGAGACCTGGGCATCAGGACCGTCGTCGTGCACTCGGAGGCCGATCGCGACGCGAAGTACGTGAAGCTGGCAGACGAGTCGGTGTGCATCGGACCGCCGCCCTCGGGCGCGTCCTACCTCAACATTCCCGCGATCATCAGCGCGGCCGAGGTGACCGACGCGGAGGCGATCCACCCGGGATACGGCTTTCTTTCCGAAAACGCAGACTTCGCGGAGCGCGTCGAGCGCAGCGGCTTCGTCTTCATCGGCCCGCGCGCCGATACGATCCGCCTCATGGGCGACAAGATCAACGCGAAGCAGGCGATGCAGAAGGCTGGCGTGCCCTGCGTGCCCGGGTCGGACGGGCCGGTGCCGGAGTCGCCCGAGGAAATGGTGAAGGCGGGCCGCAAGATCGGATACCCGATCATCATCAAGGCCGCCGGCGGCGGCGGCGGGCGCGGGATGCGCGTTGTCCATACCGAGGCGGCGCTGAAGAGCGCGGTCAGCATGACGCGCGGCGAGGCGCAGGCGGCGTTCGGCAATCCCACCGTGTACCTGGAAAAGTATCTCGAGAACCCCCGGCACATCGAGATCCAGGTCTTGGCCGACGAGCAGAAGAACGCGGTGTACCTGGGCGAGCGGGACTGCTCGATGCAGCGCCGGCACCAGAAGATCATGGAGGAAGCCCCCGCGCCGGACATCCCGGCGCGCTTGCGCGTGCGCGTCGGCGAGCGCTGCGTCGAGGCCTGCCGCAAGATCGGCTACCGCGGCGCCGGCACGTTCGAGTTCCTCTACGACAACGGCGAGTTCTACTTCATCGAGATGAACACGCGGGTCCAGGTCGAGCACCCGGTCACCGAGATGGTGACCGGGATCGATATCGTGCAGGAGCAGATCCGGGTCGCGGCGGGCGAGCGGCTGTCCGTGCGCCAGCGAGACATCGAGGTGCGCGGCCACGCGATCGAGTGCCGCATCAACGCCGAGGACCCGTTCAAGTTCACGCCTTCGCCGGGACGCATCACGTCATACCACCCGCCGGGCGGGCCAGGCATCCGGGTCGACTCGCATGCCTATCACGGGTACATGGTGCCGCCCTACTACGATTCGCTGATCGGCAAGGTGATCGCGTACGGGGATACCCGCGACCAGGCGATCCGACGCATGCGCATCGCGCTCTCGGAGATGGTGGTCGAGGGCATCCAGACAAATATTCCGCTCCACCAGGAGCTGCTGCTCGACAACCGCGTGATCCGCGGCGGCTTCAGCATCCACTTCCTCGAGCAGAAGCTCGCCCAAAACAAAAAACCCGACGGGCGGACCCGGTAGGGCACATGCCGTTCGCGGCGCTCGTCGTCGAGCTCGATGCGCACAAGGCGGAGCGACTGTCCGACGCGCTGCTCGCTGCGGGGGCCTTGTCGGTCGAGCTGGCCGATGCTGAATCCGGAACGCCACGCGAACGAGCGCTTTACGACGAGCCCGGGGAAGTGCGCGCGTGGCGTCGCATCGCGCTCACCGCGCTGTTCGCGGGTGATGCCGATCCGCGGGCAGCTTTGCGCTCGGCCTGCGCCGCGTGCGAGGTCGATGTGTCGGCGCACGCGCTGCGGCGAATCGAAGACGACGATTGGGTGCGGCGGTCGCAGGATCAGTTTCGTCCCGTACGCATCTCGGAGCGGCTCTGGATCGTTCCGAGCTGGCATGCGCCCCCGGACCCCGATGCGATCAACCTCGTGCTCGATCCCGGCCTGGCGTTCGGCACGGGCACGCATCCGACGACCCGACTGTGCCTGCTCTGGCTCGCGCGTAAAGTCGAGGGCGGCGAATCGGTTATCGACTACGGATGCGGTTCCGGTATATTAGCCATCGCCGCGCTGAAGCTCGGCGCGAGAAGCGCCGTCGGCGTCGACATAGAGCCCGAGGCGGTGCAGATCGCCCGGAGCAACGCTCGTCGAAACGGCGTGGATGCCGCGTTCCTCGAGGCCGGAGAGGCGGGTGGCCTGTCGGCCGATCTCGTGGTCGCCAATATTCTGACCAATCCGCTGAAGATGCTCGCTCCAGTTCTCGCACGCATATGCAGACCCGGTGGACGCCTCGCGCTGTCGGGAATCCTGACGGCGCAGGAGCACGAGATACGAGACGCGTATCGATCCTGGTTCGCGCTCGACGAGCGCGACGTCGACGAAGACTGGCTTTGCCTCTCCGGGACGCGGCGATGAGCGGCGTGACGCGCTGCCCGAAGTGCGGCACCGCCTTCCGCGTTACGGAAGCGCAGCTCACGGCGCGCTCGGGCCAGGTGCGCTGTGGTCGCTGCGGTAACGTCTTCGACGCGCGTTCCGGGCTCGTCGCCGAGACGGGCGCTAAGGCGCAGTCCGCTGCCGCCCAAGGCACGAATGCAGTCGGCAGCGTTTCGCGTCCGGGCGCCGGACCGCGGAAGGCTCCGGCGCCGGCATCGAGAGATGCGCCTTCGGGACACGGCCGCCTTTGGGCCTTCGCGAGCGCCCTGGCGCTCGTCGCGTTGGCCGGGCAGCTGGCCTTTCGCTTCCGCAGCGAGCTGGTCCTGGTCTGGCCGAGCGCGAAGCCCGCGGTCGCGCGCTGGTGCGCCGAGCTCGGGTGCGAGCTGCCGCTGCCCAAGCGCGCGGAGCTCATGAGCATCGAGGCGTCCGACCTCCAGGCGGATGCGGCCAATCCAGGCGTCATGGTTCTCACCGCGACGCTCCGGAACCGCGCCGCGTTTCCTCAGCAATACCCGTCGCTCGAACTGACCCTCACCGATGCGCAAGATCAGGCCGTCGCGCGGCGCGTGCTGTACGCGCGCGACTATCTCGGGCGCGCGGCGAGCTCGGACTCCGGATTCGCCGGCAACAGCGAGCTGCCCGTACGCGTCTACATCGAAGCCGCCGCGCTGAAACCGGTCGGCTACCGTCTCTATCTCTTCTATCCATAGCACGCCATGCGCATTCTTCTTTGCGGGTCGATCGCCTACGACAACATCATGGTCTTCCCCGGTCGCTTCAAAGAGCACATCCTCCCGGAGCAGATCCACATTCTCAATGTCGCGTTCCTGGTGCCCGAGATGCGCAAGGAGTTCGGCGGCTGCGCGGGAAACATCGCCTATAACCTGAAGATGCTCGGCGGCGACCCGTTGATCATGGCGACGGTCGGCAGCGATTCGCTTGCCTATCGGGAGCGGCTGGAGCGGCTGGAGCTATCGCAGGAATGCGTACGCCAGGTACCCGAGGCCTTTACCGCGCAGGCGTTCATCACGACCGATCTCGACGACAATCAGATCACCGCATTCCATCCGGGCGCGATGAACTACGCGCACCTCAACCGCGTCACGCCCGACCTGGGCGTCGGCCTGGCGATCGTCGCGCCGGACGGCCGCGAGGGCATGCTCGAGCATGCCCGCGACCTCGCCGCGCACCGGATACCGTTCATGTTCGACCCGGGCCAGGGACTGCCGATGTTCTCGGGCGAGGAGCTGCTCGGCTTCGTCGGCCGCGCCACTTACGTGGCGGTCAACGACTACGAAGGCAAGCTGCTCGAGGAGCGCACCGGCAGAACTCTGCAGGCCCTCGCCGGCATGGTGAAGGCGCTCATCCTGACGCGCGGCGGCGAGGGCTCGGTAATCTACGCGGGCGGCGAGCGCATCGACATCCCGGCCGTGCCTGCGAAAGCCGTGGTCGATCCGACGGGCTGCGGCGACGCTTACCGTGCCGGGCTCCTGTACGGCATCGCTTCTGGCCGCGACTGGCGCAGCACGGGACAGCTCGCGTCGCTCATGGGCTCCCTGAAGATATCGGCGCGCGGCGGCCAGAATCACTGGCTCGACCGTGATGCGATCGCCACGGAGTATCGCCGCCATTTCGGACGAGATTTCTAGACTCCCGGCCGAAGAGACGCCGGACGGCAAGACGCCGATATGGCTGCGGCTCGGACGGCTCGCGCGGCTTTGCGTGCACCTGATCCGCGGCCTACTCATCGCGGATTTGCGGTATCCGCGCCTGTCGCCCGAGCAGCGCTCCGCCGAGAAGCGCCGCTGGTCCCAGACCCTGCTTTCGATCCTCGCAGTGTCGGTGCGCGAGAAGAGCGGCACGCCCGAACTGCCGCGATGCTGCATGCTCGTGCTCAACCACATTTCCTGGCTCGATATCTTTGTAATCGACGCCATCCTTCCCGCGACCTTCGTCGCCAAGTCGGAGATCCGGTCGTGGCCCGTGGCGGGATGGCTATGCACCCTGGTCGGGACGCTCTACATCGAGAGGGGGACGAGGGCCGGCGCGCGGGCCGCCCGTGAGGCGATCGCGCGAGAGCTCGCCGACGGAACACTGGTCGCGATCTGCCCGGAAGGGACGACCACTTTCGGCGATACGCTTGAGCGCTTCCACGCGGCGCTTTTCCAGCCCGCGATCGACGCCGCAGCGACGATACAGCCCGTGGCGTTGCGCTACCTGGATGCCTCGGGCAGACGCAGCGATGCCGCCGCCTACGTCGGCGAGACTTCGTTTCTCGGCGCGCTGTGGGGCACCTTGTCCGCGCGTCGGATCGTGGTCGAGGTGACTTACGCCCCACGATTCGCCGCCGCCGGCGGAGAACGCCGCGCCGTCGCCGAGGCGGCCGAGAACGCTATCGCCGGCGCGCTCCGGATTCCGAGGCCGCCCACGCCCGGCACTCGACCTGAGTGATCGCCCGGTCCTCGAGTCTCACCGCGGTGAGGCGGCCGCCCCAGACGCATCCCGAATCCAGAGCGAGCAGCCTCGGCGCGACACGCAAGCCCAAGGCCGACCAATGGCCGCAAACCACGGTGTGGTCCGCGCTCCTGCGGCCCGGGACATCGAACCAGGGCGTGTAGCCGGGCGGGGCCTCGGCGGCCTCGCCCTTCGTCTGGAATTCCATGACTCCATCCTCGGTGCAGAAGCGCATCCGCGTCATCGCGTTGACGATCACGCGCAGCCGGTCCGCATCGCGCAGGGCATCGTCCCAGCGATCCGGCTTGCCTCCATAGAGCCGGGTGAGGAACTCGCGATGCCGCGGGCCGCGCAGCGCGGCTTCGACCTCCCGACCGAGCCCCTGGGCCTGCTGCACGCTCCACTGCGGAAGCAGCCCGGCGTGCACCAGCACGTGCTCCCTCTCGACATGGATCATCGGAAGCCCGCGTAGCCATTCGATCAGCTCGGCGCGATCCGGCGCGGCGAGGACCTCGTCGAGCGTGTCGTCCGGGCGCGGCTTCGCCAGGCCGGCCGCGTACGTGAGCAGATGCAGGTCGTGGTTGCCGAGCACCGTCACCGCCGCGCTCCCGAGGTCGCGGACGAATCGCAGCACGGCGAGCGACTGTGGCCCGCGATTCACCAGATCGCCGACCAGCCAGAGCCGGTCCTTCCGGCGGTCGAAGGCCAAGGCGTCGAGCAGCTGCCCGAGCTCTTCGAAGCAACCCTGCACGTCGCCGATCGCGTAGGTCGACATGCGTCAGGCGGGCCGGTCCAGGCGGCGATACTGGATCGCCTCGGCGACGTGCGTGATTCCGACGCCCGCCTCTCCGGCCAGGTCGGCGATGGTGCGCGCGAGCTTCAGCACCCGGTGGTACGCGCGCGCGGACAGATTGATCCGGACGATGGCCTGCTTGAGCAGGGTGGCGGCGTCATCGCCGACGCGGCACAGGCGCTCGACCTCGCGCGGTGCGAGTCGCGCGTTCGGCTTGCCCTGGCGCTCGAGTTGCCGCGCATACGCCGCCTGCACGCGGGTGCGGACCTGGCCCGAGCTCTCGCCCTCCGGCAGTCGCGTAAGGTCGTCCTCGCGCAGCGACGGCACTTCGATCTGGACGTCGATCCGGTCGAGTAGCGGCCCGGAGAGCTTGCGCCGGTAGCGCGCGACCTGGTCCGGCGTGCATCGGCAGCGTCCGCTGTAGTGTCCAAGGTATCCGCAAGGGCACGGATTCATCGCCGCGATGAGCTGAAAGCTCGCGGGGAACTCGGCTTGACGCGCCGCGCGCGAGATCGCCACGCGGCCCGACTCGAGGGGCTCGCGCAGCGCCTCGAGCACCCGGCGCTCGAACTCCGGCAGCTCGTCGAGGAACAGCACACCGTGGTGGGCGAGGGAGATCTCCCCCGGCCGCGGATCGCCGCCACCCCCGACGAGGGCGACGCTCGAAGCCGAATGATGAGGCGCGCGGAATGGCCGCTGCTTCCAACGCTCCACGCGGAATCCGGGAGACCCGAGCGATTGCAGCGCCGCCGACTCGAGCGCCTCGGCGTCCGTCATCTCGGGCAGCAGGCCCGGGAAACGCGCCGCCAGCATCGATTTGCCGGTCCCCGGCGGCCCCGCCATCAGGACGCTGTGCCCTCCGGACGCGGCCACCTCCAGCGCGCGCTTCGCGTGCGCCTGTCCTTTGACGTCGCTCAGGTCGGGGTATGAAGCCCGCGACGCGCCGAGGGTGCTGCGGGGATACCGGCCGAGCGGGGACTCGCCGCGAAGATGTCTGCAAACGGCGATCAGCGAGTCGGCAGGATAGATCTCGGCGCCGCCAACCAGCGCGGCCTCGGCGGCGCTCGCCGTTGGAAGCACGAACGCACGGCCCTTGCTCGCCGCGCGCCACGTCATGGCGAGCGCCCCGCGCACCGGCCTGATTTCGCCCGAGAGCGACAGCTCCCCGGCGAACTCGTAGCGCGACAGCGGCTCCGCCGGCAATTGCTGCGAAGCGACCAGGATCCCCAGCGCGATCGGTAGATCGAACCGGCCGCTTTCCTTGGGAAGCTCCGCAGGAGCCAGATTGACCGTGATCCGCCGGCTCGGGAAATCGAAGCGCGAATTGAGCAGCGCGGCGCGCACTCGGTCCTTGCTCTCTTTCACTTCGGTGTCCGGTAGGCCGACGATCGTGAAACCCGGGAGTCCGTTGGCCAGGTGCACTTCCACGGTGACCTCGGGCGCCTCGAGGCCCGTCAGCGCCCGGCTTCGCAGGACGGCGAGCGACACGATCAGCGCTGGCGAAGCCGCGCCTCGAGCTCCGCCACGCGTGCTTCGAGCGCGCCCAGCTTTTCGCGGGTGCGGGCGAGCACGCGCTCCTGCACGTCGAGCTGCTCGCGCGTGGCGAGCTGCAGACGCTCGAACACCGAGGCGAGCATCGCGCGCAGATTGGTCTCGACGTCCTTCGCCGGACTCGAGGCGAGGATCTCCTTCACTCGTGCACCGACCTCGTCCAGCAAGTTTGCTTGCGTCATGGCGTTTCCCGGATGAAGCCCCCGAATTTAACGTTCCACCCGCCTTTGCGACTACCGCACTGACCCGGTGCACGCGCCAGCGGACATCGCCCCGGCCTGGTGCATGGAGGCGGGCCACGGGCGGCGGTCTCCGCACATACCTATGAAAGTAAAACACAAAGATCGATGGCACGCCCCGTGCTATGAGACCAAGGTCTTGTTGAACCCTCCCAGGGAAAGGAACACCCGATGAAAAAAGCTCTAATAGCAACCGCAGTATCGGCCGCCTTCGCGGCCCCCACCACGGTCCTCGCCCAGGCGGCCGCCGCAGTGCCGACGCTCGACAAGGTGCTCGAGGCTTCTGGCGTCACGGTCAGCGGCTGGATCGACACGCAGTACACGCACGCGAACCGCAACCTCGAGACCGGCTTCAGCGATCGCGTCTTCGATTCGCAGAACAACTCGTTTGCGCTTCACCAGTTCGGCCTGCAGGTCGCGAAGCAGCCGAAAGAAGGCGCAGGCGGCCTCGTGAACATCACCGCCGGCAAGGACGCTCAGGTCATCCATTCCTTTCCCGAGACCGCGGCTCCGGGCGCTTCGGCGACGACGACCTCGATGTTCGACATCACGCAAGCCTACGGCCAGTATGCCAGCGGCCCCGTCACTCTGATGGCGGGCAAATTCGTGACCCTGCACGGGACGGAGGTGATCGCGAGCACCGGCAACAACAACATCTCGCGCTCGATCCTGTTCGGGGCGGTTCCATTCACGCACACCGGCGTGCGCGCCGTGTACGCGATGAGCGACACCGTGAGCCTCACCGCCGGCGTCAACAACGGCTGGGACCAGCTGCAGGACCAGAACAAGGGCAAGACGGTGGAGCTGGGTGTCAGCCTGAATCCGATCAAGCCGCTCACGCTCGCGGCGTCGGGCTACTTCGGCAAGGAAATCACGGGCGCCAGTTCGGAGGGCAAGCGCAGCAGCGCGAATCTCGTGGCCGCGTATACCTTGAGCGACACCATGACCATCGGCGCCGAGTACCTGAGAGTGCAGCAGGAGAACTTTCCGGCGCTGTCCGACGGGACGCCCACGAAGGCGAAGTACGACGGCTTCGCGGGCTACTTCACCTACATGATCAGCCCCAAGCTGCGCGCCGCGCTCCGGGCGGAGACCTTCAAGGACAAGGACGGATTCCACTTCGGCCACGAGGGCGCCAAGTACAAGGAGGGCACCGTCACCCTCGCATACCTGCCGAGCACCAGCTTCGAAGTGCGCGGCGAAATACGGCAGGACCGAGCGAGCACCGAGGTCTTCAACGAGATCAGCGGAAGCGGAATGAGCAAGACGCTGCTGACCTACGCGCTCCAGGCGCTGTACAAGTTCTAGCCTCGCCCGTCGGCAACCCATACGGAGACATTCATGAAGCTAGTCACCGCAATCATCAAGCCGTTCAAGCTTGACGAGGTGCGCGAGGCCCTGTCAGCGATCGGCGTGCAGGGCATCACGGTCACCGAGGTCAAGGGCTTCGGACGGCAAAAGGGCCACACCGAGCTCTATCGCGGAGCCGAATACGTGGTCGATTTCCTGCCGAAGGTGAAGGTCGAGGCGGCGATCAAGGACACGCTGCTCGACCAGGCCATCGAGGCGATCGAGAAATCCGCCAATACGGGCAAGATCGGGGACGGAAAGATCTTCGTCTTCGATCTCGAACAAGTCGTCAGAATCCGCACCGGCGAGACCGGCGCGGAGGCTCTCTGAAGGAGAATACGATGAAGAAACTTTTCGCCATTCTCGCCCTGCTCAGCGTCGCGGGTCTTTGCGCTCCGACGTTCGCGCAGGACAAACCTGCCGCCGGGGCCGGCGCTGCTGCGGCGGCGCCGGCGGCGGCGCCCGCGGCCACCGCCGCGCCCGCGCCCACGCCGAACAAGGGCGACGTCGCGTGGATGCTCACATCGACCGCGCTCGTGCTCATGATGAGCGTGCCGGCTCTCGCGCTGTTCTACGGCGGCCTCGTCCGCTCGAAGAACATGCTGTCGGTGCTGATGCAGGTGTTCGTCGTGTTCTCGCTGATCACGGTGATCTGGTGCGTGTACGGATACAGCCTAGCGTTCACCGAGGGGAACTCGTTCTTCGGCAGCCTGACCGAGCGCCTGTTCCTCAAAGGCACGTTCGACCCCATCAAAGGCGACTTCTCGATGGCGGCCACGTTCAGCAAGAACACGCCGCTTTACGAGCTGGTCTACGTCGCGTTCCAGGCAACCTTCGCCGCGATTACCTGCTGCCTGATCCTCGGCGCCATCGTCGAGCGCGTGCGCTTCAGCGCCGTGCTCATTTTCATGGTGCTCTGGTTCACGTTCAGCTATGCGCCGATCGCGCACATGGTCTGGTTCTTCCCGGGTCCCGACGCGTTCACCGATCCGAAGACCGTGGAAGCGGTGACCGGCAGGGCGGGCCTGATCTGGCAATGGGGCGCGCTCGACTTCGCGGGCGGCACGGTCGTGCACATCAACGCGGGCGTCGCGGGCCTGGTCGGCGCGTACGTGGTCGGCAAGCGCATCGGCTTCGGCAAGGAAGCGATGACTCCGCACAGCGTGACCATGACCATGATCGGCGCGGCCCTGCTGTGGATGGGCTGGTTCGGGTTCAACGCCGGCTCGGCCCTGGAAGCGAACGGCTTCGCGGCGCTCGCGTTCATCAACACGTTCCTCGCGACCGCGTGCGCGGTGCTCTCGTGGACGTTCGGCGAATGGATCTTCAAGGGCAAGCCGAGCATGGTGGGGGCCGCCTCGGGCGCGGTGGCCGGATTGGTCGCGATCACTCCGGCCGCGGGCAACGTCGGGATCCCGGGCGCGTTCGTGATCGGCATCGCGGTCGGCCTGGTGTGCCTGTGGGGCGTCAACGGCCTGAAGAAGCTGCTCGGGGCCGACGACTCGCTCGACGTCTTCGGCGTGCACGCTCTCGGCGGCATTCTCGGCGCGCTGCTGACCGGCGTGTTCAACTCGCCCGGTCTGGGTGGACCCGGGTCGGTGCAGGACTGGGTGACCATGAAGATGGGCTACCCGGGCGTCTGGGCTCAGCTCTGGATCCAGCTCAAAGCGGTCGGCCTGGTCTTCGTCTGGACCGCGGTCGTCGCCTACGTCTCCTACAAGATCGCCGACCTGCTGGTCGGGCTGCGCGTGCCGGAAGAAGAAGAGCGCGAAGGCCTCGACATCACCTCGCACGGGGAGACCGCGTACCACATGTAAGAGCGCGTCCGCGAGCAGCGGACCCCGAACGGGCATCCTCGGATGCCCGTTTTTTTTTGCGTCTCGTTCATGAGAAAATACGTCTTTTTGCGGCGGTCCGGTCTACGGGCGGCGGCCGTCATGGCGAGGACCTCGAGATGAAAATGGAGTACGCGATTCGAACCTGGGAAATCCCCTCCCTGCCGATTGTGGGCACCAATGCGCGCTTCCCCGTGCGACGCATCTTCTGCGTCGGGCGGAACTACGTGGAGCATCAGAAAGAGATGGGCGGCGACGGACGCGAGCAGCCGTTCTTCTTCATGAAATCGGCCCACGACCTGGTCCCGGCCAACGCCAACGAGACGATCTCGATCCACTACCCGCCGATGACCGGCAATTATCACTGGGAGACCGAGCTCATCGCCGTGATCGGCAGCGGCGGTTACAAGATCCCGGTCGAGAAGGCGAACGAGCACGTGTGGGGTTACGCGATCGGGCTCGACATGACGCGACGCGATCTGCAGCAGGTTGGCAAGGACAAGGGCCGGCCCTGGACGTTCGGCAAGGACTTCGATCAAGCGGCGCCGGCGGGCCCCATCACGCCGGCCGCGAAGTCCGGACACCTGAAGAAGGCGAAGCTGTGGCTGAAGGTCAACGGCCAGGCGCGCCAGGACTCCGACATCGACCAGATGATCTGGAGCATTCCCGAGCAGATCGCGTTCCTGACGCAGTACTACACGCTCGAGGCCGGCGACCTGATCATGACCGGCACTCCGGCCGGTGTCGGCGCGGCAAAGGCGGGCGATGAGCTGGTGGCCGGCATCGAAGGTTTGGGGGAGCTGCGCGTGAAGATCCTGCCGCCGCTCTGATGGCGTTCGGGCCCACATAGTTCCAAGGAGCCTTTCCCACTAAAGATTTCTGCATTGACAGGTACTTATATTGGGACTACCGTGTCCCATCATCGGCGCCGATTTGATGCGACAGCTTGCGGGCGCCAGCCGGCCTCGGGTTCGAGCGGCCGGTCCAAGAAGTCCTGCTAAAGCGGCGAAACCCGATTCGCGCTGGCAGATCGGGTTTTTGTTTTGGTGGCATGCAACCGGACCGTACCGACGAGCTACGCGCGCTCCTCGACGAGCGCATCCTGATCCTGGACGGTGCCATGGGCACCGAGATCCAGCGGCACAGGCTGGACGAGGCCGATTTCCGCGGCGAGCGATTCGCCGGTTTCGGACGCGACCTCAAAGGCAATAACGACATCCTGACGATCACCCGGCCCGACCTGATCCGGACGATCCACGCGAGCTACCTGTCCGCGGGCGCGGACATCATCGAGACGAACACCTTTAATTCCAACGCGCCCTCGCAGGCGGACTACGGGCTGGAGGGACTGGTCGCGGAGATGAACTTGCGGGCGGCGCAGCTCGCGCGCGAGGTGGCGGACGAATTCGGCGATCACACGCCGGGGCGTCCGCGATTCGTCGCGGGGGTCCTCGGGCCGACCAACAAGACGGCCTCGATCTCGCCCGACGTCAACGACCCGGGCTTCCGCAACATAGGCTTCGACGAGCTCGTGCGGACGTACGGCGAAGCCGCGAGCGCGCTCGCCGAAGGGGGCGTCGATCTCCTGCTGCTCGAGACTATCTTCGACACGCTGAACGCCAAGGCGGCGATCTTCGCGATCGAGACCCTGTTCGAGCGGCTCGGCAGACGTTTGCCGGTCATCATATCGGGCACGATCACGGACCAGTCGGGCCGCACCCTGACGGGCCAGACGCCCGAGGCCTTCTGGAACTCGCTGCGTCACGCGCGCCCGCTCGCCGTCGGCTTGAATTGCGCGCTCGGTGCCCAGCTGATGCGGCCTTACATCGAGGAGCTCGCAAAGGTCGCCGATACCTACATCAGCTGCTATCCGAACGCGGGCCTGCCGAATCCGCTTTCGGAAACCGGATACGACGAAGGGCCGGCGCACACCTCTTGCCTGCTGCACGAGTTCGCCGAAAGCCGCCTCGTAAACATCGTCGGCGGCTGCTGCGGAACCACGCCCGAGCACATCGCCGCCATCGCGGCCGAGGTCCGTCTCGTGAAACCCCGCGTCCCGCCCCGCCCGGACCACGCGCTCCGGCTTTCGGGGCTCGAGCCGCTGAACATAGATGACGGCTCGCTCTTCGTGAACGTCGGCGAACGTACCAACGTGACCGGGTCCAAGGCCTTCGCGAGGATGATCCTCGCCGGCGATTATGCGCAGGCGCTCACCGTGGCGAGGCAGCAGGTCGAGAACGGCGCGCAGGTCATCGACGTCAACATGGACGAGGCGATGCTCGACTCGGAGAAGGCGATGACGACCTTCCTCGCGCTGATCGCCTCCGAGCCCGACATTTCGCGCGTGCCCGTGATGATCGACTCGAGCAAGTGGTCGGTCATCGAAGCGGGCCTCAAGTGCGTGCAGGGCAAATGCATCGTGAACTCGATTTCGCTCAAGGAGGGAGAGCAGGAGTTCATGCGGCACGCGCTCCTCGCGCGCCGCTACGGCGCTGCGGTGGTCGTGATGGCGTTCGACGAGCAGGGCCAAGCCGACTCGCTCCGGCGGCGCGTCGAGATCTGCAGGCGCTGCTACGGCATCCTCGTCGACAAGGCCGGATTCGCGCCCGAGGACATCATCTTCGACCCGAACATCTTCGCGATCGCGACCGGGATCGAGGAGCACAACAACTACGGCCTCGACTACATCGAGGCGGTGCGCGAGATCCGGCGCTCGCTTCCCTGGGTCAGGTTGTCGGGCGGTGTGTCCAACATCTCGTTCTCCTTCCGCGGCAACGACGCCGTCCGCGAAGCGATCCACACGGTGTTTCTCTATCACGCCGTGCGGGCGGGCATGACCATGGGCATCGTGAACGCCGGTCAGCTCGGCGTCTACGAGGAGATCCCCCCCGAGTTGCGGGAGCGCGTCGAGGACGTGGTCCTCAACCGCCGCCGCGACGCGGGCGAGCGCCTGGTGGAGTTCGCGACCACCGTGAAGGGCTCCGCCAGGACGCAGGCCGAAGACCTCGCCTGGCGCTCGCGTCCGGTGGAAGAGCGCTTGGTGCACGCGCTCGTCAAGGGCATCAACGAGTGGATCGTCGAGGATACGGAAGAGGCGCGGCTCAAGTGCGCCCGGCCGATCCAGGTGATCGAAGGGCCGTTGATGGACGGAATGAACGTCGTCGGCGACCTGTTCGGGTCGGGGAAGATGTTCCTGCCGCAGGTGGTCAAGTCGGCGCGCGTGATGAAGCAGGCGGTCGCCTACCTCGTGCCCTACATCGAGGCCGACAAGGTCAAGGGCGGGGGCTCGAAAACCAAGGGCAAGATCGTCATCGCGACCGTGAAGGGGGACGTGCACGACATCGGCAAGAACATCGTCAGTGTCGTGCTCCAGTGCAACAACTTCGAGGTCGTTAATCTCGGCGTGATGGTGCCCGCGCAGAAGATTCTCGACACGGCCAAGGTCGAGGGCGCCGACATCATCGGGCTCTCCGGTCTCATCACGCCTTCGCTCGAGGAGATGGCGCACGTCGCCGCCGAGATGCGGCGGCAGGGCTTCACCGTGCCCCTGCTGATCGGCGGCGCGACCACGTCGCGCGTGCACACCGCGGTGAAGATCGCGCCGCATTACTCCGGCCCGACCGTGTACGTGCCCGATGCTTCCCGCTCGGTGTCCGTGTGCTCCAGCCTCCTTTCCGAGCAGAAGGCCGAATACGCCCGGAACCTCTTGGCCGACTACGACAAGATACGCGTGCAGCACGCGTCCAAGAAAGGCCAGGCGCTGGTGACGCTGGACGCGGCCCGGGCGAACGCGCTTCGCCTCGACTGGCAGCGATACAAGCCGGTGAAGCCGAAATGGATCGGACGCCGGGTATTCGCGGGATACGATCTCGGCGAAATCGCGCGGCTCATCGACTGGTCTCCGTTCTTCCAGACTTGGGACCTCGCCGGCAGCTACCCGGGGATACTCGACGACCCGGTCGTCGGGCAGGCGGCGCGAAACGTCCTGGCCGACGGCCAGGCGATGCTCGCGAAGATCATCTCGGAAAAATGGCTCACGGCCAATGCGGTCGTCGGCCTGTTTCCCGCGGCCGCCGTCGGCGACGACATCGAGATCTACCGCGACGAGTCCCGGACCGACACGGCCATGGTATGGCATTGTCTGCGGCAGCAGGCCGAGAAGGCGGAGGACCGCTTCAACCTCTGCCTCGCGGACTTCGTCGCGCCCCGCGACGCCCCCGTGCGCGACTACATCGGCGCCTTTGCCGTCACCGCGGGCATCGGCGCGGAGGAGCGCGTCGCGCAATTCGAGGCGAGCCACGACGACTATGGGGCCATCATGCTCAAGGCGCTGGCGGACCGTCTTGCCGAGGCGCTTGCCGAGCTGATCCACGCACGGGTGCGACGCGAGCTCTGGGGCTACGCGCCCGACGAGCACCTCGGCAGCGACGAGCTGATCGCGGAGAAGTATCGCGGCATACGACCCGCGCCGGGATATCCCGCGTGTCCCGACCATACCGAGAAAGGCCCACTGTTCTCGCTTCTGCATGCGCAGGAGGCGGGCATGACCCTGACGGAGAGCTACGCCATGCTGCCGTCCGCGAGCGTGAGCGGCTTCTACCTCGCGCATCCCGAGGCCCGCTATTTCGCGGTCGGCAAGATCGGCGAGGATCAAGCGCACGATTATGCGCGCCGCAAACTCGTGAAGGTGGATGAGACCGAGCGCTGGCTCGCACCCGTGCTCGCGTACGAGCGCTGATGGCCCGCGCCGCGCGCGCATCGCGCTGGCGGCGCTCGCGCTGACGGCCGCAGCCTGCTCTCCCGAGCTCGACTGGCGCGAGGTCCGGTCGGACGAAGGCGCCTTCGTGGCGGTCCTTCCGGGCAAGCCGAGCTTCGAAGAACGCGAGCTCTCCGACCGTCCCGGCGTGGTCATGCACCTCTGGTCCGCGCGCGCGGGCGGCGCCCTGTACGGCGTGGGCTACGCGAACGTCCCTGAAGCGGGACCCGCGCTCGTCGCGAGCACCCGGGATGCGCTCGCTGCGAACATCGCCGGGCGGATCGTTGCGGACCGCGAGATCGCAGTCGGCCGAGCGCTCGGACGGGAATTCAAAGCCGAGGGCGCGGCAGCGACGCTGATCGCGCGCGTGCTGGTCGCGGACGGAAAGCTCTACCAGGTGGCGCTGATCGCCGGGAAAGAGTCGCTGGACGCCACCGGAGCCGACACCTTCTTTACCTCGTTCCGAGTGTTGCCGGCCCGCTGAGCGCGTTCACTTGCGCCAGAACGCGGGCGTCAGCACGATGAACAGCGTGAACAGCTCGAGCCGCCCGAGCAGCATCGCGAAGGTCAGGATCCAGGTTTGGAAGTCGCTCAGCGCCGCGTAGGTCGCACCGGGACCCACCTGGTTCAGCCCGGGCCCGGTGTTGCAGATGCAGACGACGACTGCCGAGAACGCCGTGATGATGTCCAGGCCCGACGCCGCGAGCAGCATGGTCATCGCGATCACCGACCCGCCCCAGATCAGCATGAATGCGAGCACCGCGAAGATGATGTTGTTCTCGATGGTCGTGCCGCCCAGCTTCACCGGCACGTACGCGCGCGGGTGAACGATGCGGACCATCTCGCGCAGCGCCTGGCGCACCATGAGCTCCGCCCGGATCAGCTTGATGCCGCTGCCGGTCGAGCCCGAGCACGTGGTGAAGCAGCACAGGAACAGCATCCATACCGGCGCGAAGATCGGCCACTGGTAGAAGTCCGTGTTCGTGTATCCCGTCGTCGTCGCGATGGATACGACGTTGAAGGCCGAGTAGCGCAGCGCCGTCCAGAACGAAGGGTAGACCTCGTGCGCGAAAAGAAAATACGCGATCCCGAGCACCGACAGCCCGAGCACCGCGAGGTAGGCGCCCGCCTCCGGATCCCGGCGGTACGGGGCCACCGACCTGCGCCGGAAGGCGAGGAAATGGGTGCCGAAGTTGATGCCGGCCACCGCCATGAAGAAGATCGTCACGGCTTCGATCCCCGGGGAGCGGAAGAACGAGAAGTTTTCGTCGTGCGGCGAGAACCCGCCGAGGCTCACGGTGGAAAAAGCATGCAGCACGGCGTCGAACCACGACATGCCGGCGAATTTCATGACCAGCATGCACAGTATCGTGAGCCCCGCGTAGACCACCCACAATCCCTTCGCGGTCTCGGTGATCCGCGGCGTGAGCTTCGTTTCCTTCATGGGACCGGGCGTCTCGGCGCGCATGATCTGGCTGCCGCCGACGCCGAGGAGCGGCAGTATGGCGACCGCGAGCACGATGATGCCCATGCCTCCAAGCCACTGGAGCTCGCAGCGCCAGAAATTGATGGACGGCGGCAGGTTGTCCAGTCCGGAGAGGATGGTGGCGCCGGTCGTCGTCAGTCCGGCCACGGTCTCGAAGTAGGCATCGGTGAACGTCAGCCCTTTGACGTACAGCAGGAGCGGAATCGTCGCGAACGCCGGGAGCACCGTCCAGACCAGGGCCATCAGCAGGAAGCCGTCGCGCGCCTGCAGCTCCACGCGGTGTTTTCGCGTGAGCACCCACAGCGCGGCCCCTGCGAGGAAGGCCGCGACCACGGCTTCGTCGTACGCGCTCTGAGCGCCGTCCGCGTACAGGATCGAGATCCCGAGCGGCAGCAGCATCGCGACCGCGAAGCCTGCAATGGTCACGCTCAGCACGCTGAGAACGGGAAGCAGCCGGATCATGCCGCGGCTACACGAATCCCACGCCGACCTGGAAGAGCTTCTCCACTCTCGGCAGCGTTTTCTTGTCGGTCACGAATATGATGACGTGGTCCTCGGCCTGGATGACCGTATCGTGGTGCGCCATGATGACTTCGTCGCCGCGGACGATGGCGGCGATCGTCGCGCCCTTGGGCAGATCCATCTCGTCGATCCGCCGGCCGATGCAGCGGCACGATTCGCGATCGCCGTGCACGACCGCCTCGAGCGCCTCGGCGGCGCCCCTGCGCAGCGAGTGCACCTGGGTCACGTGGCCGCGCCTCACGTGCGCGAGCAGCGTGCCGATGGTCGCCTGTGCGGGCGAGATGGCGATGTCGATCTGACCGGACTGCAGGAGGTCGACGTAGGAGCGGCGGTTGATGAGCGCGACCACGCGCTTCGCGCCCATGCGCTTCGCGAGCAGCGCCGACATGATGTTGTTCTCGTCGTCGTTCGTGACCGCGATGAACATGTCCATGTCGTCGACGTTTTCGGCTTCGAGCAGCGCCTCGTCGGTGACGTCGCCCTGGAGCACGAGCGCGCGGTCGAGCCGGCTCGACAGCAGCTCGCAGCGTTTCTTGCTGTACTCGATCACCTTGACGCTGTAGTCGCGCTCGAGCGCCCCGCCGAGCCTGAGACCGATGTTCCCGCCGCCCGCGATCATGATGCGCTGGACCGGCTTATCCATGCGCCGGAGCTCGCGCATCACATGGCGTATGTCGCGCGTAGCCGCCAGGCAGAAGACCTCGTCGCCCGCGTCGACGACGGTGTCTCCCTCGGGGACGATCGGGCTGTCACCGCGGAAGATCGCCGCGATGCGCGTGTTAACCGAGGGCAGATGGCTGCGTATGTCCTTGAGCTGATGGCCCACGAGCGGCCCCCCCTGGAACGCGCGCACGGCAACAAGGCTCACTTTGCCGTGAGCGAACTCGAGCACCTGCAGGGCCTCCGGGAACTGGACCAGCTTGACGATATAGTCGGTGAGCACCTGCTCGGGGCAGATCGCGAGGTTGACCGCGAAACACTCGTCGCCGAGCACGCGCTCGTTCACCAGGTAATCCGTCGCCCGGATGCGGGCGATCCGCGTCGGCACGTTGAAGAGCTGCTCCGCGAGCTTGCAGGCGACAAGATTGGTCTCGTCGCTCTGCGTGACGGCGATCACCAGGTCGGAATCCTCGATGCCCGCTTCGACCAGCACGGAAGGGTGCGCCGCGCTGCCGACGACCGTGCGCAGGTCGAGCCGGTCCTGCAGGTTGCGCAGGCGCGCGCTGTCGATGTCGACGACCGTGATGTCGTTCGCCTCCGAAACCAGGCTTTCCGCGACGGTCGATCCGACTTGGCCCGCGCCAAGGATGACGATTTTCACGATAGCGTTCGTCCCCGGGTCATTCTTCGCGCCGTCCCGTGTGTATGCCGAGCGCTTTCAGCTTGCGATAGAGGTGGGTGCGCTCCAGACCGCACTTCTCCGCCACACGGGCGATCGACCCGTTCTCGAGCGCCAGGTGATGCTCGAAATACGCGCGCTCGAAGGCCTCGCGCGCGTCGCGCAAGGGAAGGTCCAGCGGGAGATCGATGCCCTTGGCCGGCGCCACGAACTGCGGCACGACGGATTCGACGTCGTTCGCGCCGATCTCTTCTTCTGGCGCCGTCGCCGCGAGCGAGCGCACGGCGGCCGCCAGGTCCTGCAGGTTGCCGGGCCAATCGAAATTGCGCAGCTGATTCAACGCGGCGGTCGAGAAATGGCGCGGGGGACAGAACCGGGCTTCCACCAGCTGAGCGAGCATCACGCTCGCGATCTCGGGGATGTCTTCGGGGTGCTCCCGCAACGGCGGCAGCGAGATCATCACGTTCGAGAGCGCATGCATGAGCGCCGCGTCGAACCCGTGTGCATCCACCAGGCGCCGCGGCTCCTCGGAAGTGAAGGACACGAAGCGAACCCTGTGCTTTTCCGCGCGCGTCGCCAGAAACGCGAGGTGCTTCTGCTGCGCACGCGACAGGACCACCAGCTCCTCGACGAACAGCACGCCTCCGGCCGCCTGTTGCAGCACGTCCTGCGAGCCTTCGAGGAGCGCCTGGTTGCCGTCCACCCACGGGCCGTTCGGCGGCTGGAGGTCGCGCGCGAACAGCTCGGGCATGGATCCTTTCTCGCCGCGAAGCAGCACGCTCGCGTTGACCGCCTCGACTTGGGCGAGACGCTTGCGCAGATCGGCGAGCGCGGGCGAGCGCCCGACCCCGGTCAGCGAGAGCGGCCGTACGGTCCTCGCCTCGGAGAAGCGCAGCACCCGCTTCACCGTCCCGAGCAGCTTCTGCAGCGCGATGGGTTTCTCCAGGAAATCCATCGCGCCGATCCGCGTCGCTTCGACGGCCGTCTCGATCGTGCCGTGGCCCGACATCATGATGACCGGCATGGTGAGCTGACCGCCGGCGGCCCACTCCTTGAGCAGCGTGATGCCGTCGGCGTCGGGCATCCAGATATCCAGCAGCACGAGGTCCGGCCGCTGGCGCGAGCGCGCGCTGCGCGCGGCCGTGGCGTTCTCGGCAAGCTCTACCGTGTGCCCTTCGTCGGAGAGGATTTCCGACAGCAGCTCGCGGATGCCGACCTCGTCGTCGACTACGAGTATTTGGGCCATGGTTGCGCGCCGTCCTCCTCACGCGGCCAGCGGCAGAGCGATCAGAACGGCCGCGCCCCGCGGCCGGCGATTCTCGATGCTGATCGTACCCTGATGCTCGTCGATGATCTTCTTCACGATCGCGAGGCCCAGCCCCGAGCCCTTGGGTTTCGTCGTGACGTACGGCTCGAAAGCCCGCTCGATGACTTCGCTCGAGAACCCGCAGCCGTTGTCGACGATCCTGAGCCAGGCCTGCCCGCCGAGAGTCCCGGGCGCGGCCGCGGTCTCGACTTCGATCCTCGGGTTCGCCGTCCCGGCGAGAGCGTCCTGCGAGTTCCGCAGCAAATTGTGTATGACCTGCCGCAACTGATCGGGGTCGCCGCGCACCGACGGCAGGTCGGGCTGCAGGCGCGCCTGCACCAGCGTCCCCGATTGTTCGTACAGCGACAGCACATCGGCGACGAGGCGATTCAGATCGAGGCCCTCGAGCCGGGTGATCGGGGTCCGCGCATAGTCCCGGAAGTCGTCGACCATGCCCTTGAGCGCGGTCACCTGCGCGACGATGGTCTCGGTGGCGCGGTGCAGCGCGGTGGCATCATCGATGTCCAGCTTGCGCGAGAGCTTCGCCTGGAGACGCTCGGCCGAGAGCTGGATCGGGGTAAGCGGATTCTTGATCTCGTGCGCGAGCCGGCGCGCGACCTCGCCCCACGCCGCCGCCCGTTGCGCCGAGATCAGCTGGGTGATGTCGTCGAACACCACGACGTAGCCGCCGCCGCTCGCGCCCGGAAGCAACGAGCCCCGGACCAGGAGCACGGCCAGGCGCTGCAGCAGCTCGAACTGAACCTGCCATGCCGCGGCCGGGTGCATCGCGAACTGCGCCTGCAGCATGCCGGCGAAGGCCTCGAGCTTGCGCCATTGGGAGAGCGGCACGCGGTCGAGCGGTCCGAGATCTTCGCGCAGGATGCGCGCGGCCCCCGCGTTGGCGATGCGCAGCGCAAAGCCGCTGTCGAACACCATCACGCCCGCGGACAGGTTTGCCAGGATGCTCTCGAGATACGCGTTGGCCATCTCGAGCTGCGCCTGGTTGCGCTGCGCCGTGTTGCGCGCCTCGCCGAGCTGCTCGGTCATGCTGTTGAACGACTGCGTGAGGATGCCGAGCTCGTCGCGGCTGGTGACGGGCGCCCGCCTGGAAAAGTCGCCGCGTGCGACCGCCTGCGTGCCCTCGGCCAGGATGGCGAGCGGCCGCGAGAGACGGCGGGAAAGGAGGAACGCGAGCGCGATCGCCGAGAACAGCGCCAGCAGCAGCGTCAGGGTCAGGGTCAGGATGTAGATGGTCTTCAATCCCTCGCGCGACAGTTGCAGCTCGCGGTACGCCCGGTACACCGTCTGCACCGACTCGCCGTAGTCGGCGATCGATTGCGGCACCTCGTGCGTGAGCTGCAGGAAGCGCGCTTCGTCGACGAGCGCGAGCGTGTTGAGCGGTACGATGACGCGCAGGACCAGGCCCTTCTCCCCAAACGGCTCGACCGCGCCGTAGCCGCGATTCAGGCGCGCCTGGCGCAGCGCGTTCTCCGGGACGCTCGGCGCCAGCCGGTCCGTGGCCGTCCTCGTGCTCGCGAGCACCGTTCCGCCCGAGGTCATCAGGACGGCGTTCTCGGTCCCGAGCTGCTCGCGCAGGCGGCCCAGCGCCACCGGCTGCTGCGCGGGCGGAACGTCCGAGAGATCGAGCGCCATGACCTGAGCCTTGAGCACGAGATCGCTCAGCATGACGTCGAGCGCCGCGCGTCCGAGATTGAGGCCGCCGTCGAGCGCCTTCTCGACGCGGACGTCGAACCACGATTCGATGCTGCGCGCGAGGAACTGCAGCGAGACGGTGTAGACCAGCAGGCCCGGCACGATGCCGACGAGTGCGAACATGACGAGCACGCGAAAGGTGAGGAGCGATCCGAACACCTTCGCGCGCCGCTGGCGCGCGAGGCGTACCAGCTGGTAGACCACGAGGATGAGCAGCGCGAGCGCGACGGCCGCGTTCAGCCAAAGCAGCAGCGGATAGTACTCTGAGAATATCGGCGAATTGGCCGTTGCGGTCGCCAGCAGGAACAGCAGGATGCCGCCCACGGCCGCGCTCGCGATCAGCATGTAAGTCATCGCGACTCCTTTTCTGGCGCGACGAACCTGAAGCGCCGCCAGTCCGACACGAGCGTCCAATCGCGGCTGGTCATGGCCATCACCTGCACGGCCTTGGGCAGCTGCGAGGTGTCGAGCCGCATTCGGATCGCGCCGACATAGCTCTGTCCCGCGGAGATCCGGTCACGGCCCATGACGGGCCAGCTCCGGATGCGTCCGAGGACGCGGAGCGCCTCGGCGAGCGACGTGAAGCTCTGCTGCACCGGGCCGCTCGCCACGGTGTATTGCTGGGACAAAGGCAGATACGAGAGCTTGACCTGCAGCTTCTCCGAGGCCGCGGTCTCGTCGAACCAGTACCAGCGAGGGCGCACCAGCTCGAACTCGACCATGAAATTGAGCGACACGCCATTCGCGAGCGCTTCCTCGAGGCGGGGCGACAGCTCGAACCAGAAGTCCGCGTGCACGACGTAACCTTCGTCGACGGGCTCAACGCCCACGCCGAGCACCTCGATGGAATCGGCGCGGACCGCGCCCGCCCCGAGGAGCAGGGTGGCGCAAAGGAACAACCAGCCCAGTGATCGCGTCATGGGCGTTTTTCCAGCAGCGCGTAGAAGAAGCCGTCGCTGTCGGCGTCCGGGACTATCTGGCCCAGGGGTCGGCCGGGTGCTTCGGGCGCAGCGGCCGCGTCCGGGCGGCGCTCGAGGAAGGCGGCGACCTGCTCGACGTTCTCGGCCGGAAACACCGAGCACGTCGAATACAGCAGCTTGCCGCCCGGGGCCAGCGCCCGCCAAAGCGCATCGAGCATCGAAGCCTGCGTCCTGGCGAAAGCCGCGATGTCCTCGCGCCGGCGCAGCCACTTGCTGTCCGGATGCCGGCGCACCACCCCGGAGGCCGAGCACGGCGCATCGAGCAGGATGCGATCGAAGCGCTGTGCGCCAAAACAGCGCTCCGGCTCGCGGCAATCGGCCACGACGACGCGGCCCGACAGTCCGAGCCGGGCGAGGTTCTGCGCGATCCGGTCGGTGCGCGCGCAGTCGATGTCGGCGGCGACGAGTTCGCAGTCGACGCGCTCGAGAACATGCGCGGTCTTACCTCCCGGGGCCGCACACGCATCGAGCACGCGCATGCCCGGGGCGACGTCGAGCAGCCGCGCCGCCCATTGCGCCCCGGCGTCCTGAACGGATACTTCGCCGCGCGCGAACCCCGGAAGCGATTCCACTCCCCTCGGGACCTCCAGGCGCACGGCCTCGGCCCCGAGATGACGTGCCGCGATGCCCGCATCGCGCAGCTTGCCGAGATAGGCTTCCACGGTCGAGCGACGGCGGTTCACGCGCAGCGTCATCGGCGGGTGCTCGTTGCCTGCCTGCAGGATGTCGCGCCAATTCGCCGGGTAAGCGGATCGCACGAGGTCGATCCACCACTGCGGATGTCGGAAGCTGCCGGTGTCGGTCGAGTCTATCTCGGAGGTCAAGGCGACGGCGCGGCGCTGATAGTTTCGCAGCACCGCGTTCACCAGGCCCTTCGCCCGCGCTCGCCCGATGCGCGTTGCGCCCTCCACCGCCTGGTGAACGATCGCGTGCGCGGCCTCGGGCCGCGCCATGAGCTCGCACAAGGCGGCGAGCAGCAAACCGCGCAGCGTAGCGTCGGCGACCGGTTTATCGAGCAGGCGATCGAGCGCGGCGTCGACGAGGCCGTACGCCCGCAGCGCGCCGTAGGACAGGTCCTGCGCCGCGGCAACGAGGGGCCCGGGAAGGGCGCGCGTCCTCACCTCCGCGAGCGCCGCGTTGAGGCTCGAGCCGTTCAGCACGCGCCCGACGACTTCGCCCGCGAGCGCCAGAGACTGCGCCAGCGAATGGGATTGTTTGAAGGCGATTTCGGCCAAGGCGCGGGCGCAAGGTTACGAGCGTGACGGCATTATAGTGAATCGCGCCCGCCGGCGCGGCCGATCAGCCCGCCGTCCCGACGGAGAACCGCTCGCCTTCGGACACGGGAAACCCGCGCAGGAAATCGCCAGCTCGCAGACGCCGTCCGCCGGGGCGCTGCAGCTCGGTGACGAGGACGGCGCCGTCGCCGCAGGCTACCCGTAGGCCGGCGCTCGCAACCTTCAATACTTCGCCCGGTTCTCCCTCGCCCGGGACGAGCGCGCAGGACCAGAGCTTCAGCTCCGAGCCGCGCAGGACCGCGGTTGCCCCCGGCGTCGGATCGAAGGCCCGCACGCGACGCCGCACCGATACCGCGCTCTCGCGCCAGTCGATGCGGGCCTCCTCCTTGCGGATTTTCGGAGCGTAGCTCGCTTCGGGCTGCGATTGCGGCGACGCGACCAGCGTACCCGCCTGCAAGCCGTCGAGCGCGCGCACGCATAATTCGGCGCCGAGACGCGCCAGACTATCGTGCAAGCTGCCGGCGGTATCGTCTTCGCCGATCGCGCAGGTCTCCTGCAACAACACCGGCCCGGTGTCGAGCCCGGCGTCCATCTGCATGATCGAAATGCCGGTGCGGGCGTCGCCCGCGAGGAGGGCGCGCTGGATCGGCGCGGCACCACGCCAGCGAGGCAGCAAGGAAGCATGCACGTTGATGCATCCCAGGCGCGGGATGCCGAGCACGCGCTCGGGCAGTATCAGCCCGTACGCCGCGACCACCATGACGTCGGGCTCGAGGGCGGCGACCTGCGACTGTGAGGCCGCGTCTCGCAACGACACCGGCTGCAGCACCGCGATTCCGTGCTCGAGAGCGCGCTTCTTCACGTCGGAGGCGGATTCGCCGAGCCCGCGACCCGCCGGGCGGTCGGGCTGCGTCAGGACCGCGATCACGCGGTGCCCCGAACCCAGGAGAGCGTCGAGAATCTGGACGGCGAAGGACGGGGTACCCGCGAAGATGAGCTTCATGATCCGGGCCTCGGCTGACCGCCGTGATCGGGAAGCGCCGTCTAGGCGCTCTTGCGAAGCTGCTTCTGCAACTTGGCCTTGATGCGCTGCTGCTTGAGGCGCGACAGGTACTCGACGAAGACCTTGCCTTCGAGGTGGTCCATCTCGTGCTGGACGCAGATGGCGAGGAGCTTGTCGGCGGCGAGGGTGAGTGGCTTGCCGTCGCGGTCGAGCGCGCGCACCGTGACGCGCTCCGAGCGCTCTACCGGCTCGTAGATTCCGGGCAGCGAAAGGCAGCCCTCCTCGCAGAACTGCACGCCTTCACGCGCGATGATCTCGGGATTGATGAGCACGAGGAGCCGGTCTTTCGTCTCCGACGTGTCGATGACGATGATGCGCTTGTGCACATCGACCTGCGTCGCCGCCAGGCCGATGCCTGGCGCCGCGTACATCGTTTGCGCCATGTCGTCCACCAAGGTGCGTATCTCTTCGTTCACCTCAGTAACGCTCGCCGCCTTTTTGTAGAGGCGGGGATCGGGATAGCGAAGGATGTTCAGAGCAGCCATAAAAAACTTGCAAATTTAACGCATTACGTTCAGAATTTAATGCAGACTGTAAAAAAGGGGCTACTCTGGGGCATGTTGGGGCGGCGACGCCCGTTTCCAGACGAGGCAGTCATGAAAAAGTCTATCACAGCCGTTGTCGCGTCCTTCCTCTGCGCCGCTGCTCTCGTCCATGCGCAGGGCGACATTCAACTCAAGGAAAACGCTCCGGACAGCTACGTCGTGCAAAAGGGCGACACGCTGTGGAGCATCGCCGTCAAGTTCCTGAAGGACCCCTGGCGCTGGCCCGAGATATGGCGGCTGAACCAGGAGCAGATCCGCAACCCGCACGAGATCGTGCCGGGCAGCACGATCGTCCTCGACCGGACCGGCGCGGGTCCGGGTGGGGACGGTCAGCCGCAGCTGCGGCTCGGGGAGGCGCAGCCGCAGTTGCGGCTCCAGCTCGGCCAAGGCGGTTCCACCGAACGCCTCGGCCCGAAGATCTACAGCGAGCCGATCTCGGCGGAGGCAATTCCGGCCATCCCGGCGAACGTCATCGAGCCGTTCCTCACGCAGCCGCTCGTGATCGAGAACGGCGGCCTCGCAAAGGCGCCCCGCATCATCGCCACCCAGGAGAGTCACGTGTACCTCGGACGAGGCGGCATCGCCTACGTCACCGGCTTCGGCAAGTCGCCGGAGGAGATCTGGCAGGTATACCGGCAGGGACGGCCGCTGGTCGATCCCGACGACAACAGGACGCTCGGCTACGAAGCGGTCTACCTCGGGACGGCGCGCGTGACGCGCGGAGGCGACCCGGCGACCGTTCAGATCGTCTCTTCGAAACAGGAGATCACCGCCGGCGACCGCCTGGTCGCCGCAGGGAAGCCGGCGCCGATCAAATACGCGCCGCATGCGCCGAGCAAGGCGGTGAAGGGCCGCGTGATCGGGCTGTACGACGGTTTGGCGACCGCCGAGGGCGGCCGGCATTCGATCATCTCCATCAACAGGGGCGCGCGCGACGGCTTGGAGCATGGTCACGTGCTCGCGCTGTACCGGACCGGTGCCCTGATCCCCGATCCCGAATCGGGGTTGTCGCGCGACACCGCGCCGAAGTTCCGGCTACCCGACGAGCGCTATGGTCTCGCGTTCGTATTCAGGGTGTTCGACAACGTCTCGTATGCGCTCGTGATGGAGAGCTCGCGCCAGCTCACACCGGGCGACGTGGTCCAAACGCCCTGATCGCAGCGAGCGGGCGCCTTCGAAGCTCGACTGCGGGCGATCTCTTGGACCCCGAACTCGCGGCCTGGATCGACCTCAGTCTCGTTCCCGGACTCGGCGGCCCGTCCATGCGCGCGCTGCTTTCGACCTTCGGGTTGCCGCGGCGGGTGCTCGATGCGTCCGCCGCGACGCTCGCGCGCACCGTGCCGGAAGCGCTCGCGCGCGCCATTGCCAGCCGCGATCGCGCCGTCGCTGTCGAGCGCGCACTCGAATGGTGCTCCCGCCCGGGCAGGACGATCCTCTCGCTGACCGACGACGCCTATCCGAAGCAGCTGTTCGAAATACCGGATCCGCCCGCGCTGCTCTACGTGCAGGGGGACCCGGCCTATCTGTCGGCGACATCGCTGGCCGTGGTCGGCAGCCGCAACGCCACGCCCCAGGGCCTTGCGAACGCGCAGGCCTTCGCCCGCGCGCTCAGCGCCTCGGGAGTCACCGTGGTGAGCGGCCTCGCCCTCGGCGTCGACAGCGCCGCACACCGCGGCGGGCTCGAGGGATCCGCCGGAACGGTGGCGATCCTCGGAACCGGTGCCGACATCGTCTACCCCAGGACGAACCAGCCGCTCGCCGATCAGATCGCGTCGCGCGGCGCGCTCGTCTCGGAATTTCCGCTCGGCACGCCTCCTCTCCAGGCCAACTTCCCGCGCCGCAACCGCTTGATCGCGGGACTGACGCGCGGCTGCCTGGTCGTCGAGGCGGCGCTGCCGTCCGGTTCCATGATCACCGCGCGCCTCGCCGCCGAGCAGGGACGCGATGTGTTCGCGATCCCCGGATCCATACATTCTCCGCTCTCGAAGGGCTGCCACGCGCTGATCAAGCAGGGCGCGAAGCTCGTGGAGAGCGCGCAGGACGTGCTGGACGAGCTCGGCGTCGCGCCAAGCGCGACGCGCGAAGCGCGCGCTCCATTGCCTGAGAGCAAGCTGCTCGGGCACATGGGCTTCGATCCGTGCGATATCGACACGCTGGTCGCGCGGAGCGGCTTGACCGCGGACGCGGTATCGGCAATGCTGCTGCAACTCGAGTTGGAAGGGAAGGTCGGGAGCCTCTCGGGAGGCTTATATCAACGGGTTTCGTGAGAATAGGACAATCGCAAAACATGTTCGACGTTCTCGTATATCTCTTCGAAAACTTCTACCAAGCCGACGGCCGCCCCGACCACGAGACGCTGGCGCGCAAGCTGCACGCCGCCGGATTCGAGAACGAAGACATCCACGAAGCCCTGGACTGGCTCAACGGCTTGGCGACTCCGCACGCGACCGGGCGCCTCGAATGCCTGGACCTGCGTCCCACCTTCCGCGGGTACAACGCGCAGGAGACCGCCAAGCTCTCGACCGAGACCCGCGGCTTTTTGGCATTCCTCGAAAGCGCCCGCATTCTCGCGCCGAGGATGCGTGAGTTGATCATCGAGCGCGCGATGGCGCTGCCCGACGAAGTCGTCGGACTCGACAAGTTCAAGGTGATCGTCCTCATGGTTCTCTGGACGCAGCGCGGCAGCGTCGACGCTCTGGTGCTCGACGAGCTGCTCCCGGACGGCGAGAAGCGTCAGATGCATTGATCGGCGCGCGGCGCCGGTCGCCCTTTTTCGAAATCGATCGAGGCCTTGCAAGGGCCCGCCGACCGCTTTCTTGCGTCGCGGCCCGAAAAGCACTTATCATGCTGCGCTTCGATCGGCGCACGCATTCTTCCCTCTTCGCATTCCGTGAACGCGAAACGCGTCGCATGGTCAATGCCTGCGTAAGTCGCCGTGAAGCATCGTATGAGCAAGAAACTCATCATCGCGGAAAAGCCTTCGGTCGCGAACGACATCGCCCGGGTCCTGGGCGGGTTCACGCGTCACGGCGATTACTACGAGAGCAGGGCATACGTCCTGTCCTCCGCCATCGGCCATCTGCTCGAGCTCGTTCCGCCCGAAGGCGTGGAAGTGAAGCGCGGCAAGTGGTCCTTCGCCAATCTCCCGGTCATCCCGCCGCATTTCGATCTGCAGCCGATCGAGAGGACAGAGGACCGGCTCAAGCTGCTGGTGAAGCTTCTCAAGCGCAAGGACGTTACCGGTATCGTCAACGCGTGCGACGCGGGCCGGGAAGGCGAGCTCATCTTCCGCTACATCATGCGGCACGCCGGCGTGAAGAAGCCGGTCGAGCGGCTCTGGCTGCAATCGATGACGCCTTCCGCCATCAGCGAGGGTTTCGAGAAGCTGCGCCGCGACCGCGACATGCTGCCGCTCGCCGACGCGGCGGTGTCGCGATCGGAATCGGATTGGCTGGTCGGCATCAACGGCACGCGGGCGATGACGGCCTTCAATTCGAAGGAAGGCGGCTTCTACAAGACCACAGTCGGCCGCGTGCAGACGCCGACGCTCACGATCCTCGTGGACCGCGAGGAGAAAATCCGCAAGTTCGTGGCGCGCGACTACTGGGAGGTGCACGCGACCTTCGCCGCGGCCGCCGGCGAATACGCCGGCCGCTGGTTCGACGAGACGTTCGAGAAGAACAAGGACGAGGACGCCGAGGCTCGCGCGGAGCGCCTCTGGGACGAGCCGCGGGCGCAGGCGATACGCGCGAAATGCGAGGGCCGGGCCGGCATCGTCACCGAAGAGGCGAAGCCCTCGACACAGCTCTCGCCGCTCCTGTACGACCTCACCAGCCTGCAGCGCGAGGCGAACGGCCGCTTCGGCTTCTCGGCGCGCACGACGCTCTCGCTCGCCCAGGCGCTGTACGAGCGCCACAAGTCGCTCACGTATCCGCGCACGGACTCGCGCGCGCTCCCCGAAGACTATGTCGGAACCGTCAAGAAGACCATGGAGATGTTCGCCGGCCGCAAGGGCGGGACGTACGCCAAGCATGCCGGCACGGTCCTCAGGAAGTCATGGGTAAAGCCCAACCGCAGGATCTTCGATGACAAGAAGATCTCGGATCACTTCGCCATCATTCCGACACTGCAGCAGCCGAAGCAGCTCAACGAGGCCGAGGCCAAGATCTACGACCTGGTGGTGAAGCGCTTCCTCGCGGTGTTCTTCCCGGCGGCCGAATACCTCGTGACCACGCGCATCACGCGCGTCGAAGGCGAGCCGTTCAAGACCGAGGGGCGGGTGCTGACTCAGCCCGGATGGCTGCAGGTCTACGGCAAGGAGGCCGACGAAGAGGACTCGACCCGCCTCGTACCGGTGAAGGACGGCGACAAGGTGCAGACGTCGACCATCGAGGTGCGGCCGGCGCAGACGCGTCCGCCGGCGCGCTTCACCGAAGCGACGCTCCTCTCCGCGATGGAGGGCGCAGGAAAGCTCGTCGAAGACGAGGAGCTGCGCGAGGCGATGCGCGAGAAGGGCCTCGGCACGCCGGCGACCCGGGCGCAGATCATCGAAGGACTCATCCAGGAGGATTACGTGCATCGTAACGGGCGCGAGCTGCAACCCACGCCCAAGGCGTTCTCGCTCCTGTTCGCGCTGCGCCATTTCGGCGTTACCGAGCTGTCGTCGCCGGAGCTGACCGGCAACTGGGAGTTCAAGCTCAACCAGATGGAGCACGGCCAGCTCGAGCGCAGCGAGTTCATGGATCACATCGTCGACCTGACCAAGGAGATGGTGGCTCGCATCAAGAACGGCGAGATTCCGGACACGGCGTTCCTGACGCTGAAGGCACCGTGCCCGAAGTGCGGAGGAAAGATCCAGGAGAACTACCGCAAGTTCCAGTGCCAGAAGTGCGACTTCTCGATCTGGAAGGTCGTATCGAGCCGCGAGTTCGCCCCCGAGGAGATCGAGGAGCTCGTGTCCAAGCGCTCGGTCGGTCCGCTCCAGGGTTTCCGCAGCCGCCTCGGCAAGCCGTTCGCCGCCGTGGTGAAGCTCTCTCCGGAGTTCAAGGCCGAGTTCGATTTCGGCCAGGCCGAAGCCCAGGAGAAGGTCGACTTCTCCGGACACACGCCGCTCGGCACGTGCCCGAAGTGCGGCGGCCGGGTGTTCGAGCAGCCGATGTCTTACGCGTGCGAGAACAGCGTCGGCCCCGAGCGGCGTTGCGATTTCCGCTCCGGGCGCATCATCCTGCAGCGCCCGATCGAGCGCGAGCAGATCGAGAAGCTGCTCGCGACCGGCAAGACCGACCTGCTGCACCGGTTCATCTCGCGCAAGGGCCGTCCGTTCTCCGCATTCCTGGTGCGCGGCCCCGACGGCAACGTGCGATTCGAGTTCGCTCCCCGCGCTGGCAAGGCGACGAAGCCCCAGCCGCCGGCCGAGAAGCCGGCCGCGTCCGCCAGGGCGCAAGCACCCCGTGCAAAGCCGGCGCGCGCGAAGGCCGCGAAGGCGCCAGCCGCGAAGCAAGCGAAGGGCCGCTCCGCCCGGGGCAGGACCGCGAAGGCGAAGAGAGCCGCCTGAGCGGCCTCAGACGTCCAGCCGCGCACCGAGCGCGTTGTCCTCGATGAAGATGCGGCGCGGCTCGACGTCGTCGCCCATCAGTTTGGTGAAGATCTCGTCGGCGGCAATGCCGTCCTCGATCTGAACCTTGAGCAGGCGCCGGGACGCCGGATCCATCGTCGTCTCCCAGAGCTGCTCGGGATTCATCTCGCCGAGACCCTTGTAGCGCTGAATCGAGGCGCCACGCTCGACCTCTCCGAGCAGCCACGCCATCGCCTGCGGAAAATCGGCAACCGGCTGCCGCTTGTCCTCGCGCTGCGCGTAAGCGTCACGCCCGACGAGGCCGTGGAGCAGCTGCGACAGCCGTTCCAGGTGCTGGTAATCCCCGGACAGCACGAAGTCGTCGTCGAGAACCGTCGTACGGATGTTGCCGTGATGGCTGCGCTCGATGACGAGCTGATGCCTCTCGTTCTTATCGTCGTAGCGCGCCAGGACGTTGACGCCGTTGCCGTTCACCGCGATCGCCTCCTTCAGGCGGCGTGCGCTGCTATCGGCCGCCCCGGCGCTCGAGAGATCCACCTTGGCACCGCGGGTGAGCGCGCGCAGCGCTTCGACGTCGATCAGCTTGGAAAGGCGCGCCACGATCGCCTCGGAGGCGAGGTAGGCCTTCGCGAGCTGCTCGAGCGTCTGGCCCTGGATCGGTTGAGCGTCCTTGCCCGGTACGAGCGACGCTCCGACCAGCGCCTGGGCCAACATGAATTGCGCGCGCTCATGGTCGTCCTTGAAATAGCGTTCCTGCTTGCCGACCTTCACCTTGTACAGCGGCGGCTGAGCGATGTAGATGTGGCCGTGCTCGACGAGCTCGGGCATCTGCCGGTAGAAGAAGGTGAGCAGCAGCGTGCGGATGTGCGCTCCGTCGACATCCGCGTCAGTCATCACGATGATGCGGTGGTAACGCAGCTTGGACAGGTCGTATTCGTCCTTGCCGATGCCCGTGCCGAGCGTCTGGATGAGCGTCACGATCTCCTGCGAGGAGATCAGCTTGTCGAAGCGGGCCTTCTCGACGTTCAGGATCTTGCCCTTGAGCGGCAGGATCGCCTGGAAGCGTCGGTCGCGGCCCTGCTTGGCCGATCCGCCCGCCGACTCGCCCTCGACGATGTAGAGCTCGCTCTGCGCCGGATCGCGCTCCTGGCAGTCGGCCAGCTTGCCCGGCAGCGAGCTGCCGTCGAGCGCGCCCTTCCGCCGCACCAGATCGCGCGCTTTGCGCGCCGCCTCGCGCGCCCGCGCCGCGTCGATCGCCTTGCCGACGATGCGACGCGCGATCGAGGGGTTCTCCTCGAGGTAGGCGCCGAGCTTGTCGTTGAGAATCGCTTCGACGATGCCCTTGACCTCGGTGTTGCCGAGCTTGGTCTTGGTCTGGCCCTCGAACTGCGGGTGCGGAATCTTGACGCTGACCACCGCGGTGAGGCCTTCGCGGATGTCCTCGCCGGAGACGCTCTCCTTCAGGTCCTTCGCGAGGTTGTTCGTGTTCGCGTAGGCGTTGATCGTCCGCGTCAGCGCCGCCTTGAAGCCCGAGAGGTGCGTGCCGCCTTCGTGCGTGTTGATGTTGTTCGCGAAGGTGTAGATCGC
>DASRFB010000129.1:0-6232 GCA_035651815.1 Burkholderiales bacterium | reverse complement strand
GGCCGCGGCACTGGCGGCTCGTGGGGGAAGGGGCTCGGCGGCCGCCCCGTCCCGGGAATGCCTCCGATGTGCTACACCGGCCCTTGGGCGAATCTACCGAGCGTCAGGAAACAGAGGTGTAGGTTTTAAGTGACAGTTGCTGTAGGTGATTTCCTGCATTAATGTAGGGCCCCGTGAGGCCAGGGGAGCGCCTCGCGGGCCCGCGCCACGCGGCGGCCCTCTCCAGGGCTCCCGGACAATTACAAGAAACCGAGGAAATCGCGATGACGCAGGCCACGTTCCACTGCGATTGCGGCGCAGACCCCCAGATCCGTTCGATCCGGCTGAGCGTGGTGAACCTCAATCCTCCCTACGGCGCCGCACGGGTGCGTGGCGCGCCGGGCTCCTCCTGGACCCGCCTCGAGCGGATCGCCAAGCCGCTGGATGTGGACGCGACGACGCCCTACGTCGAGGTCGAGTTGCTCGACCAGACGCGCTCGTGCACGGTCGCGTGCATCGGCTGGACGGCTTCGGACGGCACGCTGCATCCGTGCCCGGAGATCAGGGAGATGACGCTGAAGCAGGGCGACACGCACTTCCGCGCGCAGCCGCCCGCGCCGCGCCACGCGCGGCCGTTCTAGCCGACGGCCGCGATCTTGGAGAGCAGGTCCTTCTCTTTGACCGGCTTGATGACGTAAGCCTTCGCGCCCTGGCGCAGGCCCCAGAGCTCGTCGGTCGCCTGGCTCTTGCTGGTGCAGAGGATGATCGGGATGTGCTTGGTCTGCTCGTCCTTGACGAGCGCGCGCGTCGCCTGGTAGCCGTCCATGTCGGGCATGACGACGTCCATCAGGATGAGATCGGGCTGGCCGCTCTTCGCCTTCTCGATCGCCTCGGCGCCGCTCTGTGCGGTCGTGCACTGGTAGCCGTGCCGCGACAGCATCTCGGACAGGAACGCGCGGTTGGTCGCCGAGTCGTCGACGACGAGGATCTTTCTCACGGGCATGACGTCGCTCCTGCCGGGGAAGGCGCGATCAGGTCGGGCCCGATCTGGCCGACCGCGGTCACGCCGGAGAGCTGCATCGCGCGCACCAGCTCGTCGCGCAGGATCTCGATCGCGCGCCGCGCGCCCGCCTCGCCCGCGGCGCACACGCCCATCAGCGTCGCGCGCCCGAGCATGACGGCGTCGGCGCCGAGGGCGAGCGCCTTCACCACGTCGACGCCGCGGCGCACGCCGCCGTCGACCATGACGCTCGCCTTGCCGTTCACGGCGCGCACCACGTGCGGCAGCGCGTCGAGCGCGGCCGAGGCGCCGTCGAGCTGGCGTCCGCCGTGGTTCGAGACCACGATCGCGTCCACGCCGAGCGCGGCGAGCTTCTCCGCGTCGTCGCCGCGCAGCACCCCCTTCACGAGCAGCTTGCCGGCCCAGCGGTCGCGGATCTCCTTCATCCGGTCCCAGTCGAACGCCGGGTCCCAGAAGCGCCCGATCGACGAGGCGATCTCGGCGGAGCTCCTCGCCTCGGGAGTGAAGCCCGCGACGTTCTCGAGCACCGGCATCCCGCGGCGCAGCACCGAGAGCACCCAGCCCGGGTGCATGGCGAAGTCGAGGACGTTGCGCGGCGTGAAGCGGAACGGCACGGCGAAGTCGTTGCGGAAGTCGCGCTCGCGCTTGCCGCCCACCGGGACATCGACCGTGATCATGAGCGCCTCGTAGCCGAAGCGGCGCGCGCGCTCGATCAGCTCCATCGTGATACTGCGCGTCTTGAACACGTAGGCCTGGAACCACAGCCGCCCGGGCGCCTCGCGCGCGACGCGCTCGATCGACGCGGTCGCCATGGTCGAGAGCGTATAGGGGATGCCGGCCGCGGCCGCGGCGCGCGCGATGCCGATGTCGCCGAGCGGCCAGCCGAAGCCGGGAGCGCCCGTGGGACCGATCGCGATCGGCAGCGCGGAGCGGCCGCCGAGGAGGGTCGTGGAGGTGTCGACGCGCGTCACGTCGACGAGCGTCCTCGGGGCGAGGCGCACGCGCTCGAACGCGGCGCGGTTGGCGCGCAGGGTGGCTTCGTCCTCGGCGCCGCCGTCGTAGAAGTCGAACACCGCTCGCGGCAGCCGCTTGCGCGCGATCCGCCTCAGGTCCTCGATCGACCAGGCGCGCGTGACGGCGGCGGCGGCGCGCCGCGACGTCGCGCACGAGGACGCCGCGGAGCCCGCGGGGTCGCCCGCCGCGTTCCGCAGTTCGCTCGCGCTCATCGTTCTGGAATCTCCCTGGGGCCTTGACGGCCGGATCAACGCGGCATTCTACCGCGACCGGGGCCGACGCACGGGGAGGCGTGCGCGGCGGACCGTGTCAGCGACGCCCGCGCAGCGCCATCGCGTGCTCGTCGAGCACCGGCGTCCCGGGCTGGGGGCTATCGACCTGGCGCGCCTGCACCAGGCGCGCGTCGCTCCACGGGCTCTTGCCCGCGGCGGCGCCGATCACGAAGCGCAGCGTGGCGAGCTCGCGCGCCCGCGACTCGGTCTCGGCGCGCACCTGGACGGCCTCGCGCGACAGGCTGTAATCCCACTCCGGCGCGTCGTACCGGACGGGAGTCAGGAGGTAGGTCCGCATGGCGCCGAGCGCCGCGCCGGCGGCGCGGACCGCGGGCTCATTCCCAGCGGGCGCGGTGCGGACGCGGCGGATTGCACTCGACGAGCCGGCGCACGCTTGCGACTTCGTTCCTCGCCGCGTTCGCCTTCTGCATCGTCTCCCGGGTCGGGACGCCGTCGGGACGCAGGAGGTAGTCCCGGGACACCTGCTCCTGTGCGGTCCGATACCGCTCCATGGCCGCGTTCCAGCGCGCGTGCAACAGGGTCTCTCGCTTGTCCATAGGACCTCCTCTTTCTAAGTCTCGACTCTCGGGAAGGGATACGCATGACGACGTCATCGCGTCCCGCGGATAGACTTGGAGGCGGCTCTCGCGGACGGGTTCCGCCGCGCGGCCAACAAAAAAACTTCTGCGTCGAAAGGAGAAGTCGCGCCGCAGCGCGACAAGAGACGCTCGCGCGCCTCTGTTACTGCTTCGGGCGAACGCCCGCGGCGAGCTGCCGGTTCGCCGGCAGATTGCGCAGCTCGACCTTGCGTCGCTCGTAGCACGCGGCGCAGATCCATCGGATCGGCCCGATCTTGCGGAACTCCGCAGTCGTCCAGTGGCTACCGGTAGTGCAGAAGCGTGTTTTCGATTCTCCGGCCATGTCGCTCTCGGGAAGACCAAAAAAACGGGCACCTCCTCGCGGAGACCCGATACTTGGAATGCCGCGGATGCGGCCGCGGCGCTGAAGAACCGCCAGTGTGCGGTCTCCCGGGCCGAATGGCAAGGGGCCGAAAGAACCCGGGACGGTAAGTCCCTGCCGCGCTGCGGAAAACCTGCTCAGCCGAAGGCGATCATCCCGCCGGCGACGGCCGCCGCGAGGGCCACCGTAAACAGCAGCCGCGGCCCCGGGTCCCGCAGGAGGCGGCGGGTGAGCCCGACCGGGCGCGCGCGCCGGCGCAGCCGGGCGCCATCGCGCCGTCCGGGGGTCGCGAGCCGGTCGAGCGCGGCCGAGCAGTCGAAGCGCGCCGAGAGCGGCAGCCGCGTGTCCGAGCCGATCGCGCCCGCCGCCGGCGCGACCACGCGGGTCGGCTCGGGCTCGAGCTTGATCGTCTTGGTGGCGCTGCGCTCGCCCTCGGGCTCGGGCTCGCGGCCGCGCAGCTCGGCGAGGCAGGCGCGCAGGTCGGCCGCCATCTCGTAGGCGTCCTGGTAGCGCACGTCGGGCTCCTTCTTCAGCGCGCGCGCGACGACGAAGTCGAGCATCGCCGGCACCTCGGGGTTCAGCCGGCTCGGCGCCACCGGCTGGAACGCCTGCACGTTGTGCAGGATCTGCGGCGTGTCGTTGCCGGCGAAGAGCGACGTGCGCGTGAGCATCTCGTAGAGCACGGTGCCGAGGGAGAAGATGTCGGAGCGGTGGTCGACCGGCTCGCCCGCGACCTGCTCGGGCGACATGTAGCGCGGCGTGCCGAGCACGACGCCGGTCGAGGTCTTGAGGTCGGACGCGCGCATGCGCGCGATGCCGAAGTCCATGATCTTCACCTTGCCGCGCGGCATGAGCATGATGTTGCTCGGCTTGACGTCGCGGTGGACGACGCCGTGCTCGTGCGCGTAGCCCAGGCCCTCGGCGACCTGCTGCGCGATGTCGATCGCCTCGGCGAGCGGGATCTGGCCCTCCTGCATGCGCGCGCGCAGCTCCGTGCCGTCGAGCAGCTCCATCGCCATCCATGCGAGGTCGCCCTCCTCGCCGTAATCGTGGATGGTGATGATGTTCGGATGATTCAGCTTGCCGGCCGCCTTCGCCTCGAGGAAGAAGCGCGCCTGGTATTCCGAGCGCCCCGAGGCGTCCTCGCCCATGCCGATGGTCTTGAGCGCGACGGTGCGGTCGAGCACCGGGTCTTTCGCCTTGTAGACGACGCCCATCGCGCCGCGTCCCAGCTCGGCCGCGATCTTGTAGCGGCCGATTCGCACCTGCTTCTTCGCGGCCATGCGCTAGAACTTCGCTTTCTGCACCAGGCCGCGCAGGAACGCCTGGCTGTCGCGCGTCGACTGGCGCACTTTCGCGATGGTGTCGTCGAGAAAGCGCGGCTGGCGCGGGTCCGCCGAGGCGCGCAGGCCGATCCCCGCGCCGACGAACAGCACGACGCTCGCCGCGGCGAGCGCGTTCAATCGCCGCCGCCGGCGTCCGGGCGCGGCTGCGTCCGGCGTATACAGCTCGTGCGTGCGCAGGCCCGCGTCGGTGAAGGTGCCGGCGGGCACGAGGACCGCCTCGGCGCCGGGCGACTCGTCGGCGACCGCGTCGCGGAACGCGCGCGAGGCGAGCACGCGCCCCGGCGACGAGAATTCCGCCGCGCTCGCCGCGACCGCGATGCCGTCGCCCGTCATGCCGTCGCGCCTCTTCGCGCCCGCGAGCGCGACCGCGCCGTGGTTGATCCCGATCGCGAGCGGCAGGCCGGCGGCGGACGCGGCGAGCGCGCGCTCGGCCGTCGCGAGCGCCGCGCGCGCCGCGCCGAGCACGACCAGCGCGATGCCGTCGGAGGCGTCGAGGACGACGCGGTCCGCCGGCGCGATGCCCGCGGCGGCGACCGCGACCACGGCCTCGAGCTGCGCGCGCAGGCGCGTCTGCTCCTGGACGGTGCGGCGCGCGAACTCCTGGATCTTGAGGAAGACGACGCTCGCGAGAAACGTCGCGGGTTCGTTCTTATTCGGCATGGCCGGCAGCATGACGGGTTTCCGGAATTTTGGGAAGCAAGCGCGGCGACCGCCTCGCGCCGCCTGCGGTATATTTCCGCCCGTCCCCCATGTCCGACCCGAAGCCCTCCTTCCATCCGTCGCCGAGCAAGCCCAGGCTGCGCCTGCCCGCGCTCGCGTGCGACACGCACGTGCACGTGTTCGGGCCGAGCCGCGTGTTCCCGTTCGCGCCCGAGCGGCCGTTCACGCCGGCCGACGCGCCGAAGGAGAAGCTCTTCGCCATGCACGCGAGGATGGGCATCGGGCGCTGCGTGATCGTGCAGTCGACCTGCCACGGCTACGATAACCGCGTCGTCGCCGACGCGATCGCCGCGAAGAGCGGCGCGTACTGCGGCGTCGCGCTCGTGCCGCCGACCGTCGCCGACGCGGATCTGCGCCGCCTCGACGCGCTCGGCTTCCGCGGCGCGCGCTTCAACTTCGTGACGCATCTCGGCGTCGGCACGCCGCCCGCCGAGGCGATCGCGCTCTCGGCGCGGCTCGCGCCGCTCGGCTGGCACCTGCAGGTGCACTTCGCGCCGGAGCTGATCGACGAGCTCGCGACCTTCCTGCTGCGCTCGGCGGTGCCGGTCGTGATCGACCACATGGGGCGCGTCGACGCCTCGCTCGGCGTCGCGCAGCCCGCGTTCCGCAAGCTCGTGCAGCTGATGCGGGATCCGCGCTTTCGCATGAAGGTGAGCGGCAGCGAGCGCCTCTCGCGCGAAGGACCGCCGTGGAAGGACGCGCGGCCGTTCGCGCGCGCGCTCGTCTCCGAGTTCGGCGACCGCGTGTTCTGGGGCACCGACTGGCCGCACCCGAACCTCGGCTTCGTCCCCGACGACGGCACGCTCGTCGACCTGCTCGCCGAGATCGCGCCGGGCGAGGCCGAGCGCCAGGCGCTGCTCGTCGACAATCCCGAGCGCTTCTACGGATTCCCGGTGAAGCTCGGGGAAGCGCCGTGAGCG
>DASRFB010000128.1:0-5064 GCA_035651815.1 Burkholderiales bacterium | reverse complement strand
TGATCGTTCGCGGCCGCCGCCGCGGGAAGGACAAGCGGTGATCGTAGGCTTGACGGAGATCACGAAGAGCGGAGGCGCCGGCTCGGCCGGCGCCGGAGCGGAGTTCACTTGAGTAGAAGCTCCAAGAAGGGGCCGTTCGTCGAGGAGCGGCTGCTCGGCCGCATCGAGGCGATGAACGCGTCGGGCTCCAAGCAGATGGTGCGCACGTGGTCGCGCGCCAGCACGATCTTCCCGCAGATGGTGGGGCACACGATCGCGGTCCACGACGGCCGCAAGCACGTGCCCGTGTTCATCTCCGAGCAGATGGTCGGGCACAAGCTCGGCGAGTTCGCGCCGAGCAGGCACTTCCGCGGGCACGCGGGCGACCAGAAGACGCAGGTGAAGAAGCGCTAGTGGCTGCCGCGCCCGACACCCAGACCGTGCAGGCGGTCGCCAAGTTCGTCCACATCTCGCCGCGCAAGGCGCGGCTCGTGACGGATCACATCCGCGGGCGCACGGTGCCCGAGGCGCGGACGATCCTCGCGTTCACGCAGCGCGCGGCGGCGCAGGAGGTCGACAAGGTGCTGCGCTCGGCCGTCGCCAACGCGGAGTCGAATCCGGCGCTGCACTGGAACGGCGACGACCTCGTCGTCGCGGCGGCCTTCGTCGACGAAGGCCCGACGATCAAGCGCTGGCGTGCGCGCGCCCGCGGCCGGGTCGCGCGGATCCGCAAGCGCACGTGCCACATCACGATCCAGGTTGCGCAGGACTCGGAGAAGGGAGCCTAGGTGGGACAGAAGGTTCATCCCGGCGGACTTCGCGTCGGCGTCATCCACGACTGGAAGTCGAACTGGATGGTCGGCAAGAAGGAGTTCGCGGGCGCCCTCATCGAGGACATCCGCATCCGCGAGCACATCCTGCGGAAGCTGTCGCACGCGGGGCTGTCCGACATCTTGATCCGCAAGGACAAGCAGCGGATCACCATCGACATCTACACCGCGCGCCCCGGCATCGTGATCGGAAAGTCGGGCGTCGAGGTCGACGCGCTGCGCAAAGAAGTGCACGCGATGACCCAGAAGAACGTCCACATCAACATCAACGAGATCAAGCGCCCCGAGCTCGACGCGAAGCTCGTCGCGCAGTCGATCGCGGAGCAGCTGCAGAACCGCGTGTCGTTCCGGCGCGCCATGAAGCGCTCGCTTGCATCGGCGATCCGGTCCGGCGCCGCCGGCGTGAAGGTGCAGTGCTCGGGCCGCCTCGGCGGCTCCGAGATGAGCCGGTCCGAGCAGTACTCCGAGGGTCGCGTGCCGCTGCACACGATCCGGGCCGACATCGACTACGGGTTCGTCGAGGCGAAGACCCCGACCGGCCGCATCGGCGTCAAGGTCTGGATCAACAAGGGCGAGATCATGCCGGAGGGCTACGGCGTTCCCGGCGGCTCGCGGGAGACGCGGCTCGGCGACCAGGACACGGCACGCCGGCGCGGCGGCATCACCGAGGGCCTCGGCGCGTCGCGCGAGTCGGGTCGCGGCCGCCAGCAGGATCGCGAGGGCCTCGGCCCGGTGCGCCGCGGCCGTCCCGGCCAGCGCGGCGCGGGCCGCGGCGGCGCCGGCGGCGGCCGGCCGCGCGCGGGCTCGGGCCGCCCGGCACCCGACCGCTCCCGCGGACAGGACAACGTGGAGCGCCCGCGCACGACGACCCAGGCCGAGTCGGCCGAGGGACGCGAGCAGCCGGTGACCCCGCCGCAGGTCGAGGAGACCCCGAAGCCGGTGGCGGAGGGCCCCGATCCGGCGGCGCAGGACGAGACGGCGGCGAAGCCCAAGCCGAAGCCGGCGCCGCGCAGGAAGAAGGCGGATAGCTGATGTTGCTGCCGAGGAAGACGAAGTTCCGGAAGCACCACCGCGGCCGCCGCGCCGGCGAGACCAAGGGCCAGGCGATGGTCCAGTTCGGCGAGTACGGGATCAAGGCGCTCGAGGCGGGCTGGATCTCGAACCGGCAGATCGAGGCGGCTCGGATCGCGATGACGCGCAAGATCAAGCGCGGCGGCAAGGTGTGGATCAACGTCTTCCCCGACAAGCCGTTCACGAAGAAGCCCGCCGAGACGCGGATGGGCAAGGGGAAGGGCTCGCCGGAAGGCTGGGTCGCCGTCGTGAAGCCGGGCCGCGTGATGTTCGAGCTCGCCGGCGTCCCCGAGCCGCTCGCGAAGGAGGCGCTGCGCCTTGCCGGGCAGAAGCTTCCGATCAAGACGAAGTTCGTGACACGCGAGGGCGGTGATCTCTTTGCGGGCTAAGGACATGCGCGACCTGAGCGACGACGAGCTGGAGCACCGGCTCGCCGACACGCGGCAGGAGCTGTTCAACTTGCGCTTCCAGGCCGCGACCGGCGCGGTCGAGAACACCGCGCGCCTGAAGCTGGCGAAGCGCGAGATCGCCCGCATCCTGACCGTGCAGCTGGAACGCAACGTGACGCAGAAAGTGAAGAGCTAGATGGCCGACGACGAGCAGAACGAGACAACCGAGCCCGAGGCGGAGGAGACTCCGGTCGCCGAGGACGAGGCGCCGCAGACCGACGCGCAGCCGGAAGTCGAAGAGCAGGTGCCGGGCACCTCTTCTGACGACGAGGCTGTCGAGGCGCCGGTGGAGGCGCCTGGCACGACGACGAGCAAGCCGGCGCGCTCACGCCGCCACGTGCCGCGCGCCGAGCGCCGGCAGCGGACGAAGCCGAAGCGCGAGCCGGCCGCCAAGCGGAAGCCGATCACCCGCACGCCGAAGCCGGAAACCGAGCGCGGCCGCCGGCAGGAGCGCCGCGGCGTCGTCGTCTCCGACAAGGGCGACAAGACGATCGTCGTCAAGGTCGACCTGATCAGGAGCCACCCGCGCTACAAGAAGGTCGTCCGCCGGAGCGTCAAGTTCCACGCGCACGACGAGCAGAACACCGCCGCGATCGGCGACACCGTGCGCATCGTCGAGACGCGCCCGCTCTCGAAGACGAAGCACTGGCGCCTGGCGGAAGTCGTGGAGAAGGCGAAGTGATCCAGCAGGAGACACGCCTCAAGGTCGCGGACAACACGGGTGCACGTGAGCTACTCTGCATTCGCGTTGCGGGCGGCTCGCGCCGGCGCTACGCGCGGGTCGGCGACATCATCACCGCGACCGTGAAGAGCGCGGCCCCGCAGGGCGCGATCAAGAAGGGCGAGGTGGTGAAAGCCGTCGTCGTGCGTACGAAGAAGCCGTTCGGGCGCGACGACGGAACGCTGATCGCGTTCGACGAGAACGCGGCGGTGATCATCGACAACCAGCGGAACCCGCGGGGAACGCGCATCTTCGGGCCGGTTGCCCGCGAGCTGCGCGAGAAGAACTTCATGAAGATCGTGAGCCTTGCTCCAGAGGTGCTCTAGATGGCGTTGAAGATCAAGAAGGGCGACACCGTGCAGATGCTCACCGGCAAGGACCGGGGCAAGCAGGGGCGCGTGCTCGAGGCACGTCCGCGCGACCGCAAGGTGATCGTCGAGAACCTGAACCACGTCGTCCGCCACCAGAAGCCGCGCCCGATCCGCGACGCGAGCCGCATGGGCGGAACCCAGATGTCGCCGGGCGGCCGCATCGAGCGCCCGTCGGCGGTCGACGTCTCGAACGTGATGGTCGTGTGCCCGACCTGCAAGCTGCCGACGCGCATCGGTTACCGCTTCAAAGAGGTCAAGGGCGGCGACTCGGTCAAGGTTCGCGTCTGCAAGCGCGAAGGGTGCGGCCAGGAGATCGACCGGTGACCGCCACCGCGACCCGCCAGACCTACGTGCCGCGCCTCAAGCAGCGGTACAACGACGAGCTTCGCGCGCAGCTGCGCGAGCAGCTCGACCTGCCGTCGATCATGCAGTCGCCGACCGTCTCGAAGATCACGCTGAACATGGGCGTCGGCGAGGGCAAGACCGACGCGAAGCAGATCGACTCGGCGCTCGACGAGCTGACGACGATCGCCGGACAGCGCGCGCAGATTCGACGCGCGCGCAAGTCGATCGCGCAGTTCAAGATCCGCGAGGGGATGCCGATCGGCGTGCGCGTCACGCTGCGCGGCGACCGCATGTGGGAGTTCCTCGACCGGCTCGTCTCGATCGCGCTGCCCCGCATTCGCGACTTCCGCGGCCTGAGCCCCGACTCGTTCGACGGACGCGGCAACTACTCGCTCGGCGTGCGCGAGCAGATCATCTTCCCGGAGATCGACTACGACAGCATCAACCAGATTCGCGGCCTCGACGTCGCGATCACGACGACGGCCGAGACCGACGAGCAGGCCCGCGCGCTCCTGACGGCGCTTGGGCTGCCGTTCGCGACCGAAGGTCAGAGGAGCTAACCAGGAATGGCGAAGAAGTCGCTGATCGTCAAGGCCTCGCGGCCGCAGAAGTTCAAGGTGCGGAACTACACCCGCTGCAACCGCTGCGGCAGGCCGCGCGCCGTCTTCAAGAAGTTCGGGCTCTGCCGGATCTGCCTGCGCGAGCTCGCCCACCAGGGCGTGATCCCGGGCATGACCAAGAGCTCCTGGTAGGAGGAACCGTGCTCACCGATCCAGTTGCCGACATGCTCACCCGCATCCGCAACGCCAACAAGGCGCTGCACGACCGCGCCGAGATGCCGAACTCGAAGCTCAAGATCGAGATCGCGCGGATCCTCAAGGAAGAGGGCTACATCCGCGACTTTCACGTCACCGAGGAGGGCACGCACCCGACGCTCGTCGTCGAGCTCAAGTACGGCCGCGGGCGCGAGCGGGTGCTGACCGATCTCAAGCGTGTCTCCAAGCCGGGCCGCCGCATCTACGCCGGCAAGGACCGGCTGCCGCGCGTGCTCGGCGGCATGGGGACCGCGATCCTGTCCACGTCCCGCGGCGTCGTCACGAGCCGCACCGCCGAGCGCGAGGGCATCGGCGGCGAAGTGATCTGTTTCGTCTGGTAGCGCGCGATGAGCCGTATCGGAAAGAAGCCCATCGAAGTCCCCGCCGGCGTGCTCGTCTCGGTCGACCCCGGCCGCGTCACGGTGTCGGGTCCGAAGGGCGAGCTCCGCCAGGTCGTGCCGACGCGGATCGGGATCACGCAGG
>DASRFB010000127.1:0-3789 GCA_035651815.1 Burkholderiales bacterium | reverse complement strand
CGCGCTGCCCGTGCCGACGTTCCGGCTCGCCGAGCTGATCGCCGCGCTCGACGCCTGCGACGCGCTCGTGTGCTCCGACGGCGGCGCGATGCATCTCGCGGCGGCGCTCGGCAAGCCGATCGTGTGCTTCTTCGGCGACTCTCAGCCCTCGCGCTGGCGCCCGTGGGGCGTGCGCCACGAGCTGCTGCAGCCCGAGTCGCGCGACGCGGCCGACATCGGCGTGGAGCAGGCGCTCGCCGCGTTCGAGCGGCTGCGCGCGACGCCGCGCTAGGCGGGCGCCGGCCGGTATTCCGCGACGCGCGCCGCGAGCGCGCGGCGAACGTCCTCGGGCCCGGGCGCCGGCTGCGATGCGAGCCAGCGCTCGAGCTCGGCCAGGCACTCGGGCCCCGGCGCGTCGCTCGAGCGCGCGACCCGCAGCATCGGGTGCGGCGTCGGCAGCGTCTGCTCCTTGTCGGAGATCGGCTCCTCGTAGAGCTTCTCGCCCGGGCGCAGGCCGACGAACTCGATGCGGACGTCGGTCTCGGAGAATCCCGACAGGCGGATCATCTCGCGCGCGAGATCGACGATGCGGATCGGCGTGCCCATCTCGAGCACGTAGATCTCGCCGCCGCGTCCCATCCAGCCCGCCTGCAGCACGAGCTGCGCGGCCTCGGGGATCGACATGAAATAGCGCGTGACCTCGGGGTGCGTCACCGTGATCGGACCGCCGGCGGCGATCTGCTCGCGGAACTTCGGGATCACGCTGCCGGTGCTGCCGATCACGTTGCCGAAGCGCACGGTGACGAACGAGGTGGCCGAGCCGCGCTGCAGCGCGCCGCACGCCATCTCGGCCAGGCGCTTCGTCGCGCCCATGACGTTCGCTGGGTTCACCGCCTTGTCGGTCGAGACCAGGACGAACTTCTCGACGCCGCTCGCCTGCGCCGCGCGCGCGATCGTCAGCGTCCCGAGGACGTTGTTCTGCACCGCCTCCCAGGCGTTGTCGCGCTCCATGAGCGGCACGTGCTTGTACGCGGCGGCGTGGAACACGACCTTGGGGCGGAAGCGCCCGAGCACCTCGGCGACGCGCGCGGCGCTGCGTACGTCGCCGATCACGCATTCGATCGCGACCTCGGGCATGCGCGAGGCGAACTCCTGCTCGATGGTGTAGAGCGCGTACTCGTTCAGCTCGAGCAGCACGAGCAGCTTCGGCCGGAAGCGCGCGACCTGGCGCGAGAGCTCGGCGCCGATCGAGCCGCCCGCGCCGGTGACGAGCACCGTGTTCCCCTCGAGCCAGCCCGAGAGGCCGGCGCTGTCGAGGCGCACCGGGTCGCGGCCGAGCAGGTCGTCGAGCTCGATGTTGCGGATCTGCGAGATCGTGACCTTGCCGCCGACGAGATCGTCGAACGAGGGCACGGTCATGACCCGCAGCCCGGCCGCAGCGCACAGGTCGGCGGCGCGGCGCCGGATGGCGTGCGCGACGCCGGGCATGGCGATGATCGCGTGCTCGGCGCCTTCGCGGCGCGCGTGCCGCGGCAGCTCGGCGAGCGGCCCGAGCACGCGGATGCCGTGGATGTCGCGGCCCTGCTTGACCGGGTCGTCGTCGAGCAGACCGACGATGCGCCACTCCTGGCTGCGCGCGAGCTCGGCGATCAGCTTCTCGGCGGCCTCGCCCGCGCCGAGCACGAGCACGGGCTTGCGGGTGCCGGCGAGGACGTCGCGCAGGCGGTGCTCGCGCAGGTAGCGGTAGCCGAGCCGGCTGCCCGACATCGCGAGCACGAGCAGCGCCGGGTCGAGGATCAGCACCGAGCGCGGGACCAGCAGCTCGGGCTGCGCCATGTAGAGAACCGTCGCGACGAGCGCCGCGGACAGGCCGACGGCGAGGGCGATGTGCTTCAAGTCGGTGAGGCTCGCGAAGCGCCACATCCCGCGGTAGAGCCCCGAGAGCAGGAACACCGCCATCTGCACCGGCACGGCCCACTCGAGCGAGCGCAGCAGGCTCTCCTCGAACGGCTCGGGGATCTCGAAGTTGAATCGCAGCCAGTACGCGAGGCACCACGCGAGCGCCGCGGCGACCAGGTCGTGCGCGAACGCGAGCACCACGTTCATGCGGTAGCGCGCGCGCTCAAGCACGCCCGGGCTCCCGCGTCCTCGCGCGCCACGCCCGGTCGACGAGGAGCATCATCACGACGTAAGCCGCGGCGAGCGCGGCGAGCCCCGCGAGCTGCGCGCGCGCGCTCGCGTCGCGCAGCGCGAGCGCGAGCGCGGCGCAGGCGAGCATCAGCGCGTACTCGGCGAGCGCCGTCCCGCGGTGGCCCCATCCGAGCTGCACCAGGCGCTGGTAGTAGTGCTCGCGGTGCGCGCGCCACACCGGCTCGCGCCGCGCCGCGCGCCGCGCGAGCGTGACCGTGGCGTCGACGGCGAAGGGCGAGAACACCACGGCGGGAAACCACCACGGCCACAGCGCGTGCACGCGCCAGCCGACGAGCCCCACCGCCGCGGCGAGGAAGCCGAGCGGGATCGAGCCCGAGTCGCCGAGGAACACGCGCGCCGGCGGCCAGTTGAAGACGAGGAAGCCGAGCGCCGCCGCGGCGGCGGAGAACGAGACGAGCGCCAGATCGCGTTCGCCGCCGATCCACGCGGCCGCGCCGTAGCAGGCGAATCCCACGAGCGTCATGCCGCCGGCGAGGCCGTCGGATCCGTCCATGAAGTTGTACAGGTTCGTCATCCACACCGTGCCGAGAACGAACAGCGCCGCGAGCGGCCAGGCGAGCGTGATCGGCAGGAACGCGATCATCGCGACCGCGGCGCCGAGATGGCACGCGAGGCGCACGAGCACGGGCAGCGCCTTCGCGTCGTCGACGAAGGAGACCGCGGCGAGCGCGAGCGCGAGCGCGAGCCACGCCGGGAAATAGCCGATCCACGCGGCCGCGACGGCGAGGCCGATCATGAGCGCCACGCCGCCCGTGCGCGGCACCGGACGCGCGTGGAGCGAGCGCTCGTTGGGATGATCGAGGAGCAGGCCCGCGACCCGCGGCGCGAGCAGCACGCGGCAGGAGACGAGCGCGGCGAGAAACGCCAGCACGGGCGGAGTGAGGTCTTGGATGGCGCGTCCGCGGGGAGGACTTCTTGTCCCGCGATTCTAACGGTCAACGGCGCGCAGCGGCAAACCAGCGGCAGGTGGCGGCGATGCCGTCGGCGAAGTCGACCGCCGGCCGCCAGCCGAGCGCGGAGCGGATCCTCGTCGTGTCGAGCTCGAGCGATCCGCGCACGCTGCGGGGCAGGAGAGCGGCGGGCGCCCGGAACATGCGCGCCGGGCGGCCGAGGCCGGCCGCGATCGCTCGCACGAGCTCGGGCGTGGAGACGGGGCGCGCGTCGGCGACGAAGAACGTCCGTCCCGCCGCGCCGGGATGCCCGAGGCACGCCTCGATCGCGGCCAGGAGGTTGCCGACGTAGACGAGGCTGCGCCGATTCTCGATTCCGGCGACCGGCAGCGGCACGCCGCGGTCGACGAGCCGCAGCAGCGCGAGCAGGTTCGCCCTGGCGCCCGGGCCGTAGACGAGCGGGGGACGCAGGATCACGGCCTCGAGGCGCGACTTCGCCGCGACGGAGAGCAGGCGCCGCTCCGCCTCGAGCTTGGAGCGAGCGTAGTCGTCGCGCGGGTCCGCGGGATCGTCCTCGCTGAGCGGGCGGCCGCCCGAGGACTCGCCGCTCGCCTTCGCCGAGGACACGAACACGAAGCGCCGGACGCCCGCGCGCGCGGCCGCCGCCGCGAGGCGCTCGGTGGCGAGCACGTTGCCGGTCTCGTACGCG
>DASRFB010000126.1:0-22116 GCA_035651815.1 Burkholderiales bacterium | reverse complement strand
CCGCCCGCGTGCTCGTCGACTGCAGCCACGCGCAGACCGGCAAGGACTACACGCGCCAGCCCGAGGTGCTCGCCGACCTCGTGCGCCAGGTGCGCGGGGGGACGCGCGCCATCATGGGCTTCATGCTCGAGAGCAACCTCGCTGCCGGCAGCCAGAAGCTCCTCGGCGGCCGCGAGGGGCTGCGCTACGGCGTGTCGATCACCGACGCCTGCATCGACTGGGAGACCACCGCGCGCTGTCTCCACGAGGCAGCGGCTGCACTCGGGTAGCGGTGCGTGTCGCCGCTCGGCGACGGCCTCGTGCTCTTCGGGGCCGCGTTCGCGGCCGGGGCGATCAACGCAATCGCCGGGGGCGGCTCCCTGATCACGTTTCCGACGCTCGTCTGGCTCGGCCGCGAGCCGATCCGCGCCAACGCCACCAACACGGTCTCGCTCTCCCCGGGCTCGCTCGCGGCCCTGCTCGCGCTGCGCCACGATCTCGCCGGCCTCGGCGGCTGGATCGCCTGGGGAAGCGTGCCGTCGGTCGTGGGCGGCGCGGTGGGCGCGCTGCTCCTGCTGCGCACGCCGCCGCCGCTCTTCGCGCGGCTCGTGCCCTGGCTCATCGGGCTCGCAACGGTGCTCTTCGCGCTCTCCGGCCGCGGCGGCGCCGCGGCCGTCGCTCGCCGCCCCCGCGGCCGTGCGCTGACCCCCGCGCACCCAGCCGCGCTCCTCTACCAGCTCGTCGTGTCGGTCTACGGCGGGTACTTCGGCGCGGGCATCGGCATCATGATGCTCGCCGGCCTCGGGCTCGCGGGCCTCACCGCGATCCACGGCATGCTCGCGCTCCGGAACTTCTACGCGATGTGCATCAACGCCGTGGCAGCCCTCTACTTCGCAGCGCGCGGCGCCGTCGACTGGGGCGACGCGGCGGTGCTCACCGCGGGTCAGGTGGCGGGCGGGTTCGCCGGCGCGCGGCTCGCGCGCCGGCTGAACCCCCCTGCCGTGCGGACCGTCGTCGTCGCGATCGGCGCGGCCATGGCCGTCTCGCTGCTCCTGCGGGGCTGACCCGCCGAGCGCGTCCGGCGCCGTCGCGGCGGGTCGGCCTCGATGATTTCGCCGGCGTCGGTCATCCGGCCGTCGGGGCGCACGAGCTTCCACGACGCGCCCGCGTCCAGTCGCTCTCCTGGTGGAAGCCGAACCAGGAGCGCTGGGTGGGCTCCGGCTCCGTAAGCGCCGCCCAGAGCCGCTCGGGGGTCGTGCGGATGTAGGCACGAGTGGCCCCGCCTTCCCGGGGAGGGGGCGGGCTCGCCTGGCCGCGCATGGCATGCCTCGAATTCTTGCTTGCCCAGGCCCGTCTTCGCCCGGGACGTCCTCGAGTGCCCGCGCTGCGGCGGCCGCGACGATCGAGGCGGGGGACGTCATGCGCAAGATTCTCGAGCATCTCGGCCTCCCGACCGAGCCGCCGAGCCCCCTTCCGGCTCGTCCGCCTCCGTTGGCGCAGAGCCTCCTTTTCGACGCCCCGGCCTGACGGCTCCGTCCCCTGGGGACGGAGCCCCCGGCCGTGGTGTCCCCGGAGACCGGCCGGGCCGGCCTCGCCTCGGGATTCCGGGGCTCCCGTCGGCGAAAATTTTCTTGACAGGCCCTTTGTCCGCCTCGTATGTGCGGCTCCGGAGAGAGGCGGCGGGTCGAGAGGCAGGCGGGAGGGGGGGCCGGCGCGGGGGGGAGGCCCGCGTCCGATAAGGCGGATTCGGTCAACTCGGGCCTTTGTGCGGACTATGCGCGCGGCCGAGGTCCTGACCCTCCTCGCGCTGCTCGCCCCGGTGGGCGCGCTTGAGACCGACCCCCTGCGGCGGAGCGCCGTGGTCGAGGCGGTCGAGCGGGCGAGCCCCGCGGTGGTGAACGTCTCCACCGAGCAGGTGGTCGAGCGCCGGGGCACGCCCTTCCCCTTCCCCGAGGACCCGTTCTTCGAGGAGTTCTTCCGCGACTTCTTCGATCCCCGCCCCCGCCGCTTCACCCGCACCAGCCTCGGCTCCGGCGTCATCGTCGCCGCGGACGGCACCATCCTCACCAACGAGCACGTGATCCTCCGCGCCGGCCGCGTCCACGTGACGCTCGCCGACGGCCGGGAGTTCGACGCGAAGCTCGTCGGCGCCGACACCGACTCGGACATCGCCGTCCTCCGCGTGAAGGCGGGCGAGCGGCTGCCCGTGGTCGCGCTCGGCAGCTCGGCCGACCTCATGATCGGCGAGACGGTGATCGCGATCGGCAACCCCTTCGGCCTTTCGCACACGGTCACGACCGGGGTGGTGAGCGCGCTCGGCCGCTCGCTCCGGAGCGGGGAGCGGACCTACAGCGACTTCATCCAGACCGACGCCTCGATCAACCCGGGCAACTCGGGCGGCCCGCTGCTCGACATCCGGGGAGAGCTCGTCGGCATCAACACAGCCATCTACGGCAAGGCCCAGGGCATCGGCTTCGCGATCCCGTCGACCGCGCCCGCCGGATCATGCGGGACCTCGTCTCCTACGGCGAGGTGCGGCGGCCGTGGCTCGGCCTCGTGGTGCAGGACCTCACCCTCGACCTCGCGCAGCACTTCGGCGCCCGCCGCGGCGTGGTCGTCGCCGAGGTGGAGGCCGGCAGCGCCGCCGCCTCGGCCGGCTTCGAGCGGGGCGACGCCATCGTCCGGGTCGACGGCCGCGAGGTGCGCTCGCAGGAGGAGTTCGATCAGCGGGTCGCGGCGCACGCCGAGGGCGACCGGATCCTCCTGACGCGCCTCCGCGACGGCCGGGAGGAGGAGGTCGAGCTCCGCGCCGCCGCCTTCCCCGCCGCGCGCGCCGACGAGCTCGCGTGGCAGCGGCTCGGGGTCGAGGCGGCGGAGGACGAGGACGGGCTCGTCGTGAAGCGCGTCCGCCCCGGCAGCCCCGCGGCGCGGATCGGGGTCGAGCAGGGCGACCGCCTCCTCGGCCTCGGCGGCGCGCCGCTCCGCTCCCTCGCCGAGTTCCGGCGGAAGATGATCGAGGTGCGCGGGGCGCGGAGCGTGCTGCTGTCGGTGGGGCGGGGGCCGTACCAGTACAACGTCACGGTGCCGCTGGCGCGGGGGTGAGGGAGCGGAGCGGGTCCTGTTCGTTCCTGGCTACCACGAAGCTCTCATTTCAGCATCAAGGGACGAGACCCGTCACCGTGTTCATCCTCCCATGGCGCCTCAGTACCGTAGCCAACACGGGCAACGTGCGCACGTTGATCCAAAGTGAGCATCAAGAAGTCTCCGGCTTCGAGGCCCCGGCGTGCGATCAGCGGGCCGAGGCCCCACGCGCTGGACTCCCGGCAGCGCAAGCGACCGAGCCTCTCGCCGCCTTCACCTTCGAGGACGTATTCGCCGTCCACGAACCGTCTCATGTTCGCGGGAATGCTGACGACGCCGCTCGCGACCGTGTTCTCGGATAGCCGATACCCGAGCCAGATCTTCGCGTCGCCCGTCCAGCCGTAGTCCTGCAGGACATCACCCCTGCGCGGCGCGCGTCGGAGCCCCTCTACCACTCCCGGCTGAACTTCGATTCCGCGGAGTCCGTAGACACCCGGAGCGTAGCGAGCAACGATGGGCGAATAGCTCAGGTACTGGTAGAAGGTGTTTCTATTCATGTCGGCGGCCACGCATCTCCGCTCGAATTCATCTCGCCCCATCACTCCTCCCGCCTCCTGGAGGACCCCCACCATTGTCTTCTCCACGTCGGCGAGCACTTCCACCCAGTCCAGTGGCGGGTCGGCGATCACTGTCTCGCCCTCAACCCGATACCCAACGGCGCAGCAGAGGGCGGCGAGGACGTGCTTCGGCGGCGCGAAGCCCTGCATCCGGTGGTGTCGTGCGATACCGGCGCGTAGCTCGCCCAGCGCGATCTTTCCTGCGACAGCGAGGATCTTGCGGATCTGGTTGAGGAGGCGGCTCCGCCTCTTGTGGATCCAAAACCATCCGCTCGCCTCGTCCAGCCAGGAGAAGCCCGGCACCCTCTCCACGACCCTTCTGAGATCGAGATCGACGCGGCCGCCACGCTCACGGTACTGGGCTTCAAGGTCGAGGAGCGACATCACCGTCCAGCGCCGGCAGGCCTTGTCCGCGAGCCTGCGGATCGTGTGGATCGCCCTCTCCGTCCTCTCGTCGACGAGAACTCGGTCCCCGTCGAGTTCGGCCACGCGCAGACTGACCGGCCCCCGGAGCAGCTCTGCCGCTCGGATGACGCCCTCTGCCCGGAATGAACTCCCAGTGATCCCCGAGGCGAGCAACGTGCGCTCCACCTGCTCGAGGGGCCGCAGGGGAGTGCTAAAGCACGCAACGGCGCGGTCGAGAACCGGCGCGAACGTGTGGGGACCGAGACGGTCTGCGACCTTGGCCGCGAGCTGTCGAACGCGTTCCCTAGTGATGCCTGCCTCATCCGCGGCGACCTGCAAGGTCGATCCTCCACGACCGTCCCACCCAAGGTAGCGAAGAACCGGATCAACGCGGGCGACCCCCGCGGTCCTCACCAGCTCCCTAAGCTCGTCCTCCAAGAGGAGCCCTCGCGCGCGCACGATTTCGTCCTCGAGCTTGTCGATTGCCTTCCAGACGCGCGCCGGCGCCCTCCCCGTGCGCGAGATGCCGACGAGAGCGTCGCGGAGAGTGTGCGCCTCCCGGTCGATGGCGCGAACCAGCGAACCGAGCCGCGGGTCGCTCGTACGGAGTGACCCGGCCGCGGGATCGCGCAGAAGGCGCTCCAGTAGACGAACGTGTTCGCGCTCGTCGCGGTCAGCGGCCTTCGTAGAGATTCGCTCCTCGCCTCGCGAGGCGGTTCAGGGTCTCGCGGATGTCGACGATGGGGTCCGACACGTCCATGTATTCGTCGCGGGCAGCCAGCTCCGAGGCAACCGCGACCGCGTACTCTGAAAATGCTACCTCGTAGGTAAGGCGCCGGAAGCTCGCCTCGTCGGTGTCGGCGAGGCCCTTCGCCGCGGCGATCTGAGGATGATCGAGGTTGATGTAGATGGTGCGCTCGTCTCCGACGTACTTGGCGCGGTGCTCCTCTGGGCCCAAGTTGTCGAACTGGACGCGGAAGCCACCGTGAGATCCTGGGCGCCGCGCCCTCGTCTCACCGCTGGGGCTACCAGACTGCGCGCCGGTGGCACTCGGCTCGAGCCGGCGTTCTCGTGGCGGTCCGTCGCCGCCCCCGCCTCGCACGTCGACAGGGTTGCCGGGGATGTCGCCGCCAGGCTTGAGAACTCCGACCACACCAGCCTCGTCGAGACCTTCAGCCAGATCGGTGCGCCCAGCCGCCCGCGCCTTCACATGCGCAAGCTGCCGGCGGAAAGCTTCGAAATCCTCGTTGAGAACCCGTGCAATCGCCTGCGCCTGTGCCTGCAGACGCTTGGCCTCTTCCGTCGCCCGCCGCTTCCGCTCGGCCTCGACGAGATCACGCCGAACCCGCTCAACACTCTGCCCGATGAACCCGTAGAGCGCTTGCACGAGCGGGTTGTTGGGGTTGAGCTGCATAGAGCGGCTCATGTCGAACGGCGCGATCGGCCCCGAGTAGTCATCGAGCGCAGGCACCTCGATTTCACCGAAGATGTACTGACTCATCTCGCGTCCCTCGGCACCTGCGAGTGTCGTCTCGCACCAAACGCCCTTCGTGAATATAGCCACCCCCCGTACGTCTTCGTCGAGCGGCGACTTGGCGACTTTGATGACCAGTTCTACGTTCCCAATCGTACGCGCAAGCTCGCCACTTGGCGAGAAGCGAGCCTCGCGAGCGACCGGCGGCTCCATGAACTCGCACTGATGATTATTGACGAGAACGACGGCATCCCGCGGCCAGCGCGCGAGGTGCCGTTCGACGTAGCGGATGATCCCCGGCTGATCCAGGGACTTCAGGTGAATCCCCTCGATCTCGACCAGCGTGCCGTTCGGCTCCGTCGTCGGTACCTCGCGCTCGAGCTCCCTGACCGGGATAGGATCACCGCCTGTCATCACCTCGATGTCACCGCGGCAGAGTTCCACGGAAGAGCGCCGGCCGTTACGCACAGTGGTGAGCCGCAGGATCTCGCCGATGCCGAAGGCTGCCGACTTTCCCGTACCGAACCGTCCCCGGCCGGGCCGGCCCTGCCGCCGATCGACGTTCTCGCCGTGCATGACAAAGAAATTCCGCAGCCCCTCCCGGTCCATTCCTCGACCATTGTCCCTGATCGAGATCTTCTTGTTCCTGCTATCCAGCGCGACGATGACGCACGGCTTCGTCCCAGGCTCGATGTATTGAAGGCCGTTGGACACGTATTCCCAGATCACGGCCTTGTCAGTCTTGAAGAGCGCGGCTGCTTGGAGAAGGTCGCGTGCGACGTGGCTGGTCACGAGCAGAGTGTCTGTGTCCTGTGTCATGGGTCCCTCGAGGGCTGGCGGAGGATGGTTGCGATCGCACGCGACGCCTCGCCGAGCTCGGCATCGTTGCTGAACATGGCGAGCAGCCGGTCGATCTTCCGCTCACGAGCAGCGCCGACCACGTAGTCGTCAACCCGGAAGAACGTCTCTGCCTCGCGGCGCGACACCTCTCCGAGGTGTCCCGCGCGGAATTTGGCGTAGGCTTCCGTCGCCAGAAGGCGCCGCCGTTCCCTGGCATGCTGCCGGCGCTCCGCAGGGGACATCGGAACGCGCGCGAGCAAGCCGGGATCGAGGCGTCGCGCAGCCTGCCTGGCATATGCGAGACCCTCGGCGGTGAGCATCCAGCCCTCGTTACCCGAGCCCCGGAGGTACTCACCGTGCTCTGGCTTCTTCGCGTCGGAGAGGTAGACGCGGACGAGTTCCAGATTGATCTGGTCCGGATGCTTGCGCCAGGCGAACCTCCGGGGTGCGAGTTCGTTGGCCTTCACCGCGACGTCCTCTGTGTCCACGTAGCGCCTATCGCCACCCAACACGTAAACCGCCACCGTGACGATTTGGGGGTTGTTGAGCGCGGCGGTGGTCAGGGGCGACGCCTTGCCTTCCGACCGCGTCTCTTTTGCTTGCCGGGCTCGCTCCACGTGGACGCCTCCGTTGTCATACCCGTTTCGACCAGCGCGTATGTCCCGCGGCCGACGCGTCTGAACACGTCCGGCCGGCGCCGAAGGTGCACGATAACGTTCGCGTCAAGCCCCTTGCCAGGAATCGAAACGCCGGCATCCTGCAGTCTCCGCCGTAGCACGCTAATGTGGAGCGGCCCACCCGCAGAGCGGAGAACGTCAGCCGCGGCATCGATGAGATCGGACCGGCCGTTGGACAGCGGCGACGGCCCTACCCCGAGTAGCTGATCAAGCAGTCCGAGCTGGTGAGTGACCTCTCGGAGGCGCTCCGTGAGCCGCTCGCTTTCAGACCGAACCCGATCGGCTTCGGCCTGGAGCTCTGAACGCCAGGCCAGCAGGGCCATGCGACGCTCCTCCGTCAAGGTTGGGCTCACCAGTTGGTAGATAGCGCTACTTACGCTCGATTGTCAAGTACGTAGCAGTAGCTACACCTCCAGCGGCCGCCGCTTCGACCGTTCCCGCGCCGCCGCCCGCCCTCGGCCCTACCCCCCGCCCGCCACCGACAGCTCCTCGCACCGCTCCGGCGCGACCGTCTCGAACGGCCCGAACCGCGCCGCGAGCTGGTCGCGGATCTCCACCGCCCGGCCGACGACCACGATCGCCACCCGCTCCGGCGGCGGCATGTGCGTGCGGGCTACGCGCGCGACGTCGGCCGCGGTGACCGCGGCCACGCGGCGGCGGTAGGTCGTGAGCTCGTCCGGCGGCAGGCCGTGGAACTCGATCTCGGCCAGCCGCCCCGCGAGCGCGTCCGGGCTCTCGAGCCGGAGCGGGAACTGACCGCGGAGGAAGGTCTTCGCGCGGTCGAGCGCCCGCCGCGCCGGAGGACCCGAGCGGAACGCAGCCTCGACCTCGAGCGCGAGGGCGAGGGTCTCCGCGGTGGTGGGGCTCTTCGTGAACGTCCCGATCCGGAAGTCACCGCCCCCGAGGCGCGCCGCGAAGGCGCTCCAGGCGGCGTAGGTGAGGCTCCGCTTCACGCGCAGCTCCTCGATCAGGCGCGAGGTGAAGCCGCCGCCCAGCATCGTGCTGGCGACGGTCGCCGGCAGGTGGTCGGGGTGGTTGCGCGCGATGGCGACGTTGCCGAGGCGGATCTGGGTCTGCGTCGCGTCGGGCTTGTCGACCAGCAGGAGCCGCCGGCTCTCGACCGGGGCAGGCGCCGGCGCCCGCGTCGGCACCGCGTCCGGCCGCGGCTCCCAGTCGAGGAAGGCCTCGCGCAGGCGCGCGACGGCGTCGGCGGCGGCCACGTCGCCCACCAGCACCAGGATGGTGTTGTTCGGGCGGTACCAGCGATCCCAGAAGTCGCGCACGTCGCCGCGACCGAGCCGCGGCACCGTCTCGCGGCGGCCCTCGACCGGCCGCCCGTAGGGGTGGCTGCCGTGGAGGAACGCCGCGAAGCATTTCTCCGCGATCGCCGAGGGCTCCTGGAGGGCGGCGAGGATGCCGGCGACCTGCTCCTCCCGCGCCCGGCGCACCTCGTCGCGCTGGAAGCGCGGCTCGCGCACGACCTGGCGCACGAGGTCGAGGCCGCGCTCGAAGTCCTTGGCGAGGAACTCGGCGCTCACGATCATGCCCTCGACGCCCGCGCTCGCGTCGAGGCGCCCGCCGAGCGACTCGACGGCGCGGGCGAGCTCCTCGGCCGAGAGGTCGCCGGCGCCCCGGCGGAGCGCGCCGGCGGTGAGCGCCGCGAGCCCGTCCTTGCGCGGCGGGTCCTGCGCCGCGCCGGCGCCGACGACGAGCTGGAGCTCGACGAGCGGCAGCTCGTGGTACTCGGCCACCACGACCCGGAGCCCGTTCCCCAGCGTCACCCGCGTGACGGGCGGGAGCCGCACCTCCTCGGCCGCCGCCGCCACGCCGGCGAGCGCGAGCCAGAGCACGAGCGCCTTCAGCGGCGGCCCTCCTCGCGGCCGGTGAGCGGCACGAGCGTGACGACGGTCCGGCGGGCCGGGACGAGCCGCTCGCGGGCGACCCGTGCGACGTCCTCCGCCGTCACCCGGTCCCACCCCGCCTCGAGCGCGAGGAGCGCCCGGTGGTCGCCGAAGACGACCTCGAAGAAGCCGATCTGGTTCGCCTTGCCGCTGACCGTCTTGAGCCCGCGGACGAGCCCGGCGCGGAGCTGGTTCTTCGCCTTGGCGAGCTCGTCCGGCGGGACGGGCTCCGCCCCGAGCTCCTCCAGCACGGCGTCGATGCGGCGCTCGAGCTCGGCGCCGGTCTTCCCCGGCCTCGCCTGCGCGTAGACGGAGAAGAGGTCCGGGTCGATGCCCCACGCGTTCTCCGCCGCCACCTCGGTGGCGACCTCGTGCTCGCGGACCAGGGCCGTATATGCGGCTCCGGAGAGAGGCGGCGGGTCGAGAGGCAGGCGGGAGGGGGGGCCGGCGCGGGGGGGAGGCCCGCGTCCGATAAGCGGTTCCGTCAACTCGGGGCTTTATGCGAGCTATGCCCCGACCGTAGGAGACCGGATCATGCGCAAGGTGTCGTTGATCGTCCTCGTCCTCGCCGCGTGCGCGGAGCCTGCAGCGGCCTTCCTCTGCCAGGGCATCTATGGCCCGGAGATCCCGAGCGTCGGCCGCTTCATCCTCGACAGCCCGATCGAGATCAAAGGCGTCGTGCGGAAGCGGATCACGTTCTCCGAGCGCGGGTTCATATTCGCCGGCGACGATCCGAACCCCTGCACGAGCAAGCCGCTCCTGGAACGCGACGTCTTCAAGAAGGGGCACGCGACGGGATTCGTGGTGGTCGCGCACCTGAAGTGCGGCAAGACGAAGGGCACCGCGCGCGCGTTCGTCGCCTCCGGCAACGACGTCCAGACGAGCGACGCCGAGGACTGCAAGACGATCAGCGGCGTCCTGAAGCTCGGCCGGAAGAAAATCAAGTTCTCGGGCAAGCGCACGCGCTGCGGCGACGGCGTGGTCGATCCGTTCCCGATCACGAACACCGGATTCAAACACGCGCTCGAAGACTGCGAGCCGCCGGGGGACGCGAAGCTGACGGGGGACTGCGACCAGGACTGTCAGTTCGCGACGTGCCTCACCGGCCGGACCGTCACGGAGAACGATTGCTTCAACACGTTCCACGGCACGGCGTACTACCGCCCGATGTGGGTTCTCACGAGCTTTCCCCCCGGGCTTCTCACGAGCATTCCCCCCGGGGGTGCCCTCCTGCGTGACGGGTTAGCGTCTGCGGGTTCGTTGTCTCCTGGGGCCTCCGTGTGCCGGATGTGAGGGCGGCGTGTCCAGCGTCGGCTTCTGCCGCTTGCGGTAGGACTCGCCGTCGATCGTCAGGTCGTAGGCGTTGTTGACGAAGCGGTCGATCGCCGACTGCGCGCGCAGCGGGTCGGCGAAGGGCGCGAGCCATTCATCGGGGCCGCGATTCGAGGTGACCACGATCGAGCCGGCGCGGTGCCGCTCGATCAAGACCTCGTACGTGTCGCGGCTCTCGGTGGGATCGAGGGCATCGAGGCCGAAGTCGTCGATCACGAGCAGATCGACGGCGAGGAGCTTGCGGAGCGCGGCCTCGTAGGTGTGATCGAGGCGCGCGTGCTTGAGTGCCTTGAGCATCTTGTCGGCGGTGAGGGCGAGCACGCTATGGCCGTGGCGGCAGGCGAGCCAGCCGAGGGCATGGGCGAGAAACGTCTTGCCGACGCCGACGGGCCCGACGATCGCGACGTGGGCGTGGGCGGCGATGAAGCGGAGGCTCACGAGCTCGTTCCAGAGCGCGCGGTCGTACGTGACCTTCGCGGTCGGGTCCCACTGCTCGAGCGTCATGGTCGGGTCGAGCTGCGCCTGGGTGGCCCGCAAGGTGACGGCGGCGCTGTCGCGCCGGGCGACCTCGTCGCTGAGCGCGAGGAGCAAGAAGTCCTGGTGTGGAAGCTGCTGCTGGCGGGCGAGGACGAAGCGCTCGGGGAGCGTGTCGAGGAGGCGGCCGAGCTTGAGGCGCCGGAGGACAGCCTTGAGATCCGGGCTGATCACGTCGGGCGTCATCGGCGCTCTCCGCCGTCCCGCGGCCGGGCGAGGGTGTAGTCGCTGGCGGGCCGGAGGTAGCGCCCGAGCGGGATCACCCGCGCCGGTGGGGCAGCCGGGGCGGGCGGCGCCGCGAGCGCGAGCATCCGCTTGAGGCGGGTGACGTCGAGGAGGTCGGCGGCGAGGGCGAGCGGACACCCCTCCTCTACGCGGGCGGCGCCGTAGCGCTTGACGAGGCCGAGGAGCGCATAGACGCGCCGCATGCGGGTCCACGGAAGCGGGACGGCAAGCAGCGTCCGCGCGAAGGTGCCGATCGCCGCGCCGTGGCGCGCCGCCTCGCGCTCGAGGAAGGCGACGTCGCGCAGCGCGTCCGGCGTCTTCTCGGCGGGGAAGTCCGTCGGGTCGGTCGAGCGCTCGCCCGGGGCCTTGCGCGGGTGGGTCTTCACGAGCGTCGCGCCGTCGTAGAAGCGGACGGTCTTCTGGTCAGCGCGCGCCCGCAGGGTGCGGCCGATGGAGCGGGTCGGGAGCGAGTAGAGCGCCTTGGCGACCTGGGCGTAATGGTCGCGGGCGACGAGCGGCGAGCACCACAGCGGCACGTCGTAGGGGGTGGTCGGGGCGGGCAAGAGCACCGGCTGTTCGACGGCCTCGAAGTGCTCGCGCGGCCGGCGCAGCGTGCGGCTGTGGCGGCGCAGCCCAGCCTCCTCGCGACACCAGACGACGGCCCGCACGCGGGCCTGCTCGAGCGTGGCGAGCCGCTCGCCGCCGAAGCAGTCGTCGCGGACGTACGGCACGCTGCGCTCGCACCGGGCCTTGTCCGTCGGCCGCCGCACGCGCGCAGGGTCGACCACGAAGCCGCGCGCCTGCGCGTACGCGAGGAAGGCCGGCACGATCCGCGGCTGGAGCGGATCGGGAATCTGGATGAGCACCTTGGTATTGTCGGGGACCAGGACCTTGAAGACGCCGCCGTAGAACGCCCACGCCGCTTCACAGGCCGCGATCGCCGTCGCCGTCGTCTCCGCAAAGCATGGGAAGACGAACCGATAGCGCGACACGCTCGGGGTGAAGATCCAGGCGCGGAAGCGGCGCCGCCGCCCGTGCTCGTCGGGCGCCAGCAACGTCATCCAGCCGGTGTCGACCGCCAGCTCCTCGCCCGGGGCGCCGTCGGCCACCGCGATCGTCGCCGCCGTCCGCCCCCACCCGAGCTCGGCCGTCGCGAAGCGATAGAGCGTGGCCGGGGCGAGCGCGACGCCTTGGCGCACGAGGAGGCGGCGGACCTTCGAGAGGCGCACGCCCGCACGCAACTGCGTCGCGATGAACTCCCGGTGTTCGACACAGCGCTGCCACGTGTCGCCGTACGTTCGGGCCGCTGTCCCGCGCAGCGCCGTGAGGATCGCGCCGAGCCGCTCCTCGGTGAGCGCGCTCGCGTCCAGCCCCGGCCGCAGCCCACTCCGCTCGGCGGTCCGCAGATAGCGGCGCACGGTCTTCGGGTCGCGCCCGAGCCGGCGGGCGATCTGCTTGCGCCGCGCCCCGGCCAGCCACTGCCGGAGCACCTCCGTGATCTCGATCATCGTGACCTCCCGATACGCCATCCCCTCCTCCTCTCCTGGCCCAGCCCGTCGGGCCGGTCGTCGGAGGGGGAGGGTCGGTTAGGTCACGCAGGGGGGACAGCTCGTGAGAATTTCCTCACCCGAGGGGGGAAAGCTCGTGAGAAAAACCGCCGCTCAGGGGGGAAAGGTCGTGAGAAACGACAAGCCGGCCTCCTCCATCAGCCCGACCAGGCGTCCGTTGAGATTGTCTGCCGTCGTTTTGGCACCATCCGGCCACCGGATGCCCAGCGAGGCGATCCACATGAGCGAATTGTGCGGCTTCCCCCAATTTGCGACGTTGCAGCTACCGCCTGGGCGAAGCATGATGAAAGACCGGGCTGGAGACGACACGGTCGAACGATCCTGATGCGAAGGGCGGCGCGAACGCCATCCCTCCGTGCAGCTCCACGTCACGTCAAGCCGCTTTCGGAGGTGCCCTCAAGAAGCGGCGTGGGGTGGCGTGGAGGATGGCTATCGGCCCGGCCGAGGCGGTGGTGGAATCGATCTTCGGCCAGGTGGGCTATCGGGCCGCAGCACGCAGGACGGGATCGTTCCACCTGGCAACCCGGTGCGACCCACGTGCCTGCAGAAAGTCTGAGTTGCCCCCTTTTGGTATGCACCCGGTGCGGCAAGGACAGCACCCAAGCTTGACCTTGCCGGGCCGACGGTCTTTAGTGCGAACGTGACTCGACGACGGCGCGGTCTCCTCGATATCGTGCTGATCGTGCTCGCGATCGCCCGGGGCGTGTCACCGGCCCTCGCGCTGTGCATCGGAACCGGCGGCCATCAGGCGATCGAGCAGGTCGGTGCCGCCTGCTGTGGCGGTCTGACCGAGCACCCGATGACTCCTGACGAAATGTCGGTCTCACCGTGCTCGTCCCACTGTAGGGACACGCCGCTCAGCATGCCGTCAGCGCTCCGCTCGCCGGACGGTGGAGACCGTAGGTTCACTGCTGCGGTCGTTCTGCTGACCGTCCCCGTACACGATTTTGGTCGCGCCGTCTCGGCGTGCCCGGGCTTCGCGGTCGGCTCTGTGTCCCTGCCCGCACCCCGCGCCCTTTCGACCACCATCAACCGCTGTTGAGCTGACCTCCCGCCGTCAGCGCCCGGTCGTCTGGGTCGGGCGCTCGGTCGTGGTGTGGTGTCACCGCGGATCCCGCACCCGGTCACTGTGGCCGGGGTGCGCGCAGTCCGCGGCCGAGGGGCCTCCTGTAGGACCGCTGAGGAGCTAAAGAAGCATGCGGAGCATCGGTGATTGGGCGAACTGCGCGGGCGTCGCCGCGCGATGGCAGCGCGGGCTCCCTTGCGCCGGCGCGGTGGCGCGACAGCGAGCCGCGTTCGTTCTCGTAGCCGTCGTCGTGGCCATCGCGCGTCTGCCGGCAGATGCGGCGGAGCGCATCTCGCTCCAGGAGGCGCTCGAGCTGGCGCGGCGGAACAACCCGGATGTCCTGGCCGCCCGGCAGGAGCTGGAGGTCGCGCGGGGACGACTCGTCAAGGCGCGCTACTGGAACCCGTTCAATCCCGAGGTCGGCGGGCAGGGCGCCCGGCGCGACTTCGCGAGCGGCGGCCGCGCCACCAACTACGGGGTGTCGGTCTCGCAGGAGGTCGAGATCGCGGGCCAGCGGTCGCAGCGCATCGAAGAGGCCGAGCGCAACTCGACGCGCATCGAGGCCCTCGTGCGCGACCGCGAGCGACTGCTCGAGGCCGACGTGAAGCGCGCGTTCTTCGCGGCCCTCGCAGCGGAGCGCCGTCTCGCCCTGCAGCGGGCCATCGAGAACCTGAACGGCCGCGTGCGCGACGCGGCATCGGCCCGGGTCCGCGCGGGTGAGTCACCGGCCATGGAGGCGAACCTGGCCGAAATCCGCTACGGGCAGTCGCGCAAGGAGACGATCGCCGCCGAGACCGAGGTGATCGTGGCGCGCCTCGAGCTGAAGCGGCTCCTCGGCCTGCCTCCCGAGCAGGCGATCGAGCCCAGCGGCGAGCTGCGGGGCGCCGCACGGACCGTCCCTCTCGGCGAGGCGCTCACGCGGGCCCTCGACCGCCGCCCCGATCTCCTCGCGGCCAAGGCCGAGCTCGAGCGCGTCGGCGCCGAGCAGGCCCTCACGCGCCGGCTCCGGCTTCCGAACCCGACGCTGGAGGGCTTCTACGAAACGGAGAGCGAGCGACCAGGTCGTGCCGACGGGATCGCCGGGGGCGGGCTGCGCATCCCGCTCCCGGTCTTCGACCGCAAGCAGGGGGAGCTGGTTGCGCTGGCGGCCCAGGAGAATCAGGCCCGGCACCTGGTCGACGCCACGCGGCGGACGATCGAGAAGGAGGTCGCCGGAGCGCTCCGCGAGTACGACGCCGCGCGCCGGACCGTGGAGGTCTTCGAGCACGACGTCCTCGCTCGCGTGGAGGAGAACTTCGGCTTCATCGAAACCTCGTACCGGGAGGGCAAGATCAGCCTGCTCGACCTGGTCGTGGTGGAGAACGACCTTGTGCAGGCCCAGCTTTCGTACGTGGATTCGTTGACGCGGTTCCGGACGGCCGAGGCCGACTTGGAGCGGGCAGTGGGTGGGCCGCTCGAAGGAGGGGTGCAATGAGGCGAGGCTGGGTCTTCCTGTCGGCCGTACTCCTGCTCGCGGCCGCCTGTCGCCGCGAGAAGGACAAGGCGAGCGAGCCCGGCGCCTCGCCAGAGGAGGAACATGCTCACGAGGGAGCGGGCGGCGAGCGGGTCACACTCTCTCCCGAGGCGCTAAAGGCCGTGGTGCTCAAGACCGCGCCCGTGGAGCGTCGTCGGCTCGAGGAGCAGATCCGGGCAACGGCGGTCATCAAGCCCAACGAGTATCGCCTGGCGCACGTGAGTCCGCGCATTGGTGGCCGAGCGATCGAAGTGAAGGCACTCCTTGGCGACGCGGTGAAGCCGAACGAGCCCCTTGCGCTGCTCGACAGCCTCGAGCTCGGCGAGAAGAAGTCGGCGTTTCTGCAGGCGCGGACGAACCTCGAGGTCGCCCGCCGCAACTACGCGCGGGAGGAGCGGCTCTTCAAACAGCGCATTTCCTCGGAGAAGGAGTACCTCGAGGCGAAGGGCGAGTTCGAGCGCAGCGAGGCTGCGTTTCGCGCCGCGCGCGAAGCGCTGCGCCTGGTCGGTCTCACGGACGAGGAGATCGACGGAATCGCGTGCGGCGGCAAGGGACATCCGCTCTCCCATTTTCCGCTGATCGCCCCTTTCGCTGGCACCGTCGTGGAGCAGCATATCGCGATCGGGGAGCTCGTCGAGCCGAACGAGACACCGTACACGATCGCCGACCTCTCGACCGTCTGGGTTTTGCTCGACGTGTTCGAGAAGGATATCGCGCACGTCCGGGTCGGCTCCGCGGTCCAGGTGGCGGTGGACGCCTATCCCGGCGAGATGTTCCGCGGCACGGTTGCCTACCTCAGCAACCTGCTGGACCCGAGCACCCGCACGGCACTGGCGCGGGTCGAGATCGACAATCGCGACGGCCGGCTCCGTCCCGGCATGTTCGCAACGGCGACGATCAGCATACCGTCTGCGAGCACAGGGCCGGGCTCGTTCGTCGTCCCGCGGGACGCCGTGCAGCAGGTACGCGGGCGGGCGGTCGCCTTCGTCGAGGAGCAGCCCGGCACCTACCGGATGCGCGAGCTCGGGCTGGGAAAGGACTCCGGGCCGGAGGTCGAGGTGCTCGCGGGGCTCACCGAGGGCGAACGGGTCGTGACCGAAGGCGCCTTCTACCTCAAGTCGACGCTGCTCAAGGAAGAGATGGGCGAGCATGACTGACGGGGGGCAGGGCGCATGCTGAATCGGCTCTTCGAGTTCTCACTGCGGAACCGCTTCCTCGTCCTCGTCTTTGCGGGCTTGGTCGTCGGTGCCGGCGTCTACTCGCTGCGCCGCCTGCCGATCGACGCGGTCCCCGACGTGACGCCGAACCAGGTCCAGATTCTCACGAACGCGCCCGGGTTGGGCCCGGTCGAGGTCGAGCAGTTCATCACCTTCCCCGTCGAGACGGCCGTGTCCGGGCTGCCCGGCATCGAGCTGATCCGCTCGGTGTCGCGCTTCGGGCTTTCGGCGGTGACCGTCTACTTCCAGGAGGGCATGGACATCTACTTCTGCCGGCGGCTCGTGATGGAGCGGCTGCCCGCGGCGCGCGAGGCCATTCCGGCCGGCCTCGGCACCCCCGAGATGGGACCCATCTCGACCGGCCTCGGAGAGATCTACCAGTTCGAGGTGAAGGGCGAGGGGTACTCGATGATGGACCTCCGCTCGATCCTTGAGTGGGACATCGCCTTCAAGCTGAAGTCGGTCCCCGGCGTGGTCGAGGTCAATACGTACGGCGGGGAGCTCAAGACCTACGAGGTGGAGCTCGACGCCGCGAAGCTCGTCGCCTACAGGCTGTCACTCGGCCAGATCTTCGAGGCCCTCGAGCGCAACAATGCGAACGCCGGCGGCGCCTACATCGAGCACGCGCAAGAGCAGTACCTGATCCGCGGCGAGGGCTTGGTCCGGAGCCTCGACGACATCGCCAACATCGTCGTCGCGGCACGTAACGACAGCACCCCGATCTACGTCCGCAACCTCGGGCGAGTCCGCTTCGCGCCAATGGTGCGGCAGGGGGCGGTCACGCGGGACGGCCGCGGGGAGGTCGTCACCGGGGTTGTGATGATGCTCGTTGGGGAGAACTCCCGCGCCGTTGCGAGCCGAGTGCATGAGAAGATCCAGGAGATCGCGAAGTCGCTTCCGCCCGGCGTGACGGTCGACACGTACTACGACCGCACCGAGCTCGTCCGGAAGACGATCAAGACGGTGACGAAGAACCTCGTCGAAGGGGCCCTACTCGTCATCGCGGTCCTGCTCCTGCTTCTCGGCAACCTCCGCGGTGGCCTCATCGTCGCCTCGGCGATCCCGCTCTCGATGCTCGTCGCGTTCACCGCCATGGTCTACGCTGGGCTTTCCGGCAATCTCATGAGCCTCGGCGCGATCGACTTCGGGCTCATCGTCGACGGTTCGGTCGTCATGATCGAGAACGTCGTCCGGCACATCGCCGAACGCCGCGGCCGGGGGTCGCGGATGAGCGACGCGGAGATGCGAGGCGTGATCCTCGAGGCGGGGCGGGAGGTGCTGCGTCCGATCGTCTTCGCCGTCGGGATCATCATCATCGTCTATCTGCCGATCCTCACGCTCCAAGGTGTCGAGGGGAAGATGTTCCGCCCGATGGCGCTGACCGTGGTGTTCGCGCTGACCGGATCCCTGCTCCTCTCCTGCACCCTCATGCCGGTGCTCGCGAGCTTGTTCCTCCGCCGGGGTGTCAAGGAGGAAGACACGTGGCTCGTCCGGCAGGCGAAGCGTCTCTACCGGCCGCTCCTTGCCCGGTCGATGCGGCGGCCCGGCGTGACCGCGGGTGTGGCGGCGGGTCTCTTCGCGGTGAGCGTGGTGGTGGCGCTCTTCCTCGGCGCCGAGTTCATCCCCCGGCTCGACGAGGGAGTGATCGCCCTTCAGGCCTGGCGGCTCCCGAGCGTGTCCCTCGAGGAGTCGGTCCGTAACACGACGATGATCGAGAAGGTGCTCCGGCGCTTCCCCGAGGTGGTGACCGTCGTGTCGCGCACGGGACGCGCCGAGATCGCGACCGACCCGATGGGGGCGGAGACGAGCGACGTGTACGTGATCCTGAAGCCGCACGAGGCATGGGAAACCGCGAGCACGCGAGACGGGCTCATCGAGGCGTTCAACGCGGCGCTCACGGCGCGCGTCCCGGGCACGGTCTTCAGCTACTCGCAGCCGATCGAGCTGCGCGTCCAGGAACTCATCGCGGGCGTGCGCTCGGACGTGGCGATCACGATCTTCGGCGACGATCTGGAGATCCTAAAGGCTTTGGGCGATCGGGTCGTCCGGGTGGTCTCCCAGGTCCGTGGCGCGGCGGACACGAAGGCCGAGCAGGTCGCGGGCCTGCCCTACCTCCGCGTGATCATCAACCGCGAGGCAATCGCCCGCTACGGCATCAACGCGTCGCAGATCCTCGACACGGTGAGCGCCATGGGGGGTCGGGTGGTCGGGGAGGTCTTCGAGGGGCAGCGGCGCTTCTTCCTGCAGGTGCGGTTCGCGCCTGAAGACCGCGCGGACTTCGATCGCATCAAGGAGGTCCGGATCGCCGACCCGGGCGGGCGGTTGATCCCCCTCAGCCAGCTCGCCGAGATCCGCATCGAGGAGGGCCCGGCGCAGATCAGCCACGACAAGATCCATCGCCGGCTCGCCGTGGAGACGAACGTCCGGGGCCGCGACTTGGCCGGCTTCGTGGCCGAGGCCCAGCGCGCGGTCGACGGGCAGGTCAAGCTACCGGCCGGCTACTGGATCGAGTGGGGCGGCCAGTTCGAAAACCTGCAGCGCGCGTCGGCACGCCTGGCGATCGTCGTGCCGATGGCGCTCTTCCTGATCTTCGTCCTGCTGTACTCGACCTTCAACGCGGCGACCCCAGCATTGCTCATCTATCTGAACGTACCGCTCGCCGCGACGGGCGGCGTCTTCGCGCTCGCCCTCCGTGGCATGCCGTTTTCCATCTCGGCCGGCGTGGGGTTCATCGCGCTCTTCGGCGTCGCGGTCCTGAACGGCGTCGTCCTCATGTCCTACGTGCTGCAGATGCGGCGGGAGGGCCTCTCCGGCGAGGAGGCGGCGCGACGGGGCGCCGAGATCCGGCTGCGGCCGGTCCTCATGACAGCGCTGGTGGCGAGCCTCGGGTTCGTCCCGATGGCGCTTTCAGGCTCGGCCGGTGCCGAAGTCCAGCGCCCGCTCGCCACCGTCGTCATCGGCGGGCTGGTCACCTCGACGGCGCTCACGCTGCTCGTGCTCCCGACGTTGTATGCGTGGATCGAGGGTCGACGGGAGTTCCGGGAAGGAAGCGGCTCAGCCGACGCGGTGCGACCGTCTGCGGAGATCCGGCACAGCGGCCATATCCGTACCGGGGCCTGCGGAGAATCAGCCGTCGAGTCGCCGGGAGAATGAGCTGCGTACCTCGCTCTGAGGAGGAGCGAGGTGCCTCGACGCGGGCGGTGGCGTGAAGCGCGGCCCCGCCGGTCGGGAGGCAGCGGGCTCTTCACGCCGGCGCGCCGGCGGCGGCGCCGTTCGCGCCCGGCGCGAGGCTCGGGCACGGCGCGGGCGGGTCGACGAGCCCTTTCTTCGCGAGCTCGGCGATCGCCGTGTCGAGCGTCTGCATGCCCACGTTGCGGCCGGTCTGCATCATCGACGGGATCTGGTGGAGCTTGCCCTCGCGGATCAAGTTGCGCACGGCCGGCGTGCCAATCAGGATCTCGCACGCCGCCACGCGCCCACCGCCCTTTTTCTTGAGCAGCGTCTGCGCCACCACGGCCTCGAGCGACTCGGCGAGCATCGTGCGGATCTGGCTCTGCTGCCCGGCGGGGAAGACGTCGATGATGCGGTCGACGGTCTTGGGCGCGCTCGAAGTGTGCAGCGTGCCGAAGACGAGATGCCCCGTTTCGGCCGCCGTGAGCGCCAGCGCGATGGTCTCGAGGTCGCGCATCTCGCCGATCAGGATCACGTCCGGATCCTCGCGCAGCGCGCTCTTGAGCGCGCGCGCGAACGACCCCGTGTGCGCGCCCACCTCGCGCTGGCTCACGAGGCAGCGCTTGGAGGGATGCACGAACTCGATCGGATCCTCGACCGTGAGGATGTGCCCTTCCCAGGTCGCGTTGATCACGTCGACCATCGCCGCGAGCGTCGTCGACTTGCCCGAGCCGGTCGGCCCCGTCACCACGATGAGCCCCCGCTCGCGCGTGCAGAGCTCCTTCAGCACCGCAGGCATGCCGAGCCCCTCGAGCGACGGGATCTCGGTCGGAATCGTGCGCAGGACGGCGCCCGGCCCGCGGCTGTGCAGGAAGGCGTTCACGCGGAAGCGGCCGACGCCATCGAGCGCGTAGGCGAAGTCCACCTCGTGCTCGGCCTCGAAAGCCCGCTGCTGCTCGGCCGTCATGATCGATGTGACGAGGCTCGTCACCTCCGCGGCAGCGAGCGTTGGGTGCGCGGTGCGGCCGAGGTCGCCGTGGAGGCGGAGCATCGGCGGCTCGCCCGTGCTCAGGTGGAGGTCGGAGGCTCCCTGTTCGACCGTCTCGCGCAGCAGCTCCTGCATCGTCGGCATGCGGGCGGGCAGAGCAAGACGTGCGCCAGGCCGGCGGTGGCGCCCGCGTGTCTCCAAAAGGGGCCGCGCGCCGCCGCGGCCGTGGCGCGGCGTCGCGAACGTGACGCTCGCTCCCAGCGCGCGACCCCGCCATACTCGGCCGGCGTGTTTCCGGTCTCGCCGGAAAAGGAGCGGGCGCTATTTCAGCGCATGGCGCGCCTCGGCGTCCGGGTCGAGGATCTCGAGGAGTCGTTCGTGCGCGCGCGCGGGGCGCCGAGGCGCGGCGCGCGGCCGAGGCCGCACGCATCCGCCGCCAGAAGCGTCGCCGCTCGCGCCGCGCGCAGGCGAAGGTGCTCGCCGAAAAGCGCGCGCACGGCGGCCCGCCGGGCGCCCGGGCGCGAGGAGCTCGACGGTTGACCCGGGTCGGCCGCTCGCGCTTTGCATCGCGCATTATGCGTGCGCTGCCGCTCCTCCTCGCCGTGACTTGCCTGCTCCCGGCCTCGGGCGGCGCGGCCGCCCCGCGCTGCCCCGGCTCCGGCGCCGAGGCGTGCACGCGGGCAGCGCTCGGCATCCCCGCCGAGGCGCGACGCGTGCTCGTGCTGAGTCAGTCGTCCCACCTCGACTGGGACTGGCTCCACACCTTCGAGGACTACTACACGACCGCCGTCGACGGGGTCTTCCGCGCCGCCGTCGCGCTCCTCGCCGCCGACCCCACCTATTACTACTCGGTCGCCGAGATGGGCTATCTCGCGCGCTTCGTCGCCGCCCATCCCGAGCTGCTCCCGGCGCTGCGCGCGGCGGGATCGCGGCTGCGCATCGTGGGCGGCGGCATCACCTCGCCGGACAGCCTCCTCCCCCACGGCGAAGCGTTCATTCGCGACTACCTCGTCGGCAAGACCTGGGTGGATGCGACGCTCGGGCTCCCGCTCCGCGAGGCGTGGCTGCCCGACGACTTCGGCCTCGATGCTGAGCTCCCGGTCCTGCTCGAGGCGATGGGCCTCGAGGCCGTCGGCTTCTCGCGCGTGCCCGGCGTGGACACGCTCGCGCGCTGGCTCGGCGCGGCACCACCCGCCCCCGGATCGCTCGCGAGCGAGCTCCTCCGGGGCGGCGCAGACTTCGTCTGGCGCGCCGCCGACGGGTCGCGGACGCTCGCCCACTGGATGCCCCGCGGGTACTGCGAGGGGGACTTTGGTCTGAGCCCGCCGGGCTCCTCCGCGACCGCCATCGCCGCGAGCCTCAAGAAGCTCCTCGCCGTCAACGCCCCCGCCTCGCCGACGCCGTACATCTTCCTGCCGATCGGCTGCGACTTTCGGCCTCCACGGCCGGACCTGCTCGACATCGTCCGCCAGTGGAACGCGCAGGAGTATCCCGCAACTGGCGTGTGGGCCGTGGCGGCGACCTTCGA
>DASRFB010000125.1:0-3207 GCA_035651815.1 Burkholderiales bacterium | reverse complement strand
CGGCGTGCGCACGGTCGCGGTCTACTCGGACGCCGACGCCGGCGCGATGCACGTCGCGCTCGCCGACGAGGCGGTCCGCATCGGCGAGGCGCCGGCGCGCGAGAGCTATTTGCGCATCGACCGCGTCGTCGACGCCGCGCTGCAGGCGCGCGCCGACGCGGTGCACCCGGGCTACGGTTTCCTCTCCGAGAACGCGGCCTTCGCCGAAGCGTGCGAGCGCGCGGGCCTCGTCTTCGTCGGCCCGCCGCCCGCAGCGATCCGCGCCATGGGCGACAAGTCGGCGGCCAAGGCGATCATGGCGAAGGCGGGCGTCCCGCTGCTGCCCGGCTATCACGGCGAGCGGCAGGAGCCCGCTTTCCTGCTCGAGCAGGCGCGCGCGATCGGCTTCCCGGTGATGATCAAGCCCTGCGCGGGCGGCGGCGGCAAGGGCATGCGCGTCGTGCGCGGCGCCGCGGAGCTCGAGGCCGCGCTCGCGGCGAGCCGGCGCGAGGCCGCGTCCGCGTTCGGCGACGAGCGCGTGCTCCTCGAGCGCTGCGTCGAGCGTCCGCGCCACATCGAGATCCAGGTCTTCGCCGACCGCCACGGCGGCTGCGTGCATCTGCTCGAGCGCGACTGCTCGATCCAGCGCCGGCACCAGAAGGTGCTCGAGGAGGCGCCGGCGCCGGGACTCGCCGAGATGCAGCGTCACGCGATGGGCGAGGCCGCGATCGCGGCCGCGCGCGCCGTCGGCTACGTCGGCGCGGGCACGGTCGAATTCATCGTGACCGCGGATGCCGACGGCGCGCCCGGCGACTTCGCGTTCATGGAGATGAACACGCGGCTCCAGGTCGAGCACCCGGTGACCGAGATGATCACCGGGCTCGACCTGGTCGAGTGGCAGCTGCGCGTGGCCGCGGGCGAGCCGCTCCCGCTCGCGCAGGCGCAGGTCCGCGCGCGCGGGCACGCGATCGAGGTGCGCCTCTACGCCGAGGATCCCGAGCGCGACTTCCTGCCCTCGACCGGGCGCCTCGCGCACCTGCGGCTCCCGGAGGCGTCGGATCGGGTCCGCGTCGACGCGGGCGTTCGCGCCGGCGACGAGGTCTCGCCGTACTACGATCCGATGCTCGCCAAGCTGATCGTGCACGACGACGACCGCGGCGCCGCGATCGCGCGCCTGCGCGCGGCGCTCGACGCGGTCGAGGTCGTCGGCGTCGCGACCAACGTCGACTTCCTCGCGCGGCTCGCGCACGCCGGGGCGCTCGCGCGGGCCGAGCTCGACACGGGCTTCGTCGAGCGCGAGCGCGCGTTTTTGTTCGCCGAGCCGGCGCCCGCGGGCGACGAGGCGCTCGCGCTCGCGACGCTCGCCGTGCTGCTCGAGGACGAGGCGAAGGCCCGCGCCGGCGCGATCGCTTCCGCGGATCCGCACTCGCCGTGGAGCCGCGCCGACGGCTGGCGGCTGAACGACCAGGGACACCGCGTGCTCGTGTTCCGCGAGCGCGGGCGCGAGACGGCCGTCACGGTGCGCCGCCGCGCAGACGCGTACGCCGCCGAGATCGCGGGCCGGGCGTGCTCGCTGTCGGGAGAGCGGAGCGCGGACGGGCGCATCACCGCGCGCCTCGGCCGGACCACCGTCGCCGGCACCGCGGTGCTCCACGCCGGCCGCTGCCACGTCTTCCTCCCGGGAAGCCGCCACCGGCTCGAGCTGCACGACGCGCTCGCGCAGGAGCTCGCCGGCGACGTCGCGGGCGGCGAGCTCGCCGCGCCGATGCCGGGAAAGATCGTCGGCGTGCTGGTCGAGCCGGGCCGCACGGTCGAGCGCGGCACGCCGCTCGTCGTGCTCGAGGCGATGAAGATGGAGCACACGATCACCGCGCCGGCGCGCGGACGCGTCACCGCGATCCACTTCGCAGCGGGCGACCAGGTCGTCGAAGGCGCCGAGCTGCTCGCCTTCGAGCCCGAGAAGGCCGCGCGATGAACCTGCCGCGCAAGGTGCGCATCGTCGAGGTCGGCCCGCGCGACGGCCTGCAGAACGAGCCGAAGAGCGTCCCCGCCGAGGTGAAAGTCGAGCTGATCGAGCGCCTCGCCGACGCGGGGCTCAAGGCGATCGAGGCGACCGCGTTCGTCTCGCCGAAGTGGGTGCCGCAGATGGCCGACAACGCGCAGGTCATGGCCGGGATCACGAAGCGCCCGGGCGTCGCGTATCCGGTGCTCGTGCCGAACCTGCGGGGCCTGGAGGCCGCGATCGCGGCGGGCGCCGAGGAGATCGCGGTGTTCGGCGCCGCCTCCGAGACGTTCAGCCGCCGCAACATCAACTGCTCGATCGCCGAGAGCCTCGAGCGCTTCGGTCCCGTCGCGCAAACGGCGCGCGAGCGCGGACTGCGGGTCCGCGGCTACGTCTCGTGCGCCGCGGGGTGTCCGTACGAGGGCGAGGTCAAGCCGGGCGCCGTCGCGGGCATCGCGACGGCGCTCCGCGACATGGGCTGCTACGAGATCTCGCTCGGCGACACGATCGGCGTCGGCACGCCGGGAAAGATCCGCAGGATGATCGAAGCGGTCGGGCGCAAGGTCCCGATCGGGCGCCTCGCGGGCCACTACCACGATACCTGGGGCCAGGCGCTCGCCAACATCTACGCGTCGCTCGAGCTGGGCGTGAAGACCTTCGACAGCTCGGTCTCGGGGCTGGGCGGCTGTCCCTATGCGAAGGGCGCGACCGGCAACGTCGCGACCGAGGACGTCGTCTACCTGCTCGACGGCCTGGGCATCGAGACGGGCGTCGACCTCGAGAAGCTGTTCCGAGCGGGACAATTCGTCTGCCGCGCGCTGGGACGCGAGCCCGCGTCGCGCGTCGCGCGCGCGATGGCGGCGAAGCTCGATGTCTGAGCCGGCGCCCGATCCGCGGGATCCGCCGTCGCCCTGCACCAACGTGTGCCGGATGAGCCCGCAAACCGGCTTGTGCGAGGGCTGCCTGCGCACGCTCGAGGAGATCGCCGCCTGGTCGGCGATGACGCCCGAGGAGAAGCGCGCGGTGCTCGAGCAGCTGACGTCGCGGGGAGCGCAGCGGTGAAATTGCCCGCATCCGTCCAGGTGCTCGAGCGCGGCTGGCTTTCCTCGAACAGCGTGGTGCTGCACGAGCGCGGCTCGGCCACGGTCATCGACTCGGGCTACGGCGCGCACGCCGAGCAGACGCTCGCGCTGCTCGCGCACGCGCTGCGCGGCGATCGCCTCGAG
>DASRFB010000124.1:0-80955 GCA_035651815.1 Burkholderiales bacterium | reverse complement strand
ACGGAGTCGTGACAAAAACGACGCAGCTCGGCTGCGTCAGTCAAGTACCGTGCGGACCCCCTGCAACGGTACAGATTGGCGACAACATGCAGTCCGTCCAATTTGCATACATCCCCACTCTGTTTGATGACCGAGATGCATTGAGCATCTCCCCCGACTACCGCGCCTCTGCCACTGCCGCATCGATCAGTCTGCGAGCGATGCTGATTCTAGCAGGCAATTTCGGCAAATTACATAGCTGAAACCACTTCGCGTCTTCGATTTCGACTCCGTCGACGCGCAGCTCGCCCGATTCATGCTCTGCATGGAACGCGATCATCAACGAGTGCGGGAACGGCCACGGTTGGCTCGCGAAATAGCGAGCGTCGCGTACCCGGATCCCGACCTCCTCGAGCACCTCGCGCTCCAGGCACTGCTCGATCGTCTCGCCCGGCTCCACGAAGCCCGCCAGGGCGCTGTACATTCCTTGCGGGAAGCGCGGCGAGCGCGCGAGAAGGATCTCGCGCCCTCGGCGCACCAGCGCCATCACCGCCGGTGCGAGCCTGGGATACACCACCCGACCGCACCGCAGGCACTCGCGGCTGCGCTCGTTCGTGCGCGCCGTCGTCGCCGCCCCGCACGCGCCGCAATACTGGTGCGCGCGGTCCCAATCCATGATCTGCAGCGCGTTGCCGGCGAGGGCGAAGGCGCCGTCGTCGAGCACGCTGAACAGCGACCGCAGACCCTGCCAGGACCAGCCTTGGGGCGCTTGCGCCTCCGGCGCCACTTCGGCGGAGTAGCAGTGCTCCCCGCCCCAAACCCCAAGATATTGTGTCCGCAGCGGCATCATACCCAATTCCTTGGGTAAGTTGCAATGGGGCACGCGGGGCTCGGGCGCTGCGATCAGGAGCTCGGTGCCGCGGAACACGAACCAGAAGGCGCGCTCGGCCGGCTGCGGCGGAGCGGCGACGGCCGGCGTGTAGTCCGCCGGCCGCTGGAACGGCATGGACACGGCCGCGCGCTTTCCGCGGAAGGTCTAGGACCGGCGCAGGCGCCGGATCAGGCTCGACGTGTCCCAGCGCCCCCCGCCCGTCTTCGAGATCTCGTCGTAGAAGCCGGCGACGGTCTGGGTGACGGGCAGCGACGCGCCGTTGGCGCGCGCCTCCTCGGCGCAGATGCGCAGGTCCTTGCGCATCCAATCGACCGCGAAACCGAAGTCGAACTTGTCGTCGACCATGGTCTTGCCGCGGTTCTCCATCTGCCAGGACTGCGCGGCGCCTTTGGAGATGACGTCGAGGGCGAGCTTGGCGTCGAGACCCGCCTTCATCGCGAAGTTGAGGCCCTCCGACAGGGCCTGGACCAGCCCCGCGATGCAGATCTGGTTGACCATCTTGGTGAGCTGGCCCGAGCCCGAGGGGCCCATCAGCGTCACGGCCTTCGCGAAGTGCGCGATGACCGGCTTGGCGCGCTCGAACGCCGCGCCGTCGCCGCCGACCATGACCGTGAGCTGCCCGTTCTCGGCGCCGGCCTGTCCGCCCGAGACCGGCGCGTCGAGGAACTCGAAGCCGCCCTGCTTCGCTGCGGCGGCGAGCTCGCGCGCCACCTTCGCCGAGGCGGTCGTGTGGTCGACGAAGACCGCGCCCTTGGCCATCGCCGCGAACGCGCCGTCCCGGCCGAGCGCGATCTCGCGCAGATCCGGGTCGTCGCCCACGCACGAGAACACGATGCCGGCGCCTTCGGCCGCCCTGGCCGGCGTGGCCGCGACTTTGCCGCCGTGCTTCGCCGCCCAGGCGTCGGCCTTGCCGCGCGTGCGGTTGTACACCGTCACTTCGTGACCGCCCTTTTGCACGAGGTGCCCGGCCATGGGAAAGCCCATCACGCCGAGGCCGATGAACGCCAGTTTTTGTTTGCTCACTGCTCCTCCGGGTTTTCGGGGTTGGACGCGAGCGCGAAAGGCCCGCCGGGTGCGCCGCTCTCGCCAAGCCGGCGAGATTCGCCGATAATTATAGGGCTCCTCATGTCTTTCCATCCTTTCTTCCCGGCGTTTTCCCGACGATGACGCCGGACCCTGCGCCCGACCTCGTCGACGTCGCGAAGAGCGGCGGCGCCGAGCGCGAGCTCGCCAACGCCATCCGCGTCCTCGCCATGGACGCGGTGCAGGCCGCCAACTCGGGCCACCCGGGAATGCCCATGGGCATGGCGGAGATCGCCGTCGCGCTGTGGGGCCGCCATCTGCGCCATAACCCGGCGAATCCGCGCTGGCACGACCGCGACCGCTTCGTGCTCTCGAACGGGCACGGCTCGATGCTGCTGTACGCGCTCCTGCATCTGAGCGGCTACGACCTGCCCCTCGAGGAGCTGAAGCGCTTCCGGCAGCTGCACTCGAAGACGCCCGGGCACCCGGAATACGGAATTACCCCGGGGGCCGAGACCACCACGGGCCCCCTGGGCCAGGGCATCGCCAACGCGGTCGGCATGGCGCTCGCCGAGCGGCTGCTCGCCGCGGAATTCAACCGTCCCGGACACGAGATCGTCGACCATCACACCTATGTCTTCATGGGCGACGGCTGCATGATGGAGGGCATCTCGCACGAGGTGTGCTCGCTCGCGGGGACGCTGAAGCTCGGCAAGCTGATCGCGCTCTACGACGACAACGGCATCTCGATCGACGGCCACGTGCGCGGCTGGTTCACCGACGACACGCCGAGGCGGTTCGAGGCGTACGGCTGGCACGTCGTGCCCGACGTCGACGGGCACGACGTCGAGGCGGTCGACCGCGCGATCCGCGCGGCGAAGGCGGTGGGCGACAAGCCGAGCCTGATTTGCTGCAAGACCGTGATCGCGCACGGCGCGCCCAAGAAGGCGGGTACCCACGACGCGCACGGCGCGCCGCTCGGGGCCGAAGAGGTGGCTGCGACTCGCGCGGCGCTCGGCTGGCCGCACGCAGCGTTCGAGATCCCTCGGCGAGTCTACGAAGGCTGGGACGCCCGCGCGCGCGGCGCGTCGCTCGAGCAGGGGTGGTCGGAGCGCTTCGCGCGCTACGCCAAGGCGCATCCCGAGCTCGCGCGCGAATTCGAGCGCCGCATGGCGGGCGCCCTCCCGCAGGGCTGGGCGCAGAGCGCCCGGGAGATCCTCGCCAAGGCCGAGGCCAAAGCCGAGTCGGTCGCCACGCGCAAGGCCTCGCAGAACGCGCTCGAGGCGATCGGCCCGGTGCTGCCGGAACTCGTCGGCGGATCGGCCGATCTAACCGGCTCGAATCTGACCCTGTGGTCGGGGTCCCGGCCCGTCGCCCCGCAGGGGCGGGAAGCCCGCGGAGGCAACTATCTCTACTACGGCGTGCGCGAATTCGGCATGAGCGCGGTCATGAACGGGCTGGCGCTGCACGGCGGCTTCATCCCGTACGGCGGGACGTTCCTCACGTTCTCGGACTATTCGCGCAATGCGTTGCGCATGGCGGCGCTGATGCGCGTGCGCTCGGTGTTCGTGTTCTCGCACGACTCGATCGGTCTCGGCGAAGACGGCCCGACGCACCAGTCGGTCGAGCACGCCGCGGCGCTGCGGCTGATCCCCGGCTTCGATGTCTGGCGGCCCTGCGACACGGTCGAAACGACGGTCGCGTGGATCGCGGCGATCGGGCGCGGCGACGGCCCGTCGGCGCTGCTGCTGTCGCGCCAGAACCTGCCGTTCCAGAAGCGCAGCGCCGACGCCGTGGCGCAGATCGCGCGCGGCGGCTACGTCCTCGCCGACGCCGCGGGTGCGCGCGCGGTGATCATCGCGACCGGCTCGGAGGTCGCACTCGCGATGGCCGCGAAGGCGAAGCTCGCCGAGCAGGGCGTTGCGGTGCGCGTCGTATCGATGCCGTCGACCAGCGTGTTCGACCGGCAGGACGCGGCCTGGCGCGAGAGCGTGCTCCCCGCCGGGCTGCCGCGGGTCGCGGTCGAGGCGGGCGTGTCCGACTTCTGGCGCAAGTACGTCGGCGCGGTCGACTCGCGCCGCGGGGCCGTCGTCGGCATCGATCGCTTCGGCGAGTCGGCTCCCGGGCCCCAGCTTTTCGAGCACTTCGGCTTCACCGCCGACAACGTGGTGAAGGCGGTCAAGAGCGTCCTTTAGCTTTCGCGGTTTTTCTTCGGAGCACGGCAATGACCATTCGGGTGGCAATCAACGGCTACGGCCGCATCGGCCGCAACATCCTGCGCGCCTTCTACGAGAGCGGCAAGAAGCACGACCTGCAGTTCGTCGCGGTGAACGACCTGGGCAACGCCCAGACCAACGCGCACCTGACGCGCTACGACACGGTGCACGGCAAGTTTCCCGGCAAGATCGCGGTCGACGGCGACGCCCTGGTCGTCAACGACGACCGCATCCAGGTGTGCGCGAAGCGCAATCCCGCCGAGCTGCCGTGGAAGGACCTGAAGGTCGACGTGGTGCTCGAGTGCACGGGACTGTTCACGAGCAAGGAGAAGGCCTCGGCCCACCTCGCCGCCGGGGCGAAGAAGGTCATCATCTCGGCGCCGGGCGGCAAGGACGTGGACGCCACCATCGTCGTCGGCGTCAACCACAAGACGCTCAAGGCCTCGCACACCGTCATCTCCAACGCCTCGTGCACGACGAACTGCCTCGCGCCGCTCGTCAAGGCGCTGCACGACCGCATCGGCGTCGTGTGCGGCCTCATGACCACGATCCACGCGTATACGAACGACCAGGTGCTCACCGACGTCTATCACGAGGACCTGCGCCGGGCTCGCTCGGCGACGCAGTCGCAGATCCCGACCAAGACGGGCGCCGCGGCGGCGGTAGGGCTGGTGCTGCCCGAGCTGAACGGCAAGCTGGACGGCTACGCGATCCGCGTTCCGACGATCAACGTGTCGATCGTCGATCTCTCTTTCGTGGCCAAGCGCGCGACCACCGTCGACGAGGTCAACAAGGCGATGAAAGACGCTTCCGAGACCGACCTGAAGGGCATCCTCGAGTACAACAAGGACCCGCTGGTCTCGATCGACTTCAACCACAATCCCGCCTCGTCGATCTTCGACTCGACGCTGACCAAGGTGTCCGAGGGGACGCTGGTCAAGGTGTCTTCGTGGTACGACAACGAATGGGGCTTCAGCAACCGGATGCTCGACGCGACGGTCGCGCTGATGAACGCCCGCTGAGGCCGGCGTGACCATCCTCAGGATGTCGGAGGTCGACCTGCGCGGGAAGCGCGTGCTGGTCCGCGTCGACTTCAACGTCCCGATCCAGGACGGCCGGATCACCGACGACACGCGCATCCGCGCGGCGCTGCCCGGCATCCGCCACGTGCTCGGCCAGCGTGCGCGCCTCATGCTCGTCTCTCATCTCGGGCGCCCGGCCGAGGGGCAGTTCGACGAGAAGGAATCGCTCGCTCCGGTCGCCAGGCACCTCTCGGGCCTGCTCGGGATGGAAGTCCCGCTCGAGCGCGACTGGCTGAACGGCGTCGAGGTCGAGCGGGGCAAGGCGGCGCTGCTCGAGAACTGCCGCTTCAACAAGGGCGAGAAGAAGGACGACGACGCGCTCGCGAAGAAGATGGCCGCGCTGTGCGACGTCTACGTGAACGACGCCTTCGGCACCGCGCACCGCGCCGAGGCGACCACGCACGGCATCGCGAAGTACGCGCCCGTCGCCTGCGCCGGCCCGCTGATGGCCGCGGAGATCGACGCGCTCTCGAAGGCGCTCGAGCGCCCGGCGCGGCCGCTGGTCGCCATCGTGGCGGGCTCGAAGGTCTCGACCAAGCTCAGCATCCTCGCGGCGCTCGCCGACCAGGTCGACTGCCTGATCCCCGGCGGCGGGATCGCGAACACCTTCCTGCTCGCGGCCGGACACGAGATCGGCAAGTCGCTGGCCGAGCCCGATCTCGTGGCCGAGGCTCGCAAGATCACCGAGCTGCTGCGCAGGAAGGGCGGCGAGGTGCCGCTCCCCGCGGACGTGGTCTGCGCCAAGGAGCTCTCGGGCGGGGCCCACGCCGAGGTCAAGGCGCTGGCCGACGTGGCCGACGACGACATGATCCTCGACATCGGCCCGAAGTCCGCAGCCGAGTTCGCGCGCGTGCTCTCGCGCGCCGGAACGATCGTCTGGAACGGGCCGGTCGGGGTGTTCGAGTTCGACCAGTTCGGCCAGGGGACCAAGGCGCTCGCGCAGGCGATCGCCGGGTCCCGGGCGTTCTCGCTGGCGGGCGGGGGCGAGACGCTCGCCGCCATCGCGAAATACGGCGTGGGCGACAAGATCTCCTACGTGTCGACGGGCGGCGGGGCCTTCCTCGAGTTCCTAGAGGGCAAGAAGCTGCCCGCCATCGAGATCCTGGAGCAGCGCGCGGCAAAGGTGCCGGCGCGCTAGCGCCGCCGGTCTAGGCCTTGGCGGTGCGCACCTCGATGCCGGCCAGCTTGGCGAGCTCGCGGTGGACGCGGCTCACGCGCTCCACCTCCCCCTTGGCGGCGAAGCGCTCGTAGAATCCCTCGACCTTGAACGCCCGGAGCTGGTCGGCCCAGGGACTGAGCCGCTCCTCCCAGCGCTTGACCCGGCCCTCGGCCGGCTCGGCGTTCTCGCGCGCGAGGTCGGCGCACACCCGGATCAGGGCCTTCAGGGTGACCGGACGGGTCACCATGTAGTTGGGATTGCCCCAGGCCTCGCCCCAGACCTTCTCGGAGGCCTTCAGGAAGTCGCGCACCATCGCGTAATAGCGCCCGGCCTCCTTGGCGCTGCCGCCGGCGATCTGGATCTTGCGCCAGTCGCGGCTGACCCAGCGGTGCAGCTCGTTGAACAGCTCCGCCTGCAGGATCCACTTGTCCTGCTGGCTGCGGCCGCCGAGGCGGTTGATGCGGTAGCGCAGCGGGCTGTCGCCTTCGCTGTAGAGGCCGCTCACCATGCGCGCCGCGAACTTGCGGTCGGGCGCCGCCCACGACACGCGCTCGTACAGGTCGACCAGGTGGCTCTTGTTGATGCGCGTCGGCGTCGAGTTGATGATGACGAACATCTCGGTCGCGAAGTCCTCGCTGCGGCCATCGAAGATCACGCACGGGACGTTGATGGTCTTGGCGTCGTCGGGACGCTCTTCCATGTAGAAGCGCAGCGCGGCGAGCCGGTGCTGCCCGTCGATGATCAGGAACTTCTGCTGCGGCTCCGACAGGCTGCCCACGCTTTCGCCGTTGCCGGCCGGCGTGAAGCGAAGCTTCTCGGGCGTGAACAGCAGCACCGTCCCGGGGATGGGAGGCTGGGTCACCGCGGTCTCGTAGAAGTTCTTCAGCTGCTTCACCTTCGCGCGCGAGAGCGTGCGCTGGAACGCCTTGTCGGTGCGCTCGATCTTGGAGATGAACTGGGCGATCTCGTCCTCGTGCGAGATGCGGGCCGGGGCGATTTCCTCGCCCTCGCCGTAGAAGCGGCTGATGAAGCGCACCCTTTGCAGCAGCTCGGGCGCGCGAAAGCTGCCGAAATAGAAGATGCCGTCTTTTTGCCGAATCTGGGTGGCGAGCACAGGTCTTCTCCCCGTCTTGGTGGGCTTCTGCCGCGGGCACCGAACGCGAACTATAGCCCAGCCGGGGCCGTGCTGACAAAAACCGAACTTCGCCCCGGCCGCGGCCTCCAAATTCTCTCGCCGACCCTCTGGTAAAGTAGATCGCTTCACCCGACCCGGCGCCCGCGGCGGCGCCGGTCTTCGTTTCCGGAGACCCGATGCAGAGGAGCACCAAGATCGTCGCGACGCTCGGCCCCGCGTCGAGCGACGCCCTCACCCTGGAGCGCATGTTCCTTGCGGGCGTGGACGTCGTCCGCCTGAACTTTTCCCACGGCACCGCCGAGGATCACGTGCGGCGCGCCGAGATGGTGCGCGAGGCGTCGCGCAAGACCGGGCGCACCGTCGGCATCATGGCGGACCTGCAGGGCCCCAAGATCCGCATCGGCAAGTTCAAGGACGGGCGGATCACGCTCAAGCCCGGCGACGGCTTCATCCTGGACGCCGATTGCGAGCTCGGCGACGATCGCCGGGTCGGCCTCGACTACAAGGAGCTGCCCCGCGACGTGCACTCGGGCGACATGCTGCTGCTCGACGACGGCCGCATCGTGTTCGAGGTGGAGAAGGTGCTTGGCAACGAGATCCACGCGCGCGTGCAGCACGGCGGCGTGCTCTCGAACAACAAGGGCATCAACCGCCTCGGCGGCGGCCTCACCGCGCCGGCGCTCGCCCCCAAGGACATGGAGGACATCCGCACCGCCGCGAAGATCAAGGTCGACTACCTGGCGGTCTCGTTCCCGAAGTCGAGCGCCGACATGTACATGGCACGCCAGCTGATGCGCGCGGCGGGCGGCGACGCCTTCCTCATCGCCAAGATCGAGCGCGCCGAGGCGGTCGAGCCGCGCGCGCTCGAGGACATCATGTCGGCGTGCGAGGGCATCATGGTCGCGCGCGGCGACCTGGCGGTCGAGGTCGGCGACGCCTCGGTGCCGGCGCTGCAGAAGCGCATGATCCGCATGGCGCGCGAGCAGAACAAGATCACGATCACCGCGACCCAGATGATGGAGTCGATGATCTCGAGCCCGGTGCCGACTCGCGCCGAGGTGTCCGACGTCGCGAACGCCGTGCTGGACGGCACCGACGCGGTGATGACCTCCGCGGAGACCGCGAGCGGCAAGTACCCGGTCGAGACGATCACCAACATGGCGCGCATCTGCAGCGTCGCCGAGCAGTCGCAGCCGGTGACGCTCGACCGCGACTTCCTCGACCGCACGTTCACGCGCGTCGACCAGTCGATCGCGATGGCGGCGCTGTTCACGGCCTACCATCTCAAGGTCAAGGCGATCGCGGCGCTGACCGAGTCGGGGTCGACCGCGCTGTGGATGTCGCGCCTCAACTGCGGCGTGCCGATCTTCGCGCTCACCTCGCAGACGAGCACGCGCTACCGCTGCGCCCTGTTCCGCGACGTCTATCCGCTCATGGTGAAGTACGTCGGTCACGACCGCGAGGAGCTGCTCGCCGAGGCGGAGAACGTCCTCGTGAAGAGCGACGTGGTGCAGACGGGCGACCTGATCGTCCTCACGATCGGCGAGCCGATCGGCAAGGCCGGCGGCACGAATACCATGAAGATCGTCCGCGTCGGGGAGCATCGGCGCGCGTAGGGCGGGCCCGCCTTCCTTCCGAGACACGGACATGGGAGAGAAGAGGCTCGGCATCATCATGCACGGCGTGACCGGCCGCATGGGCGCGAACCAGCACCTGGAGCGCTCGATCGTCGCGATCCGCGAGCAGGGCGGCGTGCGGCTGTCCGACGGCACGCGCGTCATGCCCGATCCGGTGCTGGTCGGCCGCAACCCCGCCAAGCTCCGGGCGCTCGCGTCCCGGCACGCGATCGAGCGCTGGACCACCGACCTCGACGCCGCGCTCGCGAACGGGGACGACGCCGTCTTCTTCGACGCCGCGTCCACGCAACTGCGCCCCGAGCTGCTCCGGCGCGCGATCGCGCGGAGAAAGCACGTCTACTGCGAAAAGCCGATCGCGACCACGCTCGCGCAGGCGCTCGGGGCCGCCCGCGCCGCGAGGAAGGCGCGCGTCCGGCACGGCGTCGTCCAGGACAAGCTCTGGCTCCCCGGCCTGCTGAAGCTGCGGAAGCTGCGCGACTCGGGCTTCTTCGGCCGCATCCTGTCGGTGCGCGGCGAGTTCGGCTACTGGGTGTTCGAGGGGGACCGGCGCGAGCAGCCGGCGCAGCGACCGTCGTGGAACTACCGCGAGCAGGACGGCGGCGGGATCATCCTCGATATGCTGTGCCACTGGCGCTACGTCCTCGACAACCTGTTCGGCGAGGTGCGGCGCGTGTCCTGCCTGGGCGCGACGCACATTCCGACCCGATGGGACGAGGGCGGCCGCAAGTACCGCGTCACCGCGGACGACGCCGCGTACGCCACGTTCGAGCTGCGGGGCGGCGTGATCGCGCACGTCAACAGCTCCTGGGCGGCGCGCGTGCGGCGCGACGATCTCGCGGTGTTCCAGGTCGACGGCACGCGCGGCTCGGCCGTGGCGGGCCTGACGCGCTGCTTCGCGCAGTCCCTGGAGGCTACGCCGCGGCCGGTGTGGAACCCGGACGTGCGCCAGGGCCACGACTTCCTCGCCGATTGGCAAGAGATCCCGGACGACGGCGTCTACGAGAACGCGTTCAAGGCCGAATGGGAGCTCTTCATCCGGCACGTCTGCGAGGGCGCCCCGTTCCGGTGGAACCTGGTCGAGGGCGCCAAGGGCCTGCAGCTCGTCGACTGCGCGCTGAGGAGCTGGAAGCAGCGGCGCTGGATCGACGTGCCCAAGCTCGAGCTCTGACGCGCCGTGAACGCGCCCGAGAAGCCGAAGCTCAAGATCAGGCTGCCCGCCGGCGGCCGCCGCCTCGAGGAGTACCGCCTGCGCGGGCCGCGCGACTTCGCCATGCTCGGGAAGCCGAAGTTCGACCGCGTCGCGCTCGCCGCGGCGCACGTCGTGGGCGACCCGTACTCCGCGCACGATCCCTGGCTCGAGGCCGCGGTCGATTGGGACGCGACGCTCGCCTACCGGAGCTACCTCTGGTCGCTGGGCCTGGGAGTCGCCGAGGCCATGGACACCGCGCAGCGCGGCATGGGCATGGACTGGAGCGCCTCGCTCGAGCTGATCCGCCGCTCGATCGACGCGTCGCGCGACGTCGAGGGCGCCGTGCTCTTCAGCGGCGCCGGGACCGACCAGCTCGCCCCGGCGGCGGGCGTCAAGCCCGCGGACGTGCTGGCGGCGTACGAGGCGCAATGCGGCGCGATCGAGGCGCTCGGCGGCCGCATCGTGCTCATGGCGAGCCGCGCGCTCGCCGCCTGCGCGCGCAGCGCGGACGATTACCGCGAGGTCTACGCGCGCTTGCTGTCGCAGGTGCGCGAGCCGGTCGTCATCCACTGGCTGGGCGAGATGTTCGACCCGGCCCTGGCCGGCTACTGGGGCAGCCGCGACCCGGCGGACGCCATGGAGACTGCGCTCGCGGTCGTGAGCGACAATGCGGCGAAGGTCGACGGGATCAAGATCTCGCTGCTCGACAAGGACAAGGAGGTCGCGATGCGCCGCCGGCTTCCTGCCGGCGTGCGCATGTACACCGGCGACGACCTCAACTATCCCGAGCTGATCGAGGGCGATGCCGAGGGCCATTCCGACGCGCTGCTCGGGATCCTCGACGCAATCGCGCCCGCCGCGTCGGCGGCGCTAGCCTGGCTCGCCGCCGGAGACCGCGAGGGCTTCCGCAGCCTGCTCGGTCCGACGCTGCCGCTTTCCCGGCACGTCTTCTCCGCGCCGACGCGCTTCTACAAAACGGGCCTCGTGTTCCTCGCCTGGCTCAACGGCCACCAGGACCACTTCGTCATGGTCGGGGGCCAGCAGTCGGCGCGCTCGATCGCGCACCTCGCCGAGACGTTCCGGCTCGCCGACGCCGCGGGCCTGCTGCGCGACCCGGAGCTCGCGGTCGCGCGCATGAAGCGGCTGCTCGCCGTCCACGGGCTCGACGCGCGGTGAACCGCCTCGGACCGCCCGATCCCGGGCTGCTCTCGCTCAATACCGCGACCGTGCGCGAGAAGTGGAGCCTGCGCGAGATCATCGCCGGCTGCGCGCGCCACGGCATCCCGGGGATCTCGCCGTGGCGCGACCAGCTCGCGCAGCTCGGCGCCAAGGAAGCGGCGAAGGTCATCCGCGACCACGGCCTGCGCGTCACGGGCCTGTGCCGCGGCGGGATGTTCTCCGCCGCCGACCGCAAGGGGCGGCGCGCGGCCATCGACGACAACCTGCGCGCGATCGACGACGCCGCGGTCCTCGAGGCGGCGTGCCTCGTGCTCGTCGTCGGCGGCCTGCCGGCGGGCTCCAGGGACCTCGCGGGCGCGCGCGAGATGGTGCGCGACGGCATCGGCGAGATCCTCGACCATGCGCGCTCGGCCGGCGTGCCGCTCGCGATCGAGCCGATGCACCCGATGTACTGCGCCGACCGCGGCTGCATCAACACGCTCGCGCAGGCGCTCGACCTGTGCGACGAGCTCGGCTCGGGTTCGAGCCGTGGCGACCTCGGCGTGGTGGTGGACGTCTACCACGTCTGGTGGGACCCCGAGCTCCGGGCGCAGATCGAGCGTGCCGGCGACAAGCGCCTGCTCGCGTACCACATCTGCGACTGGCTGGTGCCGACCACGGACCTGCTGCTCGACCGCGGCATGATGGGCGACGGCGTGATCGACCTCGCCCTCGTGCGTTCGTGGATGGGCGAGGCCGGATACCGGGGCTTCCACGAGGTGGAGATCTTCTCGGCGCGCAACTGGTGGAAGCGCGATCCCGACGAGGTGCTGATGCTCTGCCGGGAACGGCACCAAACCGCCAGTTGACGGTCCAAGCGCTGCGGGGCAAGGCGCGGACCGGCGTGGCATCGCTGTCGCGGGCCGGGTAAAATCGCACGCTTCCCGCGCGTTACTCCGAATCCCGAGCCAAACCAGCGAACCCAGCATAGGAAAGTCGCATGGACACCAATCTTCTTTCGAAGACCGCCGCAGCCATGGTCGCCAACGGCAAAGGGCTGCTCGCCGCCGACGAATCGAGCGGCACCTGCGAGAAGCGCTTCAAGTCGGTCGGCGTCGAGAGCACCGAGCCGAGCCGCCGCGCTTACCGCGATCTGCTGTTCACCACCAAGGGCATCGAGGATTACGTGAGCGGCGTGATCCTGTTCGACGAGACGCTGCGCCAGAGCACCGTGTCGGGGAACGAGCCGTTTCCCCAATACCTGCAGAAGAAGGGCATCATCCCCGGTATCAAGGTCGACAAGGGCACGCACAACCTGGCGCTCGCACCGGGCGAGGTCGTGACGGAGGGGCTCGACGGCCTGCGCGGCCGGCTCGAGGAGTACTTCAAGCTCGGCGCGCGCTTCGCCAAGTGGCGAGCGGTGATCAACATCGGTCCCGGCATTCCGACCCACGCCTGCCTGTACGCGAACGCGCACGCGCTGGCGCGCTACTCTGCGCTTTGCCAGGAGCAGTCGATCGTCCCGATCGTCGAGCCCGAGGTGCTGCTCGACGGCAACCACACGATCGAGCGCTGCTTCGAGGCGACCGAGGCCACGCTCGCCGCGCTGTTCGCCGCGCTGCGCGCGCACAACGTCTCGCTCGAGCACACGATCCTCAAGGCGTCGATGGTGGTCCCCGGGAAGGACAGCGGCCGCCAGGCGAGCGTCGACGAGGTGGCCGAGCTGACGGTGAAATGCCTGAAGCGCACCGTCCCCGCGGCGCTCCCGGGCGTGGTGTTCCTCTCGGGCGGGCAGAGCGACGAGGCGGCGACGGCGCACCTGAACGCGATGGCGCAAATGCCGGGCCTGCCGTGGCCGCTCACCTTTTCGTACAGCCGGGCGCTGCAGAACCCGGCGCTGAAGACCTGGCGCGGTCAGACCGGCAACGTCGCCGCGGCGCAGCGCGCGTTCTATCATCGCGCGCGCATGAACAGCCTCGCGGCGCAGGGCAAGTACCGGTCCGAGCTCGAGAAGCAGGCCGCCTGATGAGCACGCCGGCCCCGCTGTACGAATCGGGTCTGCAGAGCCTGCCGCTCGTCGGTCGCGGCAAGGTGCGCGACATGTACGCCGTCGGAAACGATCGCCTGCTCATCGTCACGACCGACCGGCTGTCCGCGTTCGATGTCGTCCTTCGGGACCCGATCCCCGACAAGGGCCGGGTCCTGAACGCCATGTCGAACTTCTGGTTCGGCAAGCTCGCGCACATCGTTCCCAACCACCTGAACGGCGCGACACCTGAATCGGTGGTGAAAGGCGAGCACGAGGCGGCGCAGGTGCGCGGGCGCTCGGTCGTGGTGCGCAAGCTCAGGCCGCTGCCGATCGAGGCGGTGGTGCGCGGCTACCTGATCGGGTCGGGCTGGAAAGACTACCAGTCGACCGGCAGCGTGTGCGGCATCCCGCTGCCGAAAGGCCTGAAGCAGGCCGACAAGCTGCCCGAGGTCATCTTCACGCCGGCGACGAAGGCCGAGATCGGCGCGCACGACGAGAACATTTCTTTCGATGAGGTCGAGAAGACCGTCGGGCGCGATCTCGCGAGGCAGGTGCGCGACGTCTCGATCCGGCTCTACCGCGAGGCGGCCGATTACGCGCGCGAGCGCGGCATCATCATCGCCGATACCAAGTTCGAGTTCGGGTTGGACAATGCCGGGCGCCTGGTGCTGATCGACGAGGCGCTCACGGCCGACTCCTCGCGCTTCTGGCCGGCCGACCAGTACCAGCCGGGCTCGAGCCCGCCTTCGTACGACAAGCAGTACGTGCGCGATTACCTCGAGACGCTCGACTGGAACAAGAAGCCGCCGGCGCCGCGTCTGCCGCCCGACGTGCTCGCCAGGACCTCCGACAAGTACCGCGAGGCCCTGTATCGATTGACCGGACAGAAACTGGGAGGGTGAAAAGATGGCCAGCAGCGCGCCGCTCGTCGGCATCGTCATGGGCAGCACGAGCGACTGGGAAGTGATGCAGCAGGCCGCGAAACAGCTCGCCGACTTCTCGGTGCCGTACGAGGCGCGCGTGCTGTCCGCGCATCGGACGCCCGAGGCGCTCGAGCAGTGGATCGACGATCTCACGGCGAAGGGCGCGAAGTGCTTCATCGCGGGCGCCGGCGGCGCGGCGCACCTCGCCGGCGTGGTGGCGGCGAAGACGACGCTGCCGGTGCTCGGCGTTCCCATGCCTTCCAAGCACCTGCAGGGGCTCGACTCGCTGCTCTCCATCGTCCAGATGCCGAAGGGCATTCCGGTCGCGACCTTCGCCATCGGCGACGCGGGCGCCGCCAACGCCGGCCTGTTCGCGGTCGCCATGCTGGCGCTCGCCGACGAGAAGCTCGCGAAGCGCCTGCAGGATTTCCGCCGCGCGCAGGCCGACGCCGTGAAGAACGCGCGGCTGCCGGCCTGAGCGCGAGGCGCGCAGCCCTTTGTCGCCAGAGCCTGTAGCGCGCGCCGTCGAGATCCTCGCGCGCGGCGGGCTGGTCGCGTTCCCGACCGAGACGGTGTACGGGCTGGGCGGCGATGCGTCCAACGAAGCGGCCGTCGCACGCATCTACCGCGTGAAGGGCCGGCCCGCGGATCACCCGCTGATCGTCCACATCGGCGACGCGTCGCTGCTCGGGCGCTGGGCGCGCGACATTCCCGCCGACGCGCACAGGCTCGCCGAGCGCTTCTGGCCGGGACCGCTCACGCTCGTCCTCAAGCGCGCGACGACGGTGAACGAGCGCGTGACGGGAGGGCAGGATACCGTCGGGGTGCGCGTGCCGGGCCATCCGCTCGCGCTCGAGCTGCTGCGCGCCTTCGGCGGCGGGATTGCCGCGCCGTCGGCCAACCGGTTCGGCAAGCTGAGCCCGACGACCGCGGATCACGTGCGGCGCGACCTCGGGACGGACGTCGACCTCGTCATCGACGGCGGGCCGTGCGAGGTCGGCATCGAATCGACGATCGTCGATCTGTCGCGCGGGGATGCGGTGCTGCTGCGCCCGGGACGCATCGGCGCGGCCGACATCGCGGCGGCGATCGGCGCCGATCCGCGGCCGCGCGACGCCGCCGCGCCGCGCGCGTCCGGCACGCTCGAGGTCCACTACGCGCCGCGTCATCCGCTGCGCCTCGTGAGCCGCATCGAGCTCGAGCCCGCGCTGACGCGCCAATCGGCCGTGCTCGCGTTCGAAGAGGCGCCCGCGGGCGCGACCGCGGCGATGTGGGTGCGCGCCTCGTCCGACCCGCAGCGCTACGCGCGCGAGCTGTACGCGCTGCTTCGAAGGCTGGACGAGGCGGCCGCGGCGACGATCCTCGTCGAGCGGCCGCCCGAGGGACCCGGGTGGGAGGCGATCCTCGACCGCCTCACGCGAGCGGCCGGCCGCTGAGCCCGAATTCCATTGCAAATCAATCCGAAGCGCCCCAAACTAGCGCCGGCCGGCGTTGTCGGGAGGGGCCTTTGAGGTTAGAATTCAGCCCGCGTGGGGTTGTAGCTCAGCTGGGAGAGCGTCGCGTTCGCAATGCGAAGGTCGGGAGTTCGATCCTCCTCAACTCCACCAGAGTTTTCCCTCGACTGGGCCGCGGAGCCGCCGCGGCATGGAACATCCCGCTCTCGCTGTTTACCGGGGCACGACGTCGTCGCCCCGGGGGCGGCTTGCCATACGAGGCCTGAATGGCGGGAAAGCTGAGGGTCCTGCTGGTCGAGGATTCCGAGGACGATGCCGCGCTGGTGCTCGCCGAGCTCAAGCGCGCCGGATACGAGCTTCTCTCGGAACGGGTGTACAGCGCGCAGGCGCTGCAGGACGCGCTGTCGCGGCGCGAATGGGACTTCGTCATCGCCGACTACAGCATGCCATCGTTCACCGGTCTCGAGGCGCTCAAGCTGGTGCGCGGGAGCGGCCGCGACATGCCCTTCATCGTCGTTTCCGGCACCATCGGGGAAGACGTCGCCGTGGACGCGATGAAGGCCGGCGCCAACGACTACCTGATCAAGGACCGCCTCGCGCGCCTCGCGCCCGCGGTCGAGCGCGAGCTGCGCGAGGCGACCGAGCGGCGCGACCGCCGGGTCGCGGAGTCGGAGCTGCGCGAATCCGAGAATCGCTACCGCGGCGCGATGCAGGAGGCGAACCTCAGGCTGCAGTCGCTCTCGAGCCGCATGCTGGAGGTGCAGGAGAGCGAGCGTCGTCACATCGCACGCGAGCTTCACGACGAGATCGGCCAGGCGCTCACGGCCGTGAAGCTGCATCTGCAATCCGCGATGCGCCGCTGCGGACCCGAGGCGCGGCAGCCGCTCGAGGAATGCGTGCTCATCACCGATCAGGCCCTCGACCAGGTGCGCAACCTGTCGCTGAACCTGCGGCCCTCGCAGCTCGACGACCTCGGGCTGGTCGCGGCCTTGCGCTGGCAGATCGGCAGGCAGGCGGCCGCGTCGGGCCTTCACACCGAGTTCGAGGCCGACGAGCTCAACGAGCGCCTCGAGGCCGCGCTCGAGACCGCGTGCTTCCGCTTCGTGCAGGAGGCGATGACGAACGTCGTGCGCCACGCGCAGGCCCGCAACGCCTGGATCGAGGCCCGGCGCAACGGCGACCGGCTGCGCGTGAGCGTGCGCGACGACGGCCGCGGCTTCGACGTGGCGGCGGCGACGCGCGAGGCGATCGCGCGCGGCAGCCTCGGATTGCTGGGCATGCAGGAGCGCGTCGGCCTCGCGGGCGGCAGGCTGAACGTCAGCTCGCGCCCGGCCGAAGGCACGACCATCGTCGCCGAATTCCCGCTTCGTTTCGCGCCCCCGCGCGCGCGCAGGGCCCGGAGGAACGACAATGCCGGTTCGAGTACTGCTCGTTGACGATCACACGCTGGTGCGGGCCGGCATCCGCTCGCTGCTCGACGGCATGGAAGGATACGCCGTCGTCGGCGAGGCCAGCAACGGCCGCGAGGCGCTCGCGCAGTTGAAGTCGCAGCAGCCCGACGTCGTGCTGATGGACATCGCGATGAAGGACCTGAACGGCCTCGAGACGACGATCCAGATCAAGCGCGACTTTCCCGGCACGCGTGTCGTCATTCTCTCGATGCACGGAACCGGCGACTACGTGCAGCAGGCGATTCGCGCCGGCGCCTCCGGCTACCTGATGAAGGACGCGGCCACCGCCGAGCTCGGCATCGCGCTGCAGGCGGTGATGCGCGGAGAGGTGTACCTGAGCCCGGCCGTCTCGAAGCAGGTGGTCGAGAGCTACGTTCTGCGGCCGGGCGGGGACAAGCACCCGGCCGAGCAGCTCACCCCGCGTCAGCGCGAGGTGCTGCAGATGATCGCCGAGGGCCTGTCGACCAAGGAGATCGCGTATCGCATGGGAGTCAGCGTGAAGACGGTGGAGACGCACCGCACACAGCTCATGGAGCGCCTCGAGATCCACGACGTCGCCGGCCTGGTGCGCTACGCCATCCGCATCGGTCTCATCAGCGCGGAAAAGTAACGCCTCGTATCCGCCGTTCGGCACCCTAGGGTATTTCGAACCCGGGTTTCGGGAGGCGCCCGATTGGCCGTCGAGGGTGTCCGAGATACCCTGACGACGTCAATGGAACGCACTGAAACTGCACGCAAAACCAGCCTCGCGGACGCCGTCGAATCCGCGGCTGACCGGGGACCGATGAAGGTACTTCTCGTCGACGACAGCCCGTACTTCATACGCGCCGCGAGCCGCTTTCTCTCGGAGCTCGAGGCAGTCGTCGCCGTCGCCACGGCGGGCAATGGCGCCGACGCCGTGAAGGCGGTCCTGAGCGACCGGCCCGACGTGATCATCATGGACATCAACATGCCCGGCACGGGCGGGCTGGCGGCGGTGCGCCACATCAAGGCCATCGAGCCCGACGTGCGCGTGGTGGTGGTTTCGCTCAACGAGTCTGACGATTTCCGCGCCGCCGCCCGCGCCGCGGGCGCCGACGGCTACATCGCCAAGCGCCACTTCGCGACCGGCATCGTCGCGTTCTTCGCGAGCGAGCTCGACTCGCCGCGGCCCGCGTAGGCCGGCTAGACCGACAGCTTCATCGGCAGGATCACCATCTGCATGCCGCGCAGGTGGAATCTGCGCTGCAGCACCGTCGCCGCCTGGTTGTGCAGCAGGCGCACGAACCAGTTCTCGTTGTCGAACACCAGCTTGCTCGTGAAGAAGATGCTGTTCGGGAACTCCGCGTGCACGCGCTGCGCGAGCCGCGTGAACTCGTCGATCGGATCGGTCCCGAACGAAAGATACGATTTCGCCGCCCAGCCCTTGCTGTTGCAGTAGTTGACGAAGTAGCCGAGCGCCGACTTCGCCTCCACCTCCATCGCGTCCATCTGCTGGCGTCCGCCGAAGCTCTGCGAGTCGACCGCGCGCGCGTTGACGAAGATGAAGTTGCGGAAGTGGTTCGGGAACATGCGCTGCACCCACAGCAGCGCGTGCATCCCGCCGCCGCGCGAGGAGCCGACGAGGAACACCGCGGTCGGCTGGCCCGGATCGGGCTTGGGCGCCGTGGCGACGCTGCCGAACGGCAGATCGGCGTACTGCGCATCGAGCTTGCGGATCTGCTGCCGCGTCCAGTTGTAGTGCATGCGGATGGCGATGCAGACGCCGACGATCGCGCCGATGATCAGCGCCGTCAGCCAGCCGCCCTCGAGGAACTTCTGCGCCATGAGCATGAGCAGGATGCCGGCGCAGACGACGAATCCCGCGGCCGACAGCAGCAGGCGCCGCAGCCAGTGGCGCTCGCGCCGGTGCCATCCCCAGTACACGCACAGGCCGAAGAGCGAGATGGCGAAGGTGAGGAACACGCTGATGCTGTAGAGGACGACCAGCGTGGACACGCTGCCGTCGGTCCACAGCAGGATGCCGAGCGCCGCGACGCCCATGACCAGGATGCCGTTCTCGGTCACCAGGCGCGCCGACAGATACCGGAATTTGTGCGGGACCCACGAGTCGAACGACATGTTCGCGAGCACCGCCGGGCCGCCGAGGAAGCCGGTATTCGCGGCGACGAACAGCAGCCCGGCCTCGAGCGCGAGCACCACGACCAGGCCGGCCTGGTTCATCCACGGGCTCGCCCAGCCGAAGCTCTCGATGATCGAGCCGAAGGCGACCGCGTTGAGCGTCTGGCCCTCGACCGGCTTCGCGTCCCACAGCAGGTACAGCAGCACGATGCCGCCCGCCGTGAACGCGAGCGACGTCGCCATGTACAGCATCGTCACCTTGCCGGTGTGCACGCGCGGCTCGGCGAGCACGTTCACGTTGTTGGAGACGGCTTCCAGGCCGGTGTAGGTGCCGCCCCCCTGTGAGTACGCGAGTAAGAGCAGCGCGGCCACGCCGGTCCACCCGAGCTGCGAGGCGAGGGCGTACGTCTCCGAGACGGTCTCGGGCACCAGCGTCGGCAGCTCGGGCGCGTGGGTGAGCACGCCGTAGACGATGAGGAAGGCGTGGGTCACGATGAAGCCCAGGAATATCGGCAGCAGGACCGTGATCGCCTCGCGCATGCCGCGCAGGTTCAGCCCGGTCAGGACCAGGATCAGCGTCCCCTCGGTGATCAGCTTGTAGGGCTGGAGGCTGAGCGGCAGCAGCGAGTACAGCGCGTCGACGCCGCTCGCGATCGAGATGGCGATGGTCAGCACGTAATCGAGGACGAGCGCCGCGCCCGACACGAGGCCGGCGTAAGGCCCCAGCAGCCGGGTCGAGACGCGATAGCCGCCGCCGCCCGTCGGGAACAGCTCGATCACCTGGTTGTACGCGAGCGCGATGATGAACACGGTGACCGCGACCGCGATGGCGAGATACAGGCCCAGGTGCGTGTGGTCGCCGAGCGCCCGGAACGCCTCCTCCGGGCCGTAGCAGGAGGACGAGATGCCGTCCGCGCCCAGCCCGACCCAGGCGAAGAACGCGACGAGCGCGATGTTGTGCCGGGTGCGGGTGTCGAGGGGATCGAGCGGCTTGCCGAAGAGCTTGCGCCTGAGGGCGGCGAGCGGCATGTCAGCGGTCGCGCCCGGCTTCGAGCTGCTTTTCGATCCGGCGCGAGAACACCGTCATCTCCTTGGCGGCCTGCTTGTCGCCTTTGCGCTCGGCGACGGCGATGCCTTCGCGGTAGGCGGCGAGCGCGTCGGCGAGGCGTCCGCAGTCGGCGAGGGCCTTGCCGAGCAGCTTCCACGCCGCGGAATACCCGGCGTCGCGGCTCACCGCTTCGCGCAGCTGCGCGGCGGCGCTGTCGGCATCGCCGGACTTGAGATATTCGTTGCCCAGCGAGTATCGCAGCAGCGCGCCGTCGCGCGGCGTCCCGATCAGCTTCTGCAGATTGGCGATGACGGAGGATGTCATTTAAGATGGAGTCGGACCGCCCGCTCCGGAGCGATTATAAGTCCGCGGTTCCCGGGTCGCTGTCGGCGCGGCCCGCAACTATACGCTGCCCATTGTCGAAGAGCGCCCGCAACGCCGCCGACGCCCGCGTCCGTCCGCCTTCGCGCGAAGCGTCCTCCGCCGCGAAGCGGCTCGAGCGCCTCGGCATCCGCCGCGAATTCGATCTCGTTCTGCATCTGCCGCTGCGTTACGAGGACGAGACGCGCATCACGCCTATCGCCGGCGCGCCGTCGGGCGCGGCGGTCCAGGTCGAAGGCGTGGTGCGCTCCACCGACATCGCGTACCGTCCGAAGCGCCAGCTCGTCTGCCGCGTCGCGGACGAGTCGGGCGAGGTGGTGTTCAGGTTCTTCAGGTTCTGGGCGAGCCAGGTGAAGGCGCTGGCCCCCGGGGTCAGGGTGCGCGCCTTCGGCGAGCTGCGCTCGGGCTTCTTCGGCGGCGAGATGATCCATCCGCGCTTCCGCGTCCTGCGCGGCGAGTCGCCGCTGCCGACGGCGCTCACGCCGATCTATCCGACGACCGCGGGGCTGTCGCAAGCCGACCTCAGGCGCGCCATCGCGAGCGCGCTCGGACGCGCGGCGCTCGACGAGACCCTGCCCCCGGAGCTGCTCGCGCGCCTGGGGCTGTGCGGCTTTCGCGAAGCGATCGATGCGCTCCACCACCCGCTGCCCGGCGCGGACAGCCACGACCTGCTCGCGCGCACCGAGCCGGCGTGGCGGCGCGTCAAGTTCGACGAGCTGCTCGCGCAGCAGTTGTCGATGCGCAGGCACTACCGCGAGCGCAAGGCGAGGGCCGCCCGCGCGCTCGCCCCGAAGCGCACGCACACCGCGGCGCTGGTCGAGCGGCTGCCGTTTCGCCTGACCGGCGCGCAAGGCCGCGCCTGGAGCGAGATCGAGCGCGACCTCGCCCAGCCGCATCCGATGCACCGGCTGCTCCAGGGCGACGTCGGCAGCGGCAAGACCGTGGTCGCCGTGCTCGCCGCGCTGCGCGCCGTCGAGCACGGCCTGCAGGCGGCCGTGATGGCGCCCACCGAGATCCTCGCCGAGCAGCATTACCGCAAGTTCGCCGAATGGCTCGGGCCGCTCGGCCTTCCGGTCGCGTGGCTGGGCGGAGGTCAGTCGGCCAGGGAGAGAAAGGCGGCGCTCGCCGCGGCCTCGTCCGGCGAGGCCCCGGTCGTCGTCGGGACGCACGCGCTCATCCAGGAGAAGGCGCGGCTGCGTGCGCTCGGGCTCGCCATCGTCGACGAGCAGCACCGCTTCGGCGTCGAGCAGCGGCTGGCGTTGCGGGCGAAGGGCGCCGAGCCGCACGTGCTCATGATGAGCGCCACGCCGATTCCGCGGACGCTCGCGATGAGCTTCTATGCCGATCTCGATGTCTCGGTGATCGACGAGCTGCCGCCGGGGCGCCGGCCGGTGATCACCAAGCTCGTGGCGGACTCGCGTCGCGCCGAGGTGGTGCGGCGCATCCGCGAGGCCTGCCGCGCGGGGCGCCAGGCGTACTGGATCTGCCCGCTGATCGAGGAATCGGAGCAGCTGCAGCTGCAGACCGTCCTCGAGACGCACGCGGCCCTCGGTGCCGAGCTCTCCGATCTGCGGGTGGGGCTGCTCCACGGAAAGCTGAAGCCCGCGGAGAAGGCGGCGACGATGGCGGCGTTCGTGTCGGGGGAGATCCAGCTGCTGGTCGCGACCACCGTCGTCGAGGTGGGCGTCGACGTCCCGAACGCCTCGCTCATGGTGATCGAGCACGCCGAACGCTTCGGCCTGGCGCAGCTCCACCAGCTGCGCGGCCGCGTCGGCCGCGGCGCGGAGCAGTCGGTGTGCGTGCTGCTGTTCCAGAACCCGCCCGGAGACGCGGCGCGCCGGCGCCTGCGCGTCATCTACGAGAACACCGACGGCTTCGCGATCGCGCGCGAGGACCTGGCGCTGCGCGGACCGGGCGAGGTGCTCGGTTCGCGCCAGAGCGGCGCTCCGCTGCTGCGCTTCGCGGACCTCGTCGCCGACGCGGACCTGGTCGAGCTCGCGAGCGGCGCTGCCGAGCGGCTGCTCGACGAGCACCCGGGATCCGCCCAACGTCACCTCGATCGCTGGCTCGGCGGCCGCGTCGAGTTCCTGCGGGCATGAGCGTCCGGCGCGCTAGAATTCCCCCGCCATGAGATTGCGCGCCATCGCCGACCGCATCACGCTGTACGAGCGCCTGATGCGCCTCGACAAGCCGATCGGCACGCTGCTGCTGCTGTGGCCCACGCTGTGGGCCCTGTGGTTCGCGTCGGCGGGACGCCCGGACGCCTGGATCGTATGGATCTTCATGCTCGGCACGCTGCTGATGCGCTCGGCGGGTTGCGTGATGAACGATATCGCCGACTGGCGATACGACGCCAAGGTGAAGCGCACGCGCGAGCGGCCGCTCGCGGCCGGCGCGCTCGGGCGCGGCGAGGCGCTCGTCCTCGCCGCGCTTCTGTCGCTCGCGGCTTTCGGGCTCGTCCTGACGCTCGATCGTCTCGCGATCATCCTGTCGTTCGCGGCCCTGGGGCTCGCCGCGACCTATCCGCTCACCAAGCGCTTCCTCGCCTTGCCCCAGGCCTACCTGGGCATCGCCTTCGGCTTCGGAATTCCCATGGGGTACGCGGCCGTCCTGGGGATCGTGCCGGCGGTCGCGTGGATGCTTCTGCTCGCGAACATCTTCTGGGCGGTCGCGTACGACACCGAATACGCGATGGTCGACCGCGACGACGACGTGCGCATCGGTATCAAGACGGCCGCGATCACGTTCGGCCGCTTCGACGTCGCCGCGGTGATGATCTGCTACGCGGCCACGCTGGCGGTGCTCGCCGGCATCGGGACGCATTACCGCATGGGCCCGCTGTACTACGGCGGCCTCGCCGTCGCGGGCGCCCTCATGCTCCACCATTACCGCCTCGTCCGCACGCGCGATCGCGACGCGTGCTTCAAGGCGTTCAACCAGAACAACTGGGTCGGCGCGGTGGTCTTCGCCGGAATCTTCGCCGACTTCGCGACGAAAGGACTCTATCCGTGGATCTCGGTCTGAAGGGGCGTGTCGTGCTCGTCACCGGCGGCAGCAAGGGGATCGGCCTGGCCTGCGCCGGCGCGTTCGCCGCGGAAGGCGCGCGCGTCGCGATCGCTTCGCGCAGTCGCGACAATCTGGCGGCGGCCGAGGCGAAGCTGCGGGCGAAAGGACACGACGTGACGTCGATCGCCGCCGACCTGGGCGACCCGCGCGGCGCGATGGCGGCAGTGGCCGAGCTCGAGCGCCGCGCGGGCGCGATCGACGTCCTCGTGAACTCGGCGGGCGCGGCGAGGCGGCATTCGCCCGAGGAGCTCGACATGCAGGCGTGGCACGACGCGATGGACGCGAAGTACTTCACCTACGTGCACGCGATGCAGGCCGTGCTGCCGGGCATGGCGGCGCGCGGCCGCGGCGCGATCGTCAACATCGTCGGCCAGGGGGGCAAGATCGCGAGCCCCGCGCACCTCGCGGGCGGCGCGGCGAACGCCGCGCTCATGCTGCTCTCGGCCGGGCTCGCGGCCGCGTACGGCAAGAAGGGCGTGCGCGTGAACGCGATCAATCCGGGCGTCACGCTGACCGAGCGCGTGACCGGGCGCTTCGAGGCGGAGGGCAGGACCGCCGGCATATCGCCCGACGAGGCGCGGCGGCGCGGCGAGCAGTCGATCCCGCTCGGCCGCTACGGCACTCCGGAGGAGATCGCGGCGGTGGCGGTGTTCCTCGCCTCGGACCGCGCGAGCTACGTGACCGGCGCCAACATCCCGATGGATGGCGGCGCCGCGGCCACGGTGGTCTAGTGGCCGACCGCGACCTGCGTGCGTTCCTCGCGCGGCTCGAGGCGCTCGGCGAGGCGAAGCGCGTGCGCGCCGAAGTGGACCCGCGCCTGGAGATGACCGAGATCTGCGACCGCGTGCTGCGCGCGGGCGGTCCGGCGCTCGTCTTCGAGCGTCCGTCCGGGCATTCGATTCCCGTGGTCGCGAACCTGTTCGGCACGGTGCGGCGCGTGGCGCTGGCGATGGGCGCCGACGCCGCGGTCGATCCGGTCGCCTCGCTGCGGGAGATCGGAACGCTGCTCGCGTTCCTGAAGGAGCCCGAGCCGCCCAAAGGCGTCCGCGACGCGCTCGAGCGCTGGCTGCCGATCGGCCGGCAGGTGATGCACATGGCGCCGAAAGAGGTGCGCTCGCCGCCGTGCCAGGAGATCGTCCGCGAAGGCTCCGACGTGGACCTGTCGCGGCTGCCGCTGCAGACGTGCTGGCCCGGCGACGCCGGGCCGCTCCTCACCTGGGGCCTGACGGTGACGCGCGGCCCGCGCAAGACGCGGCAGAATATCGGCGTCTACCGCCAGCAGCTCATCGCGCGCGACAAGCTCATCATGCGCTGGCTCGCGCACCGCGGCGGCGCGCTCGACTTCGCCGACCACTGCGCGGCGCACCCGGGCGAGCCTTTCCCGGTTGCGGTCGCGCTCGGCGCCGATCCCGCGACGATACTCGCCGCCGTCACGCCCGTGCCCGATACGCTCTCGGAATACGAGTTCGCGGGCCTGCTGCGCAACGCGAAGACCGAGACCGCGAAGTGCCTCGGCAGCGATCTCCACGTGCCGGCGGCCTCCGAGATCGTGCTCGAGGGCGAGATCCGCCCCGGCGAGACGGCCGAGGAGGGACCCTTCGGCGACCACACCGGCTACTACAACGAGCGCGAGCGGTTTCCGGTCTTCACCGTGCGGCGCGTCACGACGCGCCGGGACCCGCTCTACCATTCCACCTACACCGGGCGCCCGCCCGACGAGCCCGCCGTGCTGGGCGCCGCGCTGAACGAGATCTTCGTCCCGATCCTGCAGAAGCAGCTTCCCGAGATCGTCGACTTCTACCTGCCGCCCGAGGCGTGCTCGTACCGGCTCGCGGTCGCGAGCATCAGGAAGCAGTATCCCGGGCACGCGAGGCGCGTCATGCTCGGTATCTGGAGCGCCCTGCGGCAGTTCACGTACACGAAGTTCATCGTGGTCGTCGACGACGACGTCGACGTCCGCGACTGGAAGCAGATCGTCTGGGCGGTCGCGACGCGCGTGGACGCCGCGCGCGACACCACGATCGTCGAGAACACGCCGATCGATTACCTGGACTTCGCGAGCCCGGCCGCCGGACTCGGCTCGAAGATGGGCCTCGACGCGACCCACAAGGGTCCCGCGGAGACGGCGCGCGTCTGGGGCAGACCGATCGCCATGGACGAGTCGGTCAAGCGCCGCGTCGACGCGATGTGGAAGGACCTGGGACTCTGAGGCGCCGGCGGCGCGCCGCCTTCGCGCGGCGCGCGGGCCGCTCAGAAGCGGTACATCAGGCTCGCGGTGGCCATCCGCATGCGGGCGCGGCCGGTGTTGTCGGAATCGCCCACAGTGCCGTAGTCCTCGGCCTCGATGCGCAGGCCGAGCTTCCCGGGGAAATCGATCTGCATGCCGACCCCGAGAATGGTGCTGAGCTTGCTCTTCGTGCCGCTCACGGGCACGCCGTTGGCCGCCAGCGTATCGATGATCGTGCCGGTCGCGTTGGTCGATTCGGTCGTCGTGACCGACTTCATCTCACCGAGGCGACCGAAGAGCGAGAAGCTGTTGCCGATGGGAAGGATCGCGAGCACGCTGCCCCACCACCCGGCCGACTTGTAGGTCTCGACGACGGAGCCGATGCCGCTGCCGGTGCCGTCGTAGGTGTGCGAGAACTTGCCGAAGCTGGTCCGACCCACCTCGAGCGCCCAGTAGCGGCTCAGCTTGGCGCCGAAGGTCAGCTTGTAGCCTTTGTCGGTTCCGTCCTTGCTCTCTTCGATGCCCGACAGCCCGGTCGCGAAATCGTCCTGCACGAATCGCGCGCGCGTCGCACCGGCGCCGAGGCCGACGTAGGCGCCCTCGAGCGCGTTCTTGTCCTGCGCGTAGGAGAACGAGCTAGAACCGGCGAGCAACGCGGCCACGACACACGGCCATGTGAGATTTTTCATCGGGCTCCCTGATTCGTTGGCGTTGAAAACGTGTCTGCCTCGACCGACCGATGATATCGCATAGGGAAACGCCGGAGCAACAAACGAGCCCCGCGGGAGCGAATTATTCGCGGATTTGCGGTCGGTCCTCGGATCGATACGCGGCTCGCTTGCCACGTGCGGTCGGGCGCGCCGCGCCGCGGCCGGCGTCGTAGACCCAGCGCAGCAGCTGGTCCTGCGCCGCCTCGGCGGCGGCGGCGTTCGGATGGTTGATCAGGAATACGACGACGAACCTGCGGCCGTCGCGCGCGAGCACGTAACCCGCGAGGGTGCGCACGCCGGCGAGCGTTCCCGTCTTGACGTGCGCCTGCCCGGCGACGTCCGTCCCGTGCAGGCGCCTGCGCATGGTGCCGTCGGCGGCGACGACGGGCATCGACGCGACGAGCTCGGCCATGACCGGGCTGTGCCAGGCCGCGACGAGCAGCTTGCCGAACGTCATCGCGCTGATGCGGTCGCTGCGCGACAGGCCGGCGCCGTTCTCCAGGGCGATCTCATCGGCGGCGATGCCCTTGCGCAGGGCCCAGTCCCGGACCAGTCGCTCGGACAGACGCTCGCCGCCGGGCACGTGCAGCGCCTCGGCCGACAAGGTGAGGAACAGCTGGCGCGCCATCACGTTGTTGGAGAACTTGTTGATGTCGCGCACGACTTCCGAGAGCGGCGGCGACTCGGCGCTGTAGAGCAGGCGCGCGCCGGGCGGAACGGTGCCGCCGCGCACGCCGCCCTTGAACGAGCCACCGAGCTCCTGCCACAGCTCCCGGAACAGGCCCCAGACGTAGGAGTCGTGCGAGAGCAGGGCGACGTTCCAGGTGTTCTCGCCGCACGCGGCGGGATAGGTGCCGCCGAAAGTCACGCGGGCGCTCGCGTCGTTCGACTCGAATTGCGCTTTGATCTGCGAGCGCCAGTCGCCGCACGGCGCGTCGGACAAGGCCACCGGGGCGCGCAGCTCGAGCTGTGCCGGGCGGGGCTCCGGGATCACGCGCAGCGACTTGCTTTCCAGGTCCGGGACGAAATGGAAGCGGATCGCGTTGAAGTTCACGAGCAGCGCGTCCGGGCCGACGTTGTACGCGCGCGCGGGCTCGTTGTCGAATTTTCCGGGATCGTAGGGCCCGGCGGCGAAGTAGCCGCGGTCGAGGACGAGATCGCCGCGGATCTCGCGCAGCCCGCGCTCGCGCAGCGCGCGCAGCAGCAGCCAGAAATTCTCGATCGTGAGCTTCGGATCGCCCGTGCCGCGCAGCACCAGGTCACCGTCGAGAACGTCGCCCCGCGTCGGCCCGTCGGCGTACGCCTCGGTCTTCCAGGTGAAGGAAGGACCGAGCATCTCGAGCGCCGCGTACGTCGTCACGAGCTTCGCGGCCGAGGCCGGGTTCATCGGCCGCGAAGCGTTGTACGAGAGCATCGGCGTGCGCGCGGCGACGTCCTGGACGTAGACCGCCGTCGCGGCGCCCGGGATACCGGCCGCGCCGAGGGCCTTGCGCAGCGTCGCGGGAAGGCGCGCGGGCTCGGCCGCGCCCGCCATGCTCGACGCGAGCGCCAGGAACGCCAGGATGAACGACCGCGCGAGCGCGCGGCGCGTGCCGGACCGCCTCATGTGGAGGCAAGTATGCCAGCACGCCCGCACGCCGGGCGAGGTCGGCCTCAGCGCAGCAGCTGGCACTCGAGCTCGCGCAGGCGCCGCTCGAGGGCCTCGATGCGATCGAGGTACGCGAGCGCGAGCGCCATCCCGGGCGCGTTCAGGCCGAAGTCGTCGCGCAGGCGGGCCGCCCGGCGTCCGAGCCGGATCGCCCGCGACGAGAAGCGCCAGCTCGCCTGATCCGCGGGGCGCGCTCCGGGACGGAGATCGAAGACGCCGAGCTCGACCAGCTCGAGCAGCTCGGCGCGCGCGAGCCCGGATGCAGCGAGCAGCTCGTCCATTGCGACCTCGGTCGCCTCGTCGAGAAACTGCAGGATCGCATCGTCGCTCATGCCGGCTCGCCTTTTTTCAGATGCCGGCGCGGATCGAAGTGCGATGCCGCCGCGAGCTCGCGGTACAGCGATCGCTCGCGCTCGCCGGGGTCGGGGGGCGTCACGATCGAGAGCACGCAGTAGAGATCACCGCCCGCTCCCTGCGGGCGCGGAAGCCCGCGGCCCGGAATACGCAGCTTCTGGCCGGATTTCGCGCCGGGCTTCACCGAGAGCGAGATGCGGCCGTCGAGGGTCGGGATCTCGACCTGGGTCCCGAGCACGGCCTCCCAGGGCGCGAGCGGCAGCTCGAGGTAAAGGTCGTGCCCCGATACCCGGAACAGCGGGTGCGGCTCGAGGCGGATGTCGAGGTAGAGATCGCCGGCAGGCCCGCCGTTCGCGCCGGGTCCGCCCCTGCCCGGGATGCGCAGCCTCTCGCCCTCGGTCGCGCCCTTCGGCACCCGCACCCGTACCGTCTTCGGCGAGCGCCGGCGCACGCCGTCGGGGCCGATCTCGGGCATCGCGAGCTGCAGGGCGAGCTCGGTTCCGCGAGCCGCGTCCTCGAGGGACAGCCTGGCCTCGACCTCGTAATCCTCGCCGGGGATGGCGAAGTCTGCGCTCCTTCGGCCCGAAAAGCCGCGGCCGGGCCGGGCGCCGAAGTGGGCGAACAAGTCGGCCAGGTCGAGATCCTCGAATCCGCCCGGGCTGAAGCGGGTTTCCCAATCGGGCGGCGGACGAAACTCCTGGCCGGCCTGGTGGCTCCCCAGCTGGTCGTAGGCCGCCCGTTTCTCCGGATCCTTCAGCGTCTCGTAGGCCTCGGCGACTTCCTTGAACCGCTCCTCGGCGTCGCGCTTCTTGGAGACGTCGGGGTGGTATTTGCGGGCGAGCCGGCGGTAGGCCTTCTTGATGTCGTCCTGGGAGGCCGTGCGCTCGACGCCGAGGACGGCGTAGTAGTCCTTGTACTTCATGGCGGTCCCGGTTAGATGTCGCCGGGCGCCCGGCAATTCAAGCGGCACCGACCGGCAAATCCGTTCGGGGCTCTTGAAATCTCGCCCGTCGAACCGTATTATTAGCACTCGCTACGGATGAGTGCTAAAGCACTGTAGCGCCTGATTTCCCGGCCCAATCGACGTTGATCTGTCTGTTTGTGGCCACTAACTCATCAAGGAGGCAATTGTATGTCCATGAACAAGATTCGTCCTCTGCACGATCGCGTGGTCGTCAAGCGGCTCGAGCAGGAGCAGAAATCCGCCGGCGGCATCGTGATCCCCGACAACGCCGCCGAGAAGCCCGACCAGGGCGAAGTCGTCGCCGTCGGCAACGGCAAGATCCTCGAGGACGGCAAGGTGCGTCCGCTCGACGTGAAAGTGGGCGACCGCATCCTCTTCGGCAAGTACTCCGGCCAGTCGGTCAAGGTCGAGGGCACCGAATACCTGGTGATGCGCGAAGACGACATCATGGGCGTCGTCGCCAGCAAGTAAGTCCAACAATTCATCGATCAGGAGTGAACCATGCCTGCTAAAGAAGTCCGTTTCCACGAGGACGCCCGCCACAAGATCCTGGCCGGCGTGAACGTCCTCGCCAATGCCGTCAAGGCGACCCTCGGCCCGAAGGGCCGCAACGTGGTGCTCGAGCGCTCGTTCGGCGCCCCCACCGTCACCAAGGACGGCGTCTCGGTCGCGAAAGAGATCGAGCTGAAAGACAAGTTCGAGAACATGGGCGCCCAGATGGTGAAGGAAGTCGCGTCCAAAACGTCGGATGTCGCCGGTGACGGCACGACGACCGCGACCGTGCTCGCCCAGGCGATCTTCCGCGAAGGCATCAAGTACGTGGCCGCGGGGATGAACCCGATGGACCTGAAGCGCGGCATCGACAAGGGCGTCGCCGCCATGACCGAGGAGCTGAAGAAGATCTCGAAGCCCTGCACGACGTCGAAGGAGATCGCGCAGGTCGGCTCGATCTCGGCGAACGCCGACGCCGACATCGGCAAGATCATCGCCGACGCGATGGACAAGGTCGGAAAAGAAGGCGTGATCACGGTCGAGGACGGCAAGGGCCTGAACAACGAGCTCGAGGTGGTCGAGGGCATGCAGTTCGACCGCGGCTACCTGTCTCCCTACTTCATCAACAGCGCCGAGAAGCAGGGCTGCATTCTCGAGAACCCGTACATTCTGCTGCACGACAAGAAGATCTCCAGCATCCGTGACCTGCTGCCGATCCTCGAGCAGGTGGCGAAGGCCGGCCGGCCGCTCTTGATCGTCGCCGAGGAAGTCGAGGGCGAGGCGCTCGCGACGCTGGTCGTGAACACGCTGCGCGGCATCCTCAAGACCTGCGCGGTGAAGGCGCCGGGCTTCGGCGACCGCCGCAAGGCCATGCTGGAAGACATCGCCATCCTCACGGGAGGCCAGGTCATCGCCGAGGAAGTCGGCCTGACGTTGGAGAAGACCACCCTGAAGGACCTGGGCCAGGCGAAGCGGGTCGAGGTGGCGAAGGAAGAGACCACCATCATCGACGGCGCGGGCGACGCGAAGGCGATCGAGGCGCGCGTGAAGAACATCCGCACCCAGATCGAGGAAGCGACGAGCGACTACGACAAGGAGAAGCTCCAAGAGCGCGTGGCGAAGCTCGCCGGCGGCGTGGCGGTGATCAAGGTCGGCGCCGCGACCGAAGTCGAGATGAAGGAAAAGAAGGCGCGCGTCGAGGACGCGCTGCATGCGACCCGTGCCGCGGTCGAGGAAGGCATCGTCGCCGGCGGCGGCGTCGCGCTGATCCGCGCCCGTGCCGCGCTCGACAAGCTGAAGGGCGACAACGAAGACCAGAACGCGGGCATCAAGATCGTCCAGCGCGCGCTCGAAGAGCCGCTGCGCGCCATCGTCTCGAACGCCGGCGCCGAGCCTTCCGTCGTCCTGAACAAGGTCATGGAAGGCAAGGGCAACTACGGCTTCAATGCCCAGACGGAGCAGTACGGCGATCTGGTCGAGATGGGCGTGGTCGACCCGACCAAGGTCACCCGCACCGCGCTGCAGAACGCGGCGTCCGTGGCCGGCCTGCTGATCACCACCGAAGCGATGGTCGCCGAGCTGGTCGAAGACAAGAAGGGCGCGGCCGGCGGCCATGCCCACGGCGGCATGGGCGGCATGGGCGGCATGGAAGGGATGGACATGTAAGACCGGACGTCCCGGTTCCACGAAAAGCCCCGCTCCGGCGGGGCTTTTTGTTTGTCCCCTCGGTCATCTGTTACACTGCAACCGGGTTAACCCGAATCAGGCAGCGCCTTCAGCGGTGTCGTACTAGAGCGCGCGGGAGAGCATCTCGCAGTAGCCAACTATGTAGAACAACGAAGGAGGGGTAACTATGGCTGGTCCGCAACAGGTCCCGAAGAATTTCCGGACGGTGATCGTGGCCGCTGCAGTGGGCAACGTCATCGAGTGGTACGACTTCTACATCTTCGGCAGCTTGGCGTCGATCCTGGCGGTGAAGTTCTTCGACAAGACGCACCCCGTGGCGGCGCTGCTCAGCACGATCGCGCTGTTCACCGCCGGCTTCCTCATCCGTCCCCTGGGAGCGTTCGTCTTCGGATGGCTGGGCGACCGGGTCGGCCGCAAGTACACCTTCCTCGTCACCCTGACCGGCATGGGAATCGGCACCGGCTGCATCGGCCTGATCCCGACCTTCCAGGACATCGGCCTGTCCGCGGCCTTCATCCTTTTCTTCCTGCGCATGCTCCAGGGCTTGTGCCTGGGCGGCGAATACGGCGGCGCCATCACCTACGTCGCCGAGCACGTGTCGGACGAGCGCCGCGGCTACTACACCGGCTGGCTCCAGACCTCTCCCACGCTCGGCATCGTCGTCTCGCTCGCGGTGATCATCGGCTGCCGGACGTATTTCGGCAACGAGACCTTCGAAGCTTGGGCTTGGCGCGTTCCGTTCCTGCTTTCCTTCCTGCTGGTCGCGATCGCCATCTGGATCCGGCTGCAGCTGCAGGAGACGCCGATCTTCGCCGAGATCAAGGCCAAGGGGCAGATGGCGGCGAATCCGTGGAAGGAGGCATTCCTCAGCTCGAACATCAAATTCGTGCTGATCGCGAGCATCGTGGTGATCGGCGAGGGCGTCGTGTGGTACAGCGGGCAGTTCTGGGCGCTGTACTTCATGCAGCAAGTCTCTAAGCTCGATCCGCTGACGACGGCCTACATCGTCGGAGGCGGGCTGATCCTCGGGACGCCGACGCTTATCTTTTTCGGCTGGCTCTCCGACATCATCGGGCGCAAGCCCGTGATCCTCGCGGGCTTCCTGCTGGCCGCGCTGACTTACTATCCGCTGTACTCGTGGCTCGGCATGGTCACCAAGCCGGGCGCCCTCAACTGGCCGGTCGCGGTGCTGATCGTCGCCATCCTGGTGTCGTACGTCGGCATGGTGTACGGGCCGATCGGGGCGTTCCTGGCCGAATACTTTCCCGGGCGGATCCGCTACACGTCGGTGTCGGTCCCGTATCACATCGGCAACGGCTGGGGCGGCGGACTCGTGCCGTTCATCACGTCGGCCGCCTTCCAGGCGACGGGGAACCTCGGCAACGCGCTGATCTATCCGATCGCGGTGCCGGCGGTCTGCTTCGTGCTCGCGCTGTTCCTGATGCCGGAGACGCGGCGTATCAGCATCTGGGAGCCGCAGAGGGCGAAAGCTTGACGGGCCGCGTGCCCGAAAACGAAAAGCCCGCCCTCGTGGCGGGCTTTTTCTTTCCCGATACCGCGCGCGCCTGATTCGCCCGGCTTTCTTGGCTCGTCCCCGCCTTCCCCCTTATAATCCGCGCTCCTTTCGCGGCCAAGTAGCTCAGTTGGTAGAGCAGAGGACTGAAAATCCTTGTGTCGGTGGTTCGATTCCGCCCTTGGCCACCAATATTTCTTAGGGCCTCATGAAGATCCTGCTGGTCGATGATTCGCCCACCATCCGGGCGGGCACAAGCCAGATGCTGGAGAAGATGGGGCACACGGTCACCATGGCCGAGAACGGTGAGCTCGCGCTCGCCGCGTACGAGCGCGAGCGCCCCGATCTGGTGCTGATGGACGTCACCATGCCCGTCATGGACGGCTACGCGGCCGCGCAGCAGCTGCGCACGCGCTATCCCGAGGACTGGGTTCCCATCATCTTCCTGAGCGGCGCCTCCGAGGAGCAGCACCTCGAGCGCGGCATCCGCGCCGGCGGCGACGACTATCTGATCAAGCCGGCGAGCTACGTCGTGCTGCACGCGAAGATCCATGCGATGCAGCGCATCGACGACATGCGCCGGCGGCTGCTCAAGGTGTCCGCGGAGCTGAGCGCGGCGAACCGCGCGCTCGAGCGCATGTCGCGGCAGGACGGGCTGACCGAGCTCGCCAACCGCCGCTATTTCGATACCTTCCTCTCCGACGAGATGTCGCGCGCGCGCCGTTCCAAGCAGGAGCTGTCGCTCGCGCTGTGCGACGTCGATTTTTTCAAGGCCTACAACGATCACTACGGTCACCAGGCGGGCGACGAATGCCTGCGCCAGGTGGCGCGCGTGCTGCAGGCGGCGTGCCGCCGGCCCGCGGACCTCGCGGCGCGCTACGGCGGCGAGGAGTTCGCGCTGGTACTGCCCGAGACGGCCGCGGGCGGCGCCGCGCAGGTGGCCGAATCGGTGCGGGCCGCCATCGAGCAGGTCGAGATCGCGCACGAGCATTCCGCCATCGCCCGCCACGTGACCGTGAGCATCGGCGTGGCCGGCCTGCTTCCGGCGATGGACGGGGATCCCGAGCGCCTCATCGCGGCTGCGGACCAGGCCCTCTACCAGGCGAAGAAGCTCGGCCGCAACCGCGTCGTCACGCTGCAGGCCGAGGGCGGCTGATCGCCCTATAATTAGGCTCTTATGCAGCTGTTCACGGTCGGCCTGAACCACCAGACCGCGCCGCTTTCCATGCGCGAGCGCGTGGTGTTCGCGGCCGAGCGTCTGCAGTCCGCGCTCGCCGAGCTCGTGCACCAGCCGGTCCGCGAGGCCGCGATCCTGTCGACCTGCAATCGCACCGAGCTCTATTGCGCCGCGGGCGATCCGGGCGCAGCGCTCGAGTGGCTCGCCGGCTATCACAGCGTCGAAGCGCGCGAGCTCGAGCCCTTCGTCTACACGCTGCCGCAGGCGGACGCCGTGCGCCACGCGTTTCGCGTCGCCGCCGGGCTCGACTCGATGGTGCTGGGCGAGCCGCAGATCCTGGGACAGATGAAGGATGCGGTGCGCGCGGCGCAGGCCGCGGGCACGCTCGGCTCCACGCTGCACAAGCTGTTCCAGCATTCCTTCGCGGTGGCGAAGGAAGTGCGCAGCAACACCGGTATCGGGGCGAACGTCGTGTCGATGGCCGCGGCCGCGGTCAAGCTCGCAGCCCGGATCTTCCCGAGCCTTTCGGAGCAGAAGGTGCTCTTCATCGGCGCCGGCGACATGATCGAGCTCGCCGCGACCCATTTCGCCGCCCAGCGGCCGCGCGCGATCGCCGTCGCGAACCGGACGCTCGAGCGCGCCGAGGCGCTGTCGCGCCGCTTCAACGCCAAGCCGCTGCTGCTGCGCGACCTTCCCGAGCATCTGCCCGAGTACGACATCATCGTCTCGTGCACGGCGAGCTCGCTGCCGATCATCGGCAAAGGCATCATGGAACGGACCGTGCGCGCGCGCAGGCATCGGCCCGTGTTCATGATGGACCTCGCCGTGCCGCGGGACATCGAGCCCGAGGTCGGGGCGATGGACGACGTGTTCCTGTACACCGTGGACGATCTCGCCGCCACCGTGCAGGAAGGCGTCGACTCTCGTCAGGCGGCGGTCGCGCAGGCCGAGGGGATCATCGAGTCGCAGGTCGGCTCTTTCCTGCACTGGATGCGCGCCCGCGAGTCCGTGCCGCTGATCCGCCAGCTGCGCGACAACGCCGAAGCAGCGCGCCAGCTCGAGCTCGAGCGCGCGCTCGCCCGGCTCGAGCGCGGCGAAGATCCGAGGACGGTCGTCGAATCCCTGTCCCAGGCGCTCACCAACAAGCTGATGCACGCGCCCACGCGGGCCCTCAATCAGGGAGGCGACGAGGCGCTCGAGCAGCTCCTGGCGCGAATCTACCAGCTGGGCACGCGTGACTGAGGCTCCCGCGGCGCCGTCATGAAACGCTCGATCGCGCTCCGCCTGGAGCAGCTGCGCTCGCGCCTTGCCGAGGTCAACGACCTGCTGTCCTCGGAGAACGCGACGCGCGACATGGAGCAGTTCCGCCGGCTCTCGCGCGAGCACGCCGAGCTCTCGCCGCTGGTCGAGCTCTTCGGCCAGTACCAGAAGGCCGAGCAGGAGGTCGCCGACGCGCAGGAGCTGCTCGGCGATCCGGAGATGAAGACCTACGCGGAAGGCGAGCTCAGGACCGGGAAGCAACGGCTCGAATCGCTCGAGCAGCAGCTCCAGCGGCTGCTGCTCCCCAAGGACCCCAACGACGAGCGCAACATCTTCCTCGAGATCCGCGCCGGAACCGGAGGAGACGAGTCCGCGCTCTTCGCCGGCGACCTGTTCCGGATGTACGCGCGCTTCGCCGAGCGCCAGCGCTGGCAGGTCGAGATCATCTCGGAATCCCTGGGCGAGCTCGGCGGCTACAAGGAGGTGATCGCGCGTATCATCGGCCAGGGCGCTTATTCCAAGCTCAAGTTCGAGTCGGGCGGCCACCGGGTGCAGCGCGTGCCGGCGACCGAGACGCAGGGGCGCATCCACACCTCGGCGTGCACGGTCGCCGTGCTGCCCGAGGCCGACGCGATCGGCGAGATCGTGCTCAACCCGGCGGAGCTGCGCATCGATACCTTCCGCGCGTCGGGTGCCGGCGGCCAGCACGTCAACAAGACCGATTCGGCCGTGCGCGTCACGCACCTGCCCACCGGCATCGTGGTGGAATGCCAGGACGCGCGCTCGCAGCACAAGAACAAGGAGAAGGCGCTCGCCGTGCTCGCCGCGCGCATCAAGGACAAGCAGACGCGTGAGCAGCAGGCCAAGGAAGCCGCCACGCGCAAGTCGCTGATCGGATCGGGCGACCGCTCCGAGCGCATCCGCACGTACAACTTCCCGCAGGGGCGCGTGACCGACCACCGCATCGGTCTCACGCTCTACAAGATCAATGCCATCATGGACGGCGACCTCGACGAGCTCACCTCGAGCCTGATGGCCGAGCACCAGGCCGAGCAGCTCTCGGCGCTGTCGGAGGCGGCGTGAGCGCCGCGTTGCGCGAGGCGGTCACGCTCGGGTCCGCGCTGCAGGCGGCGGCCCGGCGCATCGACGCGGCCGAGGCGCGTGTGCTGCTCGCGCACGCGCTCGGCGTGGCGCGCGGGCAGCTCGTGGCGCATGCCGAGCGCCCGCTCTCGCCCGCGCACGAGCAGCGCTTCGCCGCGCTCGTCGAGCGGCGCGCGTCGGGCGAGCCGGTCGCGTATATCGTCGGCGAGCGCGAGTTCTGGGGGCTCGCGCTTCGCGTCGCCCCGGCGGTCCTCATCCCGCGACCCGAGACCGAGCTCCTGGTCGAGCGCGCGCTCGCGCTGCTCCCCGAAACGGGCGAGCCCGCCGTCCTCGACCTGGGGACCGGGAGCGGAGCCGTCGCGATCGCCCTCGCGCGCGAGCGTCCGCGGGCGCGCGTGGTCGCGAGCGACGTCCGCGCCGAGGCGCTGGAGATCGCGCGCGCCAATGCGCGCGCGCACGGCGCGGCGGTGAGCTTCGCGCTCGGCGACTGGCTCGCGGCGGTGGACCCGGCGGAGCGCTTCGAGATGATCGTTTCGAATCCGCCGTACGTCGCCTCGGGCGATCCGCACCTGGGGCGCGGCGACCTGCGCTTCGAGCCGCGCGGCGCGCTCGACGGCGGCCGCGACGGCCTCGATTGCATCCGGCGCCTCGCACGCGAGGCGCGTGCGCGCCTCGCCCCGCGCGGCTGGCTGCTGCTCGAGCACGGCTACGACCAGGAGCGAGCGTGCCGCGAGCTTCTCGCCGACTCCGGCTATGCGGAGCTGCAGGATTTCAGCGACCTGTCGGGTCACGCGCGCGTGTGCGTCGGCCGGCGGGCCGATTGACCGGCGCCCGCGTGGTCCGGTAAAATCCGAGTAAATCAATCAGGTATTGAAGGAGCCGGCATGGACGTGCAGCAGCGCATCAAGGAACAGGTCACCGGGCACCCGGTGGTGCTCTACATGAAGGGCACGCCGCAGATGCCCCAGTGCGGCTTCTCCGCCGCCGCCGTCCAGATCCTGAACGCCTGCGGAGCGCGCGAGGTGTTCACCGTCGACGTGCTGCAGGATTCCGACATCCGCCAGGGGATCAAGGCCTACGCCAACTGGCCGACCATTCCGCAGCTCTATGTCCGCGGCGAGTTCATCGGCGGCTCCGACATCATGCGCGAGATGTACCAGTCGGGCGAGCTGCAGAAGCTGCTCGCCGAGGAGAAGGTCTAGCCTCCGGCGGCGGCGAGCAGCCGCCGCATCATCGCCTCCGCCTGCGCCGCGTACCCGCCGCCGAAGAGGTTGGCGTGGTTGAGGACGTGGTAGAGGTTGTACAGATCCTTCCGCAGCTCGTAGCCCGGCTCGGGCGGCACGATCTCCCGGTAGGCGCGATAGAACGCCGGCGCGAAGCCGCCGAACAGCTCGGTCATCGCGAGGTCCGCTTCCGGGTCGCCGTAGTACACCGCCGGATCGAACACGATCGGCTCGCCGCCCGCGAGATAGCCCGCGTTGCCGCCCCATAGGTCGCCGTGCAGCAGCGACGCTCGCGGACGATGCCCGGCGAGGACGCGCGGCAGGACGTCGAGCAGCCGCTCGCCCGAGCGCGCGAGCCCGTCTCCGAGAGCGTTGCGCCGCGCGAGCGCGAGCTGCGGCGCGAGGCGCTGCTTCGCCCAGAACGCGGTCCAGTCGTCGCTTCGGGCGTTGCGCTGCGGCGTCGCGCCGATCCAGTTATCGCGGCGCCAGCCGAAGGCGTCTCCGCGCGCGGCGTGGAGCTTCGCGAGCTGCGCGCCCAGCCGCGCGGGATCGCCCGGCCCGGCCAGCTCGACGAACTCCATGACGATCCACGCATGCGCATCGTCGGCCCCGTGGCACAGCGGCCGCGGCGCGCGCACGCCCGCGGCGAGGATTGCCGAGAGCCCGTCCGCCTCGGCGGCGAAGCCGTCGGCGTGGGGCGCGTCGTTGGTCTTCACGAACCAGCGCGCGACCTGCTCTGCAACGAGGCCCTCGACGACGAACGCGCGGTGGATGCAGCCGCCGGCGACCGGACGCAGGGCGCGTATCGAGAACGCGGCGCCGCACGCGCGCGCGATCGCGGCCTCGACCGCGGGCTGCCACGGAGCCGCGGCGCCGCGCTTCAAGCCGCGATCAGCCGGGCGTTGGCGAGCGCCAGACGCTCGACCAGGATCGCCATGAAGGCGCGGTCGAAGCGGTGCCGGCACGCGTCGGACGCGCGCTCCAGGTCCTCGGTGCGGATCGTGATGATGCGGGCGTCGCTCATGGTCGAAACGTCCGCGATGCGCTCGTTCCCGGTCTTGGAAAGGTAGGCCATCTCGCCGAAGCATTCCCCGGGCGAGAGCACGTTCAGCAGCTTCTTGCGCTTGGTCACTTTGACCTCTCCGTCGGCGAGGATGCAGAAGGAGTCGCCGCGGTCGCCGTCGCGCATGAGCACCGTGCCGGCCGCGACGTTGCGCCACGTCGAGATCCGCATCACCTCCCACAGCTCCGCGTCGGAGAAGTCCGAGAAGAACGGCATGACGCGCAGGGTGTTGAACTTCTCGCTGTCGGCGACCTCGCGGACCGAGCCCGGCATATAGGTGCCCCGGAACACCTCGGCCAGATCGAACGAGAACTCGTCCCACGTCTGGTAGCGGCGCTCGAGCTCCTTGGCCATCGCGCGCTTGACGATGTCGTCGAGGGCGCTCGGGATGTCGCGCCGCAGCGCCGACGGTGGCTGCGGCTCGACGCTCGTGATCTGGTACATCATGCTGTAGTTGTTCGTCGCGTTGAACGGCAGCGAGCCCGTGAGCAGCTGATACATCACCACGCCGAGCGAGTAGACGTCGGTGCGGTGGTCGAGCGCGAGCTCCTTGATCTGCTGCGGCGACATGTACGCCGGGGACCCGATGCCGGTGACCTGGCTGTACTCGGCGCTCGCCATCAGCGCCGAGCCGAAGTCCGAGATCTTGATGTCGGTCGCGCCCGAGAGCAGGATGTTCGCCGGCTTGATGTCGCGGTGCGTGACGCCGAGCCGGCGCGCGAACTCGAGCGCGCGCGTGCATTTGAAGATCATCTCGACCAGCTTGTCGGTCGGCAGGAGCCGCGCGGGACTGCAGAAGCGCTCGAGCGTCCCGCCGTCGACGTACTCCATCACGATGTAGCTCATCCCGGGCGCCACGACCGCGTCGTAGATCTGGCAGATGTGCGGGTGCTTGAGCTTGCCGGCGAGCGACGCCTCGGCGACGAACAGCTTCTTGGAGAGCTTGGCCGGGTCGCTCGAGCCCTTGATGCGCTCCTCGTACACCACCTTCACCGCGACATCGCGGTTGCCGAACGGATCGTGGCAGAGGTAGACCTCGCTCGTCGCGCCCTCGCCGAGCTTGCGCTTGATCTCGTATTTGCCGATGCGCTCCATCGGCGGGGTCAGCGCGCGAGCGCCTCGCGCGCGCGACGCACCGCGGCCAGCACCTGCTCGGGCGCTGTGCCCCCCGGGTGCGAGCGCGAAGCGACGGAGCCTTCGAGCGTCAGCACCCGGAACACGTCCTTGTCGATCGAGCCCGAGAACCTGCGCAGCTCCTCGAGCGACAGCTCCGACAGGTCGCGCGCCGATTCCTCGGCAAAGCGCACCGCGCTGCCGACCGCCTCGTGGGCGTCGCGGAAGGCGACGCCCTTGCGCACCAGGTAGTCCGCGAGATCGGTCGCGGTGGAGTAGCCCTCTTTCGCGGCCCGGCGCATCGCCTGCTCGTCGACCTCGATCCCGGGCACCATCTCGGCGAAGACCTCGAGCGTGCTGCGCAGCGTGTCGGCGGCGTCGAACACGGGCTCCTTGTCCTCCTGGTTGTCCTTGTTGTAGGCGAGCGGCTGGCCTTTCATCAGGACGAGCAGGGCCGTGAGGCTGCCGATGACGCGCCCGGTCTTGCCGCGCGCGAGCTCGGGCACGTCGGGGTTCTTCTTCTGCGGCATGATCGACGACCCGGTGCAGAAGCGGTCGGGAAGCGAGATGAAGCCGAAGCGCGGGTTCAGCCAGAGGATGATCTCCTCGCACAGCCGCGACAGGTGCACCATCGCGAGCGCCGCGCAGGCGCAGAACTCGATCGCGAAATCCCGGTCCGAGACCGCGTCGAGCGAATTGGCGCACAGGCCCTCGAAGCCGAGCTCGCGCGCGACGCGCTCGCGGTCGATGGGATACGAGGTGCCGGCGAGCGCGGCGGCGCCGAGGGGCAGGCGGTTGAGGCGCTTCCTGCAGTCCGCGAGCCGCGCGCGATCGCGCTCGAGCATCTCGAAATACGCGAGCAAATGATGCCCGAACGTGACCGGCTGCGCGACCTGCAGGTGGGTGAACCCCGGCATGATGACGCCGGCGTGGCGCTCGGCCTGGTCGAGCAGCGCCGACTGGAGCTCGACCAGCGCGGCGGCGCAGGCGTCGATCTCGTCGCGCAGCCACAGCCGCAGGTCGGTCGCGACCTGGTCGTTGCGCGAGCGCGCGGTGTGCAGCCGCTTGCCCGCGTCGCCGACGAGCTCGGTCAGCCGCTTCTCGATGTTGAGGTGAACGTCCTCGGCCTCGAGCGACCAGGCGAAGTCGCCCGAGGACACTTCGCGCGCGATCTGCGACAGGCCGCGCTCGATGGCCTCGAGGTCGGCCGCGGACAGGATGCCGGCCGCGCGCAGCATGCGCGCGTGCGCGAGCGATCCGCGGATGTCGTGCGCCGCGAGCCGGCGGTCGAACTCCACCGACGCGGTATAGCGCGCGACCCGCTCCGAGGGCGGCTCCGCAAACCGGCCCGAGGCGGTGCTGCGCTTGGCTTTGGGCTTGGCTGCCATCGTTATCTGTAAAATGGCCGGCACAGCGCCCTGCGCGCCGCCGGAGCTAAATTTGTCGGAGCAGAGGACTCAAAGTATACGGCAAAACGATCTGCCCGACGCCCTGCCCGATTTCAGGAACCTGGGCGTCATCTCGCGCATCGTCATCTTCGGCAACGCGCTCGCGGTCTTCGTCGCGTTGGTGCGCTCGCAGCGGCTGTCCGAGTTCGTCTACCGGCTCGTCGAGATCGCCGGCGCGCTCGAGCCGCCGCTGCTCGTCGTGCTGGCACTCCTTTACGCCGTCTCGCCCTGGCTCGCGCGCCTCTCGTACGGGGCTTCCCTGGCGGCCCTATTCGCGATCGTGCTCGGCGTGACGGCCGCGACTTTTCCCTTGCAGACGCTGCTCGGACCCGACAACGCATCGTCGCAGCTCTTCGCGACGCTCGCGTACGCCGCCGCGGGCACCGCGGTCCTCGCCTGGTATTTCCATCTGCGGCAGCGGGCGTTCTCGCCCGCGCTCGCGGAGGCGCGCCTGCAGGCACTTCAGGCGCGCATCCGGCCGCATTTCCTGTTCAACAGCCTGAACGCGGTGCTGTCGCTGATCCGCGCCGATCCGAAGCGGGCGGAGACCGCGATCGAGGACCTCGCGGAGCTGTTCCGCACCATCATGGCGGACAGCCGCCGGCTCACCGTGCTGGCCGACGAGGTCTCGCTGTGCCGCCAATACCTGAGGCTCGAGCAGCTGCGGCTCGGCGAGCGCCTGCGGGTCGAATGGAGTCTCGATCCCGCGGCCGAGCCCGCGCTCGTGCCCCCCATGCTGCTGCAGCCGCTGGTCGAGAACGCGATCTATCACGGCATCGAGCCCGGCATGGATGCCGGGCTGGTGCGCATCAGCGCCGAGCGCGACGGCGACCGGCTGCGCCTGCAGCTGTCCAACCCTTATCATCCCGAGCACCAGCACCGGCAGGGCAACCGCATGGCGCTCGCCAACATCCGCGAGCGCCTGCAGCTGCATTTCGACGTCGAGGCGCGCCTCGACACGCGCATCGCCGGCGAGCGCTACGAGATCGACATCATGATTCCCTACCGGCTTCGCGCATGACGCCGGCGCGCATCGTCATCGTGGACGACGAGCAGCCCGCGCGCAGCCGCATGCGCGAGGTCCTCGCGGACTGCGCCGCGGAGCTCCCGCACGCGGTCGCCGGCGAGGCCGCGAACGGGATCGAGGGGCTCGAGCTGGTCGCGGCGACGCAGCCCGATCTCGCACTGGTCGACATCCACATGCCGGGGATGAGCGGCATCGAATTCGCGCGTCATCTCCAGGTGCTCGAGCACCCGCCCGCGGTGATCTTCGTGACGGCGCACGATCAGTACGCGGTGCAGGCGTTCGAGGTCGCCGCGGTCGATTACCTGCTGAAGCCGGTGCGCGCGGCGCGCCTGCTCGCGGCGCTCAAGAAGGCTCGCGCCGGCGCCCGGCCGGTGCGCGAGGTCCTGGAGCGGATCGACCCCAGCCCGCGCCGCTACTTCAGCGTCGCCGAGCGCGGGCGCGTGTCGCTCGTGGCCGTCGCCGACGTCGTGTTTCTCAAGGCCGAGCTGAAGTACGTCACCGTCCGGACGCGCGAGCGCGAATACCTGATCGAGGATTCGCTGTCGCAGATCGAGAAGGAGTTCGGCGACACGTTCGTGCGCATCCATCGCAACTGCCTGGTCGCGCGCGCGCTGATCCGCGGCGTGGAGCGCGGATCGGAGAACGACGCGGATGCCGGCTGGTCGGTCATACTGGAAGGATGCGGCGAGAGGCTGCCGGTCAGCCGGCGCCAATGGGCCGCGTTGAAGGAGCTCCTGAAAGCATGAGCACGTCCGCAAGGCCCGAAGCGCCGAAGCGGCTCGTCATCGCGTCGAGGCAGAGCCGCCTCGCCCTGTGGCAATCCGAGCACGTGGCGGCGGAGCTCTGCAAGGCCTATCCGCAGTGCGAGGTGAGCATCCTGGGCCTGACAACGCGGGGCGACCGGATCCTCGATACTCCGCTGTCGAAAGTCGGCGGCAAGGGCTTGTTCGTGAAGGAGCTGGAGGAGGCGCTGGCGGACGGTCGTGCCGATCTCGCCGTGCACTCCGCGAAGGACGTGCCCATGTCGCTGCCTGCGGGATTCTGCATCGCCGCCATCCCGGAGCGCGAGGATGCGCGCGACTGCATCGTGTCGGCGCGCTACGCGCGCCTCGAGGACATGCCGCCGGGCGCCGTGGTCGGGACCTCGAGCCTGCGGCGCGAGGCCCAGCTCCGGGATCGGTATCCGGGGCTGGAGGTGCGCTCGCTCCGGGGCAATCTCGATACGCGCCTCGCGAAGCTCGACCGAGGCGAGTACGACGCCGTCGCGCTCGCCGCCGCGGGGCTGAAGCGACTCGGGCTCGCGGGCCGGATCCGCGCGACGCTGGAGCCCGAGACCGTGCTGCCGTCCCCGGGACAGGGCGCGCTCGCGATCGAATGCCGCGACGACCGGGTCGCGCTCCGGCGCCAGCTCGCCGCGCTCGATCACCGCGACACCGCGGACTGCATCCGCGCGGAGCGCACGGTGAGCCGCGCGCTGTCGGGCAGCTGCCAGGTGCCGCTCGCCGCGTACGCGGTGCTGCGCGGCGACCGGCTGTTTCTGCGCGGGCTCGTCGCCACGCCCGACGGCCGGCGCACGGTACGCGCCGAGATCGAAGGCGCGAGGGCCGACGCCGAGCCGCTCGGCGAAGCGCTCGCGAAACTGTTGCTCGAGCGCGGCGCGCGCGACGTGCTGGCCGCGCTGTCATGAGCGGCGCGCGCGCGGCGCTTTCGGGCCGCGCGATCGTCATCACGCGGCCGCGCGAGCACGCCGCGCGCCTCGCGGATGCCGTGCGCGCCGCGGGCGGCGAGCCGGTCCTTTTTCCCGCCATCGAGATCCTGCCCGCGAGTGATGGCGACGCGCTCGCGCGCGCGATCGCCAATCTCGATCGCTGCGACCTGGCGATCTTCATCAGCGAATCGGCGGCCGTCAGGGGATGCGAGGCGGTTTTCGCCGCGCGCGCGTGGCCGAGCCGGCTGCGCGTCGCGGCGGTGGGCGGCGGCACCGCGCGCGCGCTCGAGCGCCTCGGCTTCGCGGACGTGCTCGCGCCGCAGGGCCGGGGCGACAGCGAGGCGCTCGCCGCGCTCCCCGAGCTGCGCGACGTGCGCGGCCGGTCGATCGTGATCTTCCGCGGCGACGGCGGCCGCGAATGGCTGAGCGACGAGCTGCAGGCGCGCGGCGCCGCCGTGGAGTACGCGCAGTGCTATCGCCGCGCGCCGCCCGCCGCCGGAAAGCTCGCGCCGCTGCTCGCCCGCTGGCAGCGCGGAGGGATCGACGCCGTCTCGATCACCAGCGGCGAGGGACTGGCGAACCTGTTCGCGCTCCTCGGACCCACGGGCAAGAGCTATCTGCGGGCGACGCCCGTGTTCGTCTCGCACCCCCGGATCGCGGCGCTCGCGCGCGAGCTCGGGATCGGGCAGGTCGCGCTCACCGATGCGGGCGAAGAGGGCGCCGTCTCGGGAATGGCGGCCTTTTTTGCTAAAGTATGAGCCCCTCGGGAGTCGAAGGTCGGATATGCCGGAGCGCGACACAGCGCCATCTGCGGAATCGCCCGCCGCGCAAGCCGCGGCGCGACGACGCTCGCTGCGCGTCGCGGGCGCCTTCGTCGTCCTCGCGGTGCTGCTCGCCTGGCAATGGATCGACACGCGCAGTCGCTTCGAGTCGCTGCGCGATCAGGTCGCGCAGCGCGTGCGCGACAGCGAATCCGACAGCCGCGACGCCCGGCTGATCGCCAAGCAGTCGCAGGAAGCGCTGCGCGAGGTGCAGGCCAGGCAGTCGCAGCTCGAGCTCAAGCTCGCCGAATCGCAGAGCCAGCAGGTGGCGCTCGAGGCGCTGTACCAGGAGCTCTCGCGCAGCCGCGACGAATGGGTGCTCGCCGAGATCGAGCAGATCCTGACGATCGCCTCGCAGCAGCTGCAGCTCGCCGGGAACGTCCGGGCGGCCCTGGTCGCGCTGCAGACCGCCGACGCGCGGCTCGCGCGCTCCGACCGCCCGCAGTTCGCTCCGTTGCGCAAGATCATCGCGAGCGACATCGAGCGGCTCAAGGCCGCGCATACGCCCGACATTCCCGGTCTCGCCATCAAGCTCGACCAGCTGATCGTCGCCGTGGACTCGCTCCCGCTCGCGCAGGAAGCGCGGCCCGCGATCGCGGCCGAGCCGCTCGCCGACGCGCGCCCCGCCCGGCTGTGGGAGCGGCTCGGGGCCGAGTTCCTCGGCGAGCTGAAGCAGCTCGTGCGCATCGAGCACATGGATCGCCCGGACCCGGCGATGCTCGCGCCTTCCCAGGGCCTGTTCCTGCGCGAGAACCTGAAGCTGCGCCTGCTCAACGCCCGCATCGCGCTGCTCGCGCGGGACGAGTCCACCTTCCGCGCCGACATCAAGACGGCGAGCGACTGGCTCGACCGGTACTTCGACCGCAAGGCGCGCGCGACCGCGGCGGTGCAGACCACCTTGTCGCAGCTCGGCTCCGGCGGTCCCGGGATGGCGCTTCCCAGCATAAGCGAAAGCCTGGCCGCGGTGCGCAACTACAAGTCGGTGCGCGACAGGCCGGCCCGATGAGGGTCCTGTTCTGGCTCCTGGCCGCCTTCGCGCTCGCGGCGGCGGTCTCGATTGCGATGCGCGGCGGCGACGGCTACGCCATGTTCGTGCTGTATCCGTGGCGTATCGAAGTCTCGCTGAACCTGCTCGCCGTCGCGCTGCTCGCGGCGTTCGTCACCGCGTATTTCGTCGTCCGGTTCGTTTCCCATACGGTGCGGCTGCCGTCCCACGTGCGGGCGTTCCGGCGCCGGCGCCGGGCGGAGAAGGGACGCTCGGCGCTCTTCGGCGCGATCCAGGCGCTGTTCGAGGGCCGCTTCGGCCGCGCCGAGAAGCTCGCCGCGCAGGCGCACGAGCTGCGCTGCACGCCGCCGCTGCCCGAGCTGATCGGCGCGCGGGCGGCGCAGCGCCTGCGCGACTTCGACCGGCGCGACGAATGGCTCGGCCGTGCGCGCAGGAACGAGACCGATTGGCGCCTCGCCCGGCTCATGACCGAGGCGGAGCTGATGCTCGAGGAGCGCCGCTACGACGAAGCGCGCGCCGCGCTGCGCGAGCTGCACGCGGGCGGTCCGAGGCACATCGCGACGCTCAGCCTGCTGCTGCGCGCGGAGCAGGGCCTGGGCAACTGGGACGAGGTGATCCGGCTGGCGCGCCTGCTCGAGAAGCGCGCCGCGATGCCGCCCGAGGCCGTGCACAGCATACGCATCAACGCGCGCGTCGCCATGCTGTCGCGCCGGACGCACGACCTCAAGAGCCTGGCGGCGTACTGGCGGCTGATCCCGGACGAGGAGCGCGCGCAGCCCCGGGTGGCGGCCGCCGCGGCGCGCGCCTTCATCGATCTCGCGGATTGCCGCGCGGCGCACGCGATCATCGAAGAGGCGCTCGAGCGCGAATGGCATCCCGAGCTCGTGCTGCTCTACGGAGAGTGCCAGGACATCGACGCGATCGCGCGCATCGAGCGCGCCGAGCGCTGGCTCGGCGACCATCCGCGCGACGCCGAGCTGCTGCTGACGCTCGGGCGCCTTTGCGCGCAGACGCAGCTCTGGGGCAAGGCGATCAGCTACCTCGAGGCGTCGCTCGCGCTGAATCCGACCCGGGGCGCCCATGTCGCGCTCGCGCGCGTCCACGACGAGATGGGCAGGGCCGAGGAGGCGAACCGCCACTACCGCGCGGCCGCCGACGCCAGGCTGCCGGCTTAGGAGCCGGGCCGCTACACCCAGTCGCGCGGCTTCAGGAACTCCGTATACAGGCGCGCCTCCGGGCTGCCCGGCTCGGGCGTCCAGTCGTAACGCCATTTCACGAGCGGCGGCATCGACACGAGGATCGACTCGACGCGCCCGCCCGATTGCAGCCCGAAGAGCGTGCCCCGGTCGTACACCAGGTTGAACTCGACGTAGCGGCCGCGGCGGTAGGCCTGGAAGTCGCGCTCGCGCTCGCCGTAGGCGTGCGCGCGGCGCCGCTCGACGATCGGAACGTAGGCGGGCAGGAAATGCTCGCCGACGCTCTGCACCAGACCGAAGCAAGCGTCGAAGTGCGGCTCGCTCAGGTCGTCGAAGAAGATGCCGCCGATGCCGCGCGGCTCGTTGCGGTGCCTGATGAAGAAGTACTGGTCGCACCAGCGCTTGAACCGCGCATAGTGCTCGGCGCCGAAAGGCGCGAGCGCGTCGCGGCAGGCGCCGTGGAAATGGCGCGCATCGTCCTCGAAGCCGTAATACGGCGTAAGGTCCATTCCCCCGCCGAACCACCAGGCCGGCAGCTCGCCTTCGCGCGTCGCGACGAGAAAGCGCACGTTCATGTGCACCGTCGGGCAGTAGGGATTGCGCGGATGCAGCACCAGCGACACGCCCATCGCCTCGAACGCCCGCCCGGCGAGCTCGGGCCGCGCCGCGCTCGCCGACGGCGGCAGCCGTCCGCCGGACACGTGCGAGAAGTTGATGCCGCCGCGCTCGAAGAGCGATCCGTCCTCGATCACGCACGAAACCCCGTCGCCGCCTTCGGGGCGCTCCCAGCCGTCGCGGCGGAAGGTGCCGCCGTCGAGGCGCTCGAGATCGGCGACGATGCGTCCCTGGAGTCCGACCAGCCAGGCGCGTACTGCGGCCGCATTCATGAGCGTCAGCGCTTCGGCACGGGCGCTGGACGAGCCGCCGCGCGCGTCTCGAAGGCGCGGTGCCCGATGTCGCGCCGGTACTGCATCCCTTCGAAGCGGATGCCCTCGACGACCTGGTAGGCGCGCAGCTGCGCAAGGCGCAGCGTGTCGCCGAGCGCGGTGACGCACAGCACGCGGCCGCCGCTCGACACGATGCGCTCGCCGCTCAGCGCCGTCCCGGCGTGGAACACGCGCACGTCGTCGGCGGCCTGCGGCAGCCCGGAGATGGCGTCGCCTTTGCGCGGATTCTCCGGATATCCCGCGGCGGCGAGGACCACGCCGAGCGCGGGTCGGCGGTCCCATTCGGCGTTGAATCGATCGAGCCGGCCGTCCATCGCGTGCTCGACCATGTCGAACAGGTCGCTCTTCAGACGCAGCAGGATCGGCTGCGTCTCGGGATCGCCCAGGCGGCAGTTGAACTCGAGGACCTTCGCGTTGCCCGCGCCGTCGATCATCAGGCCGGCGTAGAGAAACCCCGAGTAGGGATGGCCTTCCTTCGCCATCCCCGCGAGGACGCGCTGGATCACCTCGCGCACCACCTGGCCGTGCACCGTGGGCGTGACCACGGGCGCCGGAGAATACGCGCCCATGCCGCCGGTGTTCGGGCCGGCGTCGCCGTCCTTCAGGCGCTTGTGGTCCTGCGTCGTGGCGAGCGGAAGCACGTGCTCGCCGTCGCACATGACGATGAAGCTCGCCTCCTCGCCGTCGAGGCACTCCTCGATCACGACGCGGTTGCCCGCCGAGCCCATCGTGCGATCGACGAGGAATCGGTCGACCGCCGCGTGCGCCTCCGCCGAGTCCGCCGCGACGACGACGCCTTTGCCGGCGGCGAGCCCGTCGGCCTTGACGACGATGCGCCCCGGATGCGCGTCGACGTAGCGGTGGGCGGCGGCCGCGTCCTCGAAGCCGCCGTAGGCCGCGGTCGGTATGCCGTGACGGATCATGAACGCCTTCGCGTATTCCTTCGAGCTCTCGAGTCGCGCCGCGGCCTGCGTGGGTCCGAAGATGCGCAGTCCCTTGGAGCGGAACAGGTCGACGACGCCGTCCGCGAGCGGCTGCTCGGGTCCGACGACCGTGAGGTAGACGCTCTCTTTCTGCGCGAACGCGGCGAGCTCGTCGAGCGCGGTGATCGGCACGTTCTGCGCCCAGGATTCGCGCGCGGTGCCGCCGTTGCCCGGGGCGACGAACACCTTCTGCACCCGCGGGCCCTGCGCGAGTCGCCACGCGAGCGCGTGCTCTCTGCCGCCCGAGCCGATCACGAGGAGCTTCACGGGAAGGAGACCCTCCCGAAGATCATGAGCACATCGCCGTTGCCGCCCTTGCCGGACAGACGCGGCACGTACGTGGCCATCAGCGACGCGCGGCCCCAGGCGATCTCTCCGAGCGGCAGGATGCCGGGCACCGGCGCCACATAATGCGCGTAGTCCGAGCGCAGCGTGATGAAGCCGGCGAACCCCGCTCCGAGGCGCGGGCCGCCGTCGAAGGGAGACCAGTACGTGAGCCACCCGTAGCCCACCATGTACTCGGCCTTGAAATGCGAGTCCTTGAACGCGAGCGCGTACAGGAGGTGCGTATCGTCGTCGGCGTCGGTGTAGCGCTTGCCGATGCCGCTGCCCCAGGCACGCTCGTTGAGCGTCTTGATCTTCTCCGGCGCGTAGGTGCTGCGGCCATGGTGCACGTGGCCCGAGACATAAACGTCGTAGCCGTCGCTGTCCCAGGCGCGCTTCGCGCCCTCGCAGTTCGAGCGGATCAGGCTCCAGGAGCACGGGTCGGGCAGATCGAACGCGCGCGCCGGCACGGCCGCGCAGGCGAGAACGGCGGCGAGCAGGAGCGAAGGGACGGAACGCGCCATGCTTTCAGTGACGGAAATGGCGCACGCCCGTGAACACCATGGCGATGCCGCGCTCGTCGGCGGCGGCGATGACCTCGTCGTCGCGGACGCTGCCGCCGGGCTGGATGATGGCCGTCGCGCCGGCGTCGGCGACGACGTCGACGCCGTCGCGGAACGGAAAGAAGGCGTCGGAGGCGACCGCCGAGCCGCGCAGCGACAGGCCGGCGTTCTGCGCCTTGACGGAGGCGATGCGCGCGCTGTCCACCCGGCTCATCTGCCCCGCGCCGACGCCGAGCGTGCGTCCCGCGCCCGCGAAGACGATGGCGTTCGATTTCACGAACTTGCCGACGCGCCAGGCGAACAACAGGTCGGCGAGCTGCTCGGGGCGCGGCTTGACGCGCGTGACCGCCTTGATTTCCGCCGCCGCGAGCTCGTGCGCGTCGGGACTCTGCACCAGCAGCCCGCCCGCGACGCGCTTCAGGTCCCAGCCGGTGCGCGACGCCGTGCCGGGAACCGCGAGCAGCCGCAGGTTGGCCTTCGTGGCGAAGGCGGCGCGTGCCGCGGCGTCGTAGCCGGGCGCGACGACGACCTCGGCGAACTGGCGGCACACGGCCTCGGCGGTCGCGCCGTCGACCGCGCCGTTGAACGCGATGATCCCGCCGAACGCCGACGTCGGGTCCGTAGCGAAGGCGCGCTCGTACGCCTCGCGCGCGTTCGACGCGACCGCGGCGCCGCACGGGTTGGCGTGCTTGACGATCACGCAGGCGCGCGGGTCGAGCGTCTTCACGCACTCCCAGGCGGCGTCGGCGTCGGCGATGTTGTTGTACGAGAGCTCCTTGCCCTGCAGCTGCGTCGCCGAGGCGATCGTGCCGGCGACGGGATGCTCGTCGCGGTAGAAGGCCGCGGCCTGATGCGGATTCTCGCCGTAGCGCAGGTCCTGCAGCTTGAGGAACTGCAGCGTGAGATGCTCGGGGAAGCGCGCCGCCGCGCCGCTGTCGTCCGCGCCGTCCAGGTAGTTGCTGATCGCCGCATCGTACGCGGCGGTGTGCGCGAAGGCCTTCTTCGCGAGCCGCATGCGCGTGGCCGCGGTCAGCGTACCGCGGCTCGCGCGCAGCTCCGCGACCAGGCCCGCGTAGTCCGCGGGATCGACGACGACGGCGACGCCGGACGCGTTCTTCGCGGCCGCGCGCACCATCGTCGGACCGCCGATATCGATGTTCTCGATCGCCTCGGCGAGCTCGCATCCCGGCTTCGCGATCGTCTCGCGGAACGGATACAGGTTGACCACGACCAGATCGATCGGCTCGATGCCGGCCGCGCGCAGCGCTTCCATGTGCGCCGGGACGTCGCGGCGAGCGAGGATACCGGCGTGCAGCTTCGGATGCAGCGTCTTCACGCGGCCGTCGAGCATCTCCGGAAAGCCCGTGTAGTCGCCGACCTCCGTGACCGCGATGCCTTCCTGCGCGAGCAGGCGCGCCGTGCCGCCGGTCGAGAGAATGCGCACGCCGAGACTCGCGAGCTCGCGCGCGAAGGGAACGAGGCCGTTCTTGTCGGAGACGCTGATGAGCGCCTGTCGGACGGGAATTTCCATGCGCCCGGACGCCGGCGCCTCAAACCTTGATCTTGAGCGACTGGATCTTCTTGCGCAGGGTATTCCGATTGATCCCCAGCATTTCCGCCGCGATCGTCTGGTTCCCTTCGGCCTGCATGAGGACGATTTCCAGCATCGGCCGCTCGACGTTCTTCAGCACCATGTCGTAGATGGTGCGCGGCTTGGCGCCGTCCAGGTCCTTGAAGTACCGCTCGAGCGAGCGGCGGACGCAGTCCGCGATTTCGTTCGTCTGCCTCATGCGGCCAACTCCTCCTCGTAGCGCAGACGCGGGTGCTGGTGCGCGAGACCGTCGAAAAACCGGTTCACCGCGTCGAGCTGTTCCTCGCACGTCGCAAGTTGGTTCATGTGATGACGGAAGCTCGCCGAACCGGCCAGCCCCTTGGTGTACCAGGAGATGTGCTTGCGCGCGATCTTCACGCCCCTGTCGCGCCCGTAGAAGCCGTACAGGTCCTGCAGGTGCGCGACCAGGACGGCGTGGATCTCGGACACGAGCGGCGCGGGCAGCAGCTCGCCCGTGGCGAGATAGTGCTCGATCTCGCGGAAGATCCACGGGCGTCCCTGGGCGGCGCGGCCGATCATGAGGCCGTCCGCACCGGTGTACGCGAGAACGTTACGCGCCTCTTCCGGCGTGGTGATATCGCCGTTGGCGATGACCGGCAACGACGTCGAGCGCTTCACTTCCCGGATGGTGTCGTACTCGGCATGCCCCGAGAACCCGCAGGCGCGCGTGCGTCCGTGCAGCGAGAGCAGCCGGATGCCGCTGTCCTCGGCGATGCGCGCGATCCTGAGCGCGTTGCGGTTCTCGCTGTCCCAGCCGGTGCGGAACTTGAGCGTGACCGGGACGTCGACCGCCTCGACCACCGCCTCGAGGATGTGACCCACGAGCGGCTCGTCGCGAAGCAGCGCGGAACCCGCCATCGTGTTGCAGACCTTTTTCGCCGGGCAGCCCATGTTGATGTCGATGATCTGCGCGCCCTGCTCGACGTTGTAGCGCGCGGCATCGGCCATCATCCGCGGATCGGCCCCGGCGATCTGCACCGAGATCGGTTCGACCTCCCCGTCGTGGTTCGCCCGGCGCAGCGTCTTCTCGCTCCCCCAGAGGAGCGAGTTCGAGGCCACCATCTCGGACACCGCGAGCCCGGCGCCGAACTGCTTGCATAGCTGGCGGAACGGCCGGTCCGTGACGCCCGCCATCGGCGCGACGAACAGATTATTGCGCAGCGGGTGCGGCCCGATTTGCATTCGGCGTAAACGGGTTTAGTTTCTGGCGGGGAGGGCATTGTATAACGAAAGTTCCGGGCGAAGGGAAGAACCGGGCGCGCATTTTTCTTGCAGCGACTCGCTCGTGCGCGAGCGGCGGAATCTTGGATCGCGGAACGAGTTGTGCTAAGGCAAACCGCGCGTTCCGAACATCATTCGCCGCGCCAGAAAGCGTCGCGCCGGGGGCAGAATGTCGAACGCGAGCAATCCGGCGCCGCGCGCGGCGCCGATCAGGGGCCAGTCATTGGAGAACAGGCGCACCAGCGAGTCGGTGACCGCTATTCCCGCGCGGCGGTCCGAGGTCCGCCGGCGCACGAAACGCGAGACGAGCCCGGCATCGCCGATCCGGTGCGCCGGCGTGTCGAGCAGCAGCTCGGCGAGCTCCCAGGCGTCGCGCAGGCCCAGGTTCAGTCCCTGGCCCGCCACCGGATGCAAGGTCTGCGCCGCGTTTCCTATGACGATGACATTAGCGCCGGCGCTCTCGGTCCGGTATCGCAGCGAGAGCGGAAACGCGCCGCGCTGGCCGACGCTCGTGAACGCGCCGAGCTTTCCGCCGAAGCTCGCGCCGAGCGCGGCGAGGAACTCCGGCTCGGACATCTGCAGCAGGCGGCGGATCGTGGGCGCGGGCGCGCTCCACACCAGCGCGAGATCGTCGCCGAAGGGAAGCAGCGCGATCGGCCCTTCCGCGGTGAAGCGCTCCCAGGCGACGCCGCGGTGCGGACGCTCCGGGCGTACTTCGGCGACGAGCGCTTGCTGGCCGTACTCGCGCGCGTGGTCCATCGGCACCGCGCCGCCGCCGTCGGCGAGCACCAGCAGGCGGGTCCGGATTTCGCCCTCGCTCCCGCGAGTCCTGACGCGCACGCCGTCGCGGTCGGGGGTCCAGTCCACGAGCGCGGCCGCCGCGGCGGGCGCTGCGGCGGCGAGCGGAGCGAGAACGTCCGCGTAGGAGGCGACGTAGCCGAGCGCGGGGAGGCCGTGCTCGCGCGCCGTCATGAGCGTGCGGCCGAGCGCGCCGCGCTGCGAGACGTGCACCGCGCGGATCGGCGTCGCGCGGACGCCGCTCCACAGGCCGAGTCGCTCGAGGATCAGGCGGCTGCCGTGCGACAGCGCGATGGGTCGATCGCGCGCGGCGGCTTCGTCGCCGAGGCGCGCGACCGCGAACGGCGCGCCGCGCAGCGCCGCGGCGAGCGCGCAACCGATCGGGCCGGCGCCCGCGATGGCGACGCCGACGGACTCAGCCACGTCCGATCAGCGCTTCGAGCTCGCCCGCGGTCTTCGGCGCGGCGGCGGTGAGGACCTCGCAGCCCGAAGCCGTCACGGCCACGTCGTCCTCGATGCGCACCCCGATGTTCCAGTAGCGCTGCGGCACGTTGTCGGCGGGCCTTATGTAGCAGCCGGGCTCGACGGTCAGCACCATGCCGGTCTCGAGCGCGCGCCACTCGCCGCCGCGCTTGTAGTCGCCCGCGTCGTGGACGTCGAGGCCCAGCCAGTGGCCGGTGCGATGCATGTAGAAGCGCTTGTAGTCCTCGCTTTCGATCACGTGCCCGACGTCGCCCGCGCACAGGCCGAGGTCGACGAAGCCCTGCGCGAGCACGCGCACCGCCGCGTCGTGGGGCGCGTTCCAGCGGGCGCCCGGCGCGACGGCGGCGATGGCGGCCGACTGCGCGGCGAGCACGAGCTCGTAGATCTCGCGCTGCGCCGGCGTGAAGCGTCCGCCGACCGGGAAGGTGCGCGTGATGTCGGCCGCGTAGCCGTCGAGCTCGCAGCCCGCGTCGATCAGCAGCAGGTCGCCCTGCGCGAGCTGCGCGTTGTTCTCGCGGTAATGCAGGATGCAGGCGTTCGCGCCGCCCGCGACGATGGGCCAGTACGCGGGGAACTGCGCCCCGCGCCTGCGGAACTCGTACAGGAGCTCGGCCTCGATCTCGTACTCCCAGCGGCCCGGGCGCGCCGCGCGCATCGCGCGCTCGTGCGCCGCCGACGAGATCGCGCCCGCGCGGCGCATGACGGCGAGCTCGGCGTCGTCCTTGTAGAGGCGCATCTCGTCGAGCGCGACGCGCACGTCGTGGATCGCCGCCGGCGCCGCGACGCCGGTGCGCGCGAGCGCGCGCACCTGGTTGAGCCAGCCCATCGTGCGCGCGTCCCAGCCGGCGTCGGCTCCGACCGGATAGTAGAGCGCCGGCTGGTCCGCGATCAGCTTGGGCAGCCGCTCGTCGAGCTCGGTGATCCGGTAGGCCTCGTCGACGCCGAAGGCCTCCTTCGCGCCCTCGGGCCCGTGGCGCAATCCGTCCCAGAGCTCGCGCTCGGGATTGCGCTCGCGGCAGAACAGGATCGTGCGCGGCTGCTCGCCGGCGACGAGCACGAGCACGGCGTCGGGCTCCGGGAATCCGGTCAGATAGTAGAAATAGCTGTCGAACCGGTACAGATAGTCGCTGTCGCGGTTGCGGATGCGCTCCGGCGCGGTCGGCACGACCGCGACCCCGGCGCCCATCTGCCGGCTCAACCCTCGGCGGCGCTCCGCGTACCGGGAGAGATGCGTCGCGGCGTCCATCGTCGAATTGTCGTCCGCCGGGCGGCCGGGATCAAGCGCCCGGCTGGTTCAGCGCGGCGAGGCGCTGCGGCGTCCCGACGTCGTGCCAGACGCCCGTGTGCAGCTCGCCGCCGACGCGCCTCTGTCCGATCGCCTCGACCCACAGCGGCAGCATCCGGCCCTTGGAGCCGCGCTGCACTCCCTGGAAGAGCTCGGGCCGGTACAGCGCGATCCCGCTGAAGGTGTGCTTGGGGCCTCCCTCCATCCGGATCTCCGAGGAATCGAGGACGAAATCGCCGCCGGGATTGTGCTCCGGGTTCGGCACGAGAACGAGGTGCGCGAGACGGCCGTCGAGGGATCGCGCGCGCAGGCGGGAACAGTCGTAGTCGCAGTAGATGTCGCCATTCACCACGACGAAGGGCTCGGACCCGAGGAGCGGCAGCGCGTTGGCGATGCCGCCCGCGGTCTCGAGCGCCTCGGCCTCGGGCGAATAGCGTATCGACACGCCGAACCGGCGCCCGTCGCCCAGCGATTGCTCGATCTTGTGTCCGAGATGAGCATGATTGATCACCAGCTCGCGGAACCCCGCGCGCGCCAGTCGCTCGATGGTCCAGACGATCACGGGCTTGCCGCGCACCTGGAGCAGCGGCTTCGGCGTCGTGTCGGTCAGCGGTCGCATGCGCTCGCCGCGCCCGGCCGCGAGAACCATCGCCTTCATGGATGCACCCTCGATGCTCAGAAGCTGTAGCGCGCCTGGCGCCGTTCGTCCTGCAGCTCGCCGAGCAGCCGCGCGAGAGGGGCGAGCTCGCGGTATCGCTCGCAGGCGCGGCGCAGGTAGCGCATGACGAGCGGCTGGTCCTTGAGATAGCCCTCCTTGCCGTCGCGGTAGCAAAGGCGCGCGAAGATGCCGATGACTTTCAGCTGCCGCTGCGCGCCCATCCATTCGAAGTCGCGGTAGAACGCCGCGAAATCGCCCGCGACCGGCAGCCCCGCCTTGCGCGCGGCCTCCCAGTACACGATGGCCCAGTCGAGAACGCGCTCTTCGTCCCATTCGATGTAAGCGTCGCGCAGGAGAGAAACCAGGTCGTAGGTGATCGGCCCGTACACCGCGTCCTGGAAGTCCAGTATCCCGGGGCAGGGCTGGCACACCATCAGATTGCGCGAGTGGTAATCGCGGTGGACGTACACCCGGGGCTGCGCGAGGTTGTTCTCGAGCAGCAGCTCGAATGCGTCGTCCAGCACGGTCCGCTGCGCCGGGGACAGCTCGCGTCCCAGCTGGCGCGCCACGTACCAGTCGGGGAAGAGCTTCAGCTCGCGCAGCAGCAGCTCGCGGTCGTATTCGGGAAGCTTTCCCGCGGCGCTCGCGCGCTGGATCCGCACGAGCGCCGCGATCGCGTCTGCGTAAAGCCGGTCCGCGCTGTCCGCGCCGAGCGCCTGCAGGTACGTGGTGCCGCCGAGGTCGGAGAGCAGCAGAAAGCCTTCTGCAAGGTTCTGCGCATGCACGGCCGGCACGTGGACGCCGGCGTCCGCGAGCAGGGCTGCGGCGTGGAGAAAAGGACGGCAGTCCTCCTTTTCCGGCGGCGCGTCCATCGCGATCAAGGTCTCGCCCGAGGACCGGGTGACCCGGAAGTAGCGCCGGAAGCTCGCGTCTCCCGACGCGGGCGCGAGATCGAAGCCGGAGGTGCCCAGCACACCTTCCAGCCAATGACGCAGCTGCGCTAGCCGATCCAATCGCCGTCCCGAAATTGCCTTCGCTCTCGATTTGTGCGATTTTAGCATTCGCGCACACGAGGATAATTCCAAGAATTTCATGAGTTTTTCCGGAGCCCGCTGGCTGGCGGCGGCGACGATCGCGCTGGCGCCCGCGGGCGTGTGCGCACAGGACCTCGGGCTGAAGCTCAAGCTGCAGCGCACGTGGGTCGGTCCGCCTTCGTCGACGGCGCTCGTGCCGACGTTCATCTTCGCCGATCGACTCGAAGGTACCCAGGGCGACGAGGCGCGCGCCGAGGGCAGCGCCGAGCTGCGCAAGGGCGACACCAACGTCGAGGCGGACTCGCTGCGCTATTTCCAGCAGCGCGAGGACGTGGAGGCCGTCGGCAACGTGCGCATCGAGCGCACGGGAGACGTGATCACCGGACCCTCGCTCAAGTACAACATGAGCAGCGGCACCGGGTCCTTCGATCGTCCCGATTTCACGCTCGCGCCGCGAAGCAAGACCGGGGTGGCGGGAGTCGAGGCGCGCGGGAAAGCCTCGTCGATCGACTTTCTGGGCGAGGACCGCTTCAAGGTCCACGACGTCTTCTTCACGACGTGCAAGCCGGGTAACGAGGACTGGTACGTGCAGGCGCGCGAGCTCGATCTCGACTACACGCGCCAGGTCGGCACGGCGCGCGGGGGCAAGGTCGTGTTCAAGGGGGTCCCGATCATCCCGGCGCCCTACCTGGATTTCTCGCTCAACAACCAGCGGAAGTCGGGCTTCCTGCCTCCGCACGTCGGGACCACCGGCAAGAGCGGCGCGGAATTCTCGACGCCGTATTACTTCAACCTCGCCCCGAACTACGATGCGACGCTGACCCCCCGGGAAATGGCGAAGCGGGGTCTGCAGCTCGCCACCGAGGTTCGCTACCTGGAGCCGACTTTTTTCGGCGAGTACCGCGGCGAGGTGCTGCCGAACGACCAGGCGCGCGGGGGAGAGACGCGCTCGGCGCAGACCTTCGTGCACACGTACCGCAACGGCCCGGTGACGGGCGGCCTCAACCTCAACAAGGTCTCCGACGACTTCTACTTCATCGATCTCGCGAGCCGCATCAATATCACGTCGCAGGTGAACCTCATCCGCGAGGGGTTTCTGACCTATGGCGGCGCCTGGGCAGGGACCGGCGGCTACAGCCTCACGGGGCGTGTGCAGAGCTACCAGACGCTGCAGACCGATCCCGAAAACCCGGTGCCGATTCCCTACGCACGGCGGCCGCAGCTGGCGCTGTCCGCGGTGCGCCAGGATTTGCCCGGCGGCGTCGACTTCGGGATGTCGGGCGAGTTCGTCGACTTCAGCCATCCCAGCAACGTGGTCGGAACGCGGACGATCGCGTATCCGAGCTTCACGCTGCCGGTGATCCGCCCTTCGTCGTACATCACGCCCAAGATCGGCCTCCACGTCACGCAGTACGAGCTGAACCGGCAGGACCCCTCGGTCCCGAGCGCGATCAACCGCACGCTGCCGATCGCGAGCCTCGACAGCGGGCTGCTGTTCGAGCGGGACACGCAGTGGCGCGGCCAGTCGTTCACGCAGACGCTCGAGCCGCGCGCGTACTACCTGTACGTGCCGTTCCGTGACCAGAACAACATTCCGCTCTTCGATACCGCCGTCGCGGACTTCAACTACGCGCAGATCTTCTCCGAGAACGCGTTCGCGGGCGGCGACCGCATCAACGACGCGAACCAGCTTACGCTCGGGCTCACCTCGCGCATGCTGGTCGGCGCGAGCGGCCAGGAGGCGCTGCGCGCGACCATCGCCCAGCGCTACTACTTCGAGAACCAGCGCGTGACGCTCAACCCGACCGACACGCCGCGCACTTATCACAGCTCCGATTACCTCGCCTCGGTCTCCGGGCGCGCGTCGCGCGACTGGACGGTCGAGGCGTCCGAGCAGTACAACCCGCGCGACGCACGGACCGAGCGCCTCACGCTCTCGGGCCGCTATCAGCCCAGTCCGCTGCATACGGTGAATTTCAGCTACCGCTACCTGCGCGACCAGATCGCGCAGGTCGACATCTCCTCGCAATGGCCGCTGGGGCGCGGCTGGTACGGCGTCGGGCGCTTCAACTACTCGACGAGCGACAAGAGAATCGTCGAAGCGCTGGCCGGGATCGAATACAATGCGGGTTGCTGGATATCGCGCGTCGTGATCCAGCATTTCGCCCTGACCGCGGGCTCATCGACGAGCACGCTGTTTCTCCAGCTGGAGCTGAACGGCTTCTCCCGCATCGGGTCGAATCCGCTCGAAGCGCTGAAGCGAAACGTCCCGGGCTACCAGACCCTCGGCGCGCCTCCGGCGCCCGACCAGCCGGCGCAGCCTTTTGACTGATATCGGATCTTGTCGGATGCTCAGGATACTTCTCGCAGCGGCTCTCGCGTGGCCCGCGGCCGCGCCGGCACAGGGCAGCGCCGCGGCGCCGGCCCCGGCGACCGCCGCGGCCCCCGCGCCGCCGGCAACGCCCGCGGCGCCTCGCGCGCCCGCGTCCGGGAAGATGGAGCTCGTCGACCGCATCGTCGCGGTCGTGAACAACGAGGTCATCACGCAGTTCGAGCTGTCCGAGCGCGTCGGCCGCATCCTGAAGGAGCTGTCCCAGCGCGGAACGCCTCTTCCGCCGCGCGATCAGCTCGAGCGGCAGGTCCTCGAGCGGATGATCCTCGACAAGGTGCAGCTGCAGCTCGCCCGGGACACGGGTTTGCGCGTCGACGATCTCGACCTCGACAAGACGATCGCGCGCATCGCCGAGGGCAACAACCTCTCGCTCACCGAGTTCAGGACGCGGCTGGAGAAGGACGGGATCGCCTTCGATAAGTTCCGCGAGGACGTGCGCACGGAGATCGTCCTGTCGAGGTTGCGCGAGCGCGAGGTCGACAACAAGATCACGGTCGCGGAGAGCGAGATCGACAACTTCCTGGCCGACCAGGGCGCCGCCGCCACCAAGGGCGCGCCGGTGGAGTACAACGTCTCGCACATATTGCTGCGCGTTCCGGAGCAGGCGCGGCCCGACCAGCTCGAGCAGCAGCGCAGCCGCGCGCTCGAGGTGGTGAAGCGGCTGCGCGGCGGCGCGGATTTCGCGCAGGTCGCGGCCGTGTACTCGGACGCGCCCGACGCGCTGCGCGGCGGTGCCATGGGGTGGCGTTCGCAGGACCGACTGCCCGAGCTCTTCGTCGAGGCGCTCGCGAAGTTGCAGCCGGGCGACGTGTCCGACGTGCTGCGCAGCCCCGCCGGGTTCCACGTGCTCAAGCTCATCGATCGCCGCGGCGCCTCGGCAACGGGCGAGGTCGAGCAGGTGCACGTACGACACATCCTCGTGCGCACCAACGAGCTCGTGTCCGAGGCCGACGCCAAGCGCAAGCTCGCGCAGCTCCGGGAGCGCATCGCGAACGGCGCCGACTTCGGCGAGCTCGCCCGGCTGCATTCGGACGACGCCTCCGCCTCGCGCGGGGGCGACCTCGGCTGGATCTACCCGGGCGACACGGTGCCCGAGTTCGAGCGCGCCTTTGCGCACCTGAAGGACGGCGAGGTGAGCGAGCCCGTGAAGACGCCTTTCGGCTGGCACCTGATCCAGGTGCTGGAGCGCCGTACCGCCGACGCGTCCGCCGAGCGCAAGCGACTCGATGCGCGCAAGATCCTGCGCGAGCGCAAGAGCGACGAGGCGTACCAGGAATGGCTCCGGCAGCTGCGCGACCGAGCGTACGTCGAGTACCGGCTTGAAGACCGCTGAGACAGGCGCCCGCGGCGTCGCGCCTTCGTCCGCCGGCGGGCCGCTACCCGTGATCGCGGTGACCTCGGGCGAGCCGGCCGGCATCGGCCCCGACCTCTGCCTCGCGCTCGAGCGCGGGGAGGTCGCGGCGCGCGTCGTCGTTCTCGGCGACCGGCAACTGCTGGAGCAGCGCGCTGCGGCGCTCGGGATCGAAGTCCGGCTCTCGGAGCCCGGATCCGCGTCGCGCCCCGGCATGCTCGCGGTCGAGCACGTTGCGCTCGCGGTGCCTTCCGTCCCCGGCGTTCTCGAGCCGCGCAACGCGCCGTACGTGATCGCGCAGCTCGAGCGGGCGCTCGAGGGCTGCGTGCGCGGGAAGTTCGCCGCCATGGTCACGGCGCCCGTGCACAAGGCAGTGATCAACGACGCGGGCATCGCCTTCACGGGTCACACCGAGTTTCTCGCCGAGCGCACCGGGACGCCGCGCGTGGTGATGATGCTCGCCGGGGGCGGGCTGCGCGTCGCGCTCGCGACCACGCACATGGCGGTGAAGGACGTGCCGGGCGCGCTCACGCGCCAGGGGCTCGAAGCGACGATACGCGTGCTCGCCGCCGAGCTTCGCCGCCGCTTCGGCGTCGAATCGCCGCGGATCCTCGTCGCCGGGCTCAACCCGCACGCCGGCGAAGGCGGCCACTTCGGCCGCGAGGAGATCGAGCTCATCGCTCCCGTGCTCGAGAAGCTGCGCGCCGAAGGCCTGCGCCTCGCCGGGCCGCTGCCGGCCGACACGCTGTTCACGCCGGAGGTGCTGTCGCAGGGCGACTGCGTGCTCGCGATGTACCACGACCAGGGGCTGCCGGTGCTGAAGTACGCGAGCTTCGGCCGCGGAATCAACATTACGCTCGGCCTGCCCATCATCCGCACCTCGGTGGACCACGGCACGGCGCTCGACCTGGCCGGGACCGGAAAAGCCGACGCGGGCAGCCTGCTCGAGGCGGTGCGCGCGGCGGCGGAGCTCTCGCGCGCGGCGACGGGGGTCCCGCGCTAGCGCCAACGCCAATGCGCCACGTCGCGCGAAAGCGGTTCGGCCAGCACTTTCTCGAGGCGCCGGAGATCGTCCGGGCGATCGTCGACGCGATGGCCTTGCGGCCCGACGATTCGGTGGTGGAGATCGGCCCCGGGCTGGGCGCGCTCACGGCGACGCTGCTCGAGCGCCTTCCGCACTTGCACGCGGTCGAGATCGATCGCGACCTGTGCGCCCGGCTGCGCCAGCGCTTTGCGCTCGAGCGCCTGGCGCTCCACGAGGGCGACGCGCTGGAGTTCGACTTCGCGAGCCTTCCCGCGCCGCTGCGCGTCGTCGGCAACCTGCCGTACAACATATCGACGCCGCTGCTGTTCCACCTGATGGGCGCGGCCGAGCGCTGCGCCGATCTGCACCTCATGCTGCAGAAGGAGGTCGTCGACCGGCTGGCCGCGGAGCCCGGATCGAAGGATTACGGGCGCCTCACGGTGATGCTGCAATACCGGTACGGTCTCGAGCGACTGCTCGAGGTCCCGGCGTCGGCGTTCCGCCCCCGGCCCGAAGTGGACTCGGCGGTGGTGCGTCTGGTGCCGCGTCCCCGCGGCGAGCTCGCGGCCGTGGACGCCAACGCGTTCTCGCGCGTGGTGAAGACGGCGTTCTCGACCCGTCGCAAGATCGTGAAAAATTCACTCTCCAGCCTAGTATCGGCCCGGCAGCTGGAGGCGCTGGGCATCGATCCGACATCGCGCGCGGAAGATCTTCCTGTCTCCGACTTCGTCGCCATTGCCAATGGCATGCACGAAGCTGGACCCCGGTGAGCGCTGCTGGCACAATACCCGGGTAGCCGTGATAACCAGGGACGGGGTTACGCCATGGGCCTTCTCGACGATCTGAAAAAACAGGCCGAGATGCTGCAGACGCAGCAGAACGTGCAGCAGTCGGTGCACGCCGACCGCATCAAGCTGGTCGAAGAGAAGATGAAGCAGACGTTCCAGTACGTCCACGAGCTGCTCAAGCAGCTCTCCGTGCTCAAGCCCACCTCGCCGCTCGTCTTCTACATCATGGGCGTGGGGGATCTCAAGAACCTGTCGTTCGCCGAGCAATTCAGCGACTTCCGGCGCAAGCGCATCAACGACAAGGAATATTTCGACACCATCAACTTCTACATCAAGTGGGCCTCGAACAACACCATGGTGGTCGACCGCGACAATCCGCCCATGGCGATCAAGACGCGCGAGGCGCTCTACGCGAGCAAGGTGAAGTTCACCGAGGAAGAGCTGAAGAATCCCAAGGGCTTCGTGACCGGAGCGAAGTTCATCATCCCTTCGGTCGTCATCACCGACGTCCAGATCAAGGCCGATCATGACCAGGGCAGGCTGCTGATGATGACCAAGAACCTGCTCGGGCTGGGGCCCGACACGTTCGCGCTGCCCGCCCCGGAGATCAACGATGCGCTGCTCGAGGAGTTCGGCAAGGCGCTGATCGGCCAGCCGAACAACTTCCGCCGCTTCCGCGGCGTCGCGCCCGCCCCGCGCTGACCTACTTCCGCTCGATCAGCTCGATCTTGTAGCCGTCGGGATCCGCGACGAAGGCGATCACCGTGGTCCCGTGCTTCATGGGGCCCGCCTCGCGAGTGACCTTTCCGCCCCGCTTCTTCACTTCGTCGCACGCTTTGCGCGCGTCGTCGACCGCAATCGCGACGTGGCCGTAGGCGGTCCCGAGCTCGTACTTCTCGACGCCCCAGTTGTGCGTCAGCTCGAGCACCGCGGTTTCCGATTCGGCGCCATAGCCGACGAAGGCGAGCGTGAACTTGCCTTCCGGGTAGTCGTTGCGGCGAAGCAGCCGCATGCCCAGAACATCGGTATAGAACCGCAGCGAGCGCTCGAGGTCGCCGACGCGAAGCATGGTGTGCAGGATGCGCATGGTCTCTCCTCTCGTGATCAGTGCGACGCCCCGAGCGCGGTCATCCGCGATTCGATCCACTCCTCGGCCGCGGCGTTCAGCGCGTGCGGATCGGCACCCGCGGACTGCAGGGTCGGACCGATCTCCACCGTCACGGTGCCCGGACGCTTCAGGAAGGCGTTCCTTCCCCAGAGCAGCCCCGCGTTGTGCGCGACAGGAACCACGGGCGCACCGCATTGCACCGCGAGCCAGGCGCCGCCGACGTGGTACGGCCTGCGCTCACCCGGCCGCGTGCGCGTGCCCTCGGGGAACACTGTGATCCAGAAGCCTTGAGCGAGCCGCCGCCGGCCGAGCTCGGCCATGCGCTTCAGCGCCGAGGGCCCGCGACCGCGGTCGATCGCGATCGGGCTGGTGAGCGCCAGGCCCCAGCCGAAGAACGGGATCCACAGCAGCTCGCGCTTCACCACCAGCACCTGCGGCGGAAAGATCGCCTGGAAGGCGAGCGTCTCCCACGCCGACTGGTGCTTGGCCAGGATCACCGCCGGATGCGTGGGCAGCCGCTCGCGGCCGCGCACGCTGTAGCGTATGCCGAGGACGGCGCGCGCGAGCCAGATCACGGTCCTCGACCAGCCCGTGATGATTCGGTAGCGGACCAATCGCGGCAGCGGAAAAGTGGCCAGCGCGAGCAGCGAATACGGCGGCGTGATCAGCACGAGCCCGAGCGCGAAGGCGAGCGAGCGCAGCACGATCACGGGCACAGGGCCTCGGCGACCGCCGCGAGATCCGGATAGACCGTGGTGCCCGAGGGCAGGATTCCGTTCGCGCGCGTGCGCTGGCCCTTGCCGGTCAGGACGAGGATCGGCCGCGCGCCCGCGGCGACCGCCGCGCGCAGGTCGCTTTCGCTGTCGCCCACGACCGGCACATCGACCAGGGGCGCGTTGAAGCGCTCGGCGATCGCGAGGAACATGCCGGGCTCGGGCTTGCGGAAGGGCGAAGCCGCGTCGGGGTGCTCGGGACAGTAGAACACGGCGTCGATGCGCCCGCCCGCCTGGCCCACGGCCCGGTGCATCTTGGCGTTGATCGCGTTCAGCGTCGCCATGTCGAACAGGCCGCGCGCGACTCCCGACTGGTTGCTCGCCACCACGATGCGCCAGCCGCAATGCGTCAGCCGCGCGATGGCCTCGACGCTGCCCCGGATCGGGATCCACTCGTCTGGATTCTTGATGTACTCGTCGCTGTCCTCGTTGATGACGCCGTCGCGATCGAGGATGACCAGCTTCATGCCGCCAGCTTCGAGATGTTGGCGACGCGGTTGGTGAGCCCGATCACCTCGTGCAGCAGCGCGAAGCGGTTCGTGCGCAGCTGCTCGTCGCTCGCGTTCACGAGGACCTTGTCGAAGAAGGTCGCCACCGGCTCGTGGATGCGCGCGGTCGACAGCAGGGCGTCACGGAACTTCTCCTCCTTCAGCATCGCCTCGACTTCCTGGCGCAGCATGCGCGTCGTCCCGAGGAGCTGCTTCTCGGCGTCGTCCTGGAGCATCGCGACGTTGGTCTGCTGCATGATGCCGGCGCCGCCGGACTTGGTCAGGATGTTGCGGATGCGCTTGTCCGACTCGGCGAGCCCGGCGGCCTGCGGGAGCTTGAGGAAGCTGCGCACCGCGTCGAGGCGCTCGATGTACTCGGCCGGCCGCGGCGCGAGGTCGAGCACCGCTTCCACCTCGAGCGTCGCGTAGCCCGCCTCGCGCAGATAGCTGCGCGCGCGGTCGGTGATGAAGAACCCGACCTCGATCGGGTTGGGGACCCGGTTCGCCCCGTGCTCGTGCGTGTCGAGCAGCCGGCCCTTCGGGTAGTTCGCGTGCGCGACGCGCAGCAGCTCGTTAAGGTCGAGCCGTAGCTTCTGCTCGCACAGGATTCGGATGACGCCGAGCGCGAGGCGGCGCAGACCGAACGGGTCCTTGTCGCCGGTCGGGGCAAGGCCGATCCCGAAGATGCCGACCAGCGTGTCGAGACGGTCGGCGAGCGCGACCGCCGATCCCGTGACCTCGCGCGGCAGCCGGTCGCCCGCGAAGCGCGGCCAGTAGTGCTGCTCGATCGCGTCGCACACGGATTCGGGCTCGCCGTCGTGGCGGGCGTAGTAGCGGCCCATCGCTCCCTGCAGCTCGGGAAACTCGCCGACCATGCCCGTGAGGAGGTCGGCCTTCGAGAGCCATGCCGCGCGCTCGGCCGGGAGCGGATCGATGCCGAGGTCGTGCGCGATGCGGCCGGTGAGGAGCTGGACGCGCTCGACGCGCTCGAGCTGGCTGCCGAGCTTGTTGTGGAACACGACCGTCGCGAGCCTCGGCACGCGGTTCTCCAGACGTTCCTTGCGGTCCTGGTCGTAGAAGAACTTGGCGTCCGAGAGCCGCGCGCGCAGCACGCGCTCGTTGCCGCGCACGATGGCGCCCGAGCGCGACTGCGGCATGTTGCTCACGACGAGAAATCGCGGCTGCAGCCTGCCGCGCGCGTCGGCGAGAGGGAAATAGCGCTGGTGCTGGCGCATGGAGAGCACGAGGCACTCCTGGGGAACCGCGAGAAATTCCTCGTCGAACGCTCCCTCCAGGACCTCCGGCCACTCGACCAGCGCCGTGACTTCGTCGAGCAGCGCGTCGTCGGAAAGCAGCTTCGCGCCCCCGGCCTTCTTCTCGAGCGCCTTGCGGATGCGCTGCCCGCGCTGGTCGAAGCCTGCGACGACGCGGCCGTCGCGCTCGAGGATCGCCTCGTACTCGCTCGCATTGCGTATGGAGATCTCGCCCTGGCTCAGGAAACGGTGGCCGCGCGTGCGAGTCGTCCCGCCGGCGAAGCCGAGCACCGGCTCCGCCAGCTTCAGCGCTTTCGCTCCGTGCATGAGCAGCAGGCCGTGCGCCGGCCGGACGAATTGCGCGTCGCCCGAGCCCCAGCGCATGGTCCTGGGAATCGGGAGCTTCTTCAGCGCTTCGTTCAGCACGCCGGCGAGGACCGCGTCCAGCCTGGCGCCCGTGGCGTGGACACGGGCCACGTATACGGTGCCTTTCGGCGTCTCGCGCTGCCCGAGATCGGAAACCGCCAACCCGTGCTTCTTGGCGAATCCGGCGACGGCTTGAGGCGGTGCCTTCAGCGACGGGCCGTCCACGTCGCTCGAGCGGTCCGGGGCGACGGCGCGTACCTCGGGAATCAAGGTCGCGAGGCGGCGTGGAGTGGCAAAGACCTCGCACCCCGCATCCCGCTGCGCCAGGCGGTGCCGCTCCAGGCCGTTGCAGATCTCCTCGGCGAAAACGCGCCCCAGGCCGGCGAGCGCCTTCGGCGGCAGCTCTTCGGTGAGCAATTCGATCAGCAAGGGGGCCGACGCGGCCGCCGGCTTGGGCTTAGCCATCGCTCAGGCCGGGGTCTTCTTCTTCTCGGGCTTCTGCTGCTTGAGCATCGGGAACCCGAGCTTCTCGCGCGAATCGTAATAGGCCTTGGCCACCAGCCGCGCGAGCGCGCGCACGCGCGCGATGTACGCCGCCCGCTCCGTCACCGAGATCGCGCCGCGCGCATCGAGGAGATTGAACGTGTGCGAGCACCTGAGCACCATCTCGTAGCCCGGCAGCGGCACGCCGGCCTCGATCAGCCGTTTCGCCTCGCGCTCGTAATCGGCGAACTGCACGAGCAGCCACGCCGGATCGGACAGCTCGAAGTTGTATCGCGACTGCTCGACCTCGTTCTGGTGGTAGACGTCCCCGTAGGAGACGCCCGGTGTCCAGACCAGGTCGAAAATGCTGTCCTTGCCCTGCAGGTACATCGCCAGGCGCTCCAGGCCGTAGGTGATCTCGCCGAGCACCGGCTTGCACGGGAGGCTGCCGACTTCCTGGAAGTACGTGAACTGCGTGACTTCCATCCCGTCGAGCCAGACTTCCCAGCCCAGGCCCCACGCGCCGAGTGTCGGGGACTCCCAGTCGTCCTCGACGAAGCGGATGTCGTGCTCGCGCGTATCGATGCCGAGCGCGCGCAGCGAGCCGATGTAGATGTCCTGGATGTCGTCGGGCGAGGGCTTGAGCACGACCTGGTACTGGTAGTAATGCTGGAGGCGGTTGGGATTGTCGCCGTAGCGCCCGTCCTTGGGACGCCGCGAAGGCTGCACGTACGCCGCCTTCCAGGGCTCGGGCCCGATCGCACGCAGGAAGCTCGCGGTGTGGAAGGTGCCCGCGCCCATCTCCATGTCGTAAGGCTGCATGAGCACGCAGCCCTGCTTGTCCCAGTACCCCTGGAGCTTGAGGATCAGTTCCTGGAACGTGAGCATGGTGTCGCTTTCGAAGCGCCCGATTCTACCGGCTTTCCCATGCCGGACCAACGCGGCGCCGGCGCGCGAGCCAGGCCGCTGTGGCGAGCGCGAGCGCGCACAGCGCGATCAGGGGCGCGTTCGCCCAGCGCACGTACGGCGTCGCGCCGGAGAACCCTTGCGCATCGGACTGCAGCGCGCCCTCGGTGAATTGCGGCAGACGCGCTCGCACGCGGCCGCGCTCGTCGATCACGGCGGTGATGCCGGTGTTCGTGGCGCGCAGCATGTAGCGGCCGGTCTCGAGCGCGCGCATCCGGGACATCTGCAGGTGCTGCGGGGGCGCGAGCGAGTCGCCGAACCACGCGACGTTGGACGCGTTCACGAGCAGCGTCGCCTCGGGCAGCTGGCGCGCGATCTCCTCGCCGAACGCATCCTCGTAGCAGATGTCGGGCGCGACTCGCTGGCCGGCGAGCGCGAGCGGCCGCGGCCGCTCGGGGCCGCGCGAGAAGTCGGTGAGCGGGATGGCCACGGTATCGACGATCCAGCGGAAACCCGGCGGCACGAACTCGCCGAAGGGCACGAGGTGCGACTTGCTGTAGATCTGCGGCGGCGAGACGCCGAGGCTGATCAGGCTGTTGAAGTAGCGTCCTTCGGCATCGCGCACCGGCACGCCGACGAGGAGGTCCGCGCGCTTGGCGCGCGCGAGGCGCGCAAGCCGGTCCCAGTACGCCGGATCGACGGTATCGAAGAAGCGCGGGACGGCGGTCTCGGGGAGCACGATCAGCCTCGCGTCGCTCGCTTCCACCAGGCGGCGGTAGGTCTCGAGCGTAGCCGCGTAACGCCGCTCCTGGAACTTCAAGTCCTGCGCGATGTTCCCCTGCAGCAGCGACACGCGCACGGGGGCGCCTTCGGGCGAGGTCCACGAGACGGAGCCCAGGGCGTACCCCGCGGCGACGACGACCGCGAGGCCGCAGGCGCCCGCGATCCGCTGGCGCGGTTCGCCCGCCGCGATCAGGAACGCGAGACCGGCAACCAGCGCCGTGGCCCACGACACGCCGTAGACCCCGAGCACCGGGGCGAATCCCGCGAGCGGCGAGTCGGTCTGGCTGTAGCCCGTCGCGAGCCACGGAAATCCCGTGAAGACCCAGCCGCGCAGCCACTCGGCGAGCGTCCACAGCGCCGGGAAGGCGAGCAGCGCCGCGCTCGCCGGCCGCGCGCGCAGGAGCGCGAGACCCCATGCCGCCGCGGCGGGGTACAGCGAGAGGATCGCGCAGAAGCCCAGCGTCGCGACGCCGGCGAGCGCCGCCGGCATCGTTCCGAAATCGTGCAGGCTCACGTAGACCCAGGAGGCGCCGACGCCGAAGAGGCCGGCGCCGAACGCGAACCCGAGCGCGAGCGCGCCGCGCGGCGTGGCGGCACGGCAGAGCGCGAGCAGCAGCGCGAGCGAGAGCGCGGGCAGGGGAAAGATTCCGAGCGGGGCAAACCCGGCGACCGCCGCCGCGCCCGAGACGAAAGCGACCGCGAGCGCGGCGCGCGGCGGAAGCCGCCCGAGCCTCAAGCCCGGCCCGGCAGGCGCTGCACCTGCAGCGCGTGCAGCCGCCGGCTGTCGGCGCGCAGCACCTGGAAGCGCAGGCCGCCGATGGTGACCGACTCGCCGCGCTTGGGCAGGCGGCCGAAGCGGTCGATGATCAGCCCGCCGACGGTGTCGAAATCCTCGTCGGAAAAGTCGGTGCCGAACGCGCGGTTGAAATCGCCGATCTCGGTCTGCGCCTTTACCCGCCAGTGCCCGCTCGACTCGCGCACGATATTGTCCTCGGACTCGTCGAAGTCGTACTCGTCCTCGATGTCGCCGACGATCTGCTCGAGCACGTCCTCGATGGTGACGAGCCCCGCGACGCCGCCGTATTCGTCGACGACGATCGCCATGTGGTTGCGGTTGGCGCGGAACTCGCGCAGCAGCACGTTCAGGCGCTTCGACTCGGGCACGAACACCGCGGGCCGCAGCATGTCGCGCACCTTGAACTCCTCCTCGCCGGCGTAGTAGCGCAGCAGGTCCTTCGCGAGCAGGATCCCGATGACGTCGTCGCGGTCCTTGTCGATCACGGGAAAGCGCGAGTGCGCCGTCGCGATCACGTGCGGGATGAACTTGTCGGGCGTCTCGTTCGCGTCGATCACGTCCATCTGCGGGCGCGGCACCATGATGTCGCGCACCTGAAGCTCGGACACCTGCAGCACGCCCTCGATCATCGACAGCGCGTCGCTGTCGAGCAGGTCGTGCTCGTAGGCCGAGTGCAGGAGGTTGACCAGCTGCTCGCGGTCCTCGGGCTCGCGCATCAGCAGCGCCGACAGCCGCTCGAGGAGCGAAGGTTTGTGGTCTTGTGCGTTGTCCATGCGTCTATGGCGGCGCGCGGTGGCGGCCGCGGTCGGGCGCTCTAGCCCGGATAGGGGTCAGGATAGCCGAGTTTGGCCAGGATCTGCGTTTCGAGCGCTTCCATGCGCCGGGCCGCCCGCGGCGCCTCGTGATCGTAGCCCTGCAGGTGCAGCAGGCCGTGCACGACCAGGTGCGCGTAGTGCGCTTCGAGGCGCTTGCCCTGTCGCGACGCCTCGCGCCGGATCACGGGCGCGCACAGCGCGATGTCTCCCGCGACTCCGCCGCGGCCGCGCCCGTACGCGAAGCTCAGCACGTTGGTCGCCCGGTCGAGCCCGCGGTAGACGCGGTTCAGCCGCCGTCCTTCCGCCTCGCCGACCACCCGCAGCGTCACGTCGGCCGGCCGCCTCATCGCGGCGCGCGCCCAGCGCCGCACCTTGGCGCGCGACGGGAAGCGCGCGCGCCGGGCGGCGAGCTGCACGTCGAGCGCGAGCGACGGCGCCTTCGGCATGTCAGCCCTTCTGCTCGTACGCGTCGACGATGCGCTGCACGAGCGGGTTGCGTACCACGTCCTCGCTCTTGAACATGGAGAACGCGATGCCGCGCACCTCCTGCAGGATGCGATCCGCCTCCACGAGGCCGCTCTTCTGGCCGCGCTGCAGGTCGATCTGCGTCACGTCCCCGGTGACGACGACCTTGCTGCCGAAGCCCATGCGCGTGAGGAACATCTTCATCTGCTCGGGCGTGGTGTTCTGCGCCTCGTCGAGAATGATGAAGGAATGGTTGAGCGTGCGGCCGCGCATGTACGCGAGCGGAGCGAGCTCGATCGCCCCGCGCTCGAACAGCTTGCCGACACGGTCGAAACCGAGCAGGTCGTAGAGCGCGTCGTAGAGCGGCCGCAGGTACGGATCGACCTTCTGCGCGAGGTCGCCCGGAAGAAACCCCAGGCGCTCGCCCGCCTCGACCGCGGGGCGCACGAGAACGATGCGCTTGACCGCGTCGCGCTCGAGGGAATCCACGGCGCACGCGACCGCGAGGTAGGTCTTGCCGGTCCCCGCCGGGCCGATCGCGAAGGTGATGTCGTGCTCCAGGATGTTCTGGATGTACTGGCGCTGGCGCGGCGTGCGGCCGCGCAGGTCGCCGCGGCGCGTGAGCAGAGGCGTGTCCTCGGCCTCGCGGCTGCTCGGGTTGGTGCGGAACTCGACCAGTCCGAGCTGCACGTCGTCGACGGTGAGCCCGCGCTTCGCGTCGCCGTAGAATTTCTGCAGGGCTTCGGCGGCGCGCGCCGACTGGCCGGCCGCGCCGCGCACGGTGAAGCGCTCGCCGCGCCGCGAGATGGTCACGTCGAGCGCGGTCTCGATCTGCCGCAGGTTCTCGTCGAGCGGCCCGCACAGGTTCGCGAGCCGCTGGTTGTCGAGCGGCGACAGGATCACCTCGAGGGGTTTGGTCTTCGCGGAGCTCATGCGCGGTCGAGCAGAGGCGCGGCTCAGCACGCCGCTTCGATCGCTCCGCGCAGGCTATGCGCCATCGCCGCGGTGATGGTCGCCTCGACGAACCGGCCGACGAGGCTCGCCTCGCCCGGCATGTTGACGACGCGGTTGTTGGCGGTGCGTCCGGCCAGCTCGCCGGCGTCGTGGCGCGACCGGCCCTCGACCAGGATGCGCTGGCGCGTGCCGAGCATCGCATCGGAGATCGCGCGCGCGTGCGCGTCGAGCCGGCCCTGGAGCGCGTGCAGGCGCTCGCGCTTGACCTGCGCGGGCGTCTCGTCGACGAGCTCCGCGGCCGGCGTGCCGGGCCGCGGGCTGTAGAGGAAGGAGAACGAGCTGTCGAAGCCGATGTCGTCGACCAGCGCCAGGGTCGCCTCGAAATCGCGCTCGGTCTCGCCGGGAAAGCCGACGATGAAATCCGATGTGATGCACACGTCCGGCCGCGCCGCGCGCAGCCGGCGCACGATCGACTTGTACTCGAGGACGGTGTAGCCGCGCTTCATGGCCGCGAGCACCCGGTCCGAGCCCGACTGCACGGGCAAGTGCACGTGCGGCACCAGCGGTTCGATCTCCGCGTGCGCGTCGACCAGGCGCTGGGTGAACTCGCGCGGGTGCGACGTCGTGTAGCGGATGCGATCGATTCCCGGGATCTCGGCGATGCACTCGAGCAGCAGCGCGAAGTCGGCCGCCTCGGCCTCCAGCGCCCCGCGCCAGGCGTTGACGTTCTGTCCGAGCAGCGTCACTTCCCTCACGCCTTCCTCCGCGAGGCCGGCGATCTCGGTGAGGACGTCCTCGAGCGGGCGCGACACCTCTTCGCCCCGGGTGTAGGGAACGACGCAGAAGCTGCAGTACTTGCTGCAGCCCTCCATGATCGACACGAAGGCCGTCGGCCCGTCCACCCTCGGGGGCGGCAGCGCGTCGAATTTCTCGATCCGCGGGAACGAGACGTCCACCTGCGGCCGTCCGGTCCGCTGTCTCGCCTCGATGAGCTCGGGCAGGCGGTGCAGGGTCTGGGGGCCGAACACCACGTCGACGAACGGAGCGCGCGCGACGATGGCCGCGCCCTCCTGGCTGGCCACGCAGCCGCCGACGCCGATCAGCAACCCGGGCCGCTCGCGCTTGAGATGCCGGATGCGTCCGAGATCGCTGAACACCTTTTCCTGGGCCTTCTCGCGCACCGAGCAGGTGTTGAACACGATAAGATCGGCATCGTCGGGCGCGGCGACCGGCTCGTAGCCCCCGGCGGCCCCGAGCACGTCGGCCATCTTGGCCGAGTCGTACTCGTTCATCTGGCAGCCGAACGTGCGGATGTAGACCTTCTTCGCCACGGATCTCTAGCGCGCGGCCGCGGGCCGCGGACGGGTCCGCTCTTCGTCGGACAGCAGCCAGACGCGAAAGACTTGGCCACCGCGATCGAGGACGTAGTCCGCCCACGCGCCTTCGCGCGGCATCGCGGCCGGGACGATGATCAGATTGCGCGAGTCGCGGATGGTGGCCCCGGGCGCGAGCCGCGCCGGGGCGCCGTCGATCGACACCAGCGCCTCGCGCTCGTGCTTCACGAAGCCGCGCTTGGCGTCGGCCGGGATCATGCGCTGCTGGGCCGCCGCCGGAACGACGGCGAGCGCGATCGACAGCAGCAACAGCGCGCGGCTCGGAGCCATGGACCTCGCAGGGAAAAAGAATGGTGGCGAATCAGGGACTCGAACCCCGGACCTGCGGATTATGATTCCGTCGCTCTAACCAGCTGAGCTAATTCGCCCCCGAAGCGGAAATTATCCTTTGTAGTCCAATAGTTGTCAATCTAGAATGCCGGGATGCAAGTTGACGTCGCCATCGTCGGCGGAGGCCTGGTCGGCGCGAGCCTCGCCGCCGCTCTCGCCGGCTCCGGACTCGAGATCGCACTGCTCGAGCAGTCGCCGCCCCCGGAGCCCGGGGACGGGTGGGACGCGCGCATCTACGCGCTTTCTCCCGCGAGCGTCGGCTTCCTGCGCTCGGCCGGCGCGTGGGAGCGGCTCGAGCCTTCGCGCGCGACGCCGATCCACCGTATGCGCGTGTTCGGCGACGACGGGGTCTCGGAGCTCGAGTTTTCCGCGTACGAAGCGGGGGTCGCCGAGCTGGCGGTGACCGTGGAATCGGCCCGTCTCGCGCAGGCGCTGTGGCGCCGGCTCGACGGGGCGGCCGGCGTCCGGCGCTTGTGCCCGGCCGCGGCGGTCGCGCTCGAGCGCTCGCCCGAAGAAGTCGTGGTGCGCCTCGCCTCGGGCGAGGCGCTGCGCGCGCGCCTTTGCGTCGGCGCGGACGGCGCGCGCTCGTGGGTTCGGGGCGCGGCGGGCATGACGGCCTCGACACGCCCTTACGGCGAGCGCGGCGTGGTCGCCAACTTCGCGTGCGAGGCGCCGCACCGGAACACCGCCTTCCAGTGGTTTCGCGACGACGGCGTGCTCGCGTGGCTGCCGGTCGCGGAGCGCATCGTGTCGATCGTCTGGTCGACCGCCGAGACGCGCGCGCGCGAGCTGCTCGCGCTTTCGCCGGACGCGCTGTGCGCCGCGGTCGCCGCCGCGGGCGCCCGGGCGCTGGGCGCCCTCATGCCCGTCACGCCGCCGGCCTCGTTCCCGCTCGAGCGGCTGCACGCGCCGCGCTCGGCGCAGGACCGCGTCGTGCTTCTGGGCGACGCCGCGCACGTCGTGCATCCGCTCGCCGGTCAGGGCGTCAACCTGGGCTTCGCCGACGTCGCCGCGCTCGCCCGCCTGCTGCGTGGAATGCGTGGACACCGGGATCCGGGCGACGCTTCGGTGCTGCGGCGTTTTGAGCGCGAACGCGCCGAGGATATACTTGCGATGCGCTGGGTCACCGACGGGCTCCATGGGCTGTTCGGCGCCAGGCATCCGGCCGCGGCGCGCATACGAAACCTCGGACTGAGCCTGACCAACTCGATTCCCGTCGTCAAATCGCTGCTTGCGCGTCGCGCCATGGGCGCGGCCGACTTCTCCAAGGACGCTCCATGATCATCCGCTCGCTCGCCGTCATCACCCTTGCCCTCGCCGCGTTCTCGGCGAGCGCCGACGAGGCGTCGGTCAAACGCGCGATCGAAGCCCGCTTCAACGGCGTCGCGGTCGAGAGCGTGACCAAGACGCCTTACTCCGGCCTCTACGAGGTCGTGATCGGCGACGAGATCGTCTACACCGACGACAAGGTCAGCTACCTCTTCACCGGCAACATCATCGACGCGAACACGCGGCGCAACCTCACCGAGGAGCGCCAGCAGGCTCTGCTCGCCGTGAACTTCAAGGACCTGCCGCTCGACAACGCGATCAAGACCGTCCGCGGCGACGGCAGGCGCGTCATGGTGATCTTCGCCGACCCGCGCTGCGGCTTCTGCAAGCAGTTCGAGCAGAATCTCTATAAGCTGACCGACGTGACCATCTACACGATGCTCTACCCGGTGATCGCGCCGGACTCGGCCGAGATCTCGCGCAACATCTGGTGCTCGAAGAACCCGAGCCAGGCCTGGCTCGACACGATGCTGAAGGGCGTGCTGCCGCCGGCGAACACCTGCGCGACGCCGCTCGACAAGAACCTCGCGCTCGGCAAGCGCCTGCGCGTGAGCGGCACGCCGACGACCTTCCTGCCGAACGGCCAGCGCATCGTCGGCGCGCGCTTCCCCGAGCTGGTGCAGGCGCTCGACCAGGCGTCCAAGTAGCGCCTCAGGGCGCGGGCGGCTTCATTCCCTTCGGCAGCAGCACCCAGAGCGCGCCCTGCTGGCGCATGCGCCCCGCGAGCGCTCCCGCCTCGGGCCCGAATCCCCAGAAATAATCGGCGCGCACCGGGCCGCGGATCGCGCCGCCGGTGTCCTGCGCAACCACCAGTCGGTTGAGCGGCAGATCGCTCGAGGGCCAGGTCGTGCCGAGGAACGCGGGCGCGCCGAGCGGCACGTAGCGCGGATCGACGGCGATCGAGCGCTGCGGCGTGAGCGGGACGCCGAGCGCGCCGATCGGGCCCACCGACGGATCAGCGAGCGGCAGCTCGCGGAAGAACACGTAGCTCGGATTTTGATTCAGCAGCTCGGGCAGCCGATCCGGGTGCGACTCGGCCCAGGCGCGGATCGCCTGCATCGACGCCTCCCCCGGCTGCAGCTCGCCGCGGTCGACGAGGTAGCGTCCGATCGACTGGTACGGGTGCCCGTTCTGATCGGCGTAGCCGACGCGCAGGGTCTCGCCGTTGCCGAGCCGGATGCGGCCCGAGCCCTGGATCTGCAGGAAGAACGCCTCGACCGCGTCGTCGACCCAGACCAGCTCCTTGCCGGCGACGGGTGCCGCGCCGCTCTCGATCTCGGCGCGGGAGTAGTACGGCACGACCTTGCGGCCCTGGAGACGGCCGCGCAGGCGCAGATTGCGCAGGTCCGGGTTCACCGAGGAGAGGTCGATGGTGAGCAGGTCGTCCGGCGGCGCGTAGAGCGGATGCACGAAAGGCGGCTGGCGCACCCGGCTTCCGCGCAGCAGCGGCTCGTAGTAGCCCGTGACCAGGCCTTCGGTGCGTCCGTCCGGCGCGGCGAGCCGCCAGGGAACGAAGCGCGACTCGAGCAAGGCGCGCGCGGCCGCGTCGTCCGGCGCGGGCATCGCGGCGGCGTCCAGGCACGCCGCGCGCCAGGCGTCGCGGAAGCGCAGCGCCTGGCACGACGCGAGCAGCGCGCTCCAGGCGGCCGCCTGCTCGCCGTCGCGCCATCCGGGGATGTCCGAGAACGCGACTTCCTGGTAGACGTCGACGCGCGGCGGCGGCGCGGTCGCCGGCCCGCAAGGACAGCGGCCGCTCGCGACGGGAGCGGGCGCGCTCGCGCAGCCGGCGATCAGGCCCGCGGCGACGAGCACGGCAGCACAGGACGGCCTTATCATGCGGGCGTGGACTCCGGACTTTGGATCATCGTACTCGAAGCGGGCCTCGCGCTCGCGCTGCTGCTGTTCATCGTCTGGTGGACCGTTCCGAAGCGGCGCCGCGACCCGGAATCCGGCGCGAGATCCGGGGAGCACACGCAGAAACGCTGACGGCCCGCGCGTGCGCGTCAGTGCAGGACCCGCGGCACCGAAAGGGTGAACTCGGGGATGTCGGCGTCGAACTGCGTGCCGTCCTCGGCGCGCATCTGGTAGCTGCCGCGCATCGTGCCGACGGGGGTGGCGATCGCGGTGCCGCTCGTGTACTCGAACGATTCTCCGGGCTTGAGGTGGGGCTGCGCGCCGACCACGCCGAGCCCCCGCACTTCCTGCACCTGGTTGCGCGCGTCGGTGATCACCCAATGCCGGGAAATGAGCTGCGCGCTCACGGTCCCGGTGTTGCGGATGGTCATCGTGTAGGCGAACACGAAGCGGCTGTTCTGCTCGTCGGACTGCTCGGGGATGAACAGCGTCTGAGACGAGACGACGACCTCGTATTTCTTGTCGGTCATGCCCCGATTTCACACGAAATCACCACGACTGACAAGGCGCGACGCGCGCGACGCGACGGCCGCGGATTACCAGTAAAATTCGTTCCATGGTCGCGCGCGCGTTCCGCATCGCACCGAGCATCCTGTCGGCCGACTTCGCGCGCCTCGGCGACGAGGTGAAGGCGGTCATGTCGGCGGGAGCCGACATGATCCACTTCGACGTGATGGACAACCATTACGTGCCCAACCTCACCGTCGGCCCGCTCGTGTGCCGGGCGATCCGTCCGCTGACGCAGGCCGACATCGACGTCCATCTCATGGTGAAGCCGGTCGACCGGCTGGTGTCGGATTTCGCGAAGGCAGGCGCGAACATCATCAGCTTCCATCCCGAGGCGAGCGAACACGTCGACCGCACGGTCGGCCTGATCCACGACTCGGGATGCAAGGCCGGGCTGGTGCTCAATCCCGCGACGCCGCTCGTGGTGCTGGACCACGTGCTGCACCAGCTCGATCTCGTGCTCGTCATGTCGGTCAATCCGGGCTTCGGCGGCCAGGAATTCATCCCGCAGGCGCTCGAGAAGCTGCGCGCCGCGCGCCGGCGCATCGACGAAGCGTCGCAGGCGAGCGGTCGCGCGATCCTGCTCGAAGTGGACGGCGGCATCAAGGTCGACAACATCGCGGCGGTGGCGCGCGCGGGCGCGGATACCTTCGTCGCGGGCTCCGCGATCTTCGGATCGACCGACTACCGCGCCACGATCACGAAGATGCGCGAGGCGCTGCAGAGCGCGGCTTGAGCTGATGGCCGAGCTGCTCGAGCGTCTGCGCCGCGCGGTCGGCGAGGCCGCGGTGCTCGCCGCGCCGGCCGACTGGGCGCCTTACGCGACCGACTGGCGCCGGCGCTACGCCGGCCGGCCGCTCGCGGTCGTGAAGCCCGCTTCGACCGAGGAAGTGGCCGCCGTCGTGCGCGCGTGCGCCGAGGCGCGCGCGGCTGTCGTGCCGCAGGCGGGGAACACGAGCCTGTGCGGGGCGGCGACGCCCGACGAAAGCGGGACGCAGGTCGTGATCAACGTGTCGCGGCTCAACCGCGTCCGGAACATCGATGCCGCCAACAACGCGATGACCGCCGAGGCGGGCTGCGTGCTGGCGGCGCTGCACGACGCCGCGCGCGGCGCGGATCGCCTCTTCCCGCTCAGCCTCGCGGCGCAGGGCAGCTGCGAGCTCGGCGGCAACCTCTCGACCAACGCCGGCGGCACGGGCGTCCTGCGCTACGGGAACGCGCGCGAGCTGGTGCTCGGCCTGGAAGTCGTCCTGCCTTCGGGCGAGGTGTGGGACGGGCTGCGCGCCCTGCGCAAGGACAACACCGGCTACGACCTGAAGCAGCTGTTCATCGGCGCCGAAGGCACGCTCGGCGTGATCACCGCGGCGGTGGTGAAGCTCTTCCCCTTGCCTCGCTCGCAGGCGACCGCGGTGGTGGCGCTGCCGGACGCCGAGCGCGCGCTCGCGATGCTCGGGACGGCGCAGTCGCGATGCGGCGAGCGGCTCACGGCCTTCGAGATCTTCTCGCACGCGTGCCTCGAGCTCGTGCTCGCGCATTTCCCGGGCACGTCGACGCCGTTCCGCTCCGCGTACCCGCAGTACGCGCTGCTCGAGGTCTCCGATTCGGGCGCGGGCGCGGACGCGGCGCTCGAAGCGGCGCTCGCCGAGGCGATGGACAGCGGCAGCGCCCTGGACGCCGTGGTGGCGCAGAGCGAGGCGCAGGCGCGCGCGCTCTGGGCGCTGCGCGAGAACATCTCGGAGGCGCAGGCGCGCGAAGGCCCGAACATCAAGCACGACGTCTCGGTGCCGGTGTCGAGCATCCCGCGGTTCATCGCCGCGACCGGCGCCGAGCTGGCCCGCGCTTTTCCCGGATCGCGGCTCGTGGTGTTCGGGCATCTCGGCGACGGCAACCTGCACTACAACCTTTCGCCGCCGGCGGGCATGAACGCCGAGGCGTTCATGGGCAACCTGCCGGCGGTGAACCGCGTCGTGCACGACAGCGTGGCGCGCTTCCGCGGCTCGATCAGCGCCGAGCACGGCATCGGGCGCCTGAAACGCGAGGAGCTCGCGCGCTACAAAACGCCGCTCGAGCTCGACCTCATGCGCGCGGTCAAGCGCGCGATCGACCCGCTCGGCATCATGAATCCCGGGAAGGTTCTGTAGGCGCCCTGGACAACGGTCGGCGCGCCGTTGTAAAGTGAGTTCCCTCGGAAATTCAAGGCACTCGGTCGTGCTCTACGGGAACACCGGAACAGGGTTGCAGGCGCGCGCTCGGCGCTGGTGGCGCCGCTGATCGCGCTCGCGCGTCGCCTCGACGCGCACCCCGCAAGTCCCGGAAATGTTTTCGTGGAGTCGTAGATGACCGAAGAGAAGTTCAAGCAGCTCGCCGCTCGGGGCTACAACCGCGTTCCGGTCGTCGCCGAGACCTTCGCCGATCTCGATACCCCGCTCTCGATCTATCTCAAGCTCGCCAACCGCTCGAACACGTACCTGCTCGAGTCGGTGGTCGGCGGCGAGCGTTTCGGCCGCTATTCCTTCATCGGGCTCGCCACGCCGATCCGCATCCGCGCCGTCGGTCGCCTCGTCACCGTGATGCACGGCGACGCGGTGACCGAGCGCTCGCAGGCCGGCGATCCCCTCCAGTTCGTGCGCGAGTTCCTGTCGCGCTACAAGATCGCCGAGCCGCCCGGCCTGCCGCGCTTCTGCGGCGGGCTGGTGGGCTATTTCGGCTACGACGCCGTGCGCTGGATCGAGCCGCGGCTCTCGGGCGGCTGGCTCAAGCGCGATCCGCTCGGCTGCCCCGACATGCTTCTGCTCGTGTCGGAGGAGCTCGCCGTCGTCGACAACCTCACGGGCAAGCTGTACCTGGTGGTGTTCGCCGATCCTTCCAGGCCGCGCGCCTGGGACGACGCGCAGGCGCGGCTGCGCGAGCTGCTCGGCGCGCTGCGGCTGCCGCTTCCGCATCCGCCCGAGGTCCGCGGGGCGGACGAATCGATCGACTCGAATTTCGGCGCCGAGGCCTTCAAGTCGGCGGTCGAGCGCGCGATCCGCTACATCCACGACGGCGACGCGATGCAGATCGTGCTCTCGCAGCGTCTGTCGCGGCCGTATTCGGCGTCGCCCCTTTCGCTCTACCGGGCGCTGCGCGCGGTGAATCCCTCGCCGTACATGTTCTACTTCGATTTCGGCGA
>DASRFB010000123.1:0-29657 GCA_035651815.1 Burkholderiales bacterium | reverse complement strand
CGCGGATCGAGACGATCATCACGTAGATCCATCCCGCGATGAGCCCCGGCTTCAGCAGCGGCAGCACGATCCGGCGGAACGTCGTCGTCCACGAGGCGCCGCACATCGCCGCCGACTCCTCGAGCTCCTGGTGGATCTGCAGCATCGACGTCGTGTTGTAGCGCAGCCCGTACGGCATGAAGCGCGTGGTGTAGGCGACGAACATGATCCACATCGTGCCGTAGATGCCGATGTCGACGTTCAGGTAGAAGATCATGATCGACAGGCCGAGCACGAGGCCCGGGAACACCATCGGCAGCGACGCCAGGTTGTCGAGCAGCCAGCGGCCCGGGATCTTCGTCTTGACCACGATCCAGCAGATGACCGACGTCACCAGCATGATGATGGTCGCGCTGCCGAAGGCGAGCAGCAGGCTGTTCCAGACCGAGGTCGCGAGCGTCGGGTAGGTGAAGACGAAGCGGTACGCGTCGAGCGTCAGGTTCTGCAGCGCCTGCATCGACGGCACGCTGTAGAAGCGCTGGAACGACGACCACAGCAGCACCAGGAACGGCAGGATCACGATCAGCAGGAAGTAGGCGATGAACAGGCCCGCGGCGGCCCAGCGCCACGGCCCGAGGTCGATGGTGCGCGGCCGGAAGCCCTTGCCCGTCATGGTCGAGTACTTGCTCCCCTGGCTCGAGAGCCGCGACTGGAAGTAGACGCCGACGCTCGTGATCAGGAGCAGCGTCACGGCGTAGGAGGAAGCGAGCCCGATCTGCGACGGATACTGGTGGATCGCGCGGTAGATCGACGAGGTGAACACCTCGATCCCGACGGGCAGGCCGAGCAGCGCCGGCACCTCGAACGACTCGAGCGCGCGCACGAACAGGATCAGCAGCGTCGCGAACACCGCCGGCCACGACAGCCGCAGCGTCACGCGCCACGCGACCTGCAGCACGCTCGCGCCGCTCATCATCGCCGACTCCTCGAGCGCCGGGTCCATGGAGCGGAACGCCGCGGTCATGAGCAGGAATGCCATCGGCGAGTAGTGCAGCCCGTCGACGAACATCATGCCCCACAGGGAGTAGACGTTGACGAAGACGAAGTCGGTCCCGATCCACTTCTGCAGGAACAGGTTGATCAGGCCGATCTTCGGGCTGCCGAGCAGGATCCAGGCGACCACGAACAGGATCCCCGGGATGATGAGCGGGACGATCGAGAGCGCGAAGAACAACGCCTTGAACGGCGTGTTGGTGCGCTCGTTCATCCACGCGAGCAGCGTGCCGAGGACGAAGGCGAAGATCGCCGAGCCGATGGCGAACTCGAGGGAGTTCGCGAACAGGCGGAAGGTCTCGAGGCTGGTGTACGCCTGGACGTAGTTGTCGAGCGTGAATTGCGCGGCCTTGGCGGCCGTCTGCGGCGTGAAGAAGCTCTGCCACAGCAGGAACACGAGCGGGACGAGCCCGAGGTAGGCGACGATGACCACCGACACGGCGATGAAGATCCATTTCGGATCGAAGCCGCGGCGCTCCGCCGGCGGCATCTCGCGGCCGGCAGTCAGCTCACCCGCGATCGCCACGGCGGCCGCCTCAGGCGCTCTTCAGCGGCGCGAGCACGCGCGCCGGCTGGTAGCCGAGCCGCTGCGAGATCGCGTCGGCGGCCTGGACGATCTCGCGCGCGTAGGTCGCGAGCGTCTTCTTGGTGACGCGGTGCGTCGGCCCGGCGATCGAGAGCGACGCGATCACGCCGCCCGAGTGCGCCCGGATCGGCGCCGCGACCGAGCGCATGCCGAGCTCGCTCTCCTCGTTGTCGAGGGCGTAGCCGCGCGCCCGGATCGAAGCGAGATCGCGCAGCAGCCCCTTCACGTCGGTGATCGTGTTGGGCGTGCGCGCGGGCATCCCGGCCTTGAGCATCCCGGCCACGAAGTCCTCGGGCTGGAACGCGAGCAGCGCCTTGCCGTCGCTCGTGCAGTACGCCGGCGCGCGGCCGCCGATGTTCGAGCTCATGCGGATCGCCTGGCGGCTCTCCATCTTGTTGATGTAGAGCACGCTCGCGTGGTCGAGCACCGCGAGGTGGATGGTCTCGCCGGTCGTGTCGCGCAGCGCCTTGAGGTAAGGCCGCGCCTCGGTCGACACGTCCATCTTGCGGCGCACGAGCGCGCCCAGCTCGAACACCGCGAGGCCGAGGCGGTACTTGCCGGTCTCGCGGTCCTGCTCGAGCATGCCCTCGGTGATCAGCGTCGCCGCGAGCCGGTGCACCGTGCTCTTGGCGAGGCCGAGGCGCTGCGCGAGGGCGCTGATGCCGATCTCGGTGTCGTCGTCGGAGAACGCCTTCATCAGGCGCAGGGCGTTCGCGACCGACGACAGCCGCGTCTTGATGCGCACGGGCTTGACGCTCGTATCCATCTAACCCTCCTGCGACAGGCGCAGCGCGAGCGCGTAGCTCGCGAGCACGATGAGGACGACGCCCAGCCCGAGCGCGGGCCCGCCCGCCTCGGCGAGCGCCGCGGCGCGCGGCGACGCCGCCTTGGCGATGCCGAGCGCCGCGATGGCGAGCGAGAGGAACGCGATCGAGAGCCCGAGCACGCGCGAGGCGACGCGCGCGCGGCGGTCGGCGCGCGCGAGCAGGCGCGACACCCACAGGCCGTTCGCGCCGTCCGCGACGATCATCCCCGACGTGAAGACGAATCCCAGGAACGCGGCGAACGCCCAGCCGGCATTCCCCGACGCCGACAGCGAGAACAGCGCCGCCTGGCTCACGGTGTCGAACGACAGCGCGAACGCCGCCCCGATCGAGGCGATCAGCACGGGATGGCTGGTCTCGGTCAGCCGGGCGATCCAGCGGCCCTTCAGGCCGGCGGCGCGCGCCACGCGGTCGGCCGGCGTGCGCAGCACCGCGGCCAGGTTGAGCGCGCCGAGCGCGACCAGGAACGCGATCGAGATCCACGCCCCGACGGGCTCGAGCCACGACGGCGCCGACCAGGCGCCGGCGCTCAGGGCGACGAGGGCGGCGACCGCCATCACCATCAGCCCGTGCCCGAGGGAGAACAGGCACCCCGACCAGCGCGCGAGGACCGGCCGCGCCGCGAGGTTGAAGCGCGTCAGGCCGTCGACCGTCGCGAGGTGATCGGGATCGACGCCGTGCTTCACGCCGAGGAGGAAAACGAGCAGCAGCAGCCCCGGCACGTCGTGCGCCATGCCGCTCACGCGGCGCTCAGCGCTTGATGAACAGGTCGTTCCATATCTTTTCCCACTTGTCGGACTCGTCGAGCACCGTGATCGGGTCGACCAGGGTGTACTTGAAATCGTTGAGCGGGCTCTTCACCTTGATGCTCGCCGGCACGCGCCCCATCGACAGGAACAGCTGCTGCCCCTCGGGCGAGAGCACGAAGTCGGCGAACAGCAGCGCCGCGTGCGGGTGCGGCGCGTCGGCGAAGACCGCGATCGCCTGCGGGCGCGCGACCACGGGCTGCACCGGCGCCCAGTCGATGGGACCGCCGCGGCGCTTCATCGACTCGGCGTTGGCGTTGTAGACGGTGAGTCCCACCGGAACCTCGCCGACCGCGATCAGCTCCGAGAGCAGCACGTGGCCCTTCCTCACGTCGGGACGCATCGCCGCGAGCTTGCGGAAGAAGTCCATGCCCTTCGGCTCGCCCCAGAGCTTGACGATGGTCGCGAGCCATTCCTGGTCGGTCGCCTCGATGCCGATGCGGCCCTTCCACTTCGGGTCGAGGAAGCCCTCGTAGGTCTTCGGCAGCTCGGCGCGCTTCACCTTGCTGGTGTTGTAGGCGACGACGAAGAAGTTGAGCCGGTCGGACACCCACAGCCGGTGCGCCGGGATCGCGGCCGGCGGCAGGTCCTCGAGGTAAGGGCTCTCGAAGCGCGAAAGCAGCTTCTCGCGCGCGAGCATCTCGAGCTCCGGGCCGTTGGTCTCGACCACGTCGACGGCGTGGCGGCGCGCTTTCGCCTCGGTGAGGGCGCGCTGCACGACCTTGTCGCTGGTCGCGCGCCACAGGTCGACCTTGACGCCGTACTTCTTCTCGAACGCCTGCGACAGCGGCACCGACTCGGTGGTCGCGAGCGAGGTGTAGAGGACGACGCTGCCCTCCTTCTTCGCGCCCTCGATCAGGCGCTGCTCGCGGTCCGCGCCCTTATATGTATACAGTGCCGCGTTGCCGCCGCCCTGGGCGAGCGCGGCCGGGGCGATCAGGGCCGGCGCCAGCGTCAGAACCGAAAGCAATCCCCATGCGCCGCCCGAGCGCTTTCTCATGGTGTCTCTTCCTCCTGCGATTCCTCCGGAGGGATTCTATCGGGAATTTCCGGACAAATGGAACCCCGTTCCGTATATCGGAACGGCGCCTTAGCGCGGCGCGGGTAAACCCGTCACCACATCGGCTCGCCGCGCTCGGCCTTCCCGAGCATGTCCTGCCGGAACGCCGCCGGCCCGAAGCCGAGCTTCTCGCCCGCCTGCTCGTAGAAGAACGGCCGTCCGGTGCGCACGCTGAACGCGCGCATCCATTCGAGCAGCGGCTCGTCGGGGTCGCGCCCCGCGGAGCGCAGCAGGTACGCGGGCTTCCCGCGCCAGGCGACCTGGATGATCATCACGCCCAGCCGGTCGGGGCGGAACTCCTCGGGGAACGGGCTGCCCGGCGCGAGCCAGCCGCACACGAAGTTGCGGCACGGCGAGACCGGGCGCTCGTCGTAGATGGTGCAGCAGCCGTCGCCGGCGAAATGGCAGCGCACGCCGGGCCGCATCTCGTGGCCGCGGATCGTGCCCGCGACCCAGCCGTCGCAGCACGCCGTGCAGGTCCCGCAGGCGCGCGACCGCGGCGAGGCCTGGATCGGGACGACGGCGCCGCAGCACTTCTTGTACTTCTGGCCGCTGCCGCAGGGACACGGATCGTTTCTGCCGGGATTCATGCTCGCGGGTACACTACGAAGCGCATCTCGCCATGTCAAGCTTCGATCTCCTTCCGCGCTAGCTCCGAATGTGGTCCTCGAAACATGGCGACACGGCGCTGCTCCTCGTCGTCTCTCTCGCCATCCTCAACAACATCGGCCTGAAGGGCAGCAAGATGCTGGTCGCGCTCTACGCGATCGACCTCGGCGCGAGCCCGCTCGCGATCGGCGTGCTGGTGTCGATGTACGCGGTCTTCCCGCTCGTGCTCGCGGTGCACGCGGGGGGCGTCTCGGACCGCTTCGGGCCGCGCCGGCCGATGATGTTGGGGTCGTTCGGCGTCGCGACGGGACTGATGCTGCCCGTGCTCTTCCCCGCGCTGCCGACGCTGTACTTCGCCTGCGCGCTGATCGGGGCGAGCTCGCTCTTTTTCCAGGTCTCGGTGCAGAACCTGGTCGGCTCGCTCGGCGACGCGAGCCGGCGCACGGCGAACTTCGGCACCTTCAGCCTGGGCGCGTCGATCTCCGGATTTCTCGCGCCGATGCTGGTCGGGTTCGCCATCGACCATTCGGGCCACGTCGCCGCGTACGCGATGCTCGCGACCTTGTCGGTGCTGCCGAGCGTGCTGCTCGCGGGGGGCGTGCGGCGCTTCATCCCCGCGCAGATGAAGTCGAAGCACGAGAAAGCGCCGGGCGGCGTGCGCGAGCTGATCGGCAACGCGGCGCTGCGCCGTACCTACGTCACCGGCGGCCTGATCATCACCGGCATCGAGCTCTTCGGCTTCTACATGCCGCTCTACGGGCGCTCGATCGGCCTGTCGGCGTCCTCGATCGGCGTCGTCCTCGCGATGCAGGCCGTCGCCGCGTTCTGCGTGCGGCTGTGGATGCCGAAGCTCGCGATGCGCTTCGGCGAGCGGCGGCTGCTCGCCGCGTCGCTCGCGATGGCGGGCGTCACCTACTTCGCGTTCCCGATGTTCGAGAACCCGTTCGTGCTCGGCGCGATCTCGTTCTTCCTCGGGCTGGGCCTCGGCAGCGGCCAGCCGCTGTCGATCATCCTGACGTACAACGACTCGCCGCCGGGACGCGCGGGCGAGGCGCTCGGGATGCGGCTCGCGGTGAACAAGTTCACCCAGATCGCCGTGCCGGTCGTGTTCGGCTCGCTCGGCACGGCGGGCGGGGTGTTCCCGGTGTTCTGGTCGAACGCGGTGCTGCTGCTGATCGGCGGCTGGATGACCCGGACGCGCGCGCCGAACCGGCCGGGGGGTGCGGTCACCTGACCGCCGCCCGCCCCCCGGCGTCGAACCGGGAATCGGCGCACACTGGCATCGATGAACCTCGACGTCGAGTCCTATGCAGGGTATCGCGGCGAGCAGGAGCCGCGCGCCTTCCGCCTGGGCGAGCGCCGCATCGCGGTGCTCGAGATCGTCGACCGCTGGGTGGGGCCGGACCACCGCTACTTCCGCGTCAGCGCCGACGACGGCAATCTCTACGTCCTGCGCCGCGACGACGCGACCGAGCGGTGGACGCTCGGGGCGTTCACGCGCGCCGCGCGTTGACATCGGGCGCCGTCATGGTCTAAAAAGCCCGGACCTTCCCAGCGCTTTCGCCGATACGAGGCCGCATGAAATCCCTGTCCGCCGTGCTCGCCGTCCTTCTCGCTTCGCTTTGCGCCGGCGCTTCGGCGCAGTCCTTCCCCTCGCGCCCGGTGACGCTGGTCGTGCCGTTCACGACGGGCACCGGCATCGACATCCTCGCGCGCGTCATCGGCCCGAGGCTCTCGGAGCGCTGGAAGCAGCCGGTCGTGGTCGAGAACAAGCCCGGCGCGAGCGGCAACATCGGCACCGACGCGGTCGCCAAGGCCGAGCCCGACGGCCACACGCTGATGGTGACGGTCAACACCTACACGATCACGCCGGCGCTGTTCAAGAACCTGCCCTACGACCCGGTCACCGACCTCGCGCCGATCAGCAAGATCGCGCTCGCGACCTACACCTTCGCGGTGAACCCGAGCGTCCTCCCGGCGCACGACATGAAGGAGGCGATCGACATCATCCGCAAGAATCCGGGCAAGTACTACTTCGCCTCGCCGGGGAACGGCACGCCGCACCACGTCGGCATGGAGCTGATCAAGCAGCGGCTGGGCCTGGACATCATCCACGTGCCTTACAAGGGGTTCGCCGGCGCCATGACCGACCTCGTCGGGGGCCAGGTGGCGATGATGTTCACGCTGGTGCACTCGTCGCTGCCGTACGTGCGCGCGGGCAAGATCCGCGCGCTGGCGGTGACGGGCGCCAAGCGCTCGCCGCAATACCCCGACGCGCCGACCTTCCGCGAGCAGGGCATCGACTTCATGGACGACGTCGACGCCTGGTACGCGGTGATGGCGCCCGGCAAGGTCTCGCCCGCCCTGATCGCGCGGCTCAACCGCGACGTGAACGCGGTGATGAACCTGCCGCAGGTGAAGGACCAGCTCGTGAAGCAGGGGATGATCCCGACGACCAGCACGCCCGAGGCGCTCGCCGCGCTGATCAAGGCGGACCTCGCGCGCTGGGCGAAGGTCGTCGCCGACGCTCACATCAAGATCGACTAGCCTTTCTTCGCCGCCTGGATCGCGCGCCAGACGCGGTCGGGCGTCGCGGGCATGTCGAGGTGCGCGACGCCGAGCGGGGCGAGCGCGTCGAGCAGCGCGTTCATCACGGCGGGCGGCGCGCCGACGCAGCCCGCCTCGCCCACGCCTTTGACCCCGAGCGGATTCGTCCTCGCGGGCACGTCGACGAAGTCGAGCTCGTAACGCGGCGGCAGGTCGTCGGCGCGCGGCATGGCGTAGTCGGTGAAGCTCGCCGAGAGCATCTGCCCGCTCTCCGCGTCGAACGCGACGTTCTCCATCAGCGCCTGGCCGATCCCCTGCGCGAGCGCGCCCTCGACCTGGCCGTGGCAGATCATCGGGTTGATCACGCGGCCGACGTCGTCGACCACGGTGTAGCGGTCGATCGCGACGACGCCCGTCTCCGGATCGACCTCGAGCTCGCAGACGTGACAGCCGTTCGGAAACGTCGGCGGATGGCTCGAGGCGCCGCTCGCGTCGAGCCCGACGCCGAACTGCGGCGGCAGCCCGACCGGCCGGTGGAACGCCTTCGCGACTTCCGTGAGGGCGATCCCGCGGTCGGTGCCGGCGACAGTGAACTTTCCTTCCTTGAACTCGAGGTCGGCGCTCGCCGCCTCGAGCAGGTGCGCGGCGAGCGGCTTCGCCTTCTCGATCACGGCGTCGGACGCGGCCTTGAGCGCCGAGCCGCCGAGCATGGCGCTCCTCGACGCGTAGGTGCCGCGCCCGAACGGCACGGCGTCGGTGTCGCCCTGCACCAGCCGGATGCTCTCGAACGGCACGCCGAGCCAGTCGGAGACGAGCTGGGCGTAGGTCGTCGCGTGCCCCTGGCCGTGCGACAAGGTGCCGGCGACGATCGTGACCGTCCCGCCCGCGTCGAAGCGGATCTCCATGCGCTCGTTGAAGACGCCCGAGTCCTCGAGGTAGTAGATGAACGAGCGCCCGCGCAGCCTGCCGCGGCGCCGCGACGCGTCCTTGCGCGCGCCGTAGCCGCTCCAGTCGGCGAGCTCGACGCCGCGGTCGGTGAGCCGCGCGAAATCGCCCGAGTCGTAGGTCCAGCCGGTGCCGGTCGCGTGCGGGAATTTCGTGATGTAGTTGCGCCGGCGGATCTCGACCGGGTCGAGCCCGAGCTTGCGCGCCGCCGCGTCCATCAGGCGCTCGATCACGTAGGCCGCCTCGGGACGTCCCGCGCCGCGGTAGGGCCCGAGCGGCGTGGTGTGGGTGAACGTCGCCTTCGCGGCGAGATGAAACGCGGGCACCGCGTACACGTTCGGGATGTTGCGCAGCGCGCACAGCACCGGCACCACGCCCGCGTTGGTCACGTACGCGCCGACCGCGTGCAGGCTCAGCGCGCGGATCGCGAGGATCCTGCCGTCGGCGTCGAGCGCCATCTCGGCGTCGACGAGCTGGTCGCGCCCGTGGTTGTCGCCGAGCATCGACTCGGTGCGCGTGCCGACCCACTTCACCGGGCGTCCGAGGCGCCGCGACGCCCAGAGCACCAGGCCGTCCTCGGGGTAGACGTCGCCCTTCATGCCGAAGCCGCCGCCGACGTCGGGGGCGATCACGCGAAGCGACGTCTCGGGGATCGAGAACACGCGCTGCGCCAGGATCTGGCGCACGCCGTGCGGGTTCTGCGAGCTGGTGTGGAGCGTGTAGCCGCCGTTCGCGAAATCGCCGATCGCGGCGCGCGGCTCGAGCGTGTTGGCCGCGACGCGGTTGTTCCGCAGCCTGAGCGAGACCACGTGCCTCGCCCCGGCGAACGCCGCGTCGGTCGCGTCCTTGTTGCCCATCATCAGGGGAAAGGCGAGATTGCCCGCGGCGTTGTCGTCCCAGACGCGGGGCGCGCCCTCCCTCGCCGCGTCCTCGACGCCCGCCGCCGCGGGCAGAGGTTCGTAGTCCACCTGGACCAGCTCCGCCGCGATGCGCGCCTGCTCGGGCGTCTCGGCGACGACGAAGGCGACGCGGTCGCCGACGTAGCGAGCCTTCGCCGCCTCGAGCAGCGGCCGGAACGTGCGGTAGCCCTTCGGCCCGCCCATGTCCTCGGGCATGAAGAGCGGCGGGATGCCGCCGAGGCCCTCGGCCTTGGCGTCGGCGCCGGTGAGCACGGCGAGCACGCCGGGCGCGGCGAGCGCGGCCGCCGCGTCGATCGCGCGGATGCGCGCGTGGGCGTGCGGCGAGGCGAGCACGGCGCCGTGCGCCATGCGCGGCAGCGCGATGTCGTCGACGTAGCGCCCGCGGCCCGTGAGAAAGCGCGGGTCCTCGACCCGCCGCACCGACTGTCCGATCCCGTTCCGGCTCATGGCCCGCCGATTTTAGGCAAATGCGCGCCTCGACGCCCGGGCCAATCCGCCGCGCGCGATTCGGCGTTTACGTCGTCGAGAGGGAAAGAGGAAAGTCAAAATGACAAACGACGACGTTTTGCGCGCCAAGGCCCGCGAGCTGATCCAGGCCGGGCGGCTGCCCGACCGCAGCCCCGGGCGCGTCTGGGGCGGCTCCGGGCTCGGCAACATCCCGTGCGCGCTGTGCGGAGAGCTGATCCGGTGCGACGAAGTTGCGCTGGAGCTCGAGCTTCGACGCGCCGACGGCTCCGGCGACCCGAACCTGCACGTGCGCTGCTTGTCTCTGTTCGAGCAGGCGCTGCGCGATCGGGACGCCTCGCCCCCGGCCGCTCGATTCGGACGTGCCGATGCAGCCTGAGGCCGGCCGCCCCGTTGCCAAGGCCGGGATTCCATACCAGAATGTGCGCCGATGGGCGGCGCGTTGGAAACTCTCCGGGAGCAGGCGCAGGGTTCCCCGGGAACCCTCGGCGAGCTCCTTTACGCCAGGACCAAGGCCCGGATCCCCGAATCGGAATGGGTCGGGCTGGTGCGGTCGATCGCCGCTCGCGACCCGCGCGCCCTGCACGGCCTTTACCACCGCGCGCATCGCCTCGTATTCACGCTGATCATGCGCATCACCCGCAGCCGCGAGACCGCCGAAGAGCTGACCGTCGACGTCTTCCACGACGTGTGGCGGCGCGCCGGCGGCTACGACCCCGCCAACGGGACCGTCGTCGGCTGGATCATGAACCAGGCGCGCTCGCGCGCGATCGACCGCTTGCGGCTCGAGCAGCGCAAGAAGCGGGTCGGCCCGGCCGGCGACGACGCGCCCGGGGATGCCGCCGTCGGCGGCCCCCACGACGACCTCGATCAGCGGCAGCAGGCGCGCCGCCTCCGCGACGCCCTGGCGGTGCTCACGGCGCACGAGCGGCGCGCCATCGAGACGGCGTATTTCGCCGAGCTGACGTACGCGGAGGCCGCGACGCGCCTGGGCGAGCCGGTCGGCACGATCAAGACGCGCATCCGCTCGGGCCTCGCCAAGCTGAAGCGCGCGCTCGCCGCGGATCGGAGCGCATGAAGCACGCTCCCGGACACGCCGAGCAGCTGCATCTCTACGCCGTGGGCGCGTTGCCGCGCCACGAGATGACGGCGATGGGGGTGCACCTCGCCGAGTGCGCCGAGTGCCGGCGCGAGATTCGCTCGCTCGATCCGGTGATGGACTCGCTCGCTGCGTGGCCGACGGACGTGCTGCGCCCGTCGGCGTCGCTCGGCCTGCGACTCGCCGAGCGCATCGCGGGCGACACCGGCGGCCAGCCGATCGCGCCTCCGCCGCAGGACTGGAAGGAGCCGGACTGGGAGGAAGCGGCGCCCGGGATCTCGGTGAAGATGCTGGCCCTCGACGCCGAGCGCAACGTCGTCACCATGCTGGTGAAGCTCGCGCCCGGCGCCGCGTACCCGCCGCACACGCACGCGGGCGTCGAGGAGCTGCACCTGCTGGAGGGGGAGCTCTGGATCGACGACCGCAAGCTCCATCCCGGCGACTACAACCGCGGCGAGCCGGGCGGCTCGGACCACCGCGTCTGGAGCGAGACCGGCTGCACCTGCGTGCTGATCACCTCGCCCGGGGACGTCCTGAAGTAAATCCCGGCGCCCGGCTAGGCCGCTTCGCGGATGCGCAGCGACTCGCCCGGCTGCAGCAGGTGGCGCAGCTGCGCGCGGATCGACCCGAGCCCGAGGCCTGCGAGCAGCCCGCCCTCCTTGCCGGCGACGACGATCTCCGCGCAGCGCTTCTCGCGCGCGGCCTCCAGGATGGTCTCGGCCTTGTTGCCGACCCGGACCTCGTCGCGGTGGTCGATGCCGGCCGCGTCGAGACGGGCGATCGCGTCCTGCATGGCGCGCATGCCGTTCTCGTGGTAGAAGGCTTCCCGCTCGGCGGCCGGCAGGAAGCGGGCCACGTAGACCGGGAGCGGCGTGCGCACGTTGAGCAGGTACACGCGCAGCGTCTCCTGCCGCGCGAGCGCGATCACGTGAGCGATGGCCGAGGAGGCGTCGCGCCCTTCCTCGATCGGCAGCAGCACGGTCATCATGCGGCCTCCTGGTTCGCCCTGGCGGCGCTTTCCCGCGACAACTCGATCGCCGTCTCCTTTTCGGCGGCCGCGGCCGCCTGCCGCCGCGCGAGGGCGCGGCCGACGATGACCACCGCCGCGGCGCCGACCATCGGCGCGACGAACTCCATGTAGTGGGCGTGCGACTCGATCGCGTCCTTGAATGCCGGGTCCGCGATCGCCATCTCGCCGGCGACCCAGCCGAGCAGCCCCGCGCCGAAGGTGATGAAGATCGGGAAGCGCTCCATCAGCTTCATGATGAGCGCGCTGCCGAAGAGGATGAGCGGGATGGTGATCACCATGCCGATGAACAGCATCCCGAGGTGGCCCTTCGCCGCGCCGGCCATCCCGAGCACGTTGTCGATGCTCATCACGATGTCGGCGATGATGATGGTCTTCACCGCGTCCCAGAACCCGGCGCTCTCTTTGCCGTCGCCTTGCTCCTCGTCGCCGGGCGCGAGCAGCTTGATGCCGATCCACAGCAGCAGCACGCTGCCGATGATCTCGAGGTAGGGCAGGCTCATCAGGTACGCGGCGAAGGCGGTGAGCGCCGTCATGAGCACGATCACGCCGATCGCGCCGATCGCGAACGCCTGCTTCTGCTGCTTGCGCGGCAGGTTGCGGCACGCGAGCGCGATGACCACCGCGTTGTCGCCGCTCAGCAGGACGTTGATGACGCAGATCTGGAACAACGCCACCCAGATTTCCGGATTCGTCAGCGATTCGATCACGCGCGCGCTCCTCGGCTCAAGAAGGAGCGATCAAATTAAGCGCTCGCGCTTACGCGGGCGTTTTGCGCCGCTGAATCCGGGCTTGCCGCGGAATTACGTCCGGCTTCCCGGCGCCTTACGCCTGGCTTGCCGCCGGATTACCGGAATGTAAGGTTCCGTCCGGCGCGCCGCGCTCCGGCGCGTCGAGCGGGGGAAAAGTGACGACGAAGGTGTTGCCGACGCCGTCGACGTCGTCGCTCAGGTCGATCTCGGCCTCGTGCAGCGAGGCGATGTCGCGGACGATGGCGAGCCCGAGGCCGCTGCCCTCGGCGTGGGTGCCGAGCAGGCGGTGGAAGCGCTCGAAAACCCGCTCGCGCTCCTCGACCGGGATGCGCGGCCCGTCGTCGCTGACGACGAGCTGCGGACGCGGCTCGTCGCGCACGTGCACCGTCACGCGCCCGCCCGAAGGCGTGTAGCGGATGGCGTTGTCGACGAGGTTGTTGATGAGCTCGGTGAGCCGCGTCGCGTCGCCGCGGACCATGACCGCGCGGCCGGCGCCCTCGAAGCCGAGGTCGATGTTCTTCCGGTAGGCGTGCGCCACCCATTCGGTGGTCGTGTCGAAGGTGAGCTTGTTGAAGTCGAGCGGCGCGAAATTCTCGCTGCGCGCCGAGTGCGGCTCGTTGCGCGCGAGCGAGAGCAGCTGCCCGACCAGGCGCGAGAGCCGCTCGGCGCTCGTGTACAGGTGCGCGAGCGCGGTGCGGGTCTGCGTGAGATCGTTTTCCCGCAGCGCGACCTCGATATGCGCCTTCAGCCCCGCCACGGGCGTGCGCAGCTGATGCGCCGTGTCGGCGATGAAGCGCGCCTGGAAGTCGAGCACCGCGCCGAGGCGGCTCATCAGGTCGTTGATCGCGACGACGAGCGGGTGCACCTCGCCCGGCACGCCGTGCGCGTCGATCGCGCTCATGTCGAGGTGGGAGCGCGCGGCGACGGCGCGCCGCAGCTGCTCGAGCGGCCCCAGGCCGCGCGCCACGCCAAGCCACACGAGGAGCGCCGCGAGCGCGATCAGCCCGACCTGGGGCAGCGCGACGCCGAGCAGAAGCTGGCGCGCGAGCTTGCCGCGCTTCACGGTGGTCTCGGCCACCTCGATGGTCACCGGCCGCTCGCCCATCGTGCGCGTGAGCGCCGCGATGCGCACGGGCGCGCCGGCGTAGGCGGCGTCGGCGAAGTCGAGCGCCTCGTGCTCCGAAGGCAGGAACGGCAGATCGGGGCGGCCGGCGAGCAGCCGCCCGCCCGCGCCGTGCACGGAGTAGTAGACCTTGTCGTACTCGTCGAGGAGCAGCGTGCGCTCGGCTTCGCTCGAGAGCTCGAAGGCGGCCTGCCCGCGCTCCAGGCGCACGTGCAGGACGAGCTCGCGCGCGATCTCGGCGAGCTCGCCGTCGTAGATGTTGCGCACGACGGCGCGCACGGCGACGTAGCTGCCCACCACGTCGAGGAGCAGCACCAGGCACAGCGGCACCAGCAGCCAGCGCAGCAGCTTGCTACGCAGCGTCGGGAGGTTCGACCTCACCGGTCTTCTCCATGAGGTAGCCCATGCCGCGCACGGTGCGGATCTCGATGCCGTACGGCTCGAGCTTGCGCCGCACGCGGTGCACGCAGACCTCGATCGCGTTGCTGCCGACTTCCTCTCCCCAGCCGAACACGCGGTCGACGAGCTGCTCCTTCGTGACGACGCGCCCCTGCCGGGACATCAGGAGCTCGATGACGGCCAGCTCGCGCGCCGAGAAATCGATCGCCTTGCCGTCGTGGAACGCGCGGCGCGCCTCGAGGTCGAGCTCCAGGCGACCGTGGTGCAGCACGTTGGTCGCGCGGTGCTGGCCGCGGCGCACCAGCGCGCGCACGCGGGCCTCGAATTCCGGCAGGTCGAAGGGCTTGGTCATGTAATCGTCGGCCCCGATGTCGAGGCCCTTGACCCGGTCGTCGAGCGAATCGCGCGCGCTCAGGATGAGCACCGGGACGCGCGAGCGCCGGTCGCGCAGACGGCGCAGCACGTTCAGGCCGTCGACCTTGGGCAGCGTCAGGTCGAGGACCACCAGATCGTACGAGCCGGAATCGAGCGCCGCGTTGGCCGTGTCGCCGTTGTCCACCACGTCGACCGCGTACGTCGCCTGGTTGAGCGCGCGGCTCAGCGCCGCGGCGAGCACCGAATCGTCCTCTACGACGAGTATCCGCAAGAGTTCGCTCCGGGGCGGCTCGGCTTGGACAAAGATATTATTTCCATTATAGATTTTTTACCGCCGGCACATCCTTCGAGCTCGGCGTGCTGTACAATACATCGGTCGAATCGCTTTGGGTCTTGGCCCCCGCGTCTTTTTCCGGGGCATCCTTCCAGGCCTGCTCCCACGGACCATTTGATGCCGCCCGCGTCCGCGCGCGGCCACCGTCCGCCGAGGAGAAGCCCATGCCCACCGGCACTGTCAGAACGTTCGACGCCAAGCGCGGGTTCGGCTTCATCCGTCCCGACGACGGCTCGAAGGACGTGTTCGTGCACGCCGGGGCCGTGAAGCGCGCGGGGATGGCGGCCCTGCACGAGAACCAGAAGATCTCGTACGATCTGCGCAGCGAGCTCGACGGCCGGCGCTCCGCAGTCGAGCTGAAGGCGCTCTGATGACGAAGGAAGCGCTGCTCGAGATGGAAGGCGTCGTGACGCAGGAGCTTCCCGATTCGCGCTACCGGGTCACGCTCGACAACGGCCACACCGTGATGGCGCACGTGTCCGGGAAGATGCGGAAGCACCGCATCCGCATCCTGCCCGGCGACAAGGTCACGCTCGAGATGACGCCCTACGACCTCACGAAGGGGCGGATCAATTTCCGGCACGCGACGTACACGGGACCGGTCGCCCCGCGCAGGCCCTTCCAGCGCCGGCGCTAGCGCGGCGCGCCCCGCCGCGCGTACGCGAGACCAATAAAAAAGCCCGGTTTCCCGGGCTTTTCGACGTTCGGCGCCCTGGGGCGCCGAGACGACGCTTACAGCGCCTTGATCGCGGACGCCGCGGGGCCCTTGGGGCCTTGCGTCACCTCGAACGAGACCTTCTGGGCCTCCTTGAGGGACTTGTAGCCGTCCATCTGGATCGAGCTGTGATGGGCGAAGAGATCCTTGCCGCCGTCGTCTGGCGTGATGAAACCGAAGCCCTTCGAGTCGTTGAACCACTTCACGGTGCCTGTTGCCATTGTGCTTCCTTCTGATCTGCGAGGCGAATCCGAGCCCCGCGTGCGGGCATGACGATCAAGGAAGGAGGACTGCCGCTTCGGCGCCGCTTGCGCGGTGAGGGAGGGACGGGACTTCAATGCTTGAAGATCACTGCGCGGCCAGTGTAGCACACCTCGCGCCCGTCGTGACCGGTACTTGCTTTGACGCCGGCGCTACGGGAAGATGGCGGCCGCACCTGCCAGCACACAGCGATGAGCCCCACGTATCGTCAAGACGCCGCAGGCTCCGGAACGGCGAGCGTCGGTCCGCGGCCTTCGGCGGATCTTCCGGGCACCTCGGCCCTGATGCAGCAGTACCTGCGCCTCAAGGCGCAGCACCCGGACATCCTGCTCTTCTACCGGATGGGCGACTTCTACGAGCTGTTCTACGACGACGCCGAGAAGGCGTCGCGGCTCCTCGACATCACGCTCACGCAGCGCGGCGAGTCGGCCGGCGCGCCGGTGAAGATGGCGGGCGTCCCGTATCACGCGGTCGACCAGTACCTCTCGAAGCTCGTGCGCAAGGGCGAGTCGGTGGCGATCTGCGAGCAGATCGGCGACCCGGCCGCCTCCAAGGGCCCGGTCGAGCGCCAGGTCACGCGCATCGTCACGCCCGGGACGCTGACCGATTCCACGCTCCTCGAGGAGAAGGCCGACAACATTCTGCTCGCCCTGCGCCGCGACAAGGCGGCCGCGGGCCTCGCCTGGCTCAACCTCGCGAGCGGCGAGCTGCGCGTCGCCGAGATCGCGCCGGATCTGCTCGAGCAGGAGCTGCGGCGAATCGCCCCCGCCGAGGTCCTCCTCGCCGACGACGCGGTGCTCGACGGCGGCTTCGCCGTGACGCGGCTGCCGGAATGGCACTTCGACTTCGCCGCCGGGCGCAAGGCGCTGCTCGCGCAGCTCGGCGCGGCGACGCTCGCCGGCTACGGCTGCGAGGAATTCGAGCCCGCGATCGGCGCGTGCGGGGCGCTGCTCGCGTACGCGAAGAAGACGCAAGGGCAGGCGCTCGCGCACGTCTCGGCGGTGACGCCCGAGCGCGCGGGCGAATACGTGCGCATGGACGCGGCGACGCGGCGCAACCTCGAGCTGACCGAGACGCTGCGCGGCGAAGCCGCGCCGACGCTGTTCTCGCTGCTCGACGGGTGCGCGACCGGGATGGGCAGCCGCCTCCTGCGGCACTGGCTGCACCACCCGCTGCGCGACCCCGCGGCGCTGCGCGCGCGGCACGGCGCGGTCGAGTCGCTCGCGGCGAAGGCCGGCGAGATGCACCGGCTGCTGCGCCGCTTCGCCGACGTCGAGCGCATCGCCGGGCGCGTCGCGCTGCGCAACGCGCGGCCGCGCGACCTCTCGGGGCTGCGCGCCAGCCTGGCGCTGCTGCCCGAGCTCGCGGCGGCGGTCCCCGCGGGCGATCTCCTCGCCGCGCTCGCGCGCGACCTCGCGGTGCCGGTCGAGGCGCGCTCGCTGCTCGAGCGCGCGATCCTGCCCGAGCCGGCGGCGGTCGTGCGCGAAGGCGGGGTGATCGCGGACGGGTATTCGGCCGAGCTCGACGAGCTGCGCGCGCTGCAGACGGGCTCGGGCGAATTTCTCGCGACGCTCGAGGCGCGCGAGCGCGAGCGCACCGCGATACCGAACCTGCGCGTCGCCTACAACAACGTGCACGGCTTCTACATCGAGGTCACGAACTCTCATGCGCAGAAGGTGCCCGCCGACTACCGCCGCCGCCAGACGCTCAAGAACGCCGAGCGCTACATCACGCCCGAGCTGAAAACCTTCGAGGACAAGGCGCTGTCGGCGCGCGACCGCGCGCTCGCGCTCGAGAAGACGCTGTACGAGGAGGTGCTCGGGCTGCTCGCCCCGCACATCGGCGCGCTGCAGCGGATCGCGCGCGCGCTCGCGCAGCTCGACGTGCTCGCGGCGTTCGCCGGGACCGCTGCCGCGCGCGGCTACTGCCGTCCCGAGCTGGCCGACGCGCCGGGCATCGAGATCGAGGCGGGACGGCATCCCGTGGTCGAGGCGCAGGTGGAGCCCTTCATCGCGAACGGCGTGAAGCTCTCGCCCTCGCGGCAGCTGCTCCTGATCACCGGACCCAACATGGGCGGCAAGTCCACGTACATGCGCCAGGTCGCGCTGATCGTGCTGATGGCGCACGTCGGGTCGTTCGTGCCGGCAAGATCGGCGCGCATCGGACCGATCGACCAGATCTTCACGCGCGTCGGCGCTGCCGACGACCTCGCCGGCGGCCGCTCGACCTTCATGGTCGAGATGACCGAGTCGGCCAACATCCTGCACAACGCCACGGCGAGGAGCCTCGTCCTCATGGACGAGGTCGGGCGCGGCACCTCGACCTTCGACGGGCTCGCGCTCGCCTGGGCGATCGCCAAGCACCTGCTCGAGCGCAACAAGGCGCTGACCCTGTTCGCGACGCACTACTTCGAGATGACGCGGCTCGCGCTCGAGCACAAGGAGGCCGCGAACGTGCACCTCGACGCGGTCGAGCACAAGGACACGATCGTGTTCCTGCACGCCGTCGAGGACGGCCCGGCGTCGCAGAGCTACGGGCTGCAGGTCGCCGCGCTCGCGGGCGTGCCGAAGGGCGTGATCCGCAGCGCGCGCCGGTACCTGCAGATGCTCGAGGACGCGAGCCTGACGCGCGGCGGCCAGCCGGACTTGTTCGCCGGCGCCGCGAAAGACGAGTCCGCGCCCGAGCCCGACGCGCTGCGCGAGACGCTCGCGTCCATCAACCCGGACGAGCTCACGCCGCGCGAGGCGCTCGATCTCCTGTACCGTTTGAAGAAACTGTGACGAGGGCATCATGAGACGATCGCTCGCGTGTCTGCTTCTAGCCGCCTCGGCCGGCGTATCCGCCCAGACCTTCCCGAGCAAGCCGCTCCACATCGTCGTCCCCTACGCCGCGGGCGGCGCGGTCGACACCATCGCGCGCGCCTTCGCGCCGCACCTCTCGACGCAGCTCGGCCAGCCGGTGATCGTCGACGACAAGCCGGGCGCGGGCGCGAACATCGGCGCCGACGCGGTGGCGAAGTCGCCGCCCGACGGTTACACCGTGCTGTTATCGCCCGCCGGGCTCGCGATCAGTCCCGCCATGTACCGCAGGCTGCCCTTCGACGCGGCGAAGGACTTCGCCGCCGTGTCGCAGCTGATGTCGTCGTGGCTGATCCTCGTGACCGCGCAGAAGCTGCCGGCGAAGACGGTCGCCGAGCTGCTCGCGCTCGCGAAAGCGAATCCGGGGCGCCTGAACTACGGCTCGACCGGCCTCGGCAGTCCTCCGCACCTCGCGGGCGAGCTGCTGCGGCAGCTCGGCCACATCGACATCGTGCACGTCCCGTACAAGGGCGACGCGCCCATGTACGCGGCGCTCCTCGCCGGCGAGGTCGACCTCGGCTTCGGTCCGCTCGCGGGCGCCCTGCCCCACATCAGGTCCGGAAGGCTGCACCTGCTCGCGATCACCGACGCGCAGCGCTCGCCGCTGCTGCCCGAGGCGCCGACGCTGGTCGAGTCGGGGCTTCCGGATTTCCGCTACTCGGGATGGATCGGTGTGCTCGGTCCCGCGGGGATGCCGCGCCCCGTGCTCGAGCGCCTGCACGACGAATGGGTGCGCGCGCTCGCCACCGCCGATATCCGCGAGCGCATGCCCGCCTGGGGCTACGAGCCGGTCGGTTCCAGCCCCGAGGCGTTCGACGCCCGGTTCAAGTCGGACCTCGCGCTGTACGCGCGCATCGTGCGCGACGCGAAGGTGCCGCTGCAGGACTACTAGGCGCGCCGATGCGCTTCGTCGAACGAGTCGAGCGTGCGCGCGAGGTCCGCGAGCAGCGGCTCGCGCCCGGCCGCGGGGACGGCGCTCTCGCCCTTCGCGATCCCCGACAGCAGCTCGGCGATGCCGGAAGAGGAGACACCGTCGTGACGCGAGCGCAGGAACTCGAGCACCTGGGATTCGAAGTCGCCGAGCTGCACGCCCGCGAGGCCCGGCCCGCAGGCGCAGCCCGCGCCGAGCGGCACGTGGCGGCGCGCGAGCTCGGTCCAGCGCCCGAGCAGGCGCAGCGCGAGTATGGAAGACGAGGCGTTCTTCATCGCTCGCTCCATGTTATCGCGATCGCCTGCGCGCTGGTCCTCGCGCCCGCCGCCTGGGCCCAGGACGCGTGGCCCTCGAAGCCGATTCACATCGTCGTCCCCTTCCCCGCGGGGGGCGCGGTCGACCCGCTGGTGCGCGGCCTCTCGAGCGGGCTCGCGGCGAAGCTCGGCCAGCCGGTGCTGGTCGAGAACCGCCCCGGCGCGACCGGCACGATCGGCATGGCGGCGTGCGCGAAGTCGGCGCCCGACGGCTACACGCTCTGCTTCGTGACGAGCGACGGCCTCACGGTCGTCCCGAACCTGCGCACCGACCTGCCCTTCGACGCCGAGCGCGACTTCGCGCCGGTGACGCTGCTCGGCTATCCGCAGTCGATCCTGGTCGCGAGCGCCCGCGCGCCGTTCGATTCGTTCGCGGCGATGATCGCCTACGCGAAGCGCAACCCCGGCAAGATCGACTTCGGCACCTTCGGCGAGGGCGGCATCTCGCACCAGCTGCTCGAGGCGATCCAGCAGGGCGCCGGCGTGAAGATCACGAACGTGCCCTACAAGGGGACCGGTCCCGCGATCCAGGCGGCGCTCGGCGGCGAGGTCGACCTCGCGCTCAGCACCTTCCCGGTGGTCGCGCCGCACTTCCCCGGCGGCAAGCTCAAGCCGCTCGCCGTGATCGGCCGCGAGCGCCTGCCCGCGCTCCCGAACGTCCCGACCTACCGGGAGCAGAACCTGCCGATCGACATCGCGACCTGGTTCGCGATCATGGCGCCCGCCGGGGTGCCGAAGCCGATCGCGCGCCGCGTGCACGAGGCGATCGCCGCGACGATGGCCGAGCCCGGATGGCGCGAGAAGGTGATGCCGCAAACGTCGTACGACGCTCTGGGGCTCGGGCCCGAGGAGTTCGAGCGCTTCCTCGTCTCGAGCCGTGCCGCCGGAAAGAAGATCGCCGGGATGCTCGAGGCGGCGGGTTATCGGCCGTAATGAGGGCCCGAATGAGCCGCCGCGCCGGCGTGCGCCTCGCCGCCGACATCGGCGGCACCTTCACCGACGTGGTCGCGTTCGACGCGGCGCGCGGCCGCTTCACGCTCGGCAAGACGCTCTCGACGCCCGCGCGCCTGGTCGACGGCATCTCGCGCGGGCTCGACGAGGCGGCGAGCCGCTACGCCGACGCCGACGTGTTCCTGCACGGATCGACCGTGGCCATCAACGCGCTGCTCGAGCGCACCGGCGCGAGGACGGCGCTCCTCGTCACCGAGGGCTTCCGCGACGTCTACGAGATCGGCCGCATCAACCGGCCCGACGCGTACAACCTCTTCTTCCGCAAGCACGTGCCGCTCGTCGAGCGCGCGCTGCGCTTCGAGGTGCGCGAGCGCGTCACCGCCGAGGGCGAGGTGCTCGAGCCGCTCGACGAGGCGGGCGTCGAGGCGGTGTGCGGGCGGCTCGCCGCGGCCGGCGTGGAAGCGGTGGCGATCATGCTCCTCCACTGCTACGTGAACCCCGCGCACGAGGCGCGGGTGAAGGCGATCGTGCAGCGGCGGCTGCCGCACGCTTTCGTCACCGCCTCGCACGAGCTCTCGGGCGAGTACCGCGAGTTCGAGCGCTGCTCGACCGCCGCCGCCAACGCCTACATCGGCCCGCGCGTGCGCGAGTACGTGCGCGGCATCGACGCGCACATCGCGGCGGCCGGCTTCCGCGGCAAGTTCCTCCTCGTGCAGTCGACCGGCGGGCTGTACGAGTCGAAGCAGGCCGAGGAGCAATGCGTGCGCATGCTCGAGTCCGGGCCGGCCGCGGGCGTGATCGGCGCGGGCGCGCTGTGCCGCGCGCTCGGCCTGGAGAACGCGGTCGCGTTCGACATGGGCGGCACCACCGCGAAGGCCGGCGTGATCTGGCGCGGCGAGGCGCTGACGCGCGCGAGCGCGCTCGTCGGCGGGTACGCGCAGGCGCTGCCGGTGCAGATCCCGATGATCGACATCTCGGAAGTGGGAACGGGCGGCGGAAGCATCGCGGCGGTCGACGCGACCGGCGCGCTGCGCGTGGGCCCGCAGAGCGCGGGCGCGGAGCCGGGGCCGGCGTGCTACGCGCGCGGCGGCACGCTGCCGACGGTCACGGACGCGAACCTCGTGCTCGGGCGCCTCGACCCGCTGCGCTTCCTCGGCGGACGCATGCGCCTCGACGCCGCCGCCGCCGCCCGCGCGCTCGCCGGGCACGTCGCGCGTCCGCTCGGGATGACGCCCGCGCGCGCGGCCGACGGCATCCTGCGCGTCGCGGTCACGGCCATGTCGCACGCGGTGAAGGGCGTGTCGACCGACCGCGGCCTGGACGCGGCCGCGTTTCCGCTCGTCGCGTACGGCGGCGCGGGGCCGCTGCACGCGAGCGCGATCGCGCGCGAGATCGGCATGGGGCGCGTCATCGTCCCGCGCTCGCCCGGCCACTTCTGCGCCTTCGGCATGCTGCACTCGGACCTGCGCTACGACCGGGTGCGGACCTGGTTCATGCGGCTCGACGACCTGCGCTTCGAGGAGATCGCGGGCGCGTTCGCCGCGCTCGCGGCCGAGGGCAAGGCCGCGCTCGAGCGCAGCCGCGTCGAGACGGGCCGCGTCGCGGTCGCGCACGCGGCCGACATGCGCTACGTCGGGCAGGAGCACCCGGTGACGGTCGAGCTGCCCTCGCGCGTGCTCGCGCGAAGGGATCGCGAATCGGTGAAGAAGCTGTTCGACGCCGAGCACCTGCGCCGCTACGGCACGAACGCGCCCTCGGAGCGCGCCGAGATCGTGAGCCTGCGCGTCTCGGTCTCGGGCCTCATGAGGAAGCCCGCGCCCGAGCGCATCGCGCGCGGCGGCGTCGCGCGGGCGCGCGCGCGCCGGCGCGTCTATTTCGCCGAGGCCGGGAAGGCGGTGGCGACCCCGGTCTACGAGCGCGAGTCGCTGCGCGCCGGGAACCGCATCGCCGGCCCGGCGCTAGTCGAGGAGGAGGCGTCGACGACCGTGCTGCTACCGGGCGACCGGCTGCGCGTCGACGACTTCGGCAACCTCGACATCGAGGTGGGGAGACGCTCGTGAAGCGCGGCAAGCCGAAGGCCGACGCGGTCCTGACCGAGATCGTCCGCAACGGCGTGATCGCGGTCACCGAGGAGATGAAGACCAATCTCATGCGGACCGCGTACAACATGATCATCTACGAGGCGCTCGACTTCACCGTCGGCCTGTATACGGCCGAGGGCGAGACGGTGTCGATCGGCCTGGGGCTGCCGAGCTTCATCCGCGGGATGGCCGAGACGGTGAAGGCGAAGCTCAGGCATTTCGGTCCGGAAGGAACGCGCGAGGGCATCCACCCTGGCGACATCCTCGTCACGAACGACGCGTACATCACCGGCTCTCATCTCCACCACTTCACCTTCTCGCTGCCGATCTTCCACCGCGGCAAGCTCTCGGGCTTCGCCTGCTGCATGGCGCACTGGCCCGACGTCGGCGGGCTGCTCGGCGGCGTCACGACCGACATCTACTCCGAGGGACTGCAGATCCCGATCGTGAAGTACCGCAAGCGCGGCGTCGTGAACCGCGACCTGGTCGACATCATCCGCACCAACGTGCGCATCCCCGAGCGCGCGATGGGCGACCTGCGCGCGCAGATCACGGCGATCACGACCGGCGAGCGGCGCTTTCGCGAGCTCCTCGATCGCTACGGGCGCGAGCCGGTGCTGGAAGCGATCCGCAACATCATGGCGCAGTCGGAAGCGGCGGCGCGCGCGCGCACGCGCACCATTCCCGACGGCACGTACGAGGCCGAGTCGTACATGGACGACGACGGCGTCGACATCGGCAAGCGCATCCCGATCAAGGTGCGCGTGGTGAAGAAGCACGACACGATGACGATCGACCTCACCGAGATCAGCCCGCAGGTGCGCGGCTTCTTCAACTCGGGGATGACGACCGGCTACTCGTGCGCGCAGGTCGCGTACAAGTGCCTCACCTCCCCCACCGACTACCCGATCAACGAGGGCAGCTTCCGCCCGCTCGAGGTGAAGCTCGCGCCCGGCACCGTCGTGACCGCGGTGAAGCCCGCGGCGATGCGCTGGTGGATGACCTTCCCGATGACGGTGGTCGATACGCTGTTCAAGGCGATGTCGCAGGCGGTGCCCCGGCGCGTGATCGCCGCGCACCACGCCGACCTGCTCGTGTGCCTGATCAACGGCATCTCGCCCAAGGACGGCCGCTTCTTCCTCGGCGGCGTCGGGCCCTCGGGCGGCGGCTGGGGCGCGAAGCACGACGAGGACGGGATGAGCGCGACGGTGTGCATGAACGACGGCGACACGCACAACCACCCGATCGAGCAGATGGAAGCGAAGTTCCCGCTGCTGTTCGAGCGGCATGCCTTGCGCGAGGACTCGGGCGGCGCCGGGCGCCACCGCGGCGGCCTCGGCACCGAGCAGGTCGTGCGCGCTCGCTCGACGATCACGATGAACGTCCAGGTCGACCGCATGCACTGCCCGCCGTGGGGCCTGGAGGGCGGGCTCGCCGGCGCGGGCAACCAGGTGACGCTGCGCCTCGGCGGCGTCGAGAAGTCCGATCTCCCGAACGGCAAGGTGCTCACGCAAAGGCTCCAGAAAGGCGACGCCTTCACGCTGCGCGCGGGCGGCGGGGGCGGCTTCGGCCCGCCCTTCGAGCGCGACCCGGAGCGCGTCGCCCAGGACGTGCGCCAGGGCTACGTGTCCCTGCGCGCGGCGCGCGAGCTCTACGGCGTCGCGCTGGACGAAGCGACTTTCGCGGTCGACCGGGCGGCGACGGCGAAGCTGCGGAAACCGTCATGAAGCCGGCGTAGACTGCGCCGCCATGCGCCGCTCCGCGCTCGCCGCCTGCGCCTTCATCCTGCTCCTCGCCGGCTGCGGAAGCTTCGCGCAGCCGGGTCCCGGGTCGATCGCCTTCGCGCTGATCGGCGACGCGCCGTACAACGCGCTCGAGGTCGACGAGGTCGACCACCTGATCGACGCGCTGAACGCGCAGGATCTCGCCTTCGTCATCCACGTCGGCGACATCACCGCCGGCCACGGGTCGTGCAGCGACGCGTGGTTCGAGGCGCGCAAGCGCCAGTTCGAGCGCTCGCGGCATCCCTTCGTCATCGTTCCCGGCGACAACGACTGGGTCGACTGCCACCGCAGCGGCAAGGATCCGCTCGAGCGGCTCGCTTTCTTCAGGAAGCTGTTCGAGCCGGGCGACGAGAGCCTCGGGGCGCAAAAGATCCGGCTCGAGCGCCAGTCGAGCGACCCGCGCTTTCCCGAGTACCGCGAGCACATGCGCTGGATCGCGGGCGACGTGCTCTTCGTCGGCGTCAACGTCCAGGGCAGCAACAACAACGTCGGACGCACGCGCGCGATGGACCGCGAGGCCGGGCGGCGCATGGCCGCCGTGTTCGACTGGCTCGACGAGGCGGTGAGGGTGGTCGAGGAGCGCAACCTGCGCGGGCTCGTCGTCTTCGCGCAGGCCGATCCCGACTTCGAGCGGAGCGTCAGGCGCCGGCCCGGCGTGCCCGACGGCTGGGAGAGCTTCCGCAGCGTGCTGCGCGCGCACGCGCTCTACCTCGGCAAGCTGAATAAGCCCGTGCTGTTCGTGCACGGCGACAGGCACCACTTCGTCTACGATCACCCGCTCGCGGACGCGAAGGGAAAGACGATCGCGAATTTCACCCGCGTGGAGGTCTGGGGCTCGCCCTTCGTGCGCTGGATCAAGGCGTGGATCGATCCGATGGCGCCCGAGGTGTTCGGGGTGACGCCCGCGACCGGAGAGTGACGCCTCAGCGCGCGTCGTGCACCGCGCGGCTGTCCTTGGGCGCCTCGGCACGCTCTTCCATGCCGTAATCGCGCACCACCGAGGCCACGCGCAGCCGGTAGTCGGCGAAGATCCCGCCGCGTCCCTTCGCCTGCGCCATGCGGTGCCCTTCCAGATTGCGCCAGCGCCGGATCGCGTCCTCGTCGCGCCAGAACGAGAGCGACACGAACTTGCCCTTCTCGGTGACGCTCTCGAAGCGCTCGATCGAGACGAAGCCGTCGATCTTCTCGAGGTCGGCCTTGAGGCTCGCCGCGATCGAGAAGTAGTCCTGCGCGCGGCCCTCGGCGGGCCAGACTTCGAATATGACGGCCATCATTGCGGTCGGTCCTTTCCGGGCATGCGCGACGCGGAGGCGTCGCGGGATGGGAGAGAGTAGCGCTTCAGGCAGGTTTGCGCCTCGGCGACGATGCGCTCGATGAGGGCCGCCGCGGGCTCGATCGAGCGGATCAGCCCGGCGGCCTCGCCGAACCAGACCGCGGCGTTCTCGGGATCGCCCTCCGCGAAGGCCTTCCGGAAGCGCGGCCCCTCCGCCGAGACGTTCTTCTGCAGCTCGTCCTCGCGCCCGTGCCATCGATCGGTGAAGGCGTTGCGGCGAATGCGGGCCGTGAAGGGCTTCGGCCATGGAATCTGGCGGGCGATGTCCGGGACGCGCGTGCGCAGCGTCCCGTCGCCGTCGGTCCCGACGATCGCCTCGTGGTGCCGGGCGTGGACGAGCGCTTCCTGCGATGCCCAGAACCGGGTCCCGATCAGCACGCCGTCGGCGCCGAGCATCAGCGCGGCCGCGAGGCCCCGGCCGTCGGCGATGCCGCCCGCGGCGAGAAGGAGCGTCTCGGGCGCGTTGCCGCGGAGATAGTCGGCCGCCTCGGGAACGAACGTGATCGCGCCGCGCAGGGCGCCGTGTCCGCCCGCTTCCGTTCCCTGGGCGACGACGGCATCCGCTTCCACGTCGACCGCGTCCCTGACATGGCCCATGTCCTGGCATTGACAGATCAGCTTCGCGCCCGCGGCGCGGATCTCGGCCGCGAACGGCCGGGGATCGCCGAACGAGAGCATCACCGCCGCGGGCGAGCGCTTCAGGACATCCGTCAGGAGCGAGGGCGACTTGCGCAGCGACCACGTGATGAAGCCCACGCCGACCGGATGTCCGCGCGCCGCCTCGAACTGCTCCTCGAGCCACGCGGGATCGCCGTAGCCCCCGCCGATCAACCCGAGCCCGCCGGCGCGGCTGACCGCGGCGGCGAGCCGTCCGCCTCCGGCGAACGCCATCGGGGCGGACACGATGGGGTGCTCGAGGCTCCAGGATCGGGTGAGACGGGTTGCCAGCATGCTCATGCGGGACGGGCCGGCACGTCCGGCTTCTCGTCGACGACTTTCCTCAACCAGGAGACAAACGCCTCCGAGGGTTTCGGGCTCGGGTGGGACCGGTACAGAGCGGCCGCACGACGGGTCTCCTCGAGCTGCCTGATTTTCACCAGCACCTGCGGAAAATGCTTTGCCTGGTCCAGGGAAGAAGCGAAGAGCAGTTTAGCGCGATCCACGCGACCGAGGGCCACGGCGGTGGCGACCCGTCGGCGACACCGGCACGCGTTGGCGGGGTTCGCCAGTCCGCATCGAGAAGTCATGAACGACGTGATGCTCGCTCGTGCCCGCGACAAGCGCTTGCGAAAGGCGGCCGGGGCGATCTCCAGGACCTCGGCCGCCTCGTGGTGATCGAGCTCGACGATCTCGCCGAGGATATACGCCAGGCGATGATCGCGATCCAGGCACATCAGCATGAACAGAGTGCATCCGATCTTCACCTCCTCCAGCAGCAGCTCGTGGTCCGGATCGCGTTCTTCACGCGGGGAGTCGTCCTCGAGCCCGCGGGCGAGATCCTCGCCGAATTCCTCGAAGCTCATCGATCGCTGCTCCATGCGCTGCTTGCGCAACGTGAGCAAGCTGTTGCAGGCGATCCGATACACCCAGGTTCGAAAGCCGCTATCCCCGCGGAAGCCCGCGAGACCCGTGATGACCCGAACGAGAATCTCCTGGGTCGCGTCCTCCGCGTCCTGGGGGTGCCACAGGAAGCGCAGCGCCATGCCGTATACCTCCGGGTGCACGGCGCGAACCACGGACTCCAGCGCGTCGCGGTCTCCCGCCTTCGCACGGGCGACTTCGAGCTCGAGACTCGGGTCGCGTCGAGCAGGCGCTCTCTCATCCATGACGTTCCAGGATGCGCTTGAGCTTTCCGAGCTCCTTGGCCAGCGTCCGCGACTGGGCTTCCAGCGCCCCCTCGAGCTGTTCGAGCGGCACCGGAGGCGGCGTAAGCACGAAGCTGAAGATGCAACGATTTTCGTCCATCGCCACGATCCGCGAGAAGGCGGCGGCCACGCTGCGGTCCGGGAACGTCATCCGCCAGTCGACCGTTCCCTGCTCCGGCGACACCTCCACCTCGAGGTCGATCGCGACCTCTCCCCGGGGAGTCCGCAGGACCGCGCGTCCAGGGCTTACCGAGGCGAAGGCGCTCGTCCACCTCGGCAATTGCGCTGGATCCGAGACGAACGCCAGCGCCTTATCGCGGGAAACGTTCAAATCGATACCCTGCACGTCGAAATTCTTCACGACGGATCTCCTTTCCGGTCACAGTCGAGCTCCGGGAATCCGGGCTCTTCTCATTAGACTTCCCGGAGGTTCTCCGTGTGACCGGGACGGGACGTTTGCTGCCGGAGCTCTTCGGCGAGCCCGATGAGAATGCCTTCGGGACCCCGGATGTAGCAGAGCCGATACATGTCTTCGTACCGGACGACCTCGCCGACGAGCTTCGCGCCGCGCTTGCCGAGCCGGGCGAGCGTGTCGTCGATGTCCTCCACGGTGAACATCACGCGCAGGTATCCGAGAGCGTTCACCGGAGCGCCGCGGTGATCGGCGACGACGCGCGGCGCGAGGAAACGCGACATCTCGAGCCGGCCGTGCCCGTCCGGCGTGCGCATCATGGCGATCTCGACCCGCATGCCGCGCAATCCGGTGACGCCGTCCGCCCAGTCCCCTTCGATCGGCGCCCGCCCCTCGAGCTCGAGGCCGAGCTCGGCGAAGAAGTCGATGGCGGCATCGAGGTCTTCCACCACGATGCCGACGTTGTCCATGCGCTTGACCGTCATGATTCTTCTTGGCGTCTAGCGTCCCGCATTACCGGCGCGCGCTGCTCTTGCGCGCTTCCGGGTGGATGCGGTGGCTACACCCACCATCATGATCCCTTGCGCTCTTCTCGCCATTTGTAATGGTAAGTAACTGAGAGAGATGCGAGTATCAACATAGGGACGAACAACCCGACTCCAAGAGCGATAGTACTAGCCCATTCTGGCCAAATGGCCAATTGGTTCTTCAGATAGTGTTTCCAAAGTTCGCCAAAGCAAATCCCATAACCCACGATGCCGAATAGATACGCAATCGCTTTTCCTCTGTTTGATGCCGGAGCGAATCTCAAAGGAGGCCTAACGTCCAATAATGTGCAAATCCGCCGTTGAGCACGGTACGGTGGGCACGGTCACGGCGTCAACTGTCGATTCCTCCAGGACATTGCGAAGCCTTGATTCCGGCCGGCCCCAGGATATCCGCCCGAAAATGGGACAAGATACTGAATCGCAAGGGCTCGACGCCGCAGAAACGCGACGCCTATGAATACAGCGCCGCCCGCTCGAGCAGCAGTTTTCTCTCGCGCGCGTTCTGGGTGAGCGACGCCGCGCGCTCGAACTCGGAGCGCGCCTCGGCCTGCCGGCCGAGCTTCGCGAGCAGGTCGCCGCGGACGCTCGGGAGCAGGTGGTACGCCTTGAGCGCCGGCTCGTCCGCGAGCTGGTCGACGATCTCGAGGCCCGCCTGCGGCCCGAAGGCCATCGCCACCGCGACGGCGCGGTTCAGCTCGACG
>DASRFB010000122.1:0-52851 GCA_035651815.1 Burkholderiales bacterium | reverse complement strand
CCCCTCACTTCCGGCCTGCCGACGCTCGACTACTTTCTCTCCGCGGACGAGATGGAGCCGGCATCGGCGCAGGACCACTACACGGAGCGGCTGGTGCGTCTGCCCGGCCTGGGCTGCTCGTATTCCCCGCTCGCCGTGGAGCCCGGCGAGGTGGATCTCGATGCGCTCGGCATCGGCGGGGGCGCGCCCGTGCTGCTGTGCCCGGGCGCGCCGTTCAAGTACGCGCCCGAGCACGACCCTGTGCTTCCCGGGATCGCGCGCCGGCTCGGCCAATGCCGGTTCGTGCTCTTTACGCACGCGTCCGCCGGGCTCTCGGAGCGCCTCGCCACGCGTCTTCGGCGCGCGTTCTCGAAGGCGGGCCTGCGGATGGACGACTTCGTCGTGTTCATTCCCTGGCTGGCGCGGCCCTCGTTCTACGGGCTGCTGAAGCGCGCCGACGTGTTCCTGGACACGATCGGTTTCTCGGGATTCAACACCGCGATGCAGGCGATCGAATGCGGTCTTCCCATCGTGACCTGCGAGGGGCGCTTCCTCCGCGGCCGGCTCGCGAGCGGGCCGCTGACGCGGATGGGGCTGAACGATCTCGTCGCGCGCGACGACGAGGGCTACATCGAGCGCGCGGTGCGCCTGTGCCGCGACCCGGCCCATCGCGCGGACACGAGGGCGCGCATCGAGCGCTCGCGCGGGATCTTGTTCGACGACAAGGCGCCGGTCCGCGCGCTCGAGGCGTTCCTCGCCGAAGCCGCCGGTGCCCGCTAGCACCGCCGCGTCCGCAAAAGCGATATGCTTCCCGCAACCGCGATGCTGAACAAGATCACCGCTTCCGCGCAAGCCGCTCTCGCCGACGTGAAGGACGGCGCGACTGTGATGATCGGCGGCTTCGGCGGCTCCGGCATCCCGAGCGAGCTGGTCGACGCGCTGATCGAGCAGGGCGCGCGCGATCTCACCATCGTCAACAACAACGCCGGCAACGGCGAGACCGGCGTCGCGGCGCTGCTGAAGGCCGGGCGCGTGCGCAAGATCGTCTGCTCGTACCCGCGCCAGCTCGACTCGCACCACTTCCAGGCCCTGTACCGCGCCGGTAAGATCGAGCTCGAGCTCGTGCCGCAGGGGACGCTTTCCGAGCGCATGCGCGCGGCGGGCGCGGGCATCCCCGCGTTCTTCACGCCGACCGGCTACGGCACCGATCTCGCGAAAGGCAAGGAGACGCGCGTGATCGGCGGCCGGCCCTGCGTGCTCGAGCACGCGCTGCACGGCGACGTCGCGCTGGTGAAGGCCGAGCGCGGCGACCGCTGGGGCAACCTCGTCTACCGCAAGGCCGCGCGCAACTTCGGGCCGACCATGGCGATGGCGGCGAAGGTGACGATCGCGCAGGTGTACGGGATCGTCGAGCTCGGGGCGCTCGACCCCGAGTCGATCGTGACGCCGGGGATCTTCGTCACGCGCCTGGTGCAGGTGCCGCGGACGCCGGTCGGCGAGCGCGCCGCGGGCGGCGTGACGCGCGGGGTCTCGAGCATGCGGGCGGCGCCGTGAGCTATGCGAAGCTCACCCGCGAGCAGATCGCGCAGCGCATCGCGCGCGACATCCCCGAGGGCGCCTACGTGAACCTCGGCATCGGCATGCCGACGCTGGTCGCGAACCACCTGCCCCGCGACCGCGACATCATCCTCCACAGCGAGAACGGCATCCTCGGCATGGGACCCGCCCCCGCGAAGGGCGCCGAGGACTGGGACATGATCAACGCGAGCAAGGAGCCGGTGACGCTGCTCACCGGCGGCGCCTACTTCCATCACACCGATTCGTTCGCGATGATGCGCGGCGGCCATCTCGACATCGCCGTGCTCGGCGCCTTCCAGGTTTCGGAATCGGGCGACCTCGCGAACTGGCACACCGGGGAGCCGGGCGCGATCCCCGCGGTCGGCGGCGCGATGGACCTCGCCGTCGGCGCAAAGCACGTCTGGGTGATGATGGAGCACGTGACCAAGGCGGGCGAGCCGAAGGTCGTCCCGAAGTGCAGCTATCCGTTGACCGGAATCGGCGTGGTGAAGCGCGTCTACACCGATCTCGCGGTCATCGACATCGGGCCGGGCGGCCTCGCGGCGAGCCGCCTGGTGCCGGGGCTCTCCCTCGAGGAGCTGCAGCGTTTCACCGGCGTGCCGCTCCTGACCGCGGAAGCCTGAACAGGACGGCGGGGCGGCGGCGACATCAAGTAGAATCCGATCCCTGTCCCGACGTCCCGGCCCGCCGTCCCATGTCCGAAGCCGCAGCGAAAGCCAAGTCCGCCGACCCCCGCGTCGCCGCCGCGATCGCCCACTGGGCGCCGCGCTTCGTCTCGAACGGCGTGCTGCTCGCCGACTTCGAGGACGTGACCCGGGCGCTCGAGCGCTGGGACGACTGGTGCGCGGCGTGGAGCGCGCGCGCCGCGGTGCACGAGAAGCTCGGGAACGAGGCGCTCGCCGGCGGGTACCGGCTCACCGCGGGCGAGCACCTGGTGCGCGCGGCCATGTACTACCACTTCGCGAAGTTCGTCTTCGTCCAGGACCTGCAGCAGATGCGCGCCGCGCACCTGCATGCGGTGCAGTGCTACACGGCGGCGCTGTCGCTGATGCGGCCGGCGGGCGAGCGCGTCGCGATCCCGTTCGAGGGCAAGACGCTGTACGGCGTCCTGCGCAAGCCGGAGAGAGGCTCCGGCCGGTTCGCGGTCGCGATCATGGCGCCGGGCCTCGACTCGACCAAGGAGGAGCTGCACGCCTACGCCGAGCCCTTCCTCGCGCGCGGGATCGCGATCCTCGCGATCGACGGCCCGGGCCAGGGCGAGGCCGAATACGAGATCCCGATCGCGGGCGACTACGAGCGCGCCGCGCGCGCCGTGTGCGACTGGATCGAGACGCGGCCCGATCTCGACGCGACCCGGATCGCGATGTGGGGCGTGAGCCTGGGCGGCTATTACGCGCCGCGCGCGACCGCGTTCGAGAAGCGCATCAAGGCCTGCATCGCGCTCTCGGGTCCCTTCGAGTGGAAGGAGATCTGGCCGGCGCTGCCGGTGCTCACGCGCGAGGCGTTCCGCGTGCGCAGCCACTGCGCGACCGAAGCCGACGCGCTCGAGCACGCCGCGACGCTGTCGATGAGCGAGGCCGCGCAGCGCATCACCTGCCCGATCTACATCGTCACCGGCCGCGAGGACCGCCTCGTGCCCGCGTCGCACGCCGAGCGCCTCGCGAAGGCGGTCACCGGGCCGGTCGATCTGCTGATCGTCGAGGACGGCGGGCACAACGCGAACAACCGCCCCTACCGCTACCGCAGCCAGACCGCGGACTGGCTCGCGCAGCGCTTCGGCCTGCCGAAGTCGTGACTAGAAAAACAAGGAGAGAGGCATGAAATCGAAGCTCGTGTCGGTCGCCGCGCTTGCCGTCGCCGCGGTACTCCCGGGTGCAGCGCCCGCGCAGCAGAATTTTCCCAACCACACCGTGAGGCTCGTATCGGGCGTGACGCCCGGCAGCGCCTCGGACACGATGGCGCGCATCCTCGCCGACAAGCTGCAGCAGAGCCTCGGCCAGACGGTGATCGTCGAGAACCGCCTGGGACTGGGCGGCCTGATCGGCGCCGCCTCGGTCGCGAAAGGCGAGCCCGACGGCCACACCATCATGATCTACGCCTCGGCGTTCACGATCGCGCCGCTGATCAATCCCGGCGTGCTCGATCCCAAGGACCTGACGCCCGTCGCGACCATCGCGACGACGCCGACGGTGCTGATCGTGCGCCCCGACCGCGGCTGGAAGAAGGTGTCCGACCTGGTCGCCGCCGCGAAGGCGAAGCCGGGCGGCATCGTCGCCGCGTCGGCCGGCATCGGCAGCGCGACCCACATGAATCTCGAGCGCTTCCGCCTGTCCGCGGGGATCGACGTGCTGCACGTGCCGCTGAAAGGTGCCGCCGAGGCGCTCACCGAGGTGCTCACCGGCCGCGCCGATCTCTATTTCGCGCTGCCGTTCCAGGTCAAGGGCCCGGTGCAGGACGGCAAGCTCGTCGCGCTCGCGGTGGGATCGCCCAAGCGCAGCGCGCTCTTCGCGAGCGTGCCGACCACCGTCGAGGCCGGCTACCCGGACTCCGACTACAACTTCTGGGTCGGCGCGCTGGTCGCCGCGAAGACGCCGCGCGACATCGTCGCGCGCCTCAACAAGGAGTTCGACCGCGCGGTGAGCCTGCCCGACGTGCACGAGCGCATCCTGAAGCTCGGCGCCGATCCGCTGACGATGTCGATCGGCGACTTCCAGGCCATGATCCGGAAGGAGTTCGAGGAGAACGCGAAGCTGGTCAAGCTCACGAACATGAAGGTGAACTGAGACCGCCGATGGCCAAGAAGCCGACGAAGGAACCGAAGATCGTCCGCCCGGACGACGTCGACCCGCACCACAACTGGCAGCGCCCGATCGGCGCACCGGGGCACACGCAGGTCGATTTCGAGGAGCGCATCAACTTCAGGCGGCTGCACGATTACCGCCTCGCGCGCGTGCGCGCGGCGCTTTCGGGCTCAGGGCTCGGGGCGCTGCTCTCGTTCGACCAGCACAACATCCGCTACACGACGAGCACCGTGATCGGGGAGTGGGCGCGCGACAAGCTCACGCGCTACTCGCTTCTCACCGGGAACGGCGATCCCTACATCTGGGATTTCGGCTCGGCGGCGAAGCACCACCGGCTGTACGCGCCGTGGCTGCACACGGACCACTGCAAGGCGGGACTGCTCGGACTGCGCGGCGCGGTCGGCTCCGACATCACGCTGTTCCGCGACGCGGCGAAGGAGATCAAGGCGATCCTCGACGCCGAGGGCGTCGGCGACATGCCGCTCGGCCTCGACGTGGTCGAGCCGCCGATGCTGTTCGAGCTGCAGAATCTCGGCATCGAGGTGCGCGACGGCCAGCAGGTGATGCTCGCCGCGCGCGAGGTGAAGAACATCGACGAGCTGACGCTCCTGAACATGGCCTCGGCCATGGTCGACGGCGTCTACCAGGACATCGCCGAGGCGCTGAAGCCGGGCGTGCAGGAGTCGCAGATCGTCGCGCTGGCGACCAAGCGCCTGTACGAGATGGGCTCGGACTGCGTCGAGGCGATCAACTCGATCTCGGGCGAGCGCTGCTCGCCGCACCCGCACAACTTCACCGACCGGCTGATCCGCCCGGGCGACCAGGCGTTCTTCGACATCATCCAGTCGTTCATGGGCTACCGCACCTGCTACTACCGCACGTTCAACGTCGGCCTCGCGACGCCCGCGCAGCGCACCGCCTACCGCAAGGCGCGCGAGTGGATGGACAAGGCGATCGAGCTGCTGAAGCCCGGCATGTCGTCGGACAAGATCGCGCGCGCGCTGCCCGAGGCGAAGGACATCGGCTTCTCCTCGGAGATGGAGGCGTTCGGGCTCAACTTCTGCCACGGCCTGGGCCTCGGGCTGCACGAGCGGCCGCTGATCTCGCGGCTCACGTCGCTGAAGGAGCCGATCGAGCTCAAGGCCGGGATGGTGTTCGCCGTGGAGACCTACTGCCCGGCCACCGACGGCTACTCGGCCGCGCGCATCGAGGAGGAGGTCATCCTCACGCCGCAGGGCGCGAAGATCATCTCGCTCTATCCGGCGCAAGAGCTGCCGATCGCGAACCCGTACTGAAGCAAAGGAACAGGAATGGCTGAGAAGAAACCGAGGATCGGCTGGATCGGCACCGGCCGCATGGGATTCGAGATGGCGCAGCGCCTGGCCCAGGCCGGCTGCGACATCCACGTCTGGAACCGCACGCGCGCCAAGGCCGAGCCGCTCGCGAAGGACGGCGCGAAGATCGTCGGCACGCTGCCCGAGCTCGCCGGCTGCGACATCGTCTTCGTGATGGTGTCGACCTGGAACGACGTGAAGGAGGTCGTGTCCGGCCCCGCGGGGCTGCTGTCGAAGTCGCAGCCGGGCAAGGGACCGGCGCCGCGCATCGTCGTCGAGTGCTCGTCGATCTCGCTCGAGGGCTCGGCCGAGCTGCGCCAGATCCTCAAGCCCTACGGCACCGAATACGTCGCGTCGCCCGTGTCGGGCAACGCCAAGGTCATCAAGGCCGGGAAGCTGACGTTCGTGTGCTCGGGCCCGAAGAAGGCCTACGAGGAGGTGGCGCCGCTGCTCGCGCAGATCGCGCCGCTCGGCGGCTCGTACGTCGGCGAGGGCGAGCTCTCGCGCATCGTGAAGATCTGCCACAACGTGATGCTCGGAGTGGTCACTCAGTGCATGGCCGAGATCACCGTGCTCGCGGAGAAAGCGGGCGTCCCGCGCCACGCCTTCCTCGAGTTCCTGAACAAGAGCGTGATGGGCTCGACCTTCACGCGCTACAAGGCGCCGGCGTTCGTGAACCTCGACTTCCACGTCACCTTCACGCCCTACCTGCTGAGGAAGGACCTCGACCTCGGGCTGGAAGCCGGGCGCAAGTTCGAGGTGCCGATGCCGCTCGCGTCGATCACGCGCGATCTGATCCAGTCGCTGATGGGCGCGGGGCTCGGCGAGGAAGATTTCTCCAAGCTGCTCGTGCAGCAGGCGAACTCGTCGGGGCTGCAGCTCAAGCCGGAGAACGTCAAGGTCGGCGACGGATTGTCGTCCTGATCGGGGCGTCGGTGCGACTGGTCCTCGCCGCCATCTTCGCCCTTGCCTCGGTGACGGCAGGCGCAGCCTGCGTGTCGTACGAAAGCGAGGCGACGCTGACGGGCATCGTCCATTTCAGGGTCGCCCCGGGCGCGCCGAATTACGAGAGCATCGAGGCTGGCGACCGCGCCGAGCGCCAGCCCGTTCTCGATCTCTACGAGCCGGTCTGTGTCGAAGGCCGGCGCGGGGACAGCATCTCGATTACCCGGCACGTGACGTCGGTGACGCTCTTGTTGCCGCCAGGCTCCCGGCTCACCTCTCTGGAGGCCCGTCCCGTGACGGTGATCGGTACGATCTCCGGCCGCATCACGGGCAACTCCCGGGTCCCGGTGCTGATGCGGGTCAGGTCGCTGCGCGCCGAAGCTCGGAGCTAGCTCGCAAGGAACCTGGAGAATCCAATGAGGAAGAACGCGTGGCTCGCGCTTGCCGTGGTCCTGCTCTGGGCGCAGCCGGTCCAGGCGCAGACGACCGACGTGCTGATCGAGGTCGATACGGGACGCACCGACGGCGTGTTCACGAAGTCGCCGGCGCTCGAGCGCGCGATCGTGGCCAAGCCGGACAGGCCGACCGACACGGCGCTCCTGTATTTCCGCGGCTACCCCGGCATCGCGCGCATCCAGACGGCCGCGGACAAGCAGCGCAACCTGCAGCCGTTCATGCGCATGAACCAGAAGATCTTCGCCGACGAGGGGATCGCGCTGGTGATCGTCGACTGCCCGACCGACCAATGGGGCGGGAACTCGCCGCGTCCGACAGCCTGCTTCGACGGCTACCGCTCGTCGCAGCAGCACGCGGACGACGTGAGGAAGATCATCGCGAAGCTGAAGAGCGAGCACGGGTTCAACCGGATCTACGTCATGGGACACAGCATGGGATCGGTGAGCTCGCGCTGGCTCGCGAAGAACCTCGGCACGGAGATCAGCGGCAGCATCCACTCGGCGTCGATGAACCGGCGCACGGGCGACGGCTTCGCGGGCTCGGTGTCCGGCTTTCCCTACGGGCAGATCGCGGCGCCGGCGCTGCACGTGCACGGGGAGAACGACGCGTGCCCGTACACGCCGTATTCGGCCGTGAAGGCGTACGCGGGCGAGAACCTGGTGACGGTGCGTGGCGGGACGCCCCATGGAGATCCTTGCGGCGGCGGCCATTTCCACTCGTTCGAGGGACGCGAGGAGGCCGTGGTGAGGGCGATCGTCGCGTGGATCAAGACCGGCAAGGTCGAGCGCTTCGTCGGGGAGTGAGGACCGGCATGGCCGGCTATTCGGGAACGCCGCTCGCCGCGAAACTGGGCCTCAAGCCGCCGATGACTTTGGTGACGCTCAACGCGCCTCCCGAATATCCCTCCTGGCTCGGCAAGCTTGCGCCCGGGATCGAGCTGGTTTCGAAGCCGAGCGCGCCGCTGCGCGCCGTGCACCTCTTCGCGACCGATCGCGCGTTCCTCCAAAAGCAGCTCGCCTCGCTGCGCAAGCGTCTCGAGCAGACCGGATTCGTCTGGGTGTCTTGGCCGAAGAAGGCCGCGAAAGTGCCGACCGACATCACCGAAGACGTGATCCGCGGGGTGGCGCTTCCGCTCGGCTTCGTCGACGTCAAGGTGTGCGCGGTCAGCCAGGTCTGGTCGGGCCTGAAGTTCGTCGTCCGCAGGAGCGAGCGCACGCCCTAGAACGGCGGCGCCGACCCGCTTCGGGAGCGCCGGCGCGATGTGCGACAATTCGACTTCCCAGCCCGACCCGCTCCGCCATGGGTGACAAGTACCCCGTCGTCAAGGTCGCCGCCGTCCAGGCCGCGTCGGTATTCCTCGACCGGGAAGGCTCGACCGAGAAGGCCTGCCGCCTGATCCGCGAGGCCGGCCGGAACGGCGCGCGCGTGATCGGCTTTCCCGAGGGCTTCATCCCCGCGCACCCGGTCTGGTACCACCACCACCCGGCGACGGGCGCGATCGCGAACGAGCTCGCCGGAGCGCTGTTCCGCAACTCGGTGGAGATCCCGGGGCCCGAGATCGACGCGCTCTGCGCGGCCGCGCGCGAAGCGAAGGCGTACGTCGTGATCGGCGTGTGCGAGAAGCTGCCGCGCACGATCGGCACGATGTTCAACACGCAGGTCTACCTCGGCCCCGACGGAACGCTCCTCGGCAAGCACCAGAAGCTGGTTCCCACGGTGGGCGAGCGCCTCGTGCACGCGGGCGGCTTCGGCGACACCTTCGGCGCGTTCCAGAGCGAGTTCGGCCCGATGAGCGGCCTGATCTGCGGCGAGAACTCCAACCCGCTCGCGGTGTTCGCGCTGACGGCGGAGGGCACGCGCATCCACGTGATGAGCTGGCCCAACCACTTCCCGACGAGCGGCGACCCGATGCGCAACCGCGTGCTCGTCGACTCGCAGGCGTTCGCGCAGATGAGCAAGGCGTTCGTCGTGTCGGCCTGCGGCACGGTGGACGAGGCGATGATCGGGATGCTGAAGGCGGGCCCCGAGGCCGAGAAGTTCCTGCGCAGTCCCGATTGCTGCGGCGGCAGCACCATCGTCGCGCCGAACAGCCGCGTGCTCGCCGGGCCGATGGGCGCGGAGGAGGGCATCCTGTACGCCGAGTGCGACATCGCGATCGGGATCCAGGCGAAGCTGCGGCACGATTTCGCCGGCCACTACAACCGCCCCGACGTGTTCCAGCTCCATATCAACCGCGGCGCGCCGCGGCTGTACACGGTGCACGGCGAGCCCGAGACCCCGGCGCTCGGAGAAGGCGCCCAGCTGCAGTTGGGCGCGGGCTTCGAGAAGGTCGAGCTGAAGAAATGAACGTCCCGGTGCTCGACTGCCGCAGCCTGCCGCCCGCCGACGCCGGACGCGCGATCGTCGAGCGCTTCAACGCTCTCGAGCCGGGGGCGCGGTTCGAGGCGCTGGTCGCCGACTACGGGCCGCTGCTGCGCGTGTCGCTGCTCGAGGCGGGCATCCGCCACGCCGCGGAGCTGACCGCCGAGCGCGGCCGCAAGCTCGCGATCCGGCGCGGCGCGGTGCCCGCGCAGGGCACCGTCTCGGGCGTCCATCACGTCGTGACCGACGGCGACTCGGTCTGGACCTGCGAACGCGGCGAGCGCGTCGCGCGCATCGCCGCCGACGGCGAGCCGGTCGCGGTCGCGCGCGTCGCCCGCAAGGCCTCGCATCTCGCGCTCGAGCACCGCTCCGGAACCCTGTTCGTCGCCGACGCGCAGGCGAACGAAGTGATCGCCCTGCACGCTTCCGACCTGCGCGTGATCGCGCGCTGGCGCGCGCCGGGAAGCCCGCAGCTGCCGCTCGCCGCGGCCGACGGCGTGGTCTGCGTCACCGGGGGAGGCACCGGCACGCTCACCATCGCGACTCCGCGGCGAGGCGGATACAGCGAGCGCACCGTGGAGGTGGGCGCGTGTCCGCACGATCCGCTGCTCGACGGGGCCGGGACCCACGTCCTCGTTCCCTGTGCCGGCGACGGCGCGCTGGTGAAGGTGCGCCTCGCCGACGGCCGCATCGTCGGGCGCACGCGCGTGGGCGAAGGCCCTTCGCACCTCGCGCGCCGGGCGGACGGCCGCGTGTATTGCGCCAACAGCTGGGACGGCACGCTCGCCTGCGTCGGCGCCGAGGGCGAGCTCGTCGCGACCGCGCCGAGCGGCGGCTGGGCCCACGCGGTCGACGTCAGTCCCGACGGAACGCGCGTCTTCGTCGCGAACTTCCTCGACGACACCGTGTGCGTCTTCGACGCCGAATCGCTCGAGCGCCTCGCGCTGATCGAGACCGGACCGTATCCGCACGGCCTCGACGCGTCGCCCGACGGCCGGCACGTCGTGGTGACCGGGTTCGGCGGCGCCGAGGTCCAGGTGCTCGACGCGGCGACGCTGCGCGAGCGGGGACGCGTCGGGGTGGGGCGGGGCTCGTCGCACACGGCGTTCTGCGCCGGCATGGCCTGGGTGGGCTGCTCGGTCGATGATCATATCGCCCGCGTAGACCTTGCTAAACTGTCGTCCACGAGGCAGATTCCGATCCACTGAAAGTTACGCAGGAGACCGCATGGCCAAGCAGAGAATCAGCTACGTCCCGCTCGACAAGATGGACGCGCAAATGCAGAAGGAGATGGACCGCTGCCGGCGCGAAGGCACGCCGCGGCCCGAGAGCTCGGCGGTGCGCGCGCACGTGCCGGCCTGCTTCTGGTTCTTCGCGAACTCGTGGCGCGATATTTTCAGGAACGGCGTGCTCGACCACTCGCTGAAGGAGCTGTGCCGGCTGTACGTCTCGCGCACGGTGGAATGCGAGTACTGCGGCAACCAGCGCTCGGTGCGCGCGACGACGAGCGGCGCGGTCATCGAGGACCACGTCAGGGACCTGCTGAACTTCGAGAAGTCGACGAAGTACGACGAGCGCCAGAAGGCCGCGCTCGCGTACGCCGAGGCGATCGTCTGGCGCACCGAGACCGACGACGCGTTCTGGGAGCGCATGAGCAGGCACTTCAGCGAGCCCGAGCTCGTCGAGCTCGGCTGCATGATCGGGCTCACGCTCGGGCAGCAGAGCTGGCTGCGGCTGCTCAACATCGAGCATCACCAGGTGCTCGCCGACACGTCGGCGTCGATGGCGCCCGGCTACGAGACGCTCGACGCGCTCAAGAAGACGAAGGCGGCCGACGACTATTGGGCGGGCAAGAAAAAGAAGAAGACCGAAAAGACCGCATAACACGAGCGAAGAGGAGAGAGAGATGAAAGCATCCAAGGCGGCGCTCGTCGTCGTCGCGGCCGCATTTGCGATCACGACGGCCGCCGGCACAGCGCGCGCGCAAGGCTATCCGTCCGGCCCGGTGAAGGTCATCGTGCCGTTCACCGCGGGCAGCGCGACCGACATCATGGCGCGCACGGTGGGCGACAAGCTTTCGTCCGCGCTCGGCAAGCCGGTGATCGTCGAGAACCATCCCGGCGCGGGCGGCACCATCGGGATCAACCTGGTCGCCAAGGCCGCGCCCGACGGTCTGACGCTCGGCGTCGTGTCCACGGGGCACACGGTCAACCACGTCCTGTACAAGGGCCTTCCCTACGACACGATCAAGGACTTCGCCGGCGTCTCGCCGCTCGCCACGCTGCCCAGCGTGCTCATCGCCGCGCCCTCGCTCGGCGTCAAGACGGTGCGCGACCTGGTCGCGCTGGCGAAATCGAAGCCCGGCCAGCTCAACTACGGCACCGCGGGCGTGGGCAGCGCGGCGCACATCAACCAGGAGAAGTTCAACCAGGCGACCGGGATCCAGGCGGTGCACATCCCGTTCAAGGGCACGCCCGAGATCCTGAACGAGGCGATGGCGGGCCGGATCGAGATGGCGTGGGTCCCGCTGATCTCGAGCGTCGGGCCCATCAAGGACGGCAAGGTGGTCGCGCTCGCGGTCAGCACGCCGAACCGCTCGGAGACGCTGCCGCAGGTGCCCACGATCAAGGAAGCGGGCTACCCGGGCGGAGAGTTCAACTTCTGGGTCGGGATGCTCGCGCCGGCAAAGACGCCGCGTGACGTCGTCAAGCGCCTGAACGCCGAGATCGCCAAGGCCGAGCAGGCGCCGGAGGTGAAGGCGCGCATCGCGAAGCTGGGCGCCGAGCCGATGCCGATGTCCCCGGAAAGATTCGACGCGTTCATCAAGGAACAATACGAAGACCTCGGCAAGATCATGCGCGCAGCCGGGGCGAAGCCGCAGTAGCCGCAGCGATTTGCCATTCGAGGAGGAAACGAGAGATGAAGACGCACAAATACGTCGTGGGAGCCGTGCTGGCGGCGCTTGCCGGGCACGCGTCCGCGCAGGGCTTCCCGAGCAGGCCGGTCCACGTGATCGTGTCGTTCACCGCGGGCAGCTCCACCGACATCGTCGGACGCGTGGTGACGCAGAAGCTGGCCGAGATCTGGGGCCAGCCGGTGGTCGTCGAGAACCGCGCGGGCGCGGGCGGCTCGATCGGTTCGGCCTACGTCGTCAAGCAGCCGCCCGACGGCTATACGCTGCTCGTCGACTCAAACGCGCACACGGTGACGCCGTCGATCTACGCCAAGCTGCCGTACGACGTGTCCAAGGACTTCACCGACATCGCTCCGCTCGCGCTGCAGCCGAACGTGCTGGTCGTCCCGGTCGATTCCAAGTACAAGAGGCTCATGGACATCGTCAACGACGCGAAGTCCCGGCCGGGCGCGATCAATTGGGGCCACGCCGGGGTCGGCAGCGGCACGCACCTCAACACCGAGAAGTTCATCGCCGCGGCGCAGATCAAGGTCACCGAGATTCCCTTCAAGGGCACGCCCGAGGTCGTATCGGCGATGCTGAGCGGCTCGGTCGACTGCTACTGGGCGCCGATCTCCGCGGCGCTCTCGCTCATCAAGGGCGGCAAGCTGCGGCCGCTCGCGGTGAGCACGGCGAAGCGCAACAGCACGCTGCCCGACGTGCCGACCACGGGCGAAGCCGGCATCCAGGGCGCCGACGCGCCGCTGTGGTTCGCGCTCTGGGGACCGGCGGGAATGGCGCCCGGGCTCGTGAACAAGATCTCCTCCGACACGCGCAGGGCGCTCAAGGAGAAGGACGTGCGCGACCGTCTGGTGCAGCTCGGCAACGACACCATGGACATGTCGCCGGACGAGTTCAAGAAGTTCGTCGCGAGCGAAGTCCAAGAGTACGCCCGCGTGGTGAAGAACGCGGGAATCAAGCCGCAATAAGGCGCCGCGGTAACGTGCTTGCCGGCCGGACCGCGCTGATCACGGGGGCCGGCGGCAACCTGGGCCGCGCGGTCGCGGCCGCGTTCGGCGCCGCGGGCGCCGCGCTCGTGCTGCTCGGCCGCACCGAGGCGTCGCTGCGGCCGGAGTACGGATCGGGCGACGCGCGCACGATGCTCGTCGGGGCCGACCTGACGGACGCCGGGGCGGTCGCGGTCGCGGTCGGGCAGGCGCTCGCGCGCTTCGCGCGCATCGACGTCGTCTGCAACCTCGCGGGCGGCTTCGACATGGGGCCGCCGGTGCACCAGACTCCGGACGAGCTGTGGCAGCGCATGGTCGACCTCAACGTGCGCACGATGCTGAACACCGTGCGGGCCGCCGTGCCGGGAATGCGCGCGGCGCGCTACGGCAAGATCGTCAATGTCGGCGCGATGGCGGGGCTCGCCGGCAAGGCGCACATGGGCGCGTACGCCGCCGCGAAGAGCATGGTCATCCGGCTCACCGAGAGCCTGTCGGCCGAGCTTCGCGACGACGGCATCAACGTCAACTGCGTGCTGCCGAGCATCATCGACACGCCGCAGAACCGGGCGGCGATGCCCAAGGCCGATCCGCGGCGCTGGGTCTCGCCCGCGGCGCTCGCCGACGTCCTGCTGTTCCTCGTCTCCGACAAGTCCGCCGCGATCCACGGCGCCGCGATTCCCGTCACGGGACTGGTCTGAAGCGTCGGCGGGCGCTATGCTTGGCGCCTCCGAGTCACCCTTCGCTTCGCCTCCGATATGCCCGAAGCTTTCATCTGCGACGCCGTGCGCACGCCTTTCGGCCGCTACGGCGGGGCGCTCTCCTCGATCCGCACCGACGACCTCGCCGCGCTGCCGCTGAAGGCGCTGATGGAGCGCAACGCCGCGGTCGACTGGGCGGCGCTCGACGACGTCGTCTACGGCTGCGTCAACCAGGCGGGCGAGGACAACCGCAACGTCGCGCGTATGGCGCTGCTGCTCGCCGGGCTGCCGCAGAGCGTCCCCGGCGCGACGGTGAACCGCCTGTGCGGCTCGAGCATGGACGCGCTCGGGACCGCGGCGCGCGCGATCCGCGCCGGCGAGACGGAGCTCATGATCGCGGGCGGCGTCGAGAGCATGTCGCGCGCGCCTTTCGTGATCCCGAAGGCCGACAGCGCCTTCTCGCGCGCGGCGAGGATCGAGGACACCACGATCGGCTGGCGCTTCGTGAACCCGATCATGAAATCGAAGTACGGCATCGACTCGATGCCGGAGACCGCCGAGAACGTCGCCGCCGAGTTCAAGGTCGCGCGCGCCGACCAGGACGCCTTCGCGCTGCGCAGCCAGCAGCGCTGGGCGGCGTCTCAAGACGCGGGCTTCTACCGCGCCGAGATCGTCGCGGTGCAGGTGCCGGGAAAGAAAGGCACGCTGACGACCGTGGACCGCGACGAGCATCCGCGCCCGGAGACCACGCTCGAGGCGCTCGCGAAGCTGAAAGGCATCGTCAAGCCCGAGGGGACCGTCACCGCGGGCAACGCCTCGGGCGTGAACGACGGCGCGTGCGCGATGATTTTGGCGAGCGAATCGGCGGCGAAGAAGCACCGCCTCGAGCCCAAGGCGCGCGTCCTCGCGATGGCGACCGCGGGCGTCGCGCCGCGGATCATGGGCATCGGCCCGACGCCCGCGTCGAAGAAAGTGCTCGAGAAGACCGGCCTCGAGATCTCGCAGATGGACGTGATCGAGCTGAACGAGGCGTTCGCCGCGCAGGCGCTCGCGGTGACGCGCGCGCTCGGGCTGCCCGACGACTCGCCACACGTCAACCCGAACGGCGGCGCGATCGCGATCGGGCACCCGCTCGGCGCCTCGGGGGCGCGCCTGGTGACGACCGCCGTCGCGCAGCTGCGCGCGACGAAGGGGCACTACGCCCTGTGCACGATGTGCATCGGCGTTGGGCAGGGCATCGCGGTGATCCTCGAGCGCGTGTGAGCGCCCGGGCTAGTGCGTGGCGCGGATGATGTAGCCGCCCGACTTCTCGTCGTGCTCGAGCTCGAGGAGCTTGCGCGCCTGCGCTTCCTCGAGCAGCTTGGAGAACGACGAGAAGCCGTAGTACGACTCGTTGAAGCCGGGATTGCGGCGCTTGAGCGCCTGCTTCACCATCGAGCCCCAGATCTTCTCCTCCGAGCCGCGCTCCGCGACCAGCGCGTCCAGCGTATCGGTCACCATCTCGATCGCCTTATCCTTCTTGTCCTCGCCGTCCTTCGCGGGCTCGGGGCCGTCGGCCGCGAGCGGCGCCTTCTCGGCCTGCTTCTTCTTCGCGGCCGGTCGGCGCGCGGGCTTCTGGCGCACCAGGTCGTCGTAGAAGATGAACTCGTCGCAGTTGGCGATGAGCAGGTCGGAGCTCGAGTTCTTCACCCCCACGCCGATGACCGTCTTGTCGTTCTCGCGCAGCTTGGAGACGAGCGGCGAGAAGTCGGAGTCGCCGCTGATGATGACGAAGGCGTCGACGTGCGACTTGGTGTAGCACAGGTCGAGCGCGTCGACGACCATGCGGATGTCGGCCGAGTTCTTGCCCGACATGCGCACGTGCGGGATCTCGATCAGCTCGAAGGAGGCCTGGTGCATGTCGGCCTTGAATTCCTTGTAGCGCTCCCAGTCGCAGTACGCCTTCTTGACGACGATGCTGCCTTTGAGGAGCAGCCGCTCGAGCACCTTGCTGATGTCGAATTTCGCGTACTTCGCGTCGCGCACGCCGAGCGCGACGTTCTCGAAGTCGCAGAACAGCGCCATGTTGATCGTGTCGATGGGGTTCGCCATGGATGAGGAGGGAAGGATGTCCGGGCGAGCGCCGCGGCGGGCCATTATGTCGGATGAGGATCGCCGGCACAACTTCCGCGTGCCGGCCAGGGTTGAAGTTCCCGGGCGGTCGGAATAGCATCGACCCTTCCGAAGGAGTCCCCCGAATGCATACCGAGGTCCACGTTCACGGCACCGTTTCGCTCCGGAACGGCGTCACGCAGCCCGAGGTCGAGCAGGCGCTGCGGCCCTGGCTGGACTACGTCGACATCGACGGGCTGGCGGATGCTCGCAGCGCGATCCAGGACGAGCCCGGCATCGTCTTCGACCGCCGCCGACGGGCGCTCGAGATCTGCTGGACGGGCTACGTCGGCCGCAACTTCCAGAACTCGCTCGACGCGGCCTTCCAGCTGCTCGGGCCCTACTCCGAGGAAGCCGTCGCCGTCGAGGTGAGCTACTACCACGAGGACGGTCAGGACGAGCACGGCTGGGTGTTCGTCGGACCGACGCACGAGGCGATCCACGAGATGCAGCGGCGTCGCCTGGTCGACGACGTCTCGATGCTGCTCGCGCGTCATTTCGGCGACGCCGAGATCGGCGAGGTGTCCGCGCTGCTCAACCAGCTTTTCGCCCGCAAGGCGAGCAATCCGACGGCCGGGGCGGAGCGTGAGCAGTCGAGGACCATGCGCGTCCCGGGCAAGCGGCACTTGCACTGAGTACCCACTAACCCCCCGCCTTCCCGCGTCACCGCCAGGGCAGAATGTGCCCTCGGCTCGCCACGAGTCGCGCCCCCTTCGCGCGGAATTCCCGCGTAGCCTCAAGCCGTTGATTTTCTTAAGGCTTCACATGAGGTTTCATAGGTAAGGGTTTCATTATTAAGACTATTTCAAGTTCAGAATTGTTCTGAGGAACTCTTCTTAAGTATCTGTTGTAGCTGCAAATTTTCACGATCTCGCCTTGACGGGGCGGCATCCTTTCCTCTAAAGTGGTAATAAGTAGAATTTGGTGGGAAACTGTGGTGTTACACAGCAAGCTTTCCGCCACATATAGGAGGACGGGTGTTCCAAGGGGCGACCGAGCTCACTCTCGACGCCAAGGGACGGCTCGCGGTGCCGACGCGGCACCGCGACGGGCTGCTCTCGGGCGGGCGCGGGCTCGTTCTCACCGCGCACCCCGACGGCTGTCTCCTGCTCTACCCGCGGCTCGCGTGGGAGCCGATCGGCTCGAAGCTGCAGGCGCTGTCGAGCTTCAACGAGCAGGCACGCTGGTGGCAGCGGCTGCTCGTCGGCTTCGCCGAGGAGACCGAGCCCGACGCCCAGGGCCGCGTGCTCATCTCGCCGGCGTTGCGCAAGTTCGCCCACCTCGAGAAGGAGATCATGCTCGTGGGACAGGGGAGCCATTTCGAGCTCTGGAGCGCCGAAGCGTGGGACGAGCGCCTCGCGCGCGCCCTGAGCCAGGTCGGCGCCAACCCGCCGCCGGGCACCGAAAATTTCTCCCTGTGACGGCCGATGCGCACGTCCCGGTGCTCGCAGCCGAGGCCGTCGAGGCGCTCGCGGTCGCGCGCCGTCCGGACGGCGTTTTCGTGGACGCGACCTTCGGCCGCGGCGGCCACAGCCGGCTGATCCTCGCGCGGCTCGGACGCGGCGGCCGCCTCATCGCCATCGACCGCGATCCACGCGCGATCGCGGCCGCGGCCGGGCTCGGCGATCCGCGCATGACCGCGGTGCACGGCCGTTTCGGAGCGCTCGACTCGATCCTGCGCGAGCAGGGGCTCGCGGCCATCGACGGCGCGCTCTTCGACCTCGGGGTGTCTTCGCCCCAGCTCGACGACCCGGATCGCGGCTTCAGCTTCCGCTTCGACGCGCCGCTCGACATGCGCATGGATCCGACGAGCGGAACGAGCGCAGCCGACTGGCTCGCGCGCGCCACGGAAGGGGAAATCAGGGAGGTGGTGAGCAGCCATGGGGAAGAACGGTTTGCTAAACAGATTGCAAAGGCGATTGTTGCTGCTCGGCGAGCAGGGCCTCTCCGGAGGACCGGGCAGCTTGCCGCTCTCGTGGGTCAGGCCGTCCGGACGCGTGAGCCGGGGCAGGATCCGGCGACGCGCACGTTTCAAGCTCTACGGATTCACGTCAATCAGGAGCTTGAGGAATTGTCGCTAGCGTTGCCGCGCGCGCTCGAGGCGCTCGGCGGCGGCGGCCGCCTCGCGGTGATCAGCTTCCATTCGCTCGAGGACCGCATCGTCAAGAACTTCATGCGCGAGGCGGCGCGGCCGACCGCGCCCGAGCGCCTGCCGCTGCGCGCGCGCGAGCTGCCGGCGCCGCGCCTGCGCCTCGTCGGCAAGCCGATCCGGCCCGCGCCCGCCGAGGTGGCGGCCAATCCCCGGGCGCGCAGCGCCGTGCTGCGCGTCGCCGAGAAGCCCGCCTGAACCCGGGCGCCGAGCCGAGCCCCCGATGCTGCGCGTCACGCTGATCCTCCTCGCCGTGCTGGTGGCCTGCGCGCTGGGCCTGATCACGTCCCAGCACAAGGCGCGCAAGCTCTTCGCCGAGCTCGAGACGGAGCAGGAGCGCACGCGCGCGCTCGACGTGGAGTACGGGCAGCTGCAGCTCGAGGCAAGCACGTGGTCGACGCAGTCCCGCATCGAGCGCATCGCGAGCCAGCGGCTGCGCATGCGTCATCCCGCCCCGGGCGGCGTCCAGCGGGTCGAGCCCCCGAAGAACGAGCCGTGAACTTCGCGCCCAGCCCGGTGCTGACGCTGACGCTGCCGCCGTGGCGCTCGCGGCTGCTGCTCGCCGTGTTCGCCTCGGGCTTCGCCTTCCTGCTCGCGCGGGCGGTGTACCTGCAAGGCCTGCACAACGACTTCCTGCAGGCGAAAGGCGAATCGCGCTACAGCCGCGTGCTCGAGATCCCGGCGAACCGCGGGCGGATCACCGACCGCAACGGCGAGCCGATCGCGATCAGCACACCGGTGAAATCGATCTGGGCCGCGCCCGACGGGGTGCGCATGGACAAGCAGCAGCTCGCACGCCTCGCGTCGCTGCTCGAGCTGTCCCCGCGCGAGATCCAGAAGCGCCTGAAGGACGCGCGCGGCGAGTTCGTGTTCCTCAAGCGCCAGGTGCCGCCCGAGACGGCCGCGCGCGTCGCCGAGCTCAGGATCCCCGGCCTTTCCGAGAGCCGCGAGTACCGCCGCTACTACCCGCTCGGAGACGTGATGGCTCACGTGCTCGGCTTCACCGGCGCGGACGACGTCGGCCAGGAGGGCGTCGAGCTCGCGTTCCAGGATCAGCTCGCCGGAAAGCCGGGCAGCCGCCGCGTGATCAAGGACCGGCTCGGCCAGATCGTCGAGGACGTGGAATCGATACGCGCGGCGCAGAACGGCCGCGACCTCGCGCTCGCGCTCGACTCGCGCATCCAGAACGTCGCGTTCACGCAGCTGAAATCGGCGGTGCTGCGCCACCGCGCGCGCGCCGGCGCCATCGTCGTGATGGACGTCAACACCGGGGAGATTCTCGCGCTCGCGAACGTCCCGACCTACAACCCGAACAACCGCAGCCGGCTCTCGGGAGCGCAGCTGCGCAACCGCGCGGTCACCGACACCTTCGAGCCCGGCTCGACGCTCAAGCCCTTCACCATCGCGCTCGCGCTGGAGAGCGGGCGCGTGCGCCCCGACACCGTCATCGCGACCGGGTCGGGCAGCCTGACGATCGGCCCGGCCACGATCCACGACGCGCACGCCGAGCGAGCGCTCACCGTCGCGCAGGTCATCCAGAAGTCGTCCAACGTCGGCGCGGCCAAGATCGCGCTGTCGCTGTCGGCGCAGTCGATGTGGGAAATGTTCGAGCACGTCGGATTCGGCGCGCCGCCCGGCTTGGATTTCCCGGGAGAGGCTTCGGGAAAGCTGCGGCCGTACCGCACCTGGCGAACGATCGAGCAGGCGACCATGTCGTACGGGCACGGGATCTCGGTTTCCCTGGTGCAGCTGATCCGCGCCTACAGCATCTTCGCGCGCGACGGCGAGCTGGTGCCCTTGTCGCTCCTGAAAGTCGATGCGCCGCCGGCCGTTCGCCGCGTCGTGTCCGCGCGCACCGCCGGGATGGTGCGCGCCATGCTCGAGCTCGCGGTGCAGCGCGGCGGCACGGCGCCGCGCGCGCAGATCGCGGGCTACCGCGTGGCGGGCAAGACCGGCACCGCGCACAAGCAGGAGGACGGTCACTATGCCCCGGACAAGTACGTCTCGTCGTTCGTCGGCTTCGCGCCCGCGTCGCGTCCGCGGCTGGCGATCGCCGTGATGATCGACGAGCCGACCGGCGAGTACTACGGCGGCAAGGTCGCCGCGCCGGTGTTCGCCGAGGTCATGGCCTCGGCGCTGCGGATTCTCGACGTCGCGCCCGATGCGCCGATCAAGCCGATCGAGCTTCCCGACGAGTCCGACGAAATCAAGGAAAGCGTATAGGTGTGTCCGACACGGTGGAATCGATCCTGCGGCAGCTCGCCGCGCAAGGGCCGCGCGTGACGGGCCTGTCGACCGACAGCCGCGCCATCGCGCCGGGCGAGACGTTCCTCGCCTACCCCGGTGTGCGCAGCGACGGTCGCCGCTTCATCGGCGCCGCGATCGCGCGCGGCGCCGCCGCCGTCGTCTGGGAGCGCGAGGGCTTCGACTGGAGCGCGGAATGGCGCGTGCCGAACGTTCCCGTAGAGGGCCTGCGCGCGCTCGCCGGACTGCTCGCGCACGAGGTCTACGGGCGCCCGTCGGAGAAGCTCTGGATCATCGGCGTGACCGGCACCAACGGCAAGACATCGTGCACGCAATGGATCGCGCGCGCCTGCGGCGAGTGCGGAGCCCGGACCGCGGTCGTCGGAACGCTCGGCACCGGATTTCCGGGAGCGCTCGAGCCGGGCGTGAACACCACGCCCGATCCGGTGCTGCTGCACCGATCGCTCGCGCGGCTGCTCGCGTCGGGCGCGCAAGGCGCGGCGATCGAGGTGACCTCGATCGGGCTCGACCAGGGACGACTGAACGGGATCGCGTTCGGCGCGGCCGTCTTCACCAATCTGTCGCGCGACCATCTCGACTATCACGGCGACATGGAGAGCTATGCGCGCGCCAAGCGGCGGCTGTTCGAGACGCCCGGCCTGCGCCACGCGGTGCTGAACCTCGACGACGTGCAGGGCGTGCAGATCGCCCGCGCGCTCGCGGGCGGCCGCATCACCCGCACGGGGCACAGCTGCTTCCAAGGCGTGGCCGAGCGCGCGGGCCTGGATCGGTACGTCGAGGCGCGCGCCATCACGCTCGCCGCCGACGGGGTCGCGTTCGATCTGCACAGCTCGTGGGGCGATGCGCGCGTGCGCAGCCGGCTGCTCGGGCGTTTCAACGTATCGAACTTGCTCGGCGTGGCGGGGGCGATGCTGGTCTCGGGCGTGCCGTTCGATTGCACCGTGTCCGCGCTGGCGCGCATCGAGCCCGTCGCCGGGCGCATGCAGCGCCTCGGCGGCGGCGCGGCGCCGCTCGTCGTCGTCGACTACGCCCACAGCCCGGATGCGCTCGAGAAGACGCTCGGAACGCTGAAGGATGTCGCGCGCGCGGCGAGCGGACGGCTGATCGTCGTGTTCGGTTGCGGCGGCGAGCGCGATCGCGGCAAGCGCGCGCTGATGGGCACGGTCGCGGCGCGCAACGCCGATCACGTCGTCGTCACGAGCGACAACCCGCGCGGCGAGGACCCGGGCGCCATCATCGCCGACATCGTCGCCGGCATTCCGGGCGCGCACGAGGTGATCGAGGACCGCCGCGCGGCGATCGAGCGCGCGGTCGGAATGGCCAACGCGGGCGACATCGTGCTGCTCGCCGGCAAAGGACACGAGCCGTACCAGGAGGTGGCTGGACGCCGGCTGCCGTTTTCCGACGCGGCCGAAGCCGAGCGCGCGCTCGCGAGGCGACCGACATGATGAAGCTCGGCGAAGCGGCCGCCGCGCTCGGCGCGACCCTGCGCGGCGCCGACACCACGTTCGACTCGGTGGGTAGCGACAGCCGGGCCTTGCGCGGCGGCGAGCTGTTCGTCGCGCTGCGCGGCGAGCGCTTCGACGGACACCAGTTCGTGGCGATGGCGCGGCAGCACGGGGCCGTCGCGGCGATGGTCGCCGCCGACGCGGCCGACGCGGCGGCGCAATCGGGCCTGCCGCTGATCCTCGTGGACGACACGCGCCTCGCGCTCGGACGCCTGTCCGCGCACTGGCGCGCTCGCTTCGATATCCCGCTCGTCGCGGTCACCGGCTCGAACGGCAAGACCACGGTGAAAGAAATGATCGCGTCGGTGCTGCGCGCCGAGCACGGCGAGGAGCGCACGCTCGCGACCGAGGGCAATCTGAACAACGACATCGGGCTGCCGCTCACGCTGCTCAAGCTGCGCCCGGGACACCGGTGCGCGGTGATCGAGCTGGGAATGAATCATCCCGGCGAGACGGCCTACCTCGCCGCGCTCGCCGCCCCGACGGTCGCGCTCGTGAACAACGCGCAGCGCGAGCACCAGGAGTTCATGAAGAGCGTCGCCGACGTGGCGAGCGAGCACGGCGCGGTGTTCGGCGAGGTGCGCGCGGGCGGCGTGGCCGTCATCAACGCCGACGACGATTTCGCGGCCTACTGGCGCAGCGCCGTCGTCGGCAGGCCCGCAGCGAAAGGCCCGGTGCGCATCGTCGATTTCGGCCTCGATCATCCCGCGCAGGTCACGGGACGCTATGCGTTCACCGGCTTCGGCAGCGAGATCGCGCTCACCACGCCCGCCGGCCCGGCTTCCGTGCGCCTGCAGGTCCCGGGACGCCACAACGTGCTGAACGCGATGGCGGCCGCGAGCGCGGCGATCGCGTCGGGCGCGCGCCTCGACGCCGTCGCGCGCGGCCTCGCGGCGTTCCGAGCGGTCAAGGGGCGCATGCAGCGCAAGCGCGGACGCGGCGGCGCGGTGGTCATCGACGACACCTACAACGCCAACCCGGACTCGGTGCGGGCCGCGATCGACGTGCTGACCTCGCAGGCCGGCCGCGCGGTGCTCGTCCTGGGCGACATGGGCGAGGTCGGCGAGCAGGGCGAGGCGTTCCACGACGAGATCGGGCGCTATGCGAAGTCCAAGGGCGTCGCGCGGCTGCTCGCGACCGGGCCGCTCAGCGCGCGCGCGGCGCACGCCTTCGGCGAAGGCGCGTCGCATTTCGCCCAGTTCGAGGCGCTGGTCGCCGCGGCGGTGGACGACGCGAATCCGGGCGCGGTGGTCCTGGTAAAGGGCTCGCGCTTCATGCGCATGGAGCGCGTGGTCGCGGCGCTGGTCGAGGAGGCGGCATGCTGCTAGCACTGGCCCAGTGGCTCGCGCAGGACGTCCGCGCGTTCAACGTCTTCGGCTACATCACGCTGCGCGCCGTGCTCGCGGCGATGACCGCCATGGCGATCTCGCTGATCGCGGGGCCGATGGTCATCCGCAAGCTCACGGCCTACAAGATCGGCCAGATGGTGCGCGACGACGGGCCGAAATCGCATCTCACCAAGGCGGGCACCCCGACCATGGGCGGGGCGCTGGTGCTGCTCTCGATCGTCATCACGACCCTGCTGTGGGCCGACCTCACCAACCGCTTCATCTGGGTCGTCATGCTGGTCACCTTCGGCTTCGGCGCGGTGGGCTGGGTCGACGACTACCGCAAGGTCGTGCAGCGCAACCCGAAGGGACTCTCGGCCAAAGCCAAGTTCTTCTGGTCGGCCCTGATCGGCCTCGGCGCCGCGGTCTATCTGGCGTTCGCGGTCTCCGCGCCGTCGAACACCCAGGTGCTGGATCTCTTCATGGCATGGGTGCGCAGCGGCTTCGAGATGAACCTTCCGCCGAAGGCGGACCTCATCGTGCCGTTCTTCAAGAACATCGCGTACCCGCTCGGCGTGTGGGGCTTCATCACGCTCACCTTCTTCGTGATCGTCGGCACGAGCCACGCCGTCAACCTCACCGACGGCCTCGACGGCCTCGCGATCATGCCGGCGGTGATGGTCGCCGGCGCGCTCGGCATATTCGCGTTCGTGATGGGCCGCGTGGACTTCTCGCGCTATCTGCTCATCCCTTACATCCCGGGCGCGGGCGAGCTCGCCGTGTTCTGCGCCGCGCTCGCGGGCGCGGGCCTCGGCTTCCTGTGGTTCAACGCCTACCCGGCCGAGGTGTTCATGGGCGACGTCGGCGCGCTCGCGCTCGGCGGTGCGCTCGGCACGGTGGCGGTGATCGTGCGGCAGGAGATCGTGCTCCTGATCATGGGCGGCGTGTTCGTGGCCGAGACGCTGTCGGTGATGATCCAGGTGCTGTACTTCAAGTACTCGGGCGGCAAGCGGATCTTTCGCATGGCGCCGCTGCACCACCATTACGAGCTCTCCGGATGGAAGGAATCGCAGGTCGTGGTCCGCTTCTGGATCATCACGATCATGCTCGTGCTGTTCGGCCTGTCGACGCTGAAACTGCGGTGAATGTCCGAGACAAACACATACTGGTGCTCGGGTTGGGAGACACGGGCCTTTCCATGGCGCTCTGGCTGACGCGACGCCAGGCGAAGGTCCGGGTCGCCGACTCGCGCGCGGCGCCGCCGGGCCTCGACGCGCTGCGACGGTCGCTGCCGGGCCTGGAGCCCGCGCTCGGGGCGTTCCGCGAGGAGAGCTTCGCCGGCGTCGACCTGATCGCCGCGAGCCCGGGAGTGCCGCTCGCCGAGCCTCGTATACAGCAGGCGCTGCGGGCGGGCGTTCAGGTCGTCGGCGACATCGAGCTGTTCGCGCGGTCGCTGGACGCCGCTCGCCGGCCGCTCGTCCTCGGCGTCACGGGCACCAACGGCAAGAGCACCGTCACGGCGCTCGCCGGCGCCATGGCGCGCGCCGCGGGCAGCGACTGCGAGGTCGCCGGGAACATCGGGCCGCCGGTGCTCGACGCGCTGATGCGAAGAGAGGACGAGGCGCGCGCCGCCAGGCTCTGGGTGCTCGAGCTCTCGAGCTTCCAGCTCGAGACGACGAATTCGCTCGCCGCGAGCGCGGCGACTGTCCTCAACGTCACCGAGGACCATCTCGACCGCTACCCGGGCATGGCCGAATACGCCGCGGCGAAGGCGCGCATCTTCCAGGGCGACGGCGTGCAGGTGCTGAACCGCGACGATTCCCGGACCCTGGCGATGGCGCTGCCCGGGCGCACCGTGCTCACCTTCGGGCTGGACGCCCCGTCCGGTCCGCGCGACTACGGGATCGTGGCGCGCTCGGGCGAGGACTGGCTCACCGAAGGCGCCGAACCGCTGATGCCCGTAAAGGACATGAAGCTCCCCGGCCGGCACAACGCCGCCAACGCACTCGCGGCGCTCGCGCTGTGCCGCGCCGTCGGTCTGCCGATGGCGCCGCTGCTCGCCGCGCTGCGCGAGTTCCGCGGCCTGCCTCACCGCGTGGAGCCGGTCGGCGAGATCGGCGGCGTGCGCTACTACGACGATTCCAAGGGCACCAACGTCGGTGCGTCGGTTGCCGCGATCGCCGGGCTCGCGCACCAGCATCCCAAAATCGTCTTGATCGCCGGCGGCGAAGGCAAGGGCCAGGATTTCGGGCCGCTGCGCGAGCCGATCGCGCGCTCGGCCAGGGCCGTGGTGCTCATCGGACGCGACGGCCCCCTGATCGAGAGCGCGCTGGCCGGCATCGGGGCGCGTCTGCGCAACGCGGCCAGCATGCAGGAAGCGGTCGCGCTCGCGACCGCGGAAGCGCGGCCCGGGGACGCCGTGCTGCTCTCGCCCGCGTGCGCGAGCTTCGACATGTTCCGCAACTACGCTCACCGCGGCGAGGTGTTCCGCGCCACGGTGGAAGGGATGGCCCGTGGCGACCCTCGTTAGCGCGGGCCGGCAGCAGGCGCCCGAGTACGACGCGGGCCTGCTCTGGGCCTCCGTGCTGCTGCTCGGCTTCGGGCTCGTGATGGTGTACTCGGCGTCGATCGCGATGGCGGAGGCGAGCGCGTTCACCGGAGGCCGGGCGACGTATTTCCTCGTACGGCACGCCGTGTTCCTCGCGTTCGCCGTGATCGCCGGAATGCTCGCGTTCCAGGTGCCGATGCGCCTCTGGCAGCGCGCCGCCCCCGCGCTGTTCCTCGCCGCGGCGGCGATGCTCGCGCTCGTGCTCCTGCCGGGCGTCGGGCGCGAGGTGAACGGCGCGCGGCGCTGGATCGCGCTCGGGCCCGTGGGGCTGCAGCCCTCGGAGTTCATGAAGCTCTTCGCCGTCGTGTACGCGGCCGATTACACGGTGCGCAAGTCGGCGCTGATGCAGAGCTTCAAGCGGGGCCTGCTCCCGATGCTCGCCGTGATGCTGGTCGTCGGCGGGCTGCTCCTGCAGGAGCCCGACTTCGGCGCCTTCGTCGTGATCGCCGCGATCGCCACGGGGATCCTGTTTCTCGGCGGGATGAACGGGAAGTGGTTCGCGGGGCTGCTCGTCATGCTGGCGCTCGGCTTCGCGGGGCTCGTGCTGTCCTCGCCCTACCGCATGCAGCGCATCTTCGGCTTCATGGATCCCTGGTCCGATCCGTTCGGCCGCGGCTATCAGCTCTCGCACGCGCTGATCGCGTTCGGCCGGGGCGAATGGTTCGGCGTCGGGCTGGGAGGCAGCGTCGAGAAGCTCCTCTACCTGCCCGAGGCGCACACCGACTTCCTGCTCGCGGTGATCGCGGAGGAGCTCGGCTTCGCGGGCGTCCTCGCGGTCATCGGCCTGTTCTCGTGGCTCGTGCTGCGCGCGTTCGCGATCGGCCGCCAGGCGGTGGCGCTCGAGCGGCCGTACTGGGCGCTCGTCGCCCAGGGGATCGGCATCTGGATGGGCGTGCAGACGCTGATCAACATGGGCGTGAACATGGGCGTGCTGCCGACCAAGGGACTGACGCTGCCGCTGATGAGCTTCGGCGGCTCGGGCCTGGTCGCGAACTGCATCGCGCTCGCGGTGCTGCTCCGGATCGACTGGGAGTCGCGGCAGATGATGCGGGGACGGCCGGGGTGAGCGCGATATGGCAAGGACCCTCATGATCATGGCGGGCGGCACGGGCGGGCACATCTTCCCGGCGCTCGCGGTCGCCGACCGCATGCGCGAGGCCGGCTGGCGCATCGTCTGGCTCGGCGCGCGCACCGGGATGGAGGCGCGGCTCGTGCCGGCGCGCGGCTACGAGATGGCGTGGGTGGCTTTCTCCGGCGTGCGCGGCAAGGGACCGCTCGCTCTCGCGCTCCTGCCGACGCGGCTGCTCGTGGCGTTCTGGCAGAGCGCCCGCGCGATCTTCTCCCGGCGTCCCGATGTCGTGCTCGGCATGGGCGGCTACGTGTCGTTTCCCGGCGGCATGATGGCGGCGCTGCTCGGCCGGCCGCTCGTCATTCACGAGCAGAACTCGGTCGCGGGTCTCGCGAACAAGGTGCTCGCCCGCGTCGCCGACCGCGTGCTCGCGACCTTCCCCGGCGCGCTTCCGGGGGCGGCGATCACCGGAAACCCGGTGCGGCCCGAGATCGGCGCGCTCGAGCCGCCCGAGACGCGCTATGCCGGCCGCTCCGGGCCATTGCGCCTGCTCGTCGTCGGCGGCAGCCTCGGCGCCAAGGCGCTGAACGACGCCGTTCCGGCGGCGATGGCGCTCGTGCCGCGCGAGCGCCGCCCGGTGATCCGGCATCAGGCGGGCGCGCAGCACATCGAGGCGCTGCGCGCGGCGTACGCCGCCGCGGGCGTCGAAGCCGAGACCTTGCCGTTCATCGACGACATGGCGAAGGCCTACGCCGAGGCGGACCTGGTCGTGTGCCGCGCCGGCGCAACCAGCATCGCCGAGATCGCGGCCGCCGGCGTGGCGAGCGTGCTCGTGCCGTTTCCCTTCGCCGTCGACGACCACCAGACCACGAACGCGCGCCTGCTCGCCGACGCGGACGCCGCGGTGCTGCTGCCGCAATCGCAGCTCGCGCCCGAGCGCCTGTCCGGGCTGGTCCAGTCGTTCGACCGCGCTCGGCTGCTCGACATGGCGCGCCGCGCGCGCGCGCTCGGCCGCCCGGATGCGGCGCGCGCGGTCGCCGAGGCCTGCGAGGCGCTCGCCCGATGAAGTACAAGGTCAAGCGCGTGCACTTCGTCGGCATCGGCGGCGCCGGCATGAGCGGTATCGCCGAAGTGCTGCTCAAGCTCGGCTACCAGGTGAGCGGCTCGGACGTGGCCGAGAGCGCCACCACGCAGCGCCTGCAGGAGCGCGGAGCCAAGGTCCACATCGGGCACGACCCCGGCCACGTCCGCGGCGCGGACGTCGTGGTGATCTCCACGGCGATCAAGCACGACAATCCCGAAATCGCCGCCGCGCGCGGCGAGCACATCCCGGTGGTGCCGCGCGCGATGATGCTCGCCGAGCTGATGCGCCTCAAGCAGGGCATCGCGGTCGCCGGCACGCACGGCAAGACCACGACGACGAGCCTGATCGCGAGCGTGCTCGCCGAGGCGGGCGAGGACCCGACCTTCGTGATCGGCGGGCGCCTGAACAGCGCGGGCTCGCACGCGAAGCTCGGCAGCGGCGACTTCCTCGTCGTCGAAGCCGACGAGTCGGACGCCTCCTTCCTGCACCTGCAGCCCGTGGTCGCCGTCGTGACCAACATCGACGTCGACCACATGGAGACCTACAACCACGATTTCTCGGGCCTGAAGCGCACCTTCATCGATTTCCTGCAGCGCCTGCCGTTCTACGGCGCCGCGGTCGTCTGCCTCGACGACCCGGGCGTGAGCGAGATCATCCCGCTGGTGAGCCGGCGGCTCATCACCTACGGCATGCGCAGCGACGCCGACGTGCGCGCGCTCGAGGTCGAGCACGCCTCCGGGAAGATGCGCTTTCGCGCCGAGCGCGCGTCGCGGCTGCTGCGGCGCGGGCAGAAGCCGGCGCTCGACATCCAGCTCAACGCCGCCGGCGCGCACAACGTGCTCAACGCGCTCGCCGCGATCGGCGTGGCGCAGGAAATCGGCCTCGAGGATGGCGCGGTCGTGCGCGCGCTGGCGAATTTCCAGGGCGTGGGCCGCCGCTTGCAGCGCTACGGCGACGTGACGCTGCGGCGCGGCTGCACCGTGACCGTGGTGGACGATTACGGCCACCACCCGGCGGAGATGCGCGTCACCCTCGAAGCCCTGCGCGGCGCCTTTCCCGGCCGGCGTCTGCTGCTCGCGTTCCAGCCGCACCGGTACACGCGCACGCGCGATCTCTTCGCGAGCTTCGTCGAGGTCCTGTCCGGCGTCGACGAGTTGCTGCTCGCCGACGTCTACCCCGCGGGCGAGGCGGCCATCGCGGGTGCCGACGGCAAGGCGCTGTACCAGGCGGTGCGGCGCTTCGACGCGGTCAAGGCCTCGTTCGTCGGGGACGTCTCGGACATGGCGGAGGCGATCCGCAAGACGGCGCAGAACGGCGACGTCGTGGTCACGATGGGCGCCGGCTCGATCGGGACGGTGCCCGCGGCATTGCTGAAGACGGCGCGATGAAGATGACCGAGCCTATCCACAAGCCGGCCGCCGCCCTGCGCGGGACGCTGCGTCTCAACGAGCCGATGGCGCGGCACGTGAGCTGGCGCGCGGGCGGCCCGGCCGCGCGCGCGTATCTGCCCGCCGACACGGCCGATCTCGCGCTGTTCCTGCGCACGCTGCCCGCGCACGAGCCGGTCGCGTTCGTCGGGCTCGGCAGCAATCTGCTGGTGCGCGACGGCGGCTACCGCGGAACCGTCGTCCTGCTGCACAACACCCGCGCGGCGGTCCGGCTCGACGAAGCGCTGGTCTATGCCGAGGCGGGCGTCGCTGCGCCCAAGGTCGCGCGTTTCGCGGGCACGCACGCGCTCGAAGGCGCGGAGTTCCTCGCCGGCATCCCGGGGACCGTGGGCGGCGCGCTCGCGATGAACGCCGGCTGCTACGGCAGCGAAACCTGGGACATCGTGGCCCGGGTGCGGACCGTCTCGCGCTCCGGGGATCTGCGCGAGCGCGGCCGCGATCAGTTCGACGTGGGATACCGGCACGTCGAGCTGCGCGGCGCGCGGCTCGCCGAGGACGAGTGGTTCGTCGCCGGCTGGTTCGCGCTGCGCGCGGGCGACGGAGCGCGCGCGCGCGCGCGCGTCAAGCACCTGCTCGGCCGTCGCATCGCGACGCAGCCGCTCGGACTGCCGAACGCGGGCTCGGTGTTCCGCAATCCGCTGGGGGACCACGCGGCCCGCCTCATCGAGGCCTGCGGTCTCAAAGGCTTTGCCGTCGGCGGCGCGCGCATCTCGGAGAAGCACGCGAACTTCATCGTCAACCCGGAGGGCGGCGCGCGCGCGGCCGATATCGAGCGCCTGATCGAGCACGCGCGCGCCGAAGTCATGCGCCGGCAAGGCATCGATCTGCTGCCCGAGGTGAGGATCATCGGAGACCCGAAATGAAACCCGCCGATTTCGGAAAGGTCGCCGTTCTGCTCGGCGGCAGGTCGGCCGAGCGCGAGGTGTCGCTCAACAGCGGGCGCATGGTGCTCGCGGCGCTGCGCGCTAAGGGCGTCGACGCGCATCCGTTCGATCCCCGCGACCGCGGGCTGGATCAGCTGATCGCCGCGCGCTTCGACCGCGCGTTCATAGCGCTCCATGGTCGGTACGGCGAGGACGGAACGCTGCAGGGTGCGCTCGAGCTGCTCGGCTTGCCTTACACGGGATCGGGCGTGCTCGCGAGCGCGCTCGCGATGGACAAGTGGCGCACCAAGCTCGTCTGGCAGTCGTGCGGCGTGCCGACGCCTCACTCGGAGGTGCTCAGCCCGCAGACGGACTTCGAGGCGGTCGCGAACCGCCTCGGCCTTCCCCTCATGGTGAAGCCGGCGAACGAGGGCTCGTCGATCGGCATGAGCAAGGTGCGGACGGCGGCCGCGCTCGCCGATGCCTATGCCCTCGCGGCGAAGTACGACTCGCTCGTCATCGCCGAAAGCTTCGTCGAGGGCGTCGAGCTCACGGGGGCGGTCCTCGGCGACACGCCGCTGCCGCTGATCCGGCTCGAGACGCCGCACGATTTCTACGACTACGACGCCAAGTACAAGGCCGTCGACACGCGCTACATCATTCCGTGCGGGCTGCCGCCCGACGCCGAGCGCGTCGTCCAGGACGAGGTGCTGCGCGCCTTCCGGGCGGTCGGCTGCAGCGGCTGGGGCCGGGTCGATCTCATCCTCGACCGCTCGGGAAAGCCCTACTTCCTGGAAGTGAACACGTCGCCGGGGATGACCGATCACTCGCTCGTTCCGATGGCGGCCCGCCACGCCGGCATCGCCTTCGAGGATCTGTGCCTGCGGATCCTCGAGCTCGCGCGCATCACGACCCGGACGGGAGGCGACGGTGTGGGATAACCCGCGCCGGCTGAACCTCGCGGCCGGCGTCCTGTTCACGGTCGCGATCGCCCTGGCGCTCGCGGGCGCGGCCGTATACGCCATGCGCTCCCCGGCGTTCGTGCTCAACAGCATCAGGGTCGTCGGGGACGTGGACCATGTCGCCGTGCCGCAGGTGATCGACGCGCTCCAGGGACGCGTCCGCGGCACCTTCTTCTCGGTCGACATCGACGCGATCCGCGCGCTGTTCGAGACCCTGCCCTGGGTGCGCCGCGCCGAGGTGAGACGCCTGTGGCCCGACGGTCTCGAGGTCCGCATCGAGGAGCACGTGCCGCTCGCCCGCTGGGGACAGGAGCGCGACGGCCGGCTCGTGAACACTTACGGCGAGCCGTTCCGCGGCCGCGTCCAGGGAGCGCTTCCGGAGCTCTTCGGGCCGCCGGGCAGCGAAGGCATGCTCGCGCGCCGCTACGCCGAATTCCGGGGCGTGCTCGCGCCGCTCTCGATCGAGCCGGCCTCGGTGCTGCTGAGCGCGCGCTACGCCTGGCAGCTGCAGCTGTCGAGCGGGCTCATCGTCAAGCTCGGCCGTGACCGCGACAAGGACGATGCGGTCCAGCGTCTCGCGCGCTTCGTCGCCGTGTACCCGTACACCCTCGGGAAGGCGCAGCGCCGGTTCGAGTACGTCGATCTGCGTTACCCGAACGGTTTCGCGGTGCGCGCCGCGGATGCGCGCGCGTTGCACGAGCGGCTGCCGAGGACCTGATGCCTAAAGACAACAAGAACCTCGTCGTCGGCCTCGACATCGGGACCTCCAAGGTGGTCGCGATGGTCGCGGAGCTGATGCCCGACGGCCGCATGGACGTGATCGGCATGGGCGGCCACGAGTCGAAAGGCCTGAAGAAAGGCGTGGTGGTCAACATCGAGTCCACGGTGAGCGCCATCCAGCGCGCGCTCGAGGAGGCCGAGCTGATGGCCGATTGCAAGATCCAGCGCGTCTTCACCGGCATCGCGGGCAGCCACATCAAGAGCTTCAACTCGACCGGGATGGTCGCGATCAAGGAGAAGGAGGTCACGCCGCTCGACGTCGACCGCGCGATCGAGACGGCGCGCGCGATGCCGATCCCGACCGATCAGCAGGTGCTGCACATCCTTACGCAGGAATTCATCATCGATGGGCAGGACGGCGTGCGCGAGCCGCTCGGCATGAGCGGCGTGCGTCTCGAGGTCAAGGTGCATATCGTGACCGGCGCCGTGTCGGCTGCTCAGAACATCGTGAAGTGCGTGCGCCGCTGCGGCCTCGAGGTGAACGACCTCATCCTGCAGCCGCTCGCGTCCAGCCTCGCCGTCCTGACCGAGGACGAGAAGGAGCTGGGCGTGTGCCTGGTCGACATCGGCGGCGGCACGACCGACATCGCCGTGTTCCGCGAGGGCGCGATACGCCATACCGCCGTCATCCCGATCGCCGGCGACCAGATCACGAACGATGTCGCGATGGCGCTGCGCACGCCGACCGCGGAGGCCGAGGAGCTGAAGGTGCGGCACGGCTGCGCGCTGCGTCAGCTCGCCGAGGCCGGCCAGATGATCGAGGTGCCCGGCGTCGGCGACCGGCCTCCGAGGATGCTGTCGCGCCAGACGCTCGCCGAGGTGATCGAGCCTCGCGTCGAGGAGCTCTACTCGCTGATCCAGCAGGTGCTGCGCGACTCGGGATACGAGGAGCTGCTGTCTTCGGGGGTGGTGCTGACCGGCGGCTCGGCCGTCATGCAGGGCATGGTCGAGCTAGGGGAGGAGATCTTCCACATGCCGGTGCGGCTCGGAGTTCCCAGGTATTCCGGCGGGCTGTCCGACGTCGTGCGCAGCCCGCGCTATGCGACGGCGGTCGGGCTGCTCATGGAAGGCGTGACGCAGACCCGGCGCGGGCAGGTCGCCCGCCAGGGCGGATCGTTCAAGCAGGTGATGGGAAGGATGCGCGAATGGGTGCAGCGGAATTTCTAGGAGCGGAGGGAAGCGGATGTTTCACTTTCTCATGAGTCAAGGAGGCAGGCATGTTTGAAATCGTCGAAAACAGCTCGGGCGGCACCGTGATCAAGGTGATCGGCGTCGGCGGCGCCGGCGGCAACGCGGTCGATCACATGATCCGCAACGGCGTGTGCGGCGTGGAGTTCATCGCCGCGAACACGGACGCGCAGGCGCTGTCGCGAGGCCTCGCCAAGCAGCAGCTCCAGCTCGGAGCCACGGGCCTGGGCGCGGGCGCGAAGCCCGAGGCCGGGCGCGCCGCGGCGCTCGAGGCGCGCGATCAGCTCGCCGACTCGCTGCGCGGTGCGCACATGGTCTTCATCACCGCGGGCATGGGCGGCGGCACGGGCACCGGAGCGGCTCCCGTCGTGGCCGAGGTCGCCAAGGAGATGGGCATCCTGACCGTGGCCGTGGTCACCAAGCCGTTCTCGTTCGAGGGCAGCCGGCGCATGCAGTCGGCCGAGGCGGGAATCGAGGAGCTGTCGCAGCACGTCGACTCGGTGATCGTGATCCTGAACGAGAAGCTCGAGGAGGTGCTCGGCGACGACATCTCGATGGAGGAGGCGTTCGTCGCCGCCGACAGCGTGCTCAAGAACGCGGTCGCCGGGATCTCCGAGATCATCAACGTGCCGGGCCTGATCAACGTCGACTTCCAGGACGTGCGCACGGTGATGGCCGAGCAAGGCATGGCGATGATGGGCTCGGCGGCGTCGTCGGGCGTCGACCGCGCGCGCATCGCGGCCGAGCAGGCGGTCGCTTGTCCGCTGCTCGAGGGCGTGAATCTCTCCGGTGCGCGCGGGGTAGTCGTCAACATCACGGCCGACAAGTCGAGCCTCAAGCTTCGCGAGACCAAGGAGGTGATGAACACCATCCGCGGCTTCGCCGCCGACGACGCGACCATCATCTTCGGGGCGGTGTACGACGACGCGATGGGCGACGAGCTGCGCGTGACTGTCGTCGCGACGGGCCTCGGGCAGCCGCAGGCCGCGCGCCAGGCGAAGCCGCAGCTCGTACAGCGGACGGGAACGGACAACCTGCCTGTGGCCGGCGTGGACTACCGCGCGCTCGACGAGATGCCCGCGGTCATCCGGAAGAACCGCAGCTCCACGATCGAGGCGCTGCAGAACAGCGGCGTCGACAAGTACGACATTCCGGCGTTCCTGAGGAAGCAGGCCGACTGACGAAACCGACAGGGAGACTCACCATGAGCATCGCAAAGCGGTCCGTGCTTCCGCCCTATCGCCGCAAGCCCGCGCTGGCGAGGCCCCGGCTGCGCGCATCGACGTCGATCGAGCCGGTCCTCGTTCGCACCGTCGCCTTCATGCCGGCGTACCAGCGCAAGCGTATCCATTGAAGGAGCGGAAAATCACGTCCGGCGGTGGGGCTTCCGCGCTACAATCGACATCCGTTCCCGCTCCATAAACAACCACGCGATGTTCAAGCAGCGCACCCTCAAATCGGCGATCCGCGCCACCGGCGTGGGTCTGCACACGGGTGAGAAGGTCGCGATGACTCTGCGCCCGGCGCGGCCGAACACGGGGATCGTGTTTCGACGCGTCGATACGCCGAAGCCCATCGATCTGCGCGCCGAGGCGTTCCGCGTCGGAGACACGCGGCTCAGCACGACGCTCGAGGAAGGCGACGTCAAAGTCGCGACCATCGAGCACCTCATGTCCGCCTTCGCCGGGCTGGGCGTCGACAACGCCTACGTCGATCTGTCGGGATCCGAGGTCCCCATCATGGACGGCAGCGCCGCGCCGTTCGTGTTCCTCATCCAATCGGCGGGCATCGAGGAGCAGCCGGCCGCGAAGCGGTTCTTCCGCATCAAGCGGCCGGTCGAGGTGCGCGACGGCGACAAGTGGGCGCGCTTCGAGCCGTACGAGGGCCTGAAACTCTCGTTCTCGATCGTGTTCGATCACCCGGTGTTCGAGAAGTCCGCGCAGGAGGCGAGCGTCGACTTCGCCGAGACCTCCTACGTCAAGGAGGTGGCGCGCGCCCGCACCTTCGGCTTCATGCAGGACGTCGAGGCAATGCGCTCGAGCGGCCTCGCCCAGGGCGGCAGCCTCGACAATGCGATCGTCATGGACGAATACCGCGTCCTGAACGCCGAAGGGCTGCGTTTCGGCGACGAGTTCGTCAAGCACAAGCTGCTCGACGCCATCGGTGATCTGTATCTGCTCGGCTACCCGCTCATCGGCGCCTATGCCGCGCACAAGTCGGGACACGGACTGAACAACCGGCTGCTGCGCGAGACGATGGCACGCAGGGAAGCGTGGGAGCTCGTGAGCTTCGAGCGCGCGGAGGACGCGCCCTTGGCGCTCAGCCGACTGTTCGCCTTGCCCGCGTAGCCGACGCGCCCGTGCTGGCGCTGCGCGTCGTCGCAATCCTGGTCGTCCTCGCAGCGCTCTCGGGGCTCGCGCTCTACCTCTTCACCCGCGATCGCCGTTACCTGCGCTTCGCCGTTCGACTGCTTCAGGTCGCCGTGATTTTTGCCCTGTTTTTGTTCGGGTTATTGGCGCTCGAGCGGATCGTGGCGCTCGCCTAGTCAGGGCTTGCTGACGTCATGGCGAGCGAGCGCCGCGACCCGTTGTTTCAGCGGTGAATCAGGGAGTTGCGCCGCCAACTCCGCGAGGCTGGCGACCGCGGAACCGCTCAGCTTTGTCGACTTCTCAGGTTTTTCCTTAGCCGCTTCAGGAGCTTGCACGCCGATATCCATTTCTGTAACCTGGACTCCACGGTCCGAAAACCGCTCGCGTAGCGTCGGAGAAATCAGCTTCAGCTTCGCAGCGACCGCGTTGTTTTCGGCGAAAAGAACGAGCTTCCCCTGCTTGTAGTTCGCGACGGTGCAGGCTCGCGCCAACGCAGCGGGAAGCAGGCTCGCCAGGATCTGACGAAGTTCGAGCAGGCGCCGGGCCTGCGGCATCAATGCTGGGATGCCGCCGGTCTCAGAAAGCAGAGCGTCTGGCTTGTGTGGATGCATGTCGTCCGCCGAGTAGGGAGAAGCAGTCATGCACATTATTCTGGTTTCCAACCGGCTCGCCAAGGCGAGATCGGTGACCCTGACGACGGCGCACCTGGTCGCCGGCGCGGCGTGCTTCGCCACGGTCATCCTCGGCCTCGCCGCCGCCATCTTCTGGGTTTCGGTGCGCCATGCCGACGAGTTCAACATCCCGCAGCTGCAATCGCTCGTGCTCTCCGCCCAGCAGCAGGAGACGCAGAAGACGCGCGACTTCCTGCGCGAGAACCTCAACGCCATGGCGGTCAAGCTCGGCGAGATGCAGGCGCAGCTCACGCGCATCGACGCGCTCGGCGAGCGGGTGTCGGCCCTGGCGGGATTCAAGCCCCAGGAGTTCCGCTTCAGCGAAGCGCCCGGCCGCGGCGGCGCCGTGTCGAGCATCCCGCCCCAGAACCTCTCGATGGTGGAGTTCAGCCAGAAGCTGGACCAGCTGTCCAAGCGCATGGAGAACCGCACCGACTACCTCGGCATCCTCGAGTCGCAGCTTTTCGACACCAAGATGAAGAAGAAGCTGATGCCGACGATCCCGCCGGTGGACGGCAGCTGGAACGCCTCGAGCTTCGGCTGGCGCATCGATCCGTTCACGGGAATGCACGCGATGCACGAGGGCATCGACTTTCTGGCCGAGCCGGGCACGCCGGTATTCGCATCCGCGGGCGGCGTGGTCACCTTCGCCGACTTTCATCCGCAGTACGGCTACATGGTCGAGATCGACCACGGCAACGATTTCACCACGCGTTACGCGCACAACTCGAAGCTGCTCGTGAAGGTCGGCGACCTGGTGCACCGCGGCCGCAAGATCGCCGAATCCGGGTCGACCGGGCGCTCGACCGGCCCGCACGTGCACTTCGAGGTGCGCTACAAGGGCGTGGCTCAGGATCCCAACCGCTTCCTCCAGGCCTCGGCGCGCCAGGAGCACAACCGGGTATTGCAGGCCTCGGCGCGCGCGCGCTAGCGGCGCAGCGCTCGAGCCGTCCGCGCCCGGGCGCCGAGCGGCTTCCATAGTCCGTAATGAGCCCGGTCCGCCCGGAAGGCGGACCCCGGCGGCATGCTAAAATTCCGCCTTTTCGCGCCGGGCATCTGCTTGAAATCCTGCTGAAATGATTTCCCGCTTCCTCAAGGCCATTTTCGGCAGCCGCAACGACCGGCTGCTGAAGCAGTACGCCAAGTCGGTGCGGGCGATCAACGCCCTCGAGCCGGCCGTGTCGGCGCTCTCGGACACCGAGCTCGCCGCGAAAACGCCCGAGCTGCGCGAGCGCGTGGCGAAGCTGCTCGAGGTCGATACCCAGGAGGACCGCAAGGCGGCCGAGCGCGCGGCCCTGATGGAGGTCCTTCCCGAGGCGTTCGCGGTCGTTCGCGAAGCCGCCAAGCGCACGCTCAACATGCGCCATTTCGACGTGCAGCTGATCGGCGGCATGGTCCTGCACGACGGCAAGATCGCCGAGATGCGGACCGGCGAGGGCAAGACGCTGGTCGCGACGCTGCCCGCGTACCTGAACGCGCTCACCCGCAAGGGCGTGCACATCGTCACGGTGAACGACTACCTGGCGAGCCGCGACGCCGAGTGGATGGGCCGCGTCTACAACTTCCTCGGCCTCACCGTGGGGGTGATCCTCACGCAGATGCCGCACGAGGACAAGCAGAAGGCCTACGGCGCCGACATCACCTACGGGACCAACAACGAGTTCGGCTTCGACTACCTGCGCGACAACATGGCGATGTCGCTCGCCGACAAGTTCCAGCGCGGGCTGAACTACGCGATCGTCGACGAGGTCGACTCGATCCTGATCGACGAGGCGCGCACGCCGCTCATCATCTCCGGACAGGCGGAGGACCGGACCGAGATCTACCATCGCATGAACGAGGTGGCGCCGCTGCTCAAGCGCCAGGAGAAGGAGGGCGCTCCGGGCGACTTCCTCGTCGACGAGAAGAACCACACCGTGCTGCTCTCGGAGGAAGGACACGAGCACGCCGAGAGCTTCCTCGCGCGCGCGGCGCTGCTGCCCGAGGGCCGCAGCCTGTACGAGCCCGCGTATGTCAACCTGATGCATCACCTGAACGCGGCGCTGCGGGCGCATCATCTCTTCTTCCGCGACCGCCATTACGTGGTGCAGGACGGCGAGGTCGTGATCGTCGACGAGTTCACCGGCCGCCTCATGCCGGGCCGGCGCTGGTCCGACGGCCTGCACCAGGCGATCGAGGCGAAGGAGAACGCCTCGATCCAGAGCGAGAACCAGACGCTCGCCTCGATCACGTTCCAGAACTACTTCCGCATGTATGGCAAGCTCGCGGGCATGACGGGCACGGCGGACACCGAGGCCTACGAGTTCCAGGAGATCTACGGCCTCGAGGTCGTGGTGATACCGACGCACAAGAAGATGATCCGCATCGACAACCTCGACCAGGTGTTCCGCACCGGCAAGGAGAAGTACAACGCGGTCATCGACGACATCAAGGACTGCTACGAGCGCGGCCAGCCGGCGCTGGTCGGCACGACGTCGGTCGAGAACTCCGAGCTCCTCTCCGGGATGCTGCAGAAGCAGGGCGTCCCGCACCAGGTGCTCAACGCCAAGCAGCACGCGCGCGAGGCCGAGATCATCGCCCAGGCCGGGCGGCCGAAAATGATCACGATCGCGACCAACATGGCGGGCCGCGGAACCGACATCGTGCTCGGCGGCAACGCCGAGAAGCAGATCGACCTGCTGCGCCAGAATCCCGAACTGCCGGACGAGGAGCGCGAGCGCCGCATCAAGCAGCTGCGCGGCGAATGGCAGTCGCTCCACGAGCAGGTGGTTGCCGCGGGCGGCCTGCACATCGTCGGCACCGAGCGCCACGAGTCGCGCCGCATCGACAACCAGCTGCGCGGCCGCTCGGGCCGCCAGGGCGACCCGGGATCATCGCGCTTCTATCTCGCGCTCGAGGACCCGCTGCTGCGCATCTTCGCGGGTGACCGCGTCAACGCCATCATGCAGCGCCTGAAGATGCCCGAGGGCGAGGCGATCGAGCACGTGCTCGTCACGCGCTCGATCGAGTCGGCGCAGCGCAAGGTCGAGGCGCACAACTTCGACATTCGCAAGCAGCTGCTCGAATACGACAACGTCGCGAACGAGCAGCGCCAGAATATCTACGACCTGCGCAACGGGGTTCTCGAGTCCGAGAACGTGTCGGACCGCATCCGCGCATTGCGCGAAGGCGTCGTCGCCGACCTGTTCCGCGCCTATGTGCCCCAGGAAAGCGTGGAAGAGCAGTGGGACATCGCGGGCCTCGAAAAGGCCTACGTCTCGGAGCTGCGCGTCGAGGTACCGCTCGCGAAGTGGCTGGAGCAGGATCCGAGCCTCGACGACGAGGCTCTGCTCGGGCGCGCGATCGAGGCCGCTAACCGGGCGTACGACTCGAAAATGCAGGGCGCCCAGATCGACAGCGTGCACCACCTGGAGCGGTGGGTGCTGCTTTCGACGCTGGACACGCACTGGCGCGAGCATCTGGCGGCCCTCGACCACCTGCGACAGGGCATCCACCTGCGCGGCTACGCGCAAAAGAACCCGAAGCAGGAGTACAAGCGCGAGGCCTTCGAGCTGTTCGGCAACCTGCTCGAGACCATCAAGCTCGAGGTGACGCGCACGCTCATGTCCGTGCGGCCGCCGACCGAGGAGGAGCTGCGGCAGGTGGAAGAACAGCAGCGGGCCCCGGCCGCGGAGAACGTGCAATACCAGCACGCCGGCTACGAAGAGGCGCTCGCCGGCACCGCGCCCGGGGAAGACGCGCAGGCCCAGGCCGCCGCGCCCAAAGCCGCGCCCTTCGTGCGGCAAATGGGCAAGGTAGGCCGCAACGATCCCTGTCCCTGCGGCTCGGGCAAGAAATACAAGCACTGCCACGGCAAGCTGGCCTGAATGGCCGTCAACCTCCAGGCGCCCGATCCGGCCGATCTGCACCCGGTTCGCGGAGTGAGACTGGGCGTCGCCCAGGCCGGGATTCGTAAGGCCGACCGCACCGACCTGCTGCTGGTCGCGCTCGATCCGGGCGCAAGCGTCGCGGGCGTGTTCACGCGCAACCGCTTCTGTGCGGCGCCGGTGCTGGTGGCGAAGGAGCACCTCGGCGCCGGGAAACCGGTCCGCGCGCTGGTGGTGAACACCGGCGTCGCGAACGCGGGTACCGGAGAGCCGGGCATCGCGCGCGCCCGCGAGACCTGCCGCGATGCGGCCCGGCTCCTCGGCTGCGACGCGGCTCAGGTCCTTCCGTTCTCCACGGGCGTGATCATGGAGCCGCTTCCCGCCGACAAGATCGCGGCCGCGCTGCCGAGATGCGTCGCCGGCCTGGCGGAAAGCCGGTGGTCCGAGGCCGCGACCGCGATCATGACCACCGACACCGTGCCGAAAGCCGCCTCGCGGCGCGTGCGTGCGGGCGATGCGAGCATCGTCGTCACCGGCATCGCCAAAGGCGCCGGCATGATCCATCCCGACATGGCCACCATGCTCGCCTTCGTCGCGCTCGACGCGCCGATCGCTCCCGCGCTGCTGCCGCGCATGGTCGAGCGCGTCGCGGCCGCCTCGTTCAACCGCATCACGGTGGACGGCGACACCTCGACCAACGACGCCTTCATCGTCGTGGCGACCGGCAAGGCGGCGCAGGCGATCGAGAGCGAGCGCGATCCGCGCTTCGCCTCCGTGTACGAGGGGCTGGAGGACGTCTCGAAGCGTCTCGCGCAGGCGATCGTCCGCGACGGCGAAGGTGCGACCAAGTTCATCACCGTTCGCGTCGAGCAGGGCGCCGACGCGGCCGAGTGCGACCGCGTCGCCTACGCCATCGCGCATTCGCCGCTCGTGAAGACGGCGTTCTTCGCCTCCGACCCGAACCTGGGCAGGATCCTCGCGGCGATCGGCTACGCCGGCATCGCCGATCTCGACGTCTCCCGGGTCGACCTCTACCTCGACGACGTGCTGGTCGCCAAAGGAGGCGCTCGCGCCGCGGGCTACTGCGAGGAGGACGGACAGCGCGTCATGAAGAAGCCCGAGATCGCCGTGCGCGTCGCACTCGGTCGCGGCACCGCTGGCACCGAGCTTTGGACGTGCGACCTCTCGCACGGCTACGTCTCGATCAACGCCGATTACCGCAGCTGAAGCGCGTGGCGAAACCGGGGAACCGCATGTCGGATGTCGAGCGGCTGATGCAGCAGGGGCAGGAGCTGCTCGCGCGCATCGAGGCGCTCGTCCCGGGCCGGCCGGCGCCGGTCGACTGGGACGCGAGCATCGCGTTCCGCTGGCGCAAGCAGGCGCAGCGCGGCGCGCTCCAGCCGGTCGCGAATCTGCACAAGATCCGCCTGTCCGACCTCCAGGGCGTCGATAGGCAGAAGGCGCTGATCGAGCAGAACACCCGCCAGTTCGTCGAGGGCCGGTCCGCGAACAACGTGCTGCTGACGGGCGCGCGCGGTACCGGGAAATCGTCGCTCGTGAAGGCGATGCTGAACAAGTTCCACAAGCACGGCCTGCGCCTGATCGAGGTGGAGAAGCACGACCTGCTCGATCTTCCCGACATCGTGGACCAGATCGCCAAGCGGCGCGAGCGCTTCGTCATCTTCTGCGACGATCTGTCGTTCGAGGCCTCGGAGCCCGGCTACCTCGCCCTCAAGGTGGTGCTCGACGGATCGATCGCCGCGCCCTCGGACAATGTGCTGATTTACGCCACGTCGAACCGCAGGCATCTCATGCCGGAGTACATGCAGGAGAACCTCGAGACGAAGCACCGCGGCGAAGAGATCCACCCGGGCGAGACCGTCGAGGAGAAGATCTCGCTCTCGGAGCGCTTCGGGCTGTGGATCTCGTTCTACCCGTTCGATCAGGACGCGTACCTCGGCATCGTCGCGCATTGGCTCGAGGAGCTCGGCTGCCCCGGCGACTTCGAAAAGGCGCGCCAGGAGGCGCTGCAATGGGCGCTGCTGCGCGGCTCGCGCAGCGGCCGCGTGGCCTGGCAGTTCGCGCGCGACTACGCCGGCCGCCACGGCAGGACGCCCAAGAAGCCGGGATGACGCCGGTCGAGGTCGCCGTCGCGGTCTTCGTGCGGCCCGACGGCGCGGTGCTGCTCGCGCGACGGCCGGCCGGGAAAGTCTACGCGGGCTATTGGGAGTTCCCGGGCGGCAAGGCCGAGCCCGGGGAAACGATGGCCGAGGCGCTGCGGCGCGAGATCCGCGAAGAGCTGGGCGCCGAGATCGAGCGCGCGTACCCGTGGATCACGCGCATGTTCGTTTATCCGCACGCGACCGTGCGGCTGCATTTCCACCGCGTCGTCGCCTGGCGCGGGGAGCCCCGGGCGCTCGAGCACGACGCCCTGTCGTGGCAAAGGCCGGACGCCCTGTCGGTCGCACCGATGCTGCCCGCCAACGGGCCGGTCCTGAAGGGCTTGTCGCTTCCCTCCGAGTACGCGATCAGCGATGCGTCGGGATACGGCGTCGAGCCGTTCCTCGCGCGCCTCGAGCCCCGCCTGCTCGCGGGATTGAGGCTCGTGCAGGTCCGCGAGAAGACGCTGAGCGCGGCCGCGCGGCGCGATTTCGCGGCCCGCGTCGTGTCGCTGTGCCGGCGCCACGGTGCGCGCGTGCTGATCAACGCCGACGCGGAGCTCGCGCTCGAGCTCGGAGCCGACGGGGTGCACCTGACGAGCGCGCAGCTGCGGACGCTGACGGAGCGCCCTCGGCTGCCCTGGTGCGGCGCGTCCTGCCATTCGGCGGAGGAGCTGCGCTTCGCCGAGCGGCTGGGTGCCGACTTCGCGGTGCTCGGACCGGTGCGGGCGACGCCGACGCATCCTGCGGCGGCGACCCTCCAATGGGCGGGCTTCCGTGCGGCGGCCGTAGGCGCGGCCGTCCCCGTGTACGCGCTCGGGGGGCTCGCGCCGGCGGATCTCGGCGAGGCGCTGGCGTGCGGCGCACACGGGCTCGCGATGGTCCGCGGCGCGTGGTCCGCGTAGCCGATCAGCGTTTCTCGTCGCTGTCGGGCTCGCCCTTCTCTTCCTGCACCGGGACGCGGTACTGCTCGGTCGCCCAGGCGCCGAGATCGAAGAGCTTGCAGCGCTCGGAGCAGAACGGCCGGTAGGCGTTCCCCGGGTCCCACGCGACCTGCTTGCCGCATCGCGGACACGCGACGGTGCGGATCTTACCCATTCGCCTTCAGAGGTTGCAGAAGGTGAGCTCGAATTCCACGTCCGATTCGCAGATTCGCGGCCGCGGGTCGGTGCCGAACATCGTGAAGCGTATGTTGAGCGCGTACCGGTTGGCGCTGATCTCGGGAATGAACTGCGATTCGCGCGGAAGCCGGATCCGCACCATCTGCGAGACCTTGCCGCCGAGCATCTGCGAGAACGTGCCCTGGTGTGCCACGAGCTGCGCTGGCTTGCCGCCCTCGCGCAGGAGCCTCAGCACGATGGTCGCGCCGTCGCGCAACGGCAGCAGCGGGTTGATCCAGCCGGCGAGGTCGGCCGCGCGCCCGGCGCTGTCGCGATGCAGCCAGTAATGATAGGACGGCAGGTCGAACTCGCACGCGCCGCCCGGGATCGCCGTGCGCTGCTTGATCGACATCAGCCACTCGTTCTCGCGCAGGTATTGCCCGATCTTCCCGGTCATGCCGAGCAGCGCCTGGCTCGTGCGCTCGATGTCGCGGATGAGCTGATTCAGCACGTCCTCGGCGATCTGCGGGTTGTTGCGGAACGAGACCAGCATCTGTTTCTGGCGCTCGAGCTCCTGGATCAGATCCGATTTGAGATCGGCGCGGCCCGCCACCTCGAGGATCTCGAACAGGGTCAGCAGCGCGGCGTGGTGCTCGAGCGGCTCCGGGCGCTCCGCGAAATACTTGCCGCGCTCGAACAGGTCCTCCAGGCGCAGCAGCGTGCGGATGCGCTCGTTGAGAGGATACTCGTATGTGATCACTGTCTCGGCCGAGACTTCGCGGAACCCTGTCCGGAGCCTCGGGAAATTCTCCCCGATTCGCCCGGGATTGACAACCGAAGACTACCGCGCCGCGCCGAATTGCCGCGCCTGGGCGAGATAGAACGCGTGCAGGCGATCGACCTGCGACCCGAGGGCGCTCAGGGGGCCGCTGTTGTCGATCACGTCGTCTGCATGCGACAGTCGAGCGGCGCGCGCCGCCTGCGCCGCCATGATGGCGCGCACCTCCGACGCCTCGAGGCCGCTGCGCGCCGCCACGCGGGCGAGCTGCTCGGCTTCGGGGGCGTCGACGACGAGCACGCGCTGATAGCGCCGGCGATCGACGCCCGACTCGACCAGGAGCGGCACGACCAGCAGGACGTAGGGGCCCGACGCGCGGGCGACCCGCGCGTCGCTCTCGCGCCGGATCAGGGGATGCAGGATGGACTCGAGCGTGCCGCGCGCCGCGGGGTCGGAGAACGCGAGGCGGCGCATCGCGGCGCGTTCGAGCGCCCCGTCCGGTCCGATGACGGCCGCGCCGAAGGCGGCGCGGATCGGCCCGATGGCACTCCCGCCCGCGGCGGTGAGCTCGTGCGCGATGACGTCGGTGTCGACGACCGCCGCTCCGCGCTCGGCGAACAGCCGGGCCACCTCGCTCTTTCCGCTGCCGATGCCGCCCGTGAGCCCGACGACGTAGCGGCTCACAGGAACTGGTTGATGTAATGGCGGGTGAGCTGCGGTCCCCAGAACAGCGCCACCACGCCGGCGGCCGCGAGATAGGGCCCGAACGGGATGGGGACGTTGCGTCCGAGGCGGGACAGAACGATCAGCACCATGCCGACCGCGGCGCCGATCACCGAGGACATGAGGATCACGAGCGGCAGCATCTGCCAGCCGCACCAGGCGCCGATCGCGGCGAGCAGCTTGAAATCGCCGAACCCCATGCCTTCCTTGCCCGTGAGCAGCTTGAAGATCCAGTACACGCTCCAAAGCGAGAGATAGCCGGCCGCGGCGCCGATCACCGCCGAGGGCAGGTCGACGAAGGTCCCGGGGATGTTGACCAGCAATCCGAGCCAGACGAGCGGCAGCGTGATCGCGTCGGGCAGCAGCTGCGTGTCGAAGTCGATGAAGCTCGCCGCGATCAGGCACCAGAGGTAGATCATCGCGGCGAAGGCCGCGAGGCCGAAGCCCAGGCGGGCGGCACAATACGCGGCGCCGGCGGCGGCGAGGAGCTCGACCAGCGGGTAACGCGCGCTGATGCGCGTGCGGCACTTCAAGCAGCGACCGCGCAGGAAAGCATAGGAGAGGAGCGGGACGTTCTCCAGGGCACCGATCCGGTGTCCGCACGCCGGACAGGCTGAGCGCGGCACGAACAGGTTGTACGGCGCCTGAAGCTCGCCTCCGGGAACCGCTTGCGCATGGGCCGGCGCGCCGGCGCCCGCGGCCTTGTTCTGCGCCAGCTCGGCGCATTGCGCTTCCCAGTCGCGCTCCATCATCTTGGGCAGACGGTGGATGACCACGTTGAGGAAGCTGCCCACGGCGAGGCCGAGCACCGCGGCCACCCAAGGGAACACCGCGGGCTGCGTGAACAGGCTGATCGAGGCGCTCATCGGCTGGAAGAAAAAAGGGTTACGGTACACCCGTAACCCTCTTTCGGGGAAACGGCGGCGCGTCGCGGCGTCAGACGGCCTGGCCGATCTTGAATATCGGCAGGTACATCGCGATCACCATGCCGCCGATCAGCACGCCGAGCACGACCATGATCATCGGCTCCATGAGGCTCGACAGGGCCTTCACCGCCTCGTCGACCTCGGCCTCGAAGAAGTCGGCGACCTTCCCGAGCATGTTGTCCAGCGCGCCCGACTCCTCGCCGATCGAGACCATCTGTATGACCATGGGCGGGAAGACGTTCGACTCCTGCATGGCCGCGGTCAGGCTCGAGCCGGTGCTGACCTTCTGCTGGATCTCCTTCGTCGCCATGACATAGATGTAGTTGCCCGACGCGCCCCCGACCGAGTCGAGCGCCTCGACCAGCGGGACCCCGGCCGCGAACATCGTCGACAGCGTGCGCGTCCAGCGCGCGATGGTCGACTTCTTCACCAGGTCGCCGAACACCGGCACGCGCAGCATCACCCTGTCCATGAAGATCTGCACGGGGATGGAACGCTTCCACAGCGCGAGCAGCCCCCACACGCCGCCGATGACTCCGCCGAAGATGAGGTACCAGTACTTCACGAAGGTGTCGGAGACGCTCATGACGAACAGCGTGGGCGCCGGAAGATCGGCGCCGAAGCTCGTGAACACCTGCTTGAACGCCGGGATCACGAAGATCATGATCACCGCCGTGATGACGAACGCCACGACGATGATGGCGGTCGGGTAGAACATGGCGGATTTGATCTTCGCCTTGATCGCGAGGATCTTCTCCTTGTAGGTCGCCAGCCGGTCGAGCAGCGTCTCCAGGATACCGGCCGCCTCGCCCGCCGCGATCAGGTTGCAGAACAAGGCGTCGAAGTACAACGGGTACTTGCGGAACGCGGCGGCGAGCGACGAGCCCGTCTCGACCTCGGTCTTCAGCTCGAGGAGCAGGCGCGCCACGGCCGCGTTGGAGTGGCCCTTGCCGACGATATCGAAGGCCTGAAGCAGCGGCACGCCCGCCTTCATCATGGTCGCCATCTGGCGGGTGAACAACGTGATGTCCTTCTCCTTGACCCTCCCGCCCGAGCGCGCGCGCAGCCGCTTGATCTTGGTGACGACGACGCCCTGGCGCCGCAGCGTGGCGTTCACCACGTGATCGCCCGCGGCGCGCATCTCGCCCTTCACGATCTTGCCGTGACGATCCTTGCCTTCCCAGGCGAACTGGAGCTCCTTGATCTTGAGCTTCGCCGCCGCAGCAGTTGCCATGACGCTTCTCCCTGACTACTTCATTCGTTGGTCGACGCCATCACTTCCTCGATGGACGTCAGCCCTTGTTTGACCTTGAGCAGGCCCGACTGGCGCAGATCCCGCACGCCCTCGCGCCGGGCCTGGTCCGCGATGTCGATGGCGTTGCCGCCGCGCATGATGATCCGGTTGATCTCCTCGGAGATCGGCATCACCTGGTACACGCCGACACGGCCGCGGTAGCCCGTTCCCTTGCAGCGCTCGCACCCGACCGCGCGATACGGCTGCCAGCTGCCGTCGAGCTCGTCTCCCGCGAATCCGGCGCTCTCGAGCGCTTCCCGCGGGATGGTAACCGCCACCTTGCACGCGCACAAGCGGCGCACCAGACGCTGCGCGGTAATAAGTATCACGCTCGAGGCAATGTTGAACGGCGCGATGCCCATGTTCAGCAGTCGCGTGAGCGTGCTGGGCGCGTCGTTCGTGTGCACGGTCGAGAGCACGAGATGACCCGTCTGCGCCGCCTTCACCGCGATCTCCGCGGTTTCGAGGTCGCGCACCTCGCCCACCATGATCACGTCCGGATCCTGGCGCAGGAAGGCCTTGAGCGCGACGGCGAACGTCAGGCCCGCCTTTTCGTGCACGTTCACCTGGTTGATCCCGGGCAGCATGATCTCGGCGGGATCCTCGGCGGTCGAGATGTTGATGCCCGGCTCGTTGAGCAGGTTGAGGCAGGTGTAGAGCGACACCGTCTTGCCGCTGCCGGTCGGACCGGTCACGAGGATCATGCCGTAGGGACGGTGTATCGCGTCGAGCAGCGCCTGCTTCTGCTCCGGCTCGTACCCGAGCGCGTCGATCCCGATCGCCGCCATGGTGGGATCGAGGATGCGCATGACGATCTTCTCGCCGTGCAGCACGGGCAGCGTGCTCACCCGGAAGTCGATCACGCGCCCTTTCGCGAGCACGAGCTTCATGCGGCCGTCCTGCGGCACGCGCTTCTCGGAGATGTCGAGCCGCGAGATCACCTTGATGCGGGAGGCCATCCGGTCCTTGAGGGCGAGGGGCGGCTGCGACACGTCGCGCAGCACGCCGTCCACGCGGAAGCGCACGCGGTAGTGCTTCTCGTAGGGCTCGAAATGGATGTCCGATGCGCCGTCGTTGATGGCGTCGATCAGCACCTTCTGGATGAACTTGACGATGGGCGCGTCGTCGGCCTCGCTGTGCTCCTCCTGCGCCGCCTGCTCGTCCTCGTGCGAGAACTCGAGCTCGAGGTCCTCGTCGATCATCCCCTTCAGCGAGGTATCGGTCGACTCGACGAACTTCTTGATCGCGAACGCGAGCTTGTCGTCCTCGACCACGACCGGCTCGATCGCGAGGCTCGACTGGAACTTGACGTCGTCGAGCGCCTGCGTGTTGGAGGGATCCGAGATCGCGACGAAAAGGCGATTGCCGCGCCGGTGCAAGGGGAGGACGCGTCGGCTCTGCACCAGCCGGCCCTCGACCAGCCCGGCGGGGAAGCGCGCGCTATCGGCGGCGGCGAGATCGAGCAGCGGCATGCCGAAGGTCGCCGCGGCGAACTCGGCGATCTCGATGGCGCTCATCCGGCGGCTGGTGACGAGCTGCTCGACGAACGAGGCGCCCGCGGAATTCGCGTCGGCGATCAGCGCGTCGACCTCGTTGTCGCGCAACTTGCCGTGCTGCACGAGCGCCCTCGCGAGGCCGCTCCTGCCGAGCGTGCGGACGTTGGCCGCCATGCGGGACGATCAGCCGGAAAAAAGGATGCTGGATGATGCAACGCGCAGGGGTTTTTGTAAAGCCTGAATTTCCTGCGCTAAATCCATGAGAAATATGCGCAATCGGGCGCCCGAGACAACCCCCTTCAGGCGTCCAGGGTCTCGCCCGCGCGCGGGCGGAACAGGCGCACCGTGCGCACCACGCGATCCTGGGTGTGCACGATCTCCATCGGCACGCCGGCGATCTTCACGCTGACGCCCGCTTCGGGGATGTCGCGCAGGTGCTCGAGGATCAGGCCGTTCAGCGTCTTCGGACCCGAGAGCGGGAGCGCGAGGCCGAGCTTGCGGTTCAGCTCGCGCAGGCTGCTCGCGGCCTCGACCAGCGCGCTGCCGTCCTGGTCCCACTTGTAGCTCGCCGATTTCATCGGCGCGGTCGTGGTGAACTCGCCGACGAACTCTTCGATGATGTCCTCCATCGTCACGAGGCCCTGGATCTCGCCGTACTCGTCGACGACCAGCGCCATGCGCTGGCGGTTCTCCTGGAAGTACTGCAGCTGCGCGAACACCGGGGTCGACGCCGGGACGAAGTACGGCTGCTCGAGCAGCTGCTCGAGGCCCTCGCGGTCGGGCGAGCCCGACTGCGTCAGGCGCAGGACCTTGCGCAGGTGCAGGATCCCGGCGATGTTGCCGAGCTCGCCGCGATAGACCGGGAGCCGCGTGTGATACGCGGTGGAGAGCTGCGCGACGATGGTCTCGAGCGGCGCGTCGAGGTCGACCGCCTCGATCTGCGCGCGCGCCGTCATCACGTCCTCGACCGTGATCGTCTCCAGGCCGAACAGGTTGAGCACGATGCTCTGGTGCTTGCGCGGCATGTACTGCCCGGACTCGAGCACGAGGAGGCGCAGCTCCTCCATCGACAGGCGCTGCGGCTGCTCCGCGGTCCTCGTCTTCACGCGAAACAGGAAGAGCAGCGGCCGCACGAACAGGTTGACGAGCCAGACCACCGGGTACAGCACCCAGAGCATCGGCTTCAGCACGTAGCCGACCGCGAGCGCGATGCGCTCGGCGTAGGCCGCCCCGATCACCTTCGGCGTGATCTCGGAGAAGACGAGCAGCGCGAACGTCACCGCGAGCGCGCTCGCTGCGGGCACCCAGCGGTAGTCGCCGAACAGCGTGTGCGCGATCATCGCGGCGAGCGTGGCCGCGCCGGCCGCGACCAGCGTGTTGCCCAGCAGGATGACCCCGAGCAGCCGGTCGATCTTCGCGAGCAGCTCGGCGACGATCTTGGCGCCGCGGTGTCCCGCGCGCACCATCGCCTTGAGCCGATAGCGGTTCAACGCCATCATGCTCGTTTCGGCGATGGAGAAGAACGCGGAGAGGACCAGCAGCACAGCGAGCGCGGCGAGCTGCGCTGCTATGGGGATGTCGTCCAAGGCGGGCGCTTAGATGACGAAGACGATTTCAGTATAGCGCAGCGGCCGCGGCCCGGCCCCTCAGACTCCGCCGCGCCGCAATATCACCTCGAGCACGAAGCGGCTGCCGACGTAGGCGAGCAGCAGCATCACGAAGCCCGCGAGCGTCCAGCGCAGCGCGACGCGCCCGCGCCAGCCGTAGAGCCGCCGTCCCGCGAGCAGCGCGGCGAAGATCAGCCACGAGGTGATCGCGAACACCGACTTGTGCTCGAAGCGCACCGGCCGCCCGAACAGCTCCTCGGAAAAGACGAACCCGCTCGCGAGCGTGAGCGTGAGCAGCACGAAGCCGAAGAAGATGATGCGGAACAGCAGGCTCTCCATCGTCAGCAGCGGCGGCAGCGCCGAGAACGGGCCGGGCAGGGCGCCCCCGTGCAGGCGCCGCTCGAGCAGCGTCATGAGCAGCGCGTGCAGCGCCGCGATCGTGAACAGGCTGTAGGCCGACATGCCGAGCATCAGGTGCAGCCGGAACTCGAGCGACTGGGTCGGCGCGTGGATCGACAGGCCGGGGAAGATCAGCGGCAGCGGCACGCACACCGCGGCGACGCCGAGCACCAGCGGCTGCATGCCCTCCAGGCGCAGGAACAGGCTCTCGATCCAGTAGAGCAGCACCGTCAGCCACAGCATGACGGAGAGCGCCTGCCCGAAGCCGAAACGCAGCTCGGGCGCGGCGAGCAACGACTCGTAGACGAGCCAGGCGTGGAGCACGAGCGGCGCGACGATCGCCCATCGCTCCCACGGCTCGATCGATGCCGGTCCCGGCTCGCGCCAGCGCGTCCGCCAGAAATGGAACGCGAGCGCCGCGTACAGGATCGTCGCCGCGACGTAGAGTAGAATGGACGGCATCCCGCCAGTTTACCCGTTCCACGCAGGTCCGCTTCCATGCTCGAGAACCTCACCCAGAGACTGTCGCGCGTCGTCAAGACGATCCGCGGCGAGGCGCGTCTCACGGAAGACAACATCGCCGAGGCGCTGCGAGAGGTGCGCGTCGCGCTGCTCGAGGCCGACGTCGCGCTTCCGGTCGTGAAGGACTTCATCGGCAGGGTCCGCGAGAAGGCGCTCGGCCAGGACGTCGTCGGAAGCCTCACGCCCGGCCAGGCGCTCGTCGGCGTCGTGAACCGCGAGCTCGCCGCGCTGATGGGCGGCGAGAACGCGGGCCTGAATCTCGCCGTGACGCCGCCCGCGGTCATCCTCATGGCCGGATTGCAGGGCTCGGGCAAGACCACCACGGCCGCGAAGCTCGCGAAGCTGCTGCTGGAGCAGCATCGGAAAAAGCCGCTGCTCGTCTCCGCCGACGTGTATCGTCCGGCCGCGATCGAACAGCTGAAGACCGTCGCGGCGCAGGTGGGCGCCGACTTCTATCCGTCGGCGGTGGGCGAGAAGCCCGTCGACATCGCGCTCGCCGCGCTCGACCACGCGCGCAAGCACTACAACGACGTGCTGATCGTCGACACCGCCGGGCGCCTCGCGATCGACGAGAAGATGATGCAGGAGATCAAGGAGCTCTCGGCGGCGCTCTCGCCGGCCGAGACGCTGTTCGTCGTCGACGCGATGCAGGGTCAGGACGCGGTGAACGTCGCCCGCGCGTTCGACGACGCCATCCCGCTCACGGGAGTCGTGCTCACCAAGCTCGACGGCGATGCGCGCGGCGGGGCCGCGCTCTCGGTGCGCCACGTCACCGGCAAGCCGATCAAGCTCGCCGGCACGAGCGAGAAGCTCGGCGGCCTCGAGCCCTTCCACCCCGATCGCATGGCGGCGCGCATCCTCGGCATGGGCGACGTGCTGTCGCTGGTCGAGGAGGCGCACAAGTCGATCGACCTCGACGAGGCGATGATGGCCGAGATCAAGGCCCTGCACGCCGCGATCACCCCGATCGAAACCCTGTTCGTGGTCGACTCCATGACCGGCCAGGACGCGGCCAATACCGCCAAGGCCTTCGCCGAGGCGCTGCCGCTCACCGGCGTCGTGCTGACCAAGACCGACGGTGATGCCCGCGGCGGTGCGGCGCTGTCGGTGCGCTATGTCACCGGCCGGCCGATCAAGTTCCTGGGCGCAGGCGAGAAGACCGACGCGCTGGAGCCGTTCTATCCGGACCGCGTGGCGCAGCGCATCCTCGGCATGGGCGACGTGCTGTCGCTGGTCGAGGAAGTCGAGCGCAAGGTCGACCAGGAAAAAGCGCAGAAGCTCGCCACCAAGGTGATGAAGGGCAAGCGCTTCGATCTCAACGACATGCGCGACCAGCTCGAGCAGATGAACAACATGGGCGGCCTGGCCGGCCTGATGGACAAGCTGCCAGGCGTCTCCTCGTTGCCGGACAACGTCAAATCCAAGGTCAACGACGGCGAGATCAAGCGCATGATCGCCATCATCGGCTCGATGACCAAGAAGGAGC
>DASRFB010000121.1:0-17910 GCA_035651815.1 Burkholderiales bacterium | reverse complement strand
CGCGCCGGGTTCACGAGCTGCTTCGCCGCGCTGGGGATGCAGAGCCCGCCGACGTTCCATTGCTATCCGACCGCGGGGATAGAGCCGGGCGCGCCGACGGTGACGGAAGCGATCGACCTGATCGTCGCGAACAGGCACGCGCGCGCTCTTTCCGCCGGCGTGCCGCAGGTCTACGCCGAGGGCCTCGCGCCGTCCGACCACTGGCCGGTGCACGCGATCTACCAGCTCGGGAGTTAAGCGGGCTCTTTGAGCTTCGTCTCGAGCAGCTCGTCGAGCTTGCCGAAATCCGGCTCGCCGACGTAGCGCGCGACGACCTTGCCGCGCCGATCGAGCACGAAAGTGGTCGGGGTCGCGTCGACGTCGCCGAAGCTCCTCGCGACGTTGCCGACGGGGTCGAGCGCGACCTTGAACGGCAGCTTGTTGCTCACGGCGTAGGCGAGCACGTAGTTCGGCGGATCGTAGCTCATCGCGACCGCCACGGTCTCGAAGCCGCGGTCGCGGTACTTCTTGTACGTTTCGACGATCTTCGGCATCTCCTCGACGCAGGTCACGCACGAGGTCGACCAGAAATTCACCAGCACGACCTTGCCGCGCAGGCTCCGCGTCGACACCTTCTCGCCCTGGATCGTCACGAAATCGGCGCGCGGGGCGGCCGGCTTCGTCGAATACAGCACGGCGGAGGCGCCGATCCCGGTTGCGGCGGCCGCCGCGGCGACGATAATCTGGCTCAGACGCAGGCTCATACGACCATTCGCGGGGAGCGCTCCATGCGCCGCATTTTCGCCTTTTTCGGGCTGCTTGTCCTCCCCGCCGCGGCGCTCGCCCTCGGGATCGAGGATCTCTCGAACCGCGACGCGGCCGCGGGGCTGAAGGAGGCGCTCACGAAAGGCGCCGGCGAGGCGGTCAACCGGCTCGGCGTGGAGAACGGCTTCTTCGGCGACGGGCGGGTGAAGATCCTCATGCCCGAGTCGATGAAGAAGACCGAGAACCTGATGCGGCGCCTCGGCATGGGCAAGCAGGCCGACGAGCTGATCCTGCGCATGAACCGCGCGGCGGAGGCCGCGGTGCCCGAGGCGAGAGCGGTCTTCGTCGACTCGATCAAGGCGATGAGCGTCGCCGACGCGCGATCGATCCTCTCGGGCGGCGACGACGCCGCGACGCAGTACTTCAGGCGCACGATGAGCGATCCGCTCGCGCAGCGCTTCCACCCGATCGTCGTGCGCGCGATGGACAAGGTGCGCCTCGCCGAGAGCTGGGACCGCTTCGCCTCGCGCGCGTCGCGCCTCGGCTGGGTGAAGCCGGAGGATGCCAACCTCGAGGACTACGTCACCCGCCGCGCCCTCGACGGGCTGTTCCTGATGATCGCCGAGGAGGAGAAGCGGATCCGCGCGAACCCCGCGCAGGAGGCGTCATCGATCCTGCGCAAAGTCTTCGGCGCGCTGATCCAGCACTGAGTGCGGCACCAGGCTAGTCCAGACCCTTCGCGATCGTCCTCAGCTCCTCGGCCGTGTGCTCGCCGGCGAGCACCGTTCCGGGCATCAGGTACCTGCCCTTCGCGAGGTCCCCGATCAGCACCGGCTCGTAGCCGATCTCCCGGATCAACGGCGCCGCGACCGCGACGGCCGCCGCGTCGTCGCTCGCGATCGGCATGGCGACGCGCCCCGGCTCCCGGTGCGCCTCGCCCATCCGCTCGGCGCCGATCGCGTTGAACGCACGCACCAGGCGCGCGCCGGGCAGCAGCTCCGCGGAGGCGAGGCCCGCGCCTTTCCGGCGCGCCCAATCGGCGATCTCGCCGTCGCGCGAGGCGAACGGGTTGCACGTGTCGATCACGACCTTGCCCTGGAGCAATTCCCCGAGCTCCTTGCCGACCGCGGGCAGCGCACCGTAGGGCACCGAGATCATGACGGCCTCGCCGAAGGCGGCCGCCTCGCGCGGCGTGCCCGCTCGCGCGCCCTTGCCGAGCTCCGCAGCGAGCTCCCGGTCGTGCGCGAGGTCGCGCGACGAGAACATCACCTCGTGCCCGGCCCGCACCCACACCGCGCCCAGCGTCCCGCCGACGTTGCCCGAGCCGACGATGCCGATCCTCGCTTTCTTCGGCCCCGCGTTCGCCGCGCGCGCCGCGCGCCTTCCCAGCGGGCCCAGCGCGAGCATGACCAGCAGGGCATGAAAAAATCTCCGGCGATCGGGCTTCACGCTAGTGCGCCTTCTCCCAGTTCGGCCCCGAGCCGACGTCGACCACGAGCGGCACCTTGAGCCGGGCCACGCCGCTCATCAGCTCGGGCAGCTTCTGCCTGACCTGCGCGAGCTCGGGCTCCGGCACCTCGAGCACCAGCTCGTCGTGCACCTGCATGACGAGCTTCGATCCGAGCTTATCGCGTTCGATCCAATCCTGCACCGCGATCATCGAGAGCTTGATGAGGTCGGCGGCCGTGCCCTGCATGGGCGCGTTGATCGCGGCGCGCTCGGCCGCCGAGCGCCGCGCCGGCGCGCCGGCGCGGATCTCGGGCAGGTAGAGCCTGCGCCCGAACACCGTCTCGACGTAGCCGCGCTCGCGCGCCGTCTCGCGCGTCGTCTCCATGTACCTCGCGACGCCCGGATAGCGCGTGAAATAGCTCGCGATGTACGCCTGCGCGGTCGCGCGCTCGAGGCCGAGCTGCTGCGCGAGCCCGAACGCCGACATGCCGTAGATGAGGCCGAAGTTGATCACCTTGGCGTAGCGGCGCTCCTCGGCGGTCACGTCGTGCAGCGGCCGGCCGAAGACTTCCGCCGCGGTCGCGCGGTGGATGTCCTCGCCCGCCGCGAACGCGCGCAGCAGGCTCTCGTCGCCCGAGATGTGCGCCATGATCCGCAGCTCGACCTGCGAGTAGTCGGCCGAGACGACGACGTGCCCCGGCGGCGCGACGAAGGCCTCGCGGATGCGCCGGCCCTCGGCCGTGCGCACCGGGATGTTCTGCAGGTTCGGGTCGTTCGACGCGAGCCGCCCGGTCACCGCGGTCGTCTGCCCGTAGTTCGTATGCACGCGGCCCGTCCTCGGGTTCACCATGCGCGGCAGCTTGTCCGTGTACGTGGACTTGAGCTTCGAGAGCATCCGGTAATCGAGCAGCGTCTTCGGCAGCGGGTAGTCGAGCGCGAGCTTCTCGAGCACTTCCTCGTCGGTCGACGGCGCGCCGCTCGCCGTCTTCTTGATCACGGGGATCTCGAGCTTGTCGAACAGGATCTCGCAGATCTGCTTGGGCGAGTTCAGGTTGAACGGCTGGCCCGCCTCGTTGTACGCGCGCTGCTCGAGCTGCATCATCTTTCCGCCGAGCTCGCGCCCCTGCGCTTCGAGCTGGGCCGCGTCGACCAGGACGCCGTTTCGCTCCATGCGGAACAGCACCGAGAGCACCGGCATCTCGATCGTGCCGTACACGAACGCGAGCTTCCCGTCCGCCTCGATCTTCGGATGCAGGGCGCCGTGCAGCTGCAGCGTGAGGTCGGCGTCCTCGGCGGCGTAGTCGCGTGCGCGCTCGAGCTCGACCTGGTCGAAGGAGATGCGCGGCGCGCCCTTGCCCGTCACCTGGTCGTAGGAGAGGCCCTTGACGCCGAGATGGCGCTCGGCGAGGGAATCCATGTCGTGCCGCGCGCTGCTCTCGAGCACGTAGGACTCGAGCAGCGTGTCGTGCACGAGGCCGCGGACCTCGACGCCGTGGTTCGCGAGCACGTGCCGATCGTACTTCGCGTTCTGCGCGACCTTGCGCCGGCGCTCGTCGGCGAACCAGGGCCTGAGGATCGCGAGGACCGCGTCGATCTTCAGCTGATCCGGCGCGCCCGCGTAGCGGTGCTCGACCGGAACGTACGCGGCGCGCCCCGCCTCGGTCGCGAACGAGAGGCCCACGAGCAGCGCCCGCATCGGGTCGAGATCGGTCGTCTCGGTGTCGAACGCGACCAGCTCCGCCCGCTCCATCGTCTCCAGCCAGCGCCGCAGCGCCTCCTCGGTGACGATCAGCTCGTAGTTGCGCGGTGCCGCGCTCGGTTTCGGAGCCGCCGGGGCGGCTTGCGCCTGCTGCTGCGTCTCGCGCGCCGCGTCGGCGCCGGCGGTGACCTCGCGCAGCCAGCTCCTGAAGCCGAAGCGCGCGAACAGCTCGGCGAGCCTGGCGTTGTCGCGCGGCGCGAGCACGAGCTCGCTCGGCTTGAACGGCAGCGGCACGTCGCATTTCACCGTGAGGATCGTCCTCGACTTCGGCAGCCAGTCGAGCGCCTTCCTGATGTTCTCGCCGACCGCGCCGCCGATCTCGGCCGCGTGCGCGACCACTCCGTCGAGCGAGCCGTACTGCGCGATCAGCTTCGCCGCGGTCTTCGGGCCGACCTTGTCGATGCCCGGCACGTTGTCGATCGAGTCGCCGATCAGCGTCTGGTAGTCGAGGAACTGCCCGGGCTCGACGTCGAACTTCGCCTTCACGCCGGCGCGGTCGAGCTTCTCGTTGCTCATCGTGTTGACGAGCGTCACGCGCTCGGTCACGAGCTGCGCGAGGTCCTTGTCGCCGGTCGAGACGATGCAGCGCATCCCCGCGGCCTCGGCCTGGCGCGCGAGCGTGCCGATGACGTCGTCGGCCTCGACGCCGTCGATGATCAGCATCGGCCAGCCGAGCGCGCGGATCGTGTCGCACAGCGGCTCGATCTGCGCGCCCAAGTCGTCGGGCATCGGCGCGCGGTTCGCCTTGTACTCGGCGTACAGGTCGTCGCGGAAGGTCTTGCCCTTCGCGTCGAACACCACGGCGCAATAGTCCGCCTTGTAGTCGGCGAGCAGCTTCCGTAGCATGTTGATGACGCCGTAGATCGCGCCCGTGGGCTGGCCCGACGCGTTCCTCAGGTCGGGCAGCGCGTGGAACGCCCGGTACAGGTACGAGGACCCGTCGACGAGGACCAGCGTTTTTTCCGACGAGGATCCGGAATCCGGCATGTTGGATAGATTGGGCGCGGCGCTCGTCTTACAACCCATTCGAGGAACCCGCCATGACGCACAAGATTCCGAAGCCGCTCACTTCAGGCGGCGCGATGCAAGCTTACTTCGCCGCCGAGGCCTGGCGCCTGTTCGGCATTATGTCAGAATTCGTCGAGGCGACCGAGCGCATGAACGAGATCCGCCCGGCCGTCTCGGTCTTCGGCAGCGCGCGCGTCCCCGAGGGACATCCGTACTACGTTCTCGCCGAGCGCACCGCGCGCCTGCTCTCCGACGCGGGCTTCGCCGTCGTCTCGGGCGGCGGCCCCGGCATCATGGACGCGACCAACCGCGGCGCCTACGCCGGGCGCTCGCCCTCGGTGGGCCTCAACATCGAGCTGCCGCGCGAGCAGTTCTCGAACGTGCACCAGGACATCTCGCTCGCGTTCCGGCATTTCTTCGCGCGCAAGGCGATGTTCGTCAAGTGCGCGAGCGCCTTCGTGTTCCTCCCCGGCGGCTTCGGCACGCTCGACGAGCTGACCGAGGTCCTCGTCCTCATGCAGACCGGCAAGAGCGCGCGCGTGCCGTGCCTCCTCGTGCACGCCCCCTTCTGGCGCGGCCTGGTCGACTGGATCCGCGCCGCCATGGTCGCCGGGAAGTTCATCGGTCCCGAGGACCCGGACCTGGTGCAGATCGTCGACGAGCCCGAGGCGATCGTCGAAGCGATCTTCCGCCACTACGAGCACCGGAGCTTCACGCCCTCGCCCTCCGAGCGCGAGGTGCTGCTCAACCTGTAAAATCGGGGGATGCTCAGGACGTTTTCCGCCGCATCGAAGTTCACGTTGGCGTTCCTGCTCGCGTTCGCGCTCGCGCTGCCGGCCGCCGCGCAGCAGCCGCCGAAGCTCGAGCCGCTGCCCGAGCCGCCCCCGCCGCCGCCGGGCGTCGATGCCGAGTCGCCCGACGAGTCGCCGGTCGTGATCAACGGCGACCAGGAGCAGACCGAGGAGACGGTCGTGAACGGACAGCGCGTCGTGCGCGTCACCCGGCCGGGCGGCGCCGTCTACTACATCATCGAGGACCGGGGCGATGGACCCGGCATCCGCAACGAGAGCCTGGACATCGGCCTGCGCGTGCCGGCATGGGTGATCCGTCAGTTCTGACGGGCGCCCGCCATGTCCGTCTTCACCAAAGTCACCCGCGACGAGCTTGCGCGCTGGCTGGGCGACTACACCATCGGATCGCTGGTCGGGCTGCAGGGCATCGCCGCGGGCGTCGAGAACACCAACTATTTCGTGACCACCACGCAGGGACGCTACGTGCTCACGCTGTTCGAGCGCCTCTCGGCGCGCGAGCTGCCGTTCTATCTCAACCTCATGTCGCACCTCGCGCGCCACGGCATCCCGTGCCCCGCGCCCATCGCCGACCGGCGTGACCGGCTCCTCGGGGACCTGAAGGGCAAGCCCGCGACCATCGTGACCTGCCTGCCCGGTGCGCCCGTGCTCGCCCCGCAGCCGAGCCACTGCGCGCGGGTCGGCGCGATGCTCGCCGAGATGCATCTCGCGGGCGGGGGCTACGCGGGCTCGCAGGAGAACCCGCGGGGGCCGCGCTGGCGGCGCGAGACCTCGGTCTCGGTCATGCCGTTTCTCGACGCGAGGCGGCGCGAGCTGCTCGCCTCCGAGCTCGAGTTCCAGCAGGCGAACGCGCACCCGGGCCTGCCGCGCGGGCCCGTGCACGCGGACCTGTTCCGCGACAACGTGCTGTTCGACGGCGAGCGCCTCGGCGGCTTCATCGACTTCTACTTCGCGGGCGTCGATTCGTTCCTGTTCGACGTCGCCGTGACCGTCAACGACTGGTGCATCGACCCGGCCGGCGAGCTCGATCCGGAGCGCGGCCGGGCGCTGCTCGCCGCGTACGCCGGCGTGCGCGCCTTCACCGACGAGGAGCGGCGCGCGTGGCCCGCGATGCTGCGCGCCGGGGCGCTGCGCTTCTGGCTGTCGCGCCTGTACGACTTCTACCTGCCGCGCCCGGGCGAGCTCACGCACGCGCACGACCCCGAGCATTTCCGCCGCGTGCTCGAGTCGCGCCGCGAGCGCGCGCTGCTCCTGCCCTGGGCGCCGCGATGAGGATCGTCCCTGCGAAGAACGGCGCGGCCTGGCTCGGGCGCGGCCTCGTCCTGTTCCGGCGCAACCCGCCGGCGTGGCTGCTCGCGGTGCTCGTCTACTGGCTCGCCGTCGGACTGCTCGGGCAGCTGCCGCACATCGGGCGCGCGCTGTCGATGCTGGTGCTGCCGCCTTTCACCATGTCGTTCATGGCGCTGTGCGCGCTGCTCGAGGCGGGGGCGCCGCTGCGTCCGCGCCTGCTCGTCGATGCGTTCCGCGCGCGCTTGCCGGTCCTGGTGACGCTCGGCGCGCTCTATCTCGTCTGCATCCTGGCCGTGCTCGCGCTCGCCTCGCTCGTCGACGACGGCGTGCTGCTCGACTGGGCGCTCGAGGGGCGCGAGCCGCAGCCCGATGCCATCGCCGAGGGGCGCGCCTCGCGCGGGCTGCTCGCCGGGGCGCTCGGCTTGACCCCGGTCATGATGGCGTTCTGGTTCGCGCCGCCGCTGGTGGGCTGGGGCGGCATGGGCGCGGCGCAGTCGCTCTTCTACAGCTTCTTCGCGGCGTGGCGCAACTGGCGGGCGTTCCTGGTGTACGGCGCGATGCTGATGCTGGGCGGCGTGGCGGTGCTCGCCGCCATGTCGATGGTGGCGGTGCTGACTCACGGCAACGCCGATTCGGTGCACGCCGCGCTGCTCGCGGCGACCCTGCTGTCGCTCCCCATCCTGTTCGGCAGCTTCTACGCGAGCTACCGCGAGGTGTTTCCGGAAGCCGGCGCGGCCGCGCGCCCGGGCGCGTCATGACGCGGCCCGTCCCCGCCCAGTCTGCTATGCTTGGCGCATGCCCGGACGCGAAGTCGACACGACCGCCGCCGGGAACGCCGCGCGCTGCGAGCTGTGCGCTTCGGACGGCGGCGAGGTCCTCTGGCGGGACAGCTTCTGCCGCATCGTCGGCGTGGCTGACGCGGACTATCCGGGATTCTGCCGCGTGGTCCTGCAGCGCCACGTCAAGGAAATGACCGATCTCGAGCAAGACGAGCGCGCGCGCCTCATGGACGCGGTGTTCGCGGCCGAGGCCGCGCTGCGCGAGCTGCTGCGTCCCGACAAGGTGAACCTCGCGAGCCTGGGCAACATGACGCAGCACCTGCACTGGCACGTGATCCCGCGCTTCGCCGACGACCGCCATTTCCCGCAGCCGATCTGGGCGCAGCCCTCGCGAGCGCGGTCCTCGCGCGGCGCCCCCGCGTCGGCCGCGCTCGCCGACGCGCTGCGGCGGCGCCTGGGCGCCTAGCGCGATGTCGGCCTTCGACCTGCCCGTCGCCGCGCCGGACGCGAATCCCGATTTCCGCGACGCCGCCGGCTGCGCCGCCTGGCTGCAGGGCGTGCCGCTCATCAATGTCGCGAGCTCGCACGGCAAGCTCATCGCCCAGCTCGCCGAGCTGAACCGCTGCGCGATCGCGCCGGCCGAGCGGCTGAAGATCCTCGAGCAGCTGCGTCCCGCGGTGCTGTTCGTGCAGGCCGAGCAGGCGAAGAAGTTCGCGAACCGGCCGGTGCCGCTGTCGCCGCCGGAGCGCGAGGCGTTCAACGCCGTCACCTCGCTCTGGGCCGCGTTCCTGCTCGGCTACCAGTACTGCCTGGAGGGCGAGACCGACGCCGCCCAGGCCGCGGTCGCCTGCCAGCGGGCGCTCTGGTGCCTGAGCGAGAAGATCGGCGAGCACTATTCGGCCTACCAGGAGATCGCGCCCGAGAGCTGGAGGCTGCTCAACCGCCTCTACGCGCTCGCCGAGGAGCGCGGCGTCGCCGAGCGCGAGGTCGACCACCCCGAGTACAAGAAGATCGAGACGCGCTGCGTCGAGACCTACGCGCGCACGCTGCTCCTCAACCTCGCCAACCCGAACGAGCACGCGCCGCGCCAGACGGCCATTATCGCCCGCTGGCTCGAGCGCTGGTCGCAAAAGGTGGCGTTCTCGCGCACGCCGCGCGCGGGCGACCAGGCCCCGCTCGCGGTCGATCTCGCGGGCGACGGCGGCGCCGCCCGCAGCGGCGCGACGGGCGAGAGCGTGCGCTACCTCGACGTGTCGGACATCGCGCGCAGCGTGAAGAAGCGCGTGTCGCTGCTGCGCAAGGGCGAGTCGCCGTCGGCGCTCAATCTCGGCGACGTGCCGCCCGCGGCCGCGGAGCAGCTCCTCATCATGCTGTTCAAGCAGTGGTGCGAGGACAAGCGCTCGCGCGTGCACCCGCGGCGCGCGGCGAGCGGCACGGCCGAGCTGTGCATCGGCATGCCGGCGATGCACTACTACATCTCGGGCGAGCGCTTCCGGCAGCCCGCCGGGCTCGAGGAGCTCTCCAAGATGCAGCGCGAGGAGATTGCCACCTTCGGCCGCGTGGCGACCCGCCACGAGGAGGAGGACTATGGCAAGGCGCAAGGCTACTTCCTCGAGACCTGGCAGCTGAAGGACGAGAGCCGCTCGGGGCTGCGCCTCGAGCGGCCCGACCCTGCCGCGGCCGCGCGCTACCAGCTGCACCAGCTGATCGCGGTGCGTCCCGCCGACGGCAAGAGCTTCATTCTCGGCATGGTGCGCTGGCTCTCGGTCGGTCCCGACCTGCTGCTGCGCGCCGGGGTGCGCATCATGCCGGGCATGCCCAGGGGCGTCTCCGTGCGCGGCACCGGGCTGAACGCGACCAACGAGCGCTTTACCGCCGCGCTGCTCCTGCCGGCGGCGGCGGCGCTCGGCTCGGCCGAGTCGCTCGTGATCCCCAACGGCTGGTTCAAGCCGGGCCGGATGATCGAGCTGATCCGCGAATCGTCCTCGAACGTCGTCCTCACCGCCTTGCTCGAGCGCGGCGTCGATTACGAGCGCGTGACCTTCGAGCCCGCGTAGCGCGCGGGCGTGCAAGAGCGTCGCATGGCCCGCGTTCCCACCGAGATCAAGCTGCACAGCAAGTCGCGCGTCATGGAGATCACGTTCGAGGACGGCGGGCGCTTCGAGCTCTCGTACGAGTTCCTGCGCGTGTACTCGCCCTCGGCCGAGGTGCGCGGCCACGGGCCGGGCCAGGAGGTGCTGCAGACCGGCAAGAAGGACGTCGACATCGTCGCGCTCGAGCCGGTCGGGACCTACGCGGTGCAGCCGCGGTTCTCCGACGGGCACGCGACCGGCATCTATTCGTGGGACTATCTGCACGAGCTCGGATCGAACCGCGACGCCCTGTGGCAGGATTACCTCGAGCGCCTGCGGCGATCCGGCGCGCGGCGCGAGCCCTGACGGCAGATGGCCAAGGTCCCCTTCGGTTACGAGGAAGTCGACGAGCGCGACAAGGCGCGCCGCGTCGAGGGCGTGTTCACGTCGGTCGCCTCGCGCTACGACCTGATGAACGACCTGATGTCGCTCGGCCTGCACCGGCTGTGGAAGGCGTTCGCCGTCGCGAAGAGCGGGGTGCGCGCGGGCGACCGCGTGCTCGACGTCGCCGCGGGCTCGGGCGATCTCGCGCGCGCGCTCGCGCGCCGCGCCGGGCCCGCGGGCGAGGTCTGGCTCACCGACATCAACCGCTCGATGCTCGAGACCGGGCGCGACCGCGCGCTCGATTCGGGGCTCGCGCTGCCCGCGGTGCAGTGCGACGCCGAGCGGCTGCCCTTCCCCGCCGATCATTTCGACTGCGTCACGGTCGCTTTCGGGCTGCGCAACATGACGCGCAAGGACGCGGCGCTCGCGGAGATGCGGCGCGTGCTGCGCCCCGGCGGGCGCGTCCTCGTGCTCGAGTTCTCGCGCGTGTGGGCGCCGCTCGCGCGCGCGTACGACTGGTACTCGTTCAGCGTGCTGCCGAGCCTGGGACGCGCGGTCGCGGGCGACGAGGCGAGCTATCGTTATCTCGCGGAGTCGATCCGCGTGCACCCCGACCAGGAGACGCTCAAGGCCATGCTGGAACAGGCCGGTCTCGAGCAGGTCGAATACTTCAACCTCGCCGCCGGCGTCGTCGCGCTGCACGTCGGCCACAAGTTCTGACAGGAGGCCCATCGTGAAACGATCGCTCTTCGCCGTGCTCGCGCTCGTGTTCGTCGCCATCGCCGTACCGCAGGCCGACGCGGCGAGCCGCCTCGGCGGCGGCCGCAGCCTGGGCGCGCAGCGCCAGGTGACCCCGCCGCCGCAGCGGCGGGCGACCCCGCCCGCGCAGCAGCAGGCGCAGCCCGCCGCGCCGCAGCCCGCCGGCTCGCGCTGGCTCGCCCCGCTCGCCGGCCTCGCCGCCGGGCTCGGGCTCGGGTGGCTGTTCGCGCAGGGCGGCGCCGGCGCGCTGCTCGCGACCCTGATGCTCGCCCTCGTCGCGGGCGCGCTCGTCATGCTGCTCGTGCGCGCGCTGTCGCGGCCGAGCGCGGAGCGCTCGCGCATGCGTTACGCCGGCGCGCCCGCCGAGACCGTCGGCTCGCTTCCCCCGTCGCCGGCCGCTTCGCGCCCCGAGGCGGGCGGCGACGGCGCTCGCGGCATCCCGGCGGGATTCGACGTCGACGGCTTCCTCGGCCAGGCGAAGCGCAACTTCCTCGCGCTGCAGGACGCGAACGACCGCGGCGACGTCGACGCGCTGCGCGACGTGACCACGAGCGAGATGTTCGCGGCGCTCGCCGACGACGTGCGCTCGCACGCGGGCTCGGTCCAGAGCGTCGACGTGGTGAGCCTCGACGCCGATCTGCTGGAGGTCGTCACCGAGGGGCCGCTGCATTGGGCGAGCGTGCGCTTCCACGGCACCGCGCGCGAGGACCCGAGGGCGCTGCCGGAAGGATTCGAGGAGGTGTGGCACCTGCAGAAGCCGGTCAACGGCTCGCGCGGCTGGGTGCTCGCGGGCATCCAGCAACCGGTCTGAAGCGATGGCCGCGCGCGGCATCCTGCTCGAGCGCGGCGCGCAGGCCGCGCTCAACCACGTGCTCGCGCAGAATCCCTGGGCTTGCGCGCGCCTCGCGGCCTTCGCCGGGCGCAGCGTGGCGCTGCGCTGCCCGCCCTTCCCCGAGCTGCGGCTGCGCATCCTGGAGTCGGGCCGGGTCGCCGCCGCGGGCGAGGAGGACCCGGCTTCGCTCACCGTGACGCTCGCGCCCTCGGCGCTGCCGCTCCTCGCCGCGCGCGACGAGGCCGCGCTGCGGCACGTCGCGATCGAGGGATCGGGCGAGCTCGCGCAGACCGTGCGCTCGCTCTTCGCGGACCTCTCCTGGGACGTCGAGGAGGACCTCTCGAAGCTGCTCGGCGACGTGCTCGCGCGCCGCGTCGCCGCCGGCGGCGAGGCGTTGCTGCGCTGGCAGCGCGAGGCGGCGCTGCGCCTGGGCGAGAACCTCGCCGAGTACTGGCAGGACGAGCAGCCGCTCCTCGCCCGGCCCGAGGACGTCGCCGCGTTCTGCGGCGCGGTCGACGCGCTGCGCGACGACGTCGCCCGCCTCGAGAAGCGGATCGACCTTCTCGCCTCGGCCCGGGGAATCGTGTAGATTCCGGCGACTTGCGCCGTCTCCTCCGCCTCGCCATCATCCTCTGGGTCGCCCTGCGTTTCGGGCTGGAGGAGTTCGCCCTCGCCCAGGGCTCGCGCGCCGGCCGCGCCGCGCGGCGGCTGTTGTTCTGGCGGCGGCTCTCGGAGCCGCGCGCGGTGCGGCTGCGGCGCGCGCTCGAGACGCTGGGGCCGATCTTCGTCAAGTTCGGCCAGGTGCTGTCGACGCGCCGCGACCTGCTGCCGAGCGACATCGCCGACGAGCTCGCGAAGCTCCAGGACCAGGTGCCGCCGTTCGCGGCCGAGCAGGCCGTCGCCGAGGTCGAGCGCGCCTTCGGGCGCAAGCTCGACGAGGTGTTCGAGCAGTTCTCGAGCGTGCCGGTCGCGAGCGCCTCGATCGCGCAGGTGCACTTCGCGGTGCTGCCGGGCGGACGCGAGTGCGCGGTCAAGGTGCTGCGGCCGGGCATGACGCCAGGCATCGCGCGCGACCTCGAGCTGCTCGACTCCGGCGCGTTCCTGGTCGAGCGCCTGTGGGCCGACGGCAAGCGCCTGAAGCCGCGCGAGGTGGTCGCGGAGTTCGCGCGGCACCTGTACGACGAGCTCGATCTCATGCGCGAGGCCGCGAACGCGAGCCAGCTGCGGCGCAACTTCCTCGACTCGCCGCTCTTGTGCGTGCCCGAGGTGTACTGGGAGGGGTGCACCCGGAACGTCATGACCATGCAGCGCATGAGCGGCACGCCGATCAGCCAGGTGGCGGAGCTGCGCCGCCAGGGCGTCGACATCCCGAGGCTCGCGCGCGCGGGAGTCGAGATCTTCTTCACCCAGGTGTTCCGCGACGGCTTCTTCCACGCCGACATGCACCCGGGCAACATCCTGGTGACCTCCGACGGGCGCTACATCGCGCTCGACTTCGGCATCATGGGCACGCTCACCGACGCCGACAAGAGCTACCTCGCGCAGAACTTCCTCGCGTTCTTCCAGCGCGACTACCGGCGCGTCGCGCAGGCGCACGTCGACGCCGGCTGGGTGCCCGCCGACACGCGCATCGACGAGTTCGAGTCGGCGATCCGCGCCGTGTGCGAGCCGGTGTTCGACCGCCCGCTGAAGGAGATCTCGTTCGGCCGTGTGCTGCTGCGCCTGTTCCAGACCTCGCGGCGCTTCAACGTCGAGATCCAGCCCCAGCTCGTGATGCTGCAGAAGACGCTGCTCAACATCGAGGGCCTGGGGCGCCAGCTCGATCCCGACCTCGACTTGTGGAAGACGGCGAAGCCCTTCCTCGAGCGCTGGATGAGCGAGCAGGTCGGCTGGCGCGGCCTCGTGCGCAACATCCGGGACGAGGCGCCGCTGTGGACCTCGATGCTGCCGCAGCTGCCGCGCCTCCTCTACCGCGCGCTGCACGAGGACCGGGCGCTGCGGCTGGAGCGCCTGCTCGAGGCGCTGCTCGCGACCGAGCGCCGGCGCACGCGCGTGCTGGAATGGATCGTGCTGCTGCTCGCGGCCGCCCTCGCCTGGGCGGTGTTCTTCGTCGTGTTCTAGCGCCTTATAATCGCCGCCCATGCTGATCGCCTCCGTCGTCCTCTACCTCCTCGTCACCATCGCGATCGGCCTGTGGGCCGCGCTGCGCGTCAAGAGCTCCAGGGACTACGTCGTCGCCGGCCGCAGCCTCCCGCTCTACATGAACACGGCCACCGTGTTCGCCACCTGGTTCGGCGCCGAGAGCGTGCTCTCGGTCTCGGTCGAGTTCCAGAAGAGCGGCCTCGGGGGCATCATCGCCGATCCCTTCGGCTCCTCGATGTGCCTCGCGATCGTGGCGCTTCTGTTCGCGCGCGCCTTCTACCGCATGGACCTGCTCACGATCGGCGACTTCTACCGCAAGCGCTACGGCAAGGCCATGGAGCTCGGCACGAGCGTCGTCATCGCGATCTCCTACCTCGGCTGGACCGCGGCGCAGCTCACCGCGCTCGGCCTGGTGTTCTCGACGCTCACCGACGGCGCCGTGTCGCTGCAGACCGGCATCGTCATCAGCGGCGCGGTCGTCCTCGGCTACACCATCTGGGGCGGCATGTGGTCGGTCGCGATGACCGACCTGTTCCAGTCGGTGATGATCATCGTCGGCCTGGGCGTGATCGCGTGGTTCGTCGGCGACGCCGCCGGCGGCGTGGGCCGCGTCGTCTCCGCCGCGGCCGAGTCGGGCCGGTTCGAGTTCTGGCCCAAGGGCGGCGCGAAGGAGTGGCTCGCGTTCGTCACCGCGTTCCTCACGCTCTCGATCGGCTCGATCCCGCAGCAGGACATCTTCCAGCGCGTCACCTCCGCGAAGAACGAGAAGACCGCGGTCGCCGGGAGCCTGCTCGGCGGCGTCGTCTATTTCTCGTTCGTGTTCGTGCCGATCTACATCGTCGCCGCGGGGCTCCTCATCGACCCGTCGCTCGGCTCGCTGCTCTCGGCCCAGGACGCGCGCGAGACGCAGCGCATCCTCCCCGAGTTCATCCTGAGCCACACGCCGATGTGGATCCAGGTGCTGTTCTTCGGCGCGCTGCTCTCGGCGATCCTGTCGACGGCGAGCGGCGCCATCATCGCGCCGACCTCGCTCGCCACCGAGAACATCATCAAGCCTCTCTTCCCGCGGATGAGCGACCGCCAGTTCCTGCTCACGCTGCGCGTCGTCCTGGTGAGCTTCACCTGCGCCGCGCTCGTGTTCGCCCTCCTGTCCAAGCAGACGATGTACGACATGGTGCAGAACGCCTATTCCGTGACCCTGGTCGCGGCGCTCGTGCCACTCGCGGCCGGCATCTTCTGGAAGCGCTCGACCAATACCGGCGCCGTCCTCTCGGCCGTGTTCGGGCTGGTCGCGTGGCTGATCGCGGCCTTGACCGCCGCCGACGCGCTGGTGCCGCCGCCGCTCGTCGGGCTGGGATTCTCGATCGCCGGCATGGTGATCGGGTCGCTGCTCCCGCGGGCCCTTCGACGAAGCCCGGGACACGCCGCGCCGCACCCGCACCCCCACCACGGCGCGCGCGGCGAAAGCCGCTAAAATGCGCGCGCCTCTACTCCACGTCGCCGCGAGGTCCCAATGTTCGGACGCCTGATGCCCCACGAAGGCCGCTTCTTCGGTTATTTCGCCGAGCACGCGGCCCTGATCGTCCAGGGCGCGAAGGAGCTGAAGGAGATGATGGCGCACCTCGGCGACTTCGAGATGCGCGCCCACAACATCAAGGTGATCGAAGGCAAGGCCGACCACGTCACGCACCAGACGATGCAGCTGCTGCACCAGACCTTCATCACCCCGCTCGACCGCGAGGACATCCACCTGCTGATCACGTCGATGGACGACTGCCTCGACCTGATGGAGGACGTGTCGCACTGCATGTTCCTGTACGAGGTGCGCAAGGTCCCGGACGAGGCGCGGCGCCTCGCCGACATCTGCGTCGCCTGCGCCGAAAAGGTGCAGGAGGCGGTGAAGCTCCTCGACAACATGGCCAACGCCGAGCACATCATGAAGGTCTGCGGCGAGATCGACCGGCTCGAGACCGAGGCCGACCAGGTGCTGCGCGCGGGTCTCGCGAAGCTCTTCCATTCCGAGCCCGACACGCGCGAGCTGATCAAGCTCAAGGAGATCTACGAGTACCTCGAGACCGTGACCGACCGCTGCGAGGACGTGGCCAACATCATCGAAGGCATCGTGCTCGAGAACGCCTGAGATGTCGATCACGTTCGAGGTCGTCGTCTTCCTGGTCGCCGTCGCGCTGGTCTTCGACTTCTTCAACGGCTTCCACGACGCGGCCAACTCGATCGCCACCATCGTCTCGACCGGCGCGATGAGCCCGCGCTGGGCGGTCGCCTGGGCGGCGTTCTTCAACTTCGTCGCGTTCCTCGTGTTCGGCGCGGCCGTGGCGTCGACCGTCGGCAAGGGCATCATCGATCTCTCCATCGTCGACCATCACGTGGTCTTCGGCGCGCTCTGCGGCGCGATCGCCTGGAACCTGATCACCTGGTACTACGGCATCCCGTCCTCGTCCTCGCACGCGCTGGTCGGCGGCCTGTGCGGCGCCGCGATCGCCAAGGGGGGCGTGCACACGCTGGTTCCGGCCGGCGTGATCAAGACCTCGATCGCCATCGTGCTCTCGCCGCTGTTCGGTTTCGTCCTGGCGGTGGCGCTCATGATCGCCGTGTCCTGGATCTTCCACCGCTCGACGCCCAAGCGCGTCGACCGCTGGTTCCGGTACCTGCAGTTCGTCTCGGCGGCCTTCTACAGCATCGGCCACGGCGGCAACGACGCGCAGAAGACGATGGGCATTGTAGCGGGCGCGCTCTACGCTGCCGGCTACATGAGCAGGGAGCAGCTGGCGGGGACCTGGGGCCACTGGCACTGGCCCATTATTCTGCTGGCACACACGGCCATGGGACTGGGCACGTATTTTGGCGGGTGGCGCATCGTGCACACCATGGGACAGAAGATCACCAAGCTGAAGCCCTTTGGCGGCTTCTGCGCCGAAGCAGCAGGCTCCATCACGCTGTTTGGGACCGCGCTGGCCGGCATCCCGGTGAGCACCACGCATACCATCACCGGCGCCATTGTGGGAGTGGGCGCGGTCAACCGCCTTTCGGCCGTGCGCTGGGGAGTGGCCGGCCGCATCGTGTGGGCGTGGATTCTAACCATTCCGGCTGCGGCATTGGTGGCGGCGCTCACCTTCTGGCTGCTTCATCTGGCGCACCCTGGCGCGTAAAGCGAACATTCAGCAATCAGCCCGTGGAGGGCGATGGCGATGAAACGCATTCTTCTTTCCTGGAGCAGCGGCAAGGACAGCGCGTGGGCACTGCACGTGCTCAAGCAGAACAGCGAGTACGAAGAGTACGAAATCGCCGGCCTGCTGACCACGTTCAATGGCGCCGCCAATCGGGTGGCCATGCACGCCGTGCGGCGGGAACTTGTGGAAGCCCAGGCGGAAGCGGTCGGCGTTCCGCTGTGGCCGGTGGAACTGCCTTGGCCATGCGGCAATGCCGATTATGAGGCGTTGATGCGCGCTGTCTGCGACAAGGCAGTGCGGGAGGGCATTGGGGCGGTGGCTTTCGGCGATCTGTTTCTGGAAGACGTCCGCACCTACCGCGAAAAGCAGATGCGGGAAACCGGCCTGCAGCCGCTGTTTCCCATCTGGGGACTGCCGACGGCAGAACTGGCGCGGCAGATGATTGCCGCCGGCCTGCGCGCCAAGCTGACCTGTATTGATCCAAAAGTGCTGGATCCGAGCTTCGCCGGCCGGGAGTTTGATGCGCGCCTGCTGGCGGAGCTGCCATCAGGTGTTGATCCCTGCGGCGAGCGGGGTGAGTTTCACTCCTTTGCCTATGCCGGGCCGATGTTTGCGCGCAAGCTAGACGTTGCCGTGGGGGAGGTTGTGATGCGCGATGGGTTCGTGTTTGCCGACGTGAACTTCTCCCGGTCTTT
>DASRFB010000120.1:0-3813 GCA_035651815.1 Burkholderiales bacterium | reverse complement strand
GGCCGGAGCGCCCGCCGCGATCTTCGCGCGCAGCGCGCCGACGAAGTCGCGCGGCGGCGGCGCGGCGCGCAGCTCGCCGCGCAGCGCATCGAGGCTGCGCCGCTGCTTCGCGGCCGCGACCTCTTCCGCCTTGACCGCGAGGATCGTGTCGAGGACGTCGGGCATCCGCTAGCGCCCGATCTGCTGCGTCGCCTTTACGAACTGATCGAGCTTGGCGCGCGCCGCTCCGCTCTTGATCGTCTCGAAGGCGCGCTCGACGCCGTCCTCGAGCGTCGGCGCCTTGCCCGATACGTAGATCGCGGCGCCCGCGTTCAAGGCGACGATGTCGCGCGCAGCGCCCGCCTTGTTCTCGAGCGCCGAGACCACCATGGCGCGGGACTCCTCGACCGTGGCGACGCGGATCGAGCGCGGGTCGTGGACCGGCAGGCCGAAGCGCTCGGGGTGCACCGTGTACTCGGTGACGCGGCCGGCTTTCAGCTCGCCGATCATGGTTTGCCCGCTGATCGAGATCTCGTCGAGGCCCTCCAGGCCGTACACGGTGATGGCATGGCGCGCGTTGAGGCGCTGCAGCACGCGGATCTGGATGCCGACGAGGTCCGGATGAAACACGCCCATCAGCTGGCTCGGCGCGCCCGCCGGATTGGTGAGCGGCCCCAGGATATTGAAGATGGTCCGCACGCCGAGCTCGCGGCGCACGGGGGCCGCGTGCTTCATCGCCGCGTGGTGGTTGGGCGCGAACATGAAGCCCACGCCCACCTCGTCGATGCAGCGCCCCACCTGCTCGGGCTTGAGGTTGATGTTCGCGCCGAGCGATTCCAGCACGTCCGCGCTTCCCGACTGGGAGGACACCGCGCGGTTGCCGTGCTTCGCCACGCGCGCGCCCGCCGCGGCGCACACGAAGGTGGAGGCCGTCGAGATGTTGAAAGTGTGCGCGCCGTCCCCGCCCGTGCCGACGATGTCGACCAGGTTCTCGGGGTCGCGCGTCGGCACCTTGGTGGCGAGCTCGCGCATGACCTGGGCCGCGGCCGTGATCTCGCCGATCGTCTCCTTCTTCACGCGCAGCCCGACGATGATCGCGGCGATCATGACGGGCGACAGCTGCCCGCTCATGATCTGGCGCATCAAGTCGAGCATCTCGTCGTGAAAGATCTCGCGGTGCTCGATGGTGCGGGTCAGCGCTTCGTGCGCCGTGATCGTCATCGCTCCCCCTATGGCAGGAAATTGCGCAGCAGCGCGTGCCCGTGCTCGCTCAGGATCGACTCGGGGTGGAACTGCACGCCCTCGACCGCGAGCGTGCGGTGCCGGACGCCCATGATCTCCCCGTCCTCGGATTCGGCGGTCACCTCCAGGCAACCGGGCAGGCTCGCGCGCCGGATCGCGAGCGAATGGTAGCGCGTCGCGGCCAGCGGGTTCGGCACGCCGCGGAAGACGCCGCGTCCGTCGTGGCGGATGCTCGAGGTCTTGCCGTGCATGACGACGCCGGCGTGCACGACCTCGCCGCCGAATGCCTGGCCGATCGCCTGGTGCCCGAGGCACACGCCCAGGATGGGCACCTTGCCGGCGAACTCGCGGATCGCCGGCAGCGTTATTCCCGCCTCGCTGGGGGTGCACGGGCCGGGCGAGAAAACCAGCGCCGACGGGTTCATGCCGGCGATGGCGGCGACTTCGATCTCGTCGTTGCGCACGACGCGCACGTCGGCCCCCAGCTCGCCCAGATACTGCACCAGGTTCCACGTGAAGGAATCGTAGTTGTCGATCATCAGGATCATGACGTCTCTGGTCTCGCTCGAATGCCCTCGCCGAGCGCGGGGGCGGTTCCGGTTGCCGGGCGAGGCCCGGCGCGACGGACAGCTAGGCGCGCGGCTGACGCCAGCGCCGATGGGCGGCGGGGAGGAGGAGCATGCGATTCACGCGGGCGATTATCCCATGGATCGGGTCGCGTCGGCGAGGAAGCGGCCGAGCGCGTCGACCGGCGCGGGGTCGTCGTAGAGAGCGCCGCGCGCCGCCGCCACACGCTCGGCCATGCGCGCGCGGTACTCCTCGTCGCCGGCGAGCTTCGCCGCGAGCGCCACGTAATCCTCGTTCGAAACGGCGACCAGCTCGTCCAGCCCCGCGTGCCTCAGGAGGCCGCTCGCGAGCCTGCCGCGGAGGAAGCGTCCCTCGCGAGCGACGATCGGCAGACCGCATGCCATCGCCTGCATCGCCGTGTTGAATCCGGAGAAGCCGATCGTGTCGAGATAGAGGTGCGCCCGCCGCATCAATCCGTAGAACTGCGGCCGCGGCTGCCAGGGAACGAAGATGGCGCGGCGATCGAAATCGAGCCCCGCGCGCGCGAACGCCGCCGTCAGCCGCCGCTTCAGCTTTTGCGAGAGCTCGGGAATGCCGTGCTCGAAGAAGACCAGCCGGCCATTCGGCGAGCGCTCCGCGATCGCCGCCAGGACTGCGTCGTGCTCCGGCGCGTACTTGAACGGTGCGCCGGGGCACACGAGCAGCCGGGACTCCGGGTCGATGCCGAGACGCTCGAGGTCCGGCTCGGCCGGCACGGCCTCCGGTGGACGGCAGCAGCATCCCAGCCCGGGAAGCTCGACGAGCTTTTCGGTGTAGTGAGCCTGCGCGCCCGCGGGCTCGAGCGCCTCGGCCGAGACGAAGTAATCGAGGGTCGGCAAGCCGGTCGTTTCGGGATGGCCCCACGAAGCGGCCTGGACGCGAGCGAGCCGCAGGCTCGCCAGCCGGGCCGTCGTGATGTCCATACCGATCTCCGGATAGATGATGGCGTCGGGCTCGCGCTCGAGGATCGCGGCGACCCATTCGCGCAAGGTCTTCGGCCCCGCGTGGAACCGCGCCGCGCGATCTTTCGCGAGCGCCGTCTCGGCGTCCTCGCGCCAGCCGACGTGATAGACGTCGATCTGGAACCGATCCGGGTCCAGACGCTCGACCCAGCCTTTCACCAGCGCGCTCCAGACCGAGTGATCGCGGATGTGCGCGGAGACGATCCCGACGCGAACCGCTTTCGCGCTTCGCCGGGCGCGCGCGCGCAATTTCTCGCGCGCCGACCAGTCGCGCATGACGCGCGCGCACAGACCGCCGTAGCGCGCGAGCAGCTCGCGGTTATCGCGCTCCTGGTAGGCGAGCTGGAAGGGTTGCTGGCAAAAGGCGTCCGCCGGGTCGCCGAGCGGCCGCGATTCCAGCTTCTCGCCCAGCTCGGCGAGCGCCTGCGAGAACGCCGTTCGGGACGGCTCGACCTGGTCTTCGCTCTCGAACACGGCCGGCAGCAGCGCCATGGCGTGCGCCCAGCGCGCGGCGATGAAATCGGGCTTCAAGGTGAGCGCCTGGCGAAAGCTGTCCCGGGCCGCGCTGCGGTCGAGCCGCGACAGCACCCGCCCCAGGTTGTAGTGCGCTTCGGCGAGCCCGGCCTTCTGCGCGACGGCCTCCCGAAAGCACTGCTCGGCCTCGGCGTAGCGGCCGAGCTCCTGCAGCGCGATGCCGAGGTTGACCCGCGTCTCGACGAAGCCCGGCTCGATCGCGAGCGCCTCACGGTAGCTTCGCGCGGCCTCATCCAGGCGACCGAGCACCCTCAGCGCGTTCCCCAGGTTGTTGTGCGCCATCGCATGGTCAGGCCGCAGCGCGATCGCGCGGCGATAGCCCGGCTCGGCCTCCTCGGGTCTTCCCTCTTCGCGCAGCAGATTCGCGAGGTTGTAGTGGAAATCCGGCCGATCGGGCTTGAGCGCCAGCGCGCGGCGGTAGCTGCGCTCGGCTTCCTTCGTCTCGGCCAGCCCCTTGAGCGCCGCCCCCAGGTTGTTGTGCGCCTCGGCC
>DASRFB010000119.1:0-34853 GCA_035651815.1 Burkholderiales bacterium | reverse complement strand
GTTCGCCGACGCCGACGCGCGCCTGGGCGATTCCGAGGGCGTGCAGGTCATCCGCATGCCCGACCACGCCGGGATGCTCTCGCCCATCCTGCACTCGGTGCCGCTGCAGCTGCTCGCCTACCACGCCGCGCTCGCCCGCGGCAACGACGTCGACAAGCCGAGGAACCTCGCGAAGTCCGTGACGGTGGAATAGCGCGGCCGGACGTCGTCGGGCGCCCGGCAAACCGGTTTCGCCGAAAGAAACCCCGCCGGGAAACTTTCGGCCGGAATGCTGTCACAAGCCTACAACCATCATGCGGACCCACGACGGCCGCTCCCCCACTCCCACAAGCCCCCAGCGCATGGTCCGCGGACGAAACCGCGTCGTCGTCGTATCGAATCGCCTTCCGTTCGTCTTCCAAAAGGAGCCCAATGGGGGCTGGCGCATCGAGCCGGGCTCGGGAGGGCTGGTCAGCGCGCTGCTGCCGGTGCTGCGGAACCGCGGCGGCACCTGGATCGGCTGGCCGGGGACCGAAGGCCGCTCCGAGGACCTCGACCGCACGCTCGAGCAGACCGGCGAGACGGCCGGCTACTCGCTGCGGCCGGTGCACCTGAGCGCCGACGAGGTTCACAACTTCTACCACGGCTTCGCCAACGAGATCATCTGGCCGCTGTTCCACGACCTCCAGTCGCTCTGCAATTTCGATCCCACGTACTGGAAGGTCTACTGCGACGTCAACCGCCGCTTCGCGCAGGCGATCATGGACACGGCGTCGCACGAGGACTTCATCTGGGTCCACGACTACCACCTGATGAACGTCGGCGCCGAGCTGCGCGCGCTGCGCTGCCGCGCGAAGATCGGGTTCTTCCTGCACATCCCGTTCCCCCCGGTCGACCTGTTCGTGAAGCTGCCGTGGCGCGCGCGGCTGATCGAGGCGCTGCTCCACTTCGACCTGGTCGGCTTCCAGACGCTGCGCGACCGGCGCAACTTCGTGCAGTGTGTGCGCGCGCTGAACAGCGAGGTGCGCTTCCAGGGCAAGGGGCACATCATGGTCGCGCACGTGGGCAAGCGCGAGGTCCGGGTCGGCGCGTTCCCGATCAGCATCGACTACAACACCTTCATGCGGCAGGCGGCGGCGCCGGCGATCGCCGAGCGCGCGAAGGAGCTGCACACGCTGCTGCCCAAGCGCAGGCTCGTGCTCGGCATCGACCGCCTGGACTACACCAAGGGCATCCCGCACCGCCTGGACGCGTTCAACACCATGCTGAAGCGCTACCCGCGGCTGCGCGAGCGCATGTCGCTCATCCAGGTGGTCGTGCCGAGCCGGGTGGACATCCCGGAGTACGGCGAGCTCAAGACGACGATCGAGCAGCTCGTCGGGCGCATCAACGGCGAGTACGCCAAGCCCGGCGGCTGGGTCCCGGTGTGGTACGTGTACGGCAGCCTGACGCGCTCGGAGCTGCTCGCGTACTACCGCGCCGCCGACATCGCGCTGATCACGCCGCTCCGCGACGGCATGAACCTCGTCGCCAAGGAGTACTGCGCGAGCTCGATCGAGGAGGATTGCGTGCTCATCCTCTCGGAGTTCGCGGGCGCGGCGACGCAGCTCCGCAACGGCGCCATGCTCGTCAACCCGTTCGACATCGAAGAGGTCGCGGACACGCTCAAGCGCGCCTACGACATGGACATCGAGGAGCGCCAGGCGCGCATGCGCCGCATGAAGCGCTCGATCCGCGAGTACGACATCTTCTGGTGGGTCGACTCGTTCATGAACGCCGCGTTCACGCGCGACCTCTCGGACTTCCCGGCCCCGTCCGAGGCGACGGAAGACCTGGCGGAGAGCTCGCTGCCGTTCTGAGGCGCCGGCGTGCGGCAAAGGTCCTCCGGCTCGCCGGCGGAGTCGCCGTCCCTTTGATCCATGTCAAATTGAGGAGCGAGCCGGCCGCTACGCTCATGGGCAAGACAGCGGGAGGAAAGCCCATGAAACGAGTGTTGAAATCGGTGGCGGCGCTTGCGTCCCTGGCGCTGCTCGCGTCCTGCGGCCGGCCGGCGGATCCGTACGACGTCGCGAAGATGGACCTGAAGCCCGTTCCGGCGAAGGTGACGAGCGAGCGCCACAAGGGCGCCTTCGCCGAGGGCGCGGCCCTCAGCAAGGGTGCCGCGCTCGAGCCGCTCGACCCGTCGCCGGTGAAGACCGTGCGGCTCGACACCACGCACAAGATCATCGAGATCGCCCCCGGCGTGAAGTTCAGCGCCTGGACCTTCGGCGACCAGGTCCCCGGCCCGACCATCCGCGCGCGCGTGGGCGACAAGATCCGCTTCGCGATGACCAACCGCAGCGACGAGCCGGTCCCGGGCGTGCGGCTCACCGCGGCGCCGATGATGCACTCGATGGACTTCCACGCGGCGATGGTGTCGCCCCAGGACAAGTACCGCTCGATCGCGCCCGGGCAGACGATCGAGTTCGAGTTCACGCTGAACTATCCCGGCGTGTTCATGTACCACTGCGGCACGCCGATGATCCTCGAGCACATCGCCTCGGGGATGTACGGCGCCGTGGTCGTGGAGCCGCGCGACGGCTACCCGACGAAGGCCGACCGCGAGTACGTCGTGGTGCAGAGCGAGTTCTACGCCAAGCCCGATCCCGAAAAGCACAAGGTCGACGGAACGCCGCTCTACGTGCTCGACGGCGACAAGGTTCGCGCCGCGCAACCGAACTACACGGTCTTCAACGGCGTCCACAACGGCATGGTGAAGCGGCCCCTGGCCGCCAAGCCCGGCGAGCGCGTGCGGCTGTTCGTCCTCAACGTCGGACCGAGCAAGACGTCGAGCTTCCACGTCGTGGGGACGATCTTCGACCGCGTCTGGATGGACGGCAACCCCGACAACCAGCTCCGCGGGATGCAGACCGTCCTGCTCGGCTCCTCCAACAGCGCCATCGTCGAGTTCATGATCCCCGAGGCGGGCTCCTACATCATGGTCGACCATCATTTCGCGAATGCCTCGCAGGGCGCGATCGGCCTCGTGTCGACCGAGGTGAAGCCGCCCGAGACCGAGCTCGAGCACCACAACATGCCCTCGGTCGAGGCGACGCCGAGCGAGCCGGAAGCCGTGCGCGGCCAGCTCGCGTTCCAGAGCAAGTGCCTCGCCTGCCACAGCATCGGCCAGGGCAAGAAGCTCGGGCCCGACCTCGCCGGTGTCACCAAGCGCCGCAGCGACGACTGGATCGCGCGCTGGCTGAAGTCGCCCGAGAAGATGCTCGAGAGCGACGCCGACGCCAAGGCGCTGCTCAAGGAGTCCAACAACATCCCGATGCCGAACCAGAACCTCTCGGACGCGGAGATCCGGCAGTACCTCAAGTATTTCCACTGGTACGACGCGCAGCCGGCCGGGTCGGCGGGGCCCTCGGCCGCAGGCCACTGAGATGTACGCCGCCGTGCTCGCTCTCGCGCTCGCGCTGCTCGCGTTCGGCGGCGAGGCGCTCGCCTGCGGCCATTGCGTCGAGGATCGCGTCGCCGCGGTCTACGACCACGCGGTGATCGTCCGCGCGCTCGACCGGCGCCACCCGGTCGTGTTCCTCGCCATCGAGGGCCCGCTCGCCGCGGCGCAAGGCGCCGACAAGGCGATCGAGCGCGCGCTGCGCGGGGTGCCGGGCGTCGACGCGGGGTCGCTGCGCGTGTCGCTAGCGGGCGCGGCGCTCTCGTTCGCCTACGATCCCGGGCGCGAAGGGCTCGGCCCCATCCTGAAGCGCGCCGAGCGGCGGCTCGCCCCGAAAGGGCTCGGCCTTTCGCTGCTGCGCGTGATCGACGGGGACGACGGCCCGCGCTGAAGCGCGCGACAATAGCGGCCTACGCTCATCCACGGTCGCGCCCCGCATGGCTTTCCTCGAGACACCCCCGACCCGCCGTTTCCCCTGGTACGTCCGGCTGATCTTGCGCCTGCAGCGCCGGCGCTACGGCCGCGAGCTCGAGCCGTCGCGGCTGTGGGGCCGGGTGCCGCGCGCGTTCCTCGCGATGTCGCTGATGTACGGGGTGCTCGACCGCAGGTCCTCGCCCATCGACGCCGCGCTGCGCTCGCTCGTGCAGGTGCGGGTCTCGCAGATCAACGGCTGCGCGTTCTGCGTCGACGTCAACTCGGCGAGCGGGCTCGCGCGCGGCGCGGGCGAGCGCAAGCTTATGGAGCTCGCGCGCTTCGAGCAATCGAGCGCGTTCTCCGAGCGCGACAGGGCGGCGCTGCGCTACGCCGAGGCGGTGACCGACAGCGCCCGGCGCCCCGACGCCGCGCTGATCGCCGGGCTGCGCGAGCATTTCGACGACGACGCCATCGTCGAGCTCACCGCGCTGATCGCGTACCAGAACATGTCGAGCAAGTTCAACGCCGCGCTCGGCGTGCCGGCGCAGGGGTTCTGCGCGCTCGCGGGGCCGGGGCACTAGGAGCGCCGATGGATCACGCGCCGCCGAGCGGCAAGGCGATCGACCCGGTGTGCGGGATGACGGTGGACGTCGCCCGCGCCCGGCATACCCACGTGCACGAGGGCAGTACCTGGTACTTCTGCAGCGCGCGCTGCCGCGAGAAGTTCATCGCCGATCCGCAGCGCTATGCCGCTCCCGCGCCCCGGGCGCCGGTCGCGGCGGGCGCGCCGGACGCGATCTACACCTGCCCGATGCACCCCGAGGTCCGCCAGGCCGGACCGGGAACGTGCCCGATCTGCGGCATGGCGCTCGAGCCGGTGGTGGCGGCGGCGGACGCCGCGCCCAACCCCGAGCTCACCGACATGACGCGCAGGCTGCGCGTCGGCGCCGCGCTCACCGCGCCGGTGTTCGCGCTCGCGATGGCGGAGCACGTTCCCGGATGGCACGTGCCGGCGGGGTCGGACTGGATCCAGCTCGCGCTGTCGCTGCCCGTCGTCGCCTGGGCCGCGTGGCCGTTCTTCGTGCGCGGCTGGCGCTCGCTCGTGTCGCGCAACCTCAACATGTACACGCTGATCGCGCTCGGCGTCGGCGTCGCCTTCGCCTACAGCACGGTCGCGCTGACCGCGCCCGGGATCTTTCCGCCCGCGTTCCGCGACGCGCACGGCCGCGTCGGCCTGTACTTCGAGGCGGCCGCGGTGATCGCCGTGCTGGTGCTCGTGGGCGAGGTGCTGCAGCTGCGCGCGCGGGAGAGCACCGGCGGCGCGATCCGGGCGCTGCTCGGGATGGCGCCGCGGACGGCGCACCGCGTGGGCGAGGCGGGCGACGAGGACGTCGCGCTCGACGCGGTGCGCAAGGGCGAGCGCCTGCGCGTGCGCCCCGGCGAGAAGGTGCCGGTCGACGGCGTCGTGCTGGAAGGCCACTCGAGCGTCGACGAGTCGCTGGTCACGGGCGAGCCGCTGCCGGTGGAGAAAAGCGCGGGCGAGCGCGTGACCGGAGGGACGCTCAACGGCAGCGGCAGCTTCGTGATGCGCGCCGAGCGCGTCGGCGCCGAGACGCTGCTCGCGCGCATCGTGCAGATGGTCGCCGAGGCGCAGCGCACGCGCGCGCCGATCCAGAACCTCGCCGACCGCGTATCGTCCTATTTCGTGCCGGCGGTGGTCGGCGTCGCGCTCGTGGCGTTCGCCGCCTGGGCGATCTACGGCCCGCCGCCGGCGATGAGCTTCGCGCTCGTGAGCGCGGTCTCGGTGCTCATCATCGCCTGCCCGTGCGCGCTCGGCCTCGCGACCCCGATGTCGATCATGGTCGGCACGGGACGCGGCGCGCAGGCCGGGGTGCTGATCCGAAACGCCGAGGCGCTCGAGCGCCTGGAGCGCGTCGACACGCTGATCGTCGACAAGACCGGGACGCTGACGGAAGGCCGGCCGCGGCTCGTCTCGGTCGTCCCCGCCGGCGGCGCGTCGGAGGAGCGCGTGCTCGGGCTCGCCGCGGGGCTGGAGCTGGGCAGCGAGCATCCGCTCGCCTCCGCGATCGTCGCGGCGGCGAAGCAGCGCGCCGTCGCGCCCCTCCCCGTGGATCGCTTCAACGCGCTCGCGGGCCGGGGCGTCGAGGGCGAGGCCGAAGGCGCGCGCGTCGCGCTCGGCAACCTGCGCTTCGCGGAGTCCCTGGCGGAAATACCGCAGGCGCTGCGCGAGCGGGCCGAGTCGCTGCGGGCGAACGGCGAAACCGTCGTGTTCCTGGTCGAGGGCGGCCGCCTCGCCGGGCTGCTCGGCGTCGCCGATCCGGTGAAGACCTCGACGCCGGAAGCCCTGGCGGCGCTCGCCGCGGAAGGCGTGCGCGTCGTGATGGTCACGGGCGACAACGAAACCACGGCGCGCGCCGTGGCGCGCCGGCTCGGCATCGCCGAGGTCCGGGCCGACGTGCTGCCGCAGGGCAAGGGCGAGGTGGTGAAGGCGCTCCGCGCCCAGGGGCGCGTCGTCGCGATGGCGGGGGACGGCGTGAACGACGCGCCGGCGCTCGCCGCGGCCGACGTCGGCATCGCGATGGGCACCGGTGCCGACGTCGCGATCGAGAGCGCGGGCATCACGCTCGTCAAGGGCGACCTGCGCGGCATCGTGCGCGCGCGGCGGCTCTCGCGCGCCACGATGCGCAACATCCGGCAGAACCTGTTTCTCGCTTTCGTCTACAACGGCCTGGGCGTGCCGGTCGCGGCGGGGGTGCTGTTCCCCTGGACCGGCTGGCTGCTGAACCCGATGATCGCCGCCGCGGCGATGAGCGCGAGCTCGGTATCGGTCGTCGCGAACGCGCTCCGGCTGCGCTCGGTCCGGATCTAGCCCGAACGGTCCGCGCTCAGCGCTTGTCCCGCGAGCGGCCCGACATCATCGCGCGGATCTCGGCTTCCGCGGCGAGCCAGTCCTCGACCTCGTGTCCGGGCTCGAACCCGCGCTGCGCGGCGCGCAGATAGGCCGCGCGCGAGATCATCGCGTTCAGCTCGTCCTGGGACAGCTTGGCGAGGCCGTCGCCCTCGGCGCGCGGCGGCTCCGTCCTGGCGCTTTGCTTGACGGTTTCGGCGCGCGTCTTGCGGGGCGGACGCTCGGTCCCGGGCTCGCCCGGGTTGACATCGGACTTCGGCTTCGACGCCATGGTCATCCCCATGAAATCACACGGTCGTTAGAGCCCCGGCGGGGCGGCCGGTTCCGCCGGATCGGCTCCCGGACGGACTTTGACCTGGATCAAGGCGCGAGACCGCGACTCGTCCGAAGGTGCGTAACCGTGAACGAGATTTCCCGGACGGGCCTGAGCACGGCCGAGGCGCGGGCGCGGCTCGCGGCCGAGGGGCCGAACGCCGTGCCCGCGCGCAGCCGGCGCGACACGCTCACCATCGCCCTGAGCGTGGTGCGCGAGCCCATGTTCGTGCTGCTCATCGCCGGCGCCGCGCTGTACCTGCTGCTCGGCGATCTGCGCGAGGCACTGGTGCTCGCCGCGTCCATCCTCGTCGTGACCTTCATCACGGTCGTCCAGGAGCGCAAGGCCGAGCGCGCGGTCGAGGCGCTGCGCGACCTGTCCAGTCCGCGCGCGGTGGTCGTGCGCGACGGACGCGAGGAGCGGATCGCCGGCGCCGACGTCGTGCGCGGCGATCTCGTGGTGTTGTCCGAGGGCGACCGCGTGCCCGCCGACGGCCGCTTGCTCGCCGCGAACGACCTCATGATCGACGAATCGCTGCTGACGGGCGAATCCGTGCCGGTCGCGAAGTCCGCGGCCGACGCGGCCGGCGAGCGCGACGCGCGCGTGTACTCGGGCACGCTGGTCGTGAAGGGACACGGACGCGCGGTCGTCACGGCCACGGGCGCGCGCGCCGAGCTCGGCCGCATCGGCGCCTCGCTCGCCGCGCTCGAGCCGGAGAAGACGACGCTCGAGCGGGAGACCGCGCGCATCGTGCGCTTCGTCGCTTCCATCGCGGTCGTGCTGAGCGCGCTGCTCGCGGGCTTCAGCATGGCGAAGGGCGGCGACGTGCTCTCGGGTGTCCTCGCCGGGGTCACGCTCGCCATGGCGATCCTGCCCGAGGAGTTCCCCGTGGTGCTCACGATCTTCCTCGCGCTCGGGGCCTGGCGCATCGCCCGCCGCGGCGTGCTGACGCGCCGCATGCCGGCGATCGAGATGCTCGGCGCCGCCACGGTGCTGTGCGTCGACAAGACGGGCACCCTCACCGAGAACCGCATGGCGGTCGTCGAGATCCACGACGGCGCGCGATGGCACGAGCTCGGCGCCGCGCCGCGCGCCGTCGCCGCCACGCTGCTCGACGCGGCCGCGTTCGCGTGCGAGCTTCACCCCTTCGATCCGATGGACCGCGCGGTGCTCGACGCGGCCGCGCGCGAGACCCCGGCGATCGCCGCGCGCCGCGCGCAATGGACGCTCGAGCGCGACTATCCCTTCGGCTCGGCCTTCCTCGCCATGTGCCACGCGTGGCGCTCGCCCGCGAACGAGGCGCGCGTCGTGGTGAAGGGCGCGCCCGAGACGGTGCTGCCGCTGTGCGACCTGGACGACGAGGCTCGCGCCGCCGCGCTCGCGCAGGCCGCCGGCGCGGCGGCGCGCGGCTTGCGCGTGCTCGCGGTAGGGGAGGCCGCGTGGCGCGAGCCCGGCTGGCCCGACGATCCCGCGCGCTACCGCTTCCGCTGGCTCGGCTTCGTCGCGCTCGCAGATCCGCTGCGCGCCTCGGTGCCCGAAGCGGTGGCGCTGTGCCGACGCGCGGGCATCCGCGTGGTGATGATCACGGGCGACCATGCCGCGACCGCGCGGGCCGTCGCGCAGCAGGCCGGGATCCCGATCGACGCCGGCGTGCTGACCGGCGCCGACCTCGCGCGCATGGACGACGCCGCGCTCGCCGCGGCGGCGGGGCGCGTGTGCGTGTTCGCGCGCATCGTGCCCGAGCAGAAGCTGCGGCTCGTCGCCGCGTACAAGGCCGGCGGCGAGGTCGTGGCCATGACCGGCGACGGCGTGAACGATGCGCCGGCGCTGAAGGCCGCCCACATCGGCATCGCGATGGGCCGGCGCGGCAGCGACGTCGCGCGCGAGGCGTCCTCGCTCGTCCTGCTCGAGGACGACTTCGGCTCGATCGTCGACACCGTGCGGCTGGGTCGCCGCATCTACGCGAACATCCGCGGCGCCATGGTGTACCTGCTCGCGGTGCATGTACCGATCGCGGGCATGTCGTTCCTGCCGCTCGTGTTCGGCTGGCCGATGTTCATCTTCCCGGTGCACGTCGTGTTCCTCGAGTTCGTGATCGACCCGGCGTGCTCGGTCGTGTTCGAGGCCGAGCCGAGCGAAGCGGACGCGATGGAGCAGCCGCCGCGCCCTCCGTCCCAGCCGCTCTTCGGGGCCCGCATGCTGGCCGGAAGCCTCGCGCTCGGCGCGGCGGTGCTGCTCGCGACCTGTCTCGCCTACGCCTGGATCGTGCACGCGGGGCGCCCCGAGCCGGAAGCGCGCGGCTTCGGCTTCGCCGCGATCGTCTTCGGGAACCTGGCGCTGATCCTCGCGAGCCGCGCGCGCGACCGCTCCATTCTCGAGACGCTGGGACGCCCGAACCGGGCGCTGTGGTGGGTGGTGGCGGGCGCGCTGGCGGCGCTCGCCGCGTCGCTCTACGTGCCGGCGGTGGCCGAGGTGTTCCGCTTCGGCGCGTTGCGGCCCTCGGATCTCGCCGCGGCGTTCGCGGGCGGGACCGCCGCGGTGCTGCTCGCGGAAGGCGTCAAGCTCGCTTGGCGCCGCGTGCGCTAGAGCGAGCGCGGGGTCGCGCCGTGCTCGCGGCGAACCGCGAAATATGGGATGTCGGCGTTGGCGTCACCTGCACACGAGGACCGGCACCTTGGAGTGCGCGAGGACCTTGCTGGTCTCGCTGCCGAGCAGCAGGGCCGACAGGCCGCGCCGTCCGTGCGAGGCCATGACGATGAGGTCGCAGCGCTTGGCGCGCGCCGCGCGGGTGATCGCCTTCCACGGCTGTGCGTCGGTCACGAGGAGGGACGAGTACGGCAGGCCTGCGGTCTGCGCCTCGATCTCGACGCCGGCGAGCACCTTGCGGCCCTCGCGCTCCGCGAGCGCGGCATAGCGGGCGCGCGACATGCGGGGCCCGAACGCAGCGCCTTCGCTGTAGACCGGGTTCGGATAGGGCTGGACGGCGTAGATGCCGGCGAGCCGTGCGTTGCAGGTCTTCGCGAGCCGGACGGCGGCCTTCACCGCCTTCGCCGAGAGCCTCGAGCCGTCGGTCGCGACCAGGATGTGCTTGTACATGATGCGCTCCATTTCGTCGCGGGCGCGCGGGCGGCCCGCCTCGAATGCCTACGATAGCCGCACGCCCGAGCGCCCGTTTGATCTGCGTCAATTGCGCTTCCCGCCCGGGGGTTAGATTGCCGCCATGGAGACGACCGGCTTCCCGCAGGAGATGACGATGTCCAAGGCGCTTTCGACGATCCGCGACGAGCACCGCTCGATCGGGGCCATCCTGCACGGCATGGAGTACCTGGTCGGCGAGATCAACGCGCGCAAGACGAAGATCGACCCGCGCGTGTTCGCGGCGATGCTGTACTACCTGGACACGTTCTCGGAGCGCTATCACCACCCGAAAGAGGACCGCTACCTGTTCGCGCCGCTGAAGCGGCACGGACGCGCGGCGGAAGGCGTGGTCGCGCAGCTCGAGCACGAGCACGCCGAGGGCGGGCGGGCGCTGCGGCGGCTCGAGCAGTGCCTGGTTCGCTACGAGGAGGGCGGCGATCGCGAGTTCCCCGCGTTCGCCCGCGCCGTCGACGAGTACGTCCGCGGCTACTGGGAGCACATGCGCAAGGAGGAGGAAGAGCTCTTCCCGCTCGCCGAGAAGCTGCTGACGCCCGACGACTGGCGCGTCATCGACGGCGCGTTCGCCGAGAACCGCGACCCGCTCGCGGCCGAGCGCGACGGGCGCGACTTCCAGAAGCTGTTCACCCGCATCGTCAACATGGCGCCGCCGCCGATCGGCGTCGGTCCCCGGTCGCGCTGATCCGTTCCGGACGGAGGTCCTCTTGCTCATGACCGCGTATCCCGTGAAGGTGCAGGATCTCCTGCTGAACTCGCCGCAGTTCGCCGAGCTGGGCAAGAAGGACATGGCCCGTCTCGCCGCGGCGACCAGCCGCGTGCGCGCGCCGGCCGGCACGGTCCTGTTCCGGCGCGGCGAGCCGTGCGCCGGCGTCTACGTCATCGTCTACGGGCAGGCGAAGCTCGCCGTGCACGGCGCCGACGGCGCCGAGAAGATCCTCGAGATCCTCGGGCCGGGACAGAGCTTCGGCGAGCCGTTCATGTTCCTCGACGAGCCGCACCTCAGCTTCGCCGAGACGCTCGCCGACTCGCTGCTGCTCCTCGTCGGCAAGGCCGCGGTGCTGCAGACGATCGCGGGCAACGCGCGCTTCGCCCAGGCGATGCTCGCGAGCATGGCGCAGCGCCTGCAGCGCGTGTTCTGCGACATCGAGGCCTACACGCTGAAGAGCGGCTCGCAGCGCGTCGTCGAGTACCTCCTGCGCGAGGTGCCGGGCGACGCGACCCAGTCGCTCGACGTGCGGCTGCCCGCGGCGAAGAGCGTCGTCGCCTCGCGCCTGTCGATCACGCGCGAGCACTTCTCGCGCGTCCTGCACGAGCTCACCCACGCCGGGCTGATCGGCGTCAGCGGGCGCGTCATCCACATCGGCGATCCGGCGCGGCTGCGCGCCTGGGTGGGCTGAAGTAAGCTTCTCCGGCGCGTCAGGCGCCGTGGGCGTCGTAGCCGCGAGAGGAGCCGACACGATGCGGACGTATATCCAGCTGACCGGCGCTGTCTTCGGCCTGGTAGCGCTCGTCCACGCAGCCAGACTGATATTGGACTGGCCCGCTCAAGTGGCGGGGTGGGCGATTCCGGCCTGGATATCGTGGGCGGCAATTTTCGCAGCAGGGGCGCTTTGCGCCTGGGCGTTTCGCCTCGTCGGTCGGACACGGCAGTGAACTCGGCGACACCGACTGCGCCCTGACCGCGCGGTCGAGAGGCTAGCCCGGGCCGGCCGGCTGCAGCCGGTGATGGAACACCGACGAGTCGACCGCCACCGCCGCGCGCCACTTCTCCGCGACGAAGATCGACACGCGGTCGCCGTGGCGGCGCAGGCGTTCGAGCAGGTCCTGCAGCGCCGCGACGCCGGGCTCGCACAACTCGTCGACGTGCAGGTCGAGGCGCGAGCGCCCGTTCGCGAGCAGCCGCTCGATCGGCCGCGCGATGTCCCGGAAGAAGTCGCGGTCGACTGCGCCCTTGATTCTGAGCGACAGCGAGGAGCCGACGCCGGCGCGCCGCAGCGCCACGGCGACCTGCCCCGGGTCCGCGTACCGGGCGGCGGCCGCCCGCAGAGTCCGGCGCGCGCGCACCAGAGCCGAGTCGCGCCGTTCGGTCACGTGGAAATGGCGCTCGATGTAGTCGCGCATGGCGAGCCCCGCGATCCAGTCGACGATCACGAGCGGGAGCTTCCGCGGCGCGCGCCAGGGCACGGTGGAGAGGAAGCGCGCGACCCGGCCCGGGCCGCCGCGCAGCACGCCGCGCACGAAGAATTTCGCGAGGATGGCGAGCTGCTCGCCGACGGAATATTCGCCGCGGTACACCGGATCGGCCATGTAGCGCATCTTGTTGCGTATGCGGCCGGCGATCTCGGCGTCGGAGAACAGGCGCACGTGCAGCCGGCGGTATTCGGCGACCATCGTCTCGTAGGGCATGCTCTTCGGCTCGACGTTGGTTCCGAGCTTCGAGTTGTCGCCGGGCGCGACGTCGTGCCGGAGGCGCCCTTCCTTCTCGAGGCGCTGGTAGAGGGGCGTGCGCGGCAGCGCGGTGAGCAGGCCGATCATCGCCGCCTGGATGCCCGAGTTGAGGATGAAGTCGTGCTGCACCTCGAAGGTCGCCGGCGTGTCGCGGTCGAAGCCGACGATGAAGCCCGCGAGGACGTCGATGCCGTGCGCGTAGAGCCTGCGCACCGACACGAGCGAGTCCTCGTGCGTGTTCTGCGTCTTGCGCGTCGCCTTGAGCGTCTCCGGGTCGGAGGACTCGATGCCGGTGAACACCCAGGTGAACCCGGCCGCGCGGAACAGCGCGAGCAGCTCCGCGTCCTGGGCGAGGTTGAGCGACACCTCGGTGCCGAAATTGAAGCAGCGGCCGTGCGCCTCCTGGTACTCGGCGAGGTAGCGCAGCAGGGCGCGCGCGACCGGCTTGTTGCCGATCAGGTTGTCGTCGACGAAGAAGAGGTTCCTCGCGCCGAGCGCGCGCAGGGCATCGAGCTCGCGACCGACCTGCGCGAGTTCCTTGAAGCGCGGCTTGCGCCCGAACATGACGATGATGTCGCAGAACTCGCACATGAAGGGGCAGCCGCGCGAGAACTGCAGCGTCGCCGTGGTATACCGGTCGAGCTTGAGCAGGTCGAAGCGCGGCGTCGGCGAGTCGGCGAGCGCCACGACGCCGGCCTCCCGGTACAGGGCCCCGGCTCCCCCGGCCTCGAAGTCGCGGCAGAACGCGGGCCAGATGTATTCCGATTCGCCCGCGACCACCGTGTCGGCGCAGTCCGCGTACTGCTCGGGGCACAGCGACGCGTAGCTGCCGCCCGCGACCCCGTAGTGGCCGCGCGCGCGGTAGAACTCGAGCAGCGCCTTCTGGCGCTCCGCCTGCACGCCCATGCCGCACACGCCGACGATGTCCGCGTCGGGGGCGAGCGGCACGGGCTCGACGTTCTCGTCGACGATCGTGACCTGCCAGTGCGGCGGACACAGCGCCGCCAGCGTCGCGAGGCCGAGCGGCGGGTTGATCGCGCGCTTGCCGGGCAGCACCGAGTCGACGGCCCACTTGAACGACCAGAAGCTCTCGGGGTAGCGGGGGTTGATCAGCAGCAGGCGCATGGCGGTCCTTCGTCCGGGCAAGCACGGCAATGTAGTCTTCGCCGGCGAGCCGGGCTGTGACCCGGGTCACGCGCGGCCGAGTCAGTCGGCGTACGGGCCGAAGCCGCGCGATCGGCAGGCGGCGTGTCGGCACGACGCGGCCGCTGCTATCATGAGCCGATGCCTGGCCGCAAACGGCGCGCCGTCATCGTCGGCGGCTCCATGTCCGGTCTCTTCACCGCCGCGTTCCTCCAGCGGCTGGGATGGGACGCCCACGTCTACGAGCGCTCGCCGGTCGAGCTGGTCGGCCGCGGCGCCGGCATCACGACCCACCCGGAGCTCCTCGAAGCGCTCGAGAAGTGCGGCTCGGGCCTGCGCGACCTCGGCATCGACGGCGAACGGCGCGTCGGGCTCGATCGCGAGGGACGCATCGTCGCCGAGATGCACCTGCCGCAGATCCATACGTCGTGGGACCGGATGCAGCGGCTGCTGCGCGAGACGGTCGACGACGGGCGCTACCATCTCGGCCACAATTTCGAGCGCGTCGACCAGGACGGCTCGGAAGTGGTCGCGCATTTCGCCGGCGGCCGCAGCGAGCGCGCCGACCTCCTGGTCGGCGGCGACGGCATCCGCTCGAGCGTGCGCGCGCAGCTCGCGCCCGAGGTCCAGCCCGCCTACGCCGGGTATTTCGTCTGGCGCGGCGGGCCGAGGGAGGCCGACCTGCGGCCCGAGACGCGCGCGAGCATCTTCATGTGCTACATCATCTTCGTCGGCGACCGGCACCACGTCTTCGGCTACCCGATGGCGGGGCTGAACAACGACCTGCGCGAGGGGCACCGCCGCTACAACGTCGGCTGGTACCGCGCCGGCGACGCCCGGACGCTGCGCGAGATGTGCGTCGACGCGCAGGGGCGCCAGCACGAGCATTCGGTGCCGCCGCCGCTCATCCGCGAGGACCTGATCGAGCGCATGCGCGCCGAGGCGCACGAGATGCTGCCGCCGCAGGTCGCGGACTGCTACGACAACAGCCGCCCGTTCTTCACCCCGATCTACGATTGCAGCACGCCGAGCTACGTGTTCGGGCGCGTCGCGCTGGTGGGCGACGCCGCGGCCTCCTCGCGTCCGCACATCGGCTTCGGCATGGCGAAGGCCGGCGCCGACGCCCAGGCGCTGTTCGAGGCGCTGCGCGACCACGACGACGTCGACGCGGCGCTCGCCGCGTACAACCGCGTCCGCCAGCCCCTGGGCGAGCGCATCGTCCTGCACGCCCGCAAGATCGGCACCCAGCTCGGCGTGAACCTGAAGACCGACGAGGACCGGGCGATGTCGCAGCGCCTTCAGGATCTTCGCGCCATGATGCAATGGATCGCCGTGCCGAAATTCCTGGAACGCGCTTACTAGCAAGATGCGCCGAAGCTGCACCGACGCCGAATGGTTCGAGGACTACCGCGTCGGCGATGAGTTCGCCGGCGAGCCGGTCTCGCTTTCGGAGCCCGAGATCATCGAGTTCGCGCGCCGCTACGACGCGCAGTGGTTCCACGTCGACCCCGTCGCGGCGAGGGAGTCGCCCTACGGCGGGCTGATCGCCTCGGGCATGCAGTCGTTCGCGGCCGTGTGGGGCGGGCTGATCCGCGCGGACTTTCTCAACGGCCGCGGGCTCGGCGGCCCGGGCGTCGAGCTGCAGTGGCTGAAGCCGGTGCGCCCTGGCGATGTGCTGACGACGCTCGCGCGCGTGATCGAGACGCGGGCGTCACGGTCGCGTCCCGACCGCGGCTTCGTGGCGTTCGAGATCCGCGCGACGAACCAGGCGGGCGAGCTGGTGATGACCTTTACTTTGAAGGAGATGGTCCGTACCCGGGCCGCATCATGAAAAAAATCGTCAAGACGCTCGCCGGCCTCGTCGGCGCCTTCGTTGTACTCGCCGTCGGATACACGGCGTGGAACATCTGGTGGGAAGGACGCCAGATCCGCGCTTTCTGCGAAGCGGTCCATCCCGGGGATCCGGCCGCGTCCCTCGAGAATCTCGGGGCGTCGCGCGGCGTGCCTCCGCGCCGGCTGAGAGGCGTCTTCGACAAGGAGCGCGGCTCCTGGTATCTCTTTGTCCCCGTCGGAGCGACGATGGGAGACTGCGGCTGCAGGATCACGCACGACGGCAAGGCGGTGCTGACCGCGGCCATGTTATGCCGCTGAGCGGGGCCTATGCGTTCGAGTCGCCGCTCGACCTCTTCGACATGGTGCGGCTGCTGCAGAAGAACGACCCGGGCTGGAACTGGCGCGCCAACGACGGCGAGCAAAAGTTCTACCTCACGGGCCGCCCGGCCAAGAGCGTGCGCCTCAAGATCGTCGAGGACGGCAAGAACCGGTTCGTTTTCGCCGTCGGCCTGTGGCCCGAGGCGCTGCCGTACCACGCGAAGGTGCGCGACGAGCTGCTGCCCTTGCTCCGCGCGACCAACGTCCGGCCCGCCGAGTCGCCGGACTGATCGGGCGCGCTAGGGCACCAGGCCCCCGGGCTACCCTGTGGACGTGCGCGAATCCTCCCGTTCATCGTACGCTGGCGCCATGAAGAGGCTCCTGCTCGGGCTGCTCGCCCTCGCGGCGCTCGCGGCCGCCGCCGCGCTCGCGCTCGCCTACCCCGAGTACCGCCGCGACATCGAGGCGGCGCGCTCGCGCGTCGCGCGCGGCAGCGAGATCGCGCAGACGGCGTGCGGGCCGATCGAGTACGCGGCGATGGGCGCCGGTCCCGCGGTGCTGCTGGTGCACGGCGCGGGCGGCGGCTTCGACCAGCTGCTCGACATGGCGCGCGCGCTCGCGCGGCGCGGCTTCCGCGTCGTCGCCCCGTCGCGCTTCGGCTACCTGCGCACGCCGCTGCCCGCCGACGCGTCGCCCGCGGCGCAGGCGGACGCGCATGCGTGCCTCCTGGACGCGCTCGAGATCGAGCGCGCCGCCGTCGTCGGCGTGTCCGCCGGGGCGCCGTCGTCGATGCAATTCGCGCTGCGGCATCCGAAGCGCTGCGCCGCGCTCGCGCTGCTGGTCCCGCTCGCCTGGGCTCCGCCGGAGGAGCGCGCGTCGGCGCCGCGCCTGTCGCCGGCCGTGTGGCTCGTGTTCCCGACGCTGAAGTCGGATTTCCTGTTCTGGCTGCTGACGCGCACGGCGCCGTCGCTCGTCACGGGGGCGCTGCTCGCCACGCCGCCCGAGACCGTCGAGGCGGCAGGCGCGGCCGAGCGCGAGCGCATCGCCGGCATGATGCGCCTCCTCCTGCCGGTGGGTCCGCGCCAGGACGGCCTGCGCAACGAGGCCGCGATCGTGCGCTCGCTCGAGCGCTATCCGCTGGAGCGGATCGAGGCGCCGACGCTGCTCGTCTCGGCCGCCGACGACGGCTACGGCACCTGGGCGAGCGCCCGCTACACCGCGACGCAGATCAAGGGCGCGCGCTTCGTCGGCTATTCGAGCGGCGGCCACATGCTGGCCGGGCGCGAATCCGAGGCCGTCAACGAGCTCGCGGCCTTCCTGAAGGCGCATCCGTAACGACGAGAGGAATCCCATGTTCAGACACATCCTGCTTCCGACCGACGGCTCGCCCGTCGCCGACAAGGCGGTCAAGGCCGGCCTGAAGCTCGCGCGCGAGCTCGGCGCCCGCGTCACGGGCTACTACGCGATCGAGCGCGTGCCGGCGCCGATGTACGCCGAGGGCTACATCCCCGACGCGCGCACGCTCGCGCTCTGGGACCGCGGCGCGCGCGAGCACGGCGAGAGGCAGATCGCCGCGATGGCGAAGCTCGCCAAGGCCGCGCGCGTGCGCTTCCGTGGAGTGTCGGCGCAGGCCGCCACGCCCGCCGACGGTATCGTGCGCGCCGCGCGCCGCCACGGCTGCGACGCGATCTTCATGGCCTCGCACGGGCGCAGCGGCATCGCCCGGCTGGTGATGGGGAGCGTGACCGAGCGCGTCATCCGGACCGCGAGCGTGCCCGTGATCGTCTACCGCTGAGGCGCGCGTGAACCGGTCGAAGGCCGCGCTGTGGCTCGGCGCCTTCTCGGGCTTCCACCGTCCCGGCGTCGACGAGGTCCGCCGCCTCGACGCGGTCTCGAGGTTCCTGTACTCCGCGCGCAGCGTCATCCTGGTCGTCTCGGCGCAGGCCGCGATCATCGGCGGGCTGCTCGCCGCCGGCGCGCTCTGGCCCGGCGCGCGCTTCTAGCGCCTACTTCGGCGCGTCCTTCGGCTTGCCGTAGTTCTCCGCGAGGTAGCTCGCGATCGCGTCGACGTCCTCCTTCGGGATGGGCGCGCCGAAGGCGTTGATCATCTTGTTCACCGACGCGGTCCAGCCGGCCTTGTCGAGGAAGCGCGAGTTCATCGGGATGTAGTCGAGGCTGTGGCAGGCGCCGCACTGCATCGCCTTGTCCCTGCCGGGCGCGTCCTTGAGCTCGATCCTGGATTCCTGCGCCCGGGCGCCGGCGGCATACGCCAACGCGGCGAGCGCGACGAGCGCGGCTGCGGCGGTTCGCATCGTCGTCCTCCTCACGCGACCTCCAGCGTCAGCCGCTGGATGACGTTGTGGTGATAGCCCGCCGGGTTGTGGATCAGCTGCTCGACCTGCGTCTCGCCCGAGCGCGCGGTGGCGCGCGCCATCACGACGAGGGGGCCTGCCTCGCGCGGCGTGAACGGGAACGAGAACTCGCGGAACGAGAAGCGTCCCAGATCGCGCCCGAGCTTCGCGCGCCGCCACTCGCCGCCCGCGGAGACCTCCACGCGATCGATGCCCGAGCCGCCGTCCCACGCGACGCCGCGCACCTCGAGCGGCGCGCCCCGGCGCACGCGCTGCCCGCTCTTGTGCGAGGTGACGAGCGAGTTCACCACCATCGTGGTGATGGGCTCGTTCGCCTCCTTCACCTGCGTCTTGAAGCTCGGCGTCCTGAACTTGCCGCGCGGCAGGCGGTAGGCGGTGCTCATCCAGAAGTTGCCCTCGGGCGTGGAGGAGACCTTGACCGAGACCAGGTGCTTCACCCAGTAGGTTCCGGTCCAGCCGGGAACGATCAGGCGCGCCGGGTACCCGTTCCAGCGCGGCAGCGGCCGGCCGTTCATCTCGAACGCGATCAGCGTGCTCTCGTCGAGCGCGATCTCGACGGGGAGCGACTTCACGAAGTCGGGCGTCTTCTCGTTCGCGCCGCGGTCGGCGCCGTCGAAGACCACCTCGACGGCCTCCGGCTTCACGCCCGCCTTGGCGAGCACGTCCTTCAGGCGCACGCCGCGCCAGATCGCGTTGCCCATGGCGCCCACGCCCCACTCGACGCCCGGCACGTGCGGCTCGAACAGCCCGCGGCGGTTGCCCGAGCACTGGCACACGGCGGTGAGCTCGTGCTGCTTGAATTCCGTCCTGATCCCGTCGAGCGTGTACCGGCGCTCCGCGCCCGCCGCGTCGCCGCCCACCGAGAGCTTCCACTCCGCGGCGCTCACCTCGGGAATCGCCGAGAGATGGTAGCGCACGAAGAACGCCCGGCTCGGCGTGATCGGCGTGCGGAAGTACTCGACCGGCGTCTCGAAGTTGGGCGGGCGCCAGGTCTTCTTGATGAGCGGCGCCTTGCCGGGCAGCGCGTAGAGCTCCTGCTCGGCGAGCGCGCCGTCGGGCAGCTCGGCGAAGCCGAGCTCGGCCGTGCCGCCGACCGCGGCGAGCGCGCGCAGCGGCGAGGAAAGCGCCGCGGCGCCGCCCGCGGCGGCGAGCAGGCTGCGCCGGCGGGAATCGGGATGGCGATTCATAGGGTCCTCCTGCGACAGGCGCGACCGGCCGCCCGGATGCGGGGCATTCTACAGCCGATTACAATCGGCCCGAGGAGGTAGTCATGAACCGCTCGCTTGCCCTTTGCGCGGCGCTGTCGCTCGCCGCCACCGCCGCGCTCGCCCAGGACTATCCCGCGCGCGAGATCCACACCGTGTGCAACTACGCCGCCGGCTCCGGGGCCGACCTCATCGTGCGCTTCTACAGCGACCAGCTCGCGCACCTCGCCGGCAGGACGGTGATCGTCGAGAACCGCCCCGGCGCGCAAGGGATGGTGGCGAACGACTACGTCGCGAAGTCGAAGCCCGACGGCTACACCGTGCTGATCACGCCGGTGAGCTCGACCGTGAACATCGCGCCGTCGATCTTCAAGAAGCTCACCTACGATCCCAAGAAGGACCTCGCGGCCGTGACCACGCTCGTGACGGTGAGCTTCACGCTCGCCGTGAACGCGAAGAGTCCGGTGCGCAGCGTGGGCGAGCTGGTCGCGCGCCTGAAGTCGCTGCCGAAGCAGGGCTTCTACGGTGCGACCAGCAACGCCGGCAACATCACGGGCGAGCTGTTCAAATCGATGGCGAACCTGCAGACAACCTTCGTCCCGTACAAGGCGAATCCGAACGCGCTCGCCGACCTGCTCTCGGGCCAGCTCGACTTCATCGCCTTCGACTCGACCTGGACGCTGCAGCAGCAGAACAACGGCTTCGTGCGCATCCTCGCGGTGACCTCGGCGAAGCGCTCGGGCGCGCTGCCCGACGTGCCGACCATGCAGGAGGCGGGCTTCGAGGGCTACGACGTGACGCCGTGGTGGGGCGTGCTCGTGCCGGCGGGAACGCCGCGGCCGGTGATCGACAAGCTCGCCGGCTGGTTCAACCAGATCACGACCTCCGAGGAAGCCAAGGGCTTCCTCGCGCGCTCGGCGTTCGACCCCTTCCCGGGGACGCCCGAGTCGGCGGAGAAGCTGCTGCAATCGGACTTCGAGCGCTGGGCGCGCTACGCCAGGATGGCGAAGATCGTGCCGCAGTAGCGGCGCGCCGGCGCCTGCGATCTTTTGTTGACGAGGATCAAACCCGCCTGCGCGCGCGCGTTTTAGGCTGTAGCCGCAGTCCGCGCTTGCGGGTCGGCAACCTCCTCCAGCCGACGGCGAAGCGCACAAGGTCCGCCGCTCCTCCTCCCGGAGCGGCGGACCTGTCTTCTCTCCGAGGCGGGCGAGCGCGCCGCTTTCGGGCGCGGCCGCGATCAGCGCCGCCAGCTCGCGCGTAGCAGGTTGTCGTCCCGGCTGTAGTGCACGGCGAGGCCGCCCTTGCAGGCGTCGTGCACGCGCTCGGCGATCTGGCGCGCGAGGTGCGCGTCGGTGGTCTTGACCAGCACGCCCGCCCCGTCGTCGTCGATCGCGATGATGCGTTGCATCGGGTGCTCGATCTTCTCGGCGGCCTCGCAGTTGCGCACGAGGTTCAGGATTTCGGCGCGGTGGCTCGCGAAGTAGTCGCCGGCGAGGCTCACGTAGCCCGCCGGGGAGACGTCGCGGGTGCGCTGGCAGGCGGGACAGACGCGCTCGTGCGAGCCCGCCGGCGCCGGCTTCCAGGTCCAGCGGCCTTTGTGGAACGTCGCGCCGCATTGCGGGCAGCGCGTCGGGTCGGGCAGCTTGCCGTTCGCGCGGTAGGCGTCGTGCCGCGGATCGGCGAGCGGCTGCTGGCGGCGGTCGGGACGGAAGCCCGTGCGTGCGCCGTTCTTCATGACGGACCCGGGTCCCTTTCCGAGAGTGTTCTAGTCCGTCCTGTGATCGAACTTCGCCTCCACGCCGCGCGGGCGGGACGGCGCGTGCACGCGCACCGTGATGAGGTAGGCGGTGTGCGGCTTCAGGCGGACGTAGGTGCCGTAGCTCGCCGGGCCGACGGCGATGGGCTCGAGCCGGATCGAGGCGCGCGTGATGCCCGGATCCTCGATGTCGACGTCGACGCTCGCGTCGCCGACCGGCGCGTGCGTGCTCGCGTCCGCGAGCGAGATGTTCAGGTGATAGTAGCCCGGGCCGCTCGGCACGCCGCCGTGCATCGAGCGCTCCACCGATTCCTTCGGGAAGGAGAGAAGCGATCGCGCCGCGACGATGCCGAGGTCGAGATCGAGGCCGCCGACCGTCTTGTGGCTCCCTCCCGCGGGGACGGTGCGCGGCGCGTCGCAGCAGCCCGGCGCGGCGGCCGCGGCCGTGGGATTGAACATGTACAGGATCGCGGCGCGGAACTCGCCGTCGGTGAGATCGGCGCGTCCGCCGCGCGGCGGCATGCCGCCGTGACCGCGGATCGCGGCGCGCACGAGGCTGTCCAGGCCTTGCTTCAGGCGCGGGATCCAGGCATCGCGGTCGCCGATCCGGGGCGCGCCGCTCGCGCCGGTGCGGTGGCACTTCACGCACTGCTCCTCGACGATCTGCTTGCCGCCGCGCTCGGGCGTCTGCGCGAGCGCGACGGACGCGCCGATGCCGGCCGCGAGCGCGGCGCAGAAGAACGCGGTGGTGTTCGGTCTCATGGCAACCTCCTTCACCCGGCCTGTCTCCACAGGTAACAGCGTCCGCTTTTTCGGCGCGCGCGGCTTGACTTGCATCAAGCGACGGGGCCGGCAAGAGCTTGACCCTGATCAACAGGCCCCGCGGCGGGGCGTCTAGCCTGTGGATCGGGTCCGCCGAGAGGTCACCGCCGTCATGAACGATCCCGTCGCCCATTGGCACGCCGAGCACGCGCACTACGCGCGGCTGCTCGACATCCTCGAACGGGAGGTCGCCGCCTTCCACGCCGGGAACAGCCCGGACTACGCGCTGATGCGCGACGTCGTGCGCTACCTGCGCTACTTTCCCGACCGCTTCCACCATCCGCGCGAGGACGAGGCCTTCCGCCGTCTGGCCGCGCGCGATCCCGACCTGAGCCTGCCGCTCAACCGCCTGCTGCAGGAGCACCGCGTGATCGCCGAGGCGGGCGACCAGCTCCTGTGGCGACTGGAGCAGGTCGCCGAGGACGTCGTCGTCTCGCGCGCCATCGTCGAGTCCATGGCGGCGACCTATCTCGTGTACTACCGGCACCACATCGCGACGGAGGAGCGCGAGGTGCTGCCGCGCGCGGACGAGCTGCTCGCGGCGCCGGACTGGTCGGCGGTCGCCGCGGCGGCGCCCGAGGGACGCGACCCGCTGTTCGGCGACGACTGCGCGCCCCGCTACCGCGAGCTGCGCCGGCGCATCGCGCAGGAGATGGCCCAGGCGGCGCGGGAAGCCGGATGACCGCCGGGAGCCGCCGCCCGGCCCGTTTTTGACGCAGATCAACGGCCGCCGCGGCGATCGGCCTAGGATTCCTCTCATCGTGATGGGCATCGCCCGCGACTGGAGGAATGATGTTCAAGCACATACTGATACCGACCGACGGCTCGCCGACGGCGGCGAAGGCGGTCGAGCGCGGCGTCGAGCTCGCCAAGCAGCTCGGCGCGCGCGTCACGGGTTACCACGCGTGCGAGCCCCCGCACGCGCGCGTCTACGGCGACGGCTACATGATCGGCCCGCGCGACGCCTCGGTCTCGGTCGGGCAGGCGCGCGAGGCGGGCGAGAAGGCGGTCGGTCTGATCGCCGCGGCGGCGAATGCCGCCGGCGTACCCTTCGAGCGCATGGTGGTCGAGGCCGAGGCGGCCTACCGCGGCATCATCGACGCCGCGACCGTGCGCAACTGCGACGCGATCTTCATGGCCTCGCACGGGCGCTCGAGCCTGGCGGAGCTCATGCTGGGCAGCGTCACGCACCAGGTGCTCGCGCACTCCAAGATCCCGGTGCTCGTCTACCGCTGAGCGCCGCGGCGGCGCACGCGGCGCGCGATCGCCTCCGCGAGGTTGCGGATCCCGATCTCGTACGCCCGGTGCGGCGGATTCGAACGCGAGGGGCAATTGGCGGGGAACGAGGTCCCGGGAGAGGCGCTGCGCGCGGTGCCGTTCGTTCATGCTCGTCTCCGCAAGGCCTGCAAGAAACTTCGCGTGATCAACGACGCTCTCAGGATATCGGCCGCGGCGCCGGCGGTCTTGATGCGCATCAAAGTGAGGCGAGACCGGCCGCGCCGGTCGGCGTAGGATGGGCCCGACGAGGAGAACCCGGACATGACGAAAGACGGAAAATCGCAATCCGACATCGACCTCGAGGCGGTCCGGCGGCTGCTCGACGCGCTCGAGCGCGACCTCGCCGCGGTCCGCGGCGGCGGCGACGTGCAGGTGCTGCGCGACGAGGTCGACCGGCTCAAGGCGCTTCTCGAGTCGGGCGAGCCGCACCACACGGTGCGCGACGCGCTGCATTCGCTGCGGCTCAGGCTCGAGGGCGAAGGCGTGCGTCTCGGCCAGTACGTCGGCATGATCGGCCGCATTCTCGGGATGTAGCCTTTTGGGGCTGCGCGACCTTTCCTCGCGTCACTACCTCACGCCGCTGTTCGAGCCGCGGTCCGTCGCGATCGTCGGCGCCACCGACAAGAAGGGCAAGGTCGGCGAGGTGCTGATCGCCAACATGCTCGAGGCCGGCTTCAAGGGGCCGCTCTACGCCGTCAACCCGAAGTACAAGGCGGTCTGCGGCGTCGCGTCCTTCGCCTCGATCGACAAGCTGCCGCAGCGCGTCGACCTCGCCGTGATCGCCACGCCGCCGCAAACGGTGCCCGGCGTGATCGACGAGTGCGGCCGCGCGGGGGTGCGCGCCGCCGTCGTGATCACCGCCGGGTTCTCCGAGGTGGGGCCCGCGGGCGCGCAGCTCGAGCGCGCGCTACTCGAGAACGCGCGCCGCCACGGCGTGCGCGTGATCGGGCCGAACTGCCTCGGCATCCTGCGTCCCGCGCTCGGCCTGAACGCCACCTTCGCGCGCAGCCGCGTCGTCGCCGGGTCGCTCGGGCTGATCTCGCAGTCGGGCGCCGTGTGCACGGCGATGCTCGACTGGGCCGAGCCGGGCGGCGTCGGCTTCTCGAGCGTCGTGTCGCTCGGCGGGTCGGTCGAGCTCGACTTCGGCGAGATCATCGACTACCTCGCGAACGACCCCGCGACCGAGCACATCCTGCTCTACATCGAGGGCATCCGCGACGCGCGCCGCTTCCTCTCGTCGCTGCGCGCGGCGGCGCGCATGAAGCCCGTGATCCTGATGAAGGTCGGCCGCCACCCGGCGGGCTCGCGCGCCGCGGTCTCGCACACGGGCGCGATCGTCGGCTCCGACGACGTGTTCGAGGCGGTCGTGAAGCGCGCCGGCGTCGTGCGCGTGCGCTCGGTCGGCCAGCTCGTCGCCGCGGCGCAGGCGCTCTCCTCGCACGTGCGCCCGCGCGGCAACCGCCTCGCGGTCGTCACCAACGGCGGCGGCCCGGGCGTGATGGCCGCCGATCTCGCCGCCGACCTCGAGCTGCCGCTCGCCGAGCTCGCCCCGGCGACCATCGAGTCGTTGCGCGACGCGCTGCCGTCGAACTGGTCGCACGGCAACCCGGTCGACCTGATCGGCGACGCCGACAGCGCCCGCTACCGCGCGGCGGTGACCGCCTGCCTCGGCGACGACGGCGTCGACGGGCTGCTCGCCATCCTCACGCCGCAGGCGATGACCGACGCCGAGGACGTGGCGCGCGCGGTGGTCGAGAGCGCGCGCGGGTCGTCGAAGCCGCTCATCGCGTGCTGGATGGGCGAGGCGCACGTCGCCTCGGCGCGCAAGATCCTGACCGACGCCGGCATCCCGACCTTCCGCACGCCCGATCCCGCGGTCGAGATGTTCGCGCACGTCTCCGCCTTCTACCGCAACCAGCAGGCGCTGCTGCAGGCGCCGGGGCCGCTCGCGCGCGGCTCGGCGCCCGACCTGCGCGGCGCGCGCCTGGTGGTCGAGGCCGCGCTCGGCGACCGGCGCAAGGTCCTCACCGAGATGGAGTCGAAGGCGCTGCTCGCCGCCTTCCACATCCCGATCGCGAAGACCGCGATCGCGCGCTCGGCGCAGGAGGCGGTGCTGCTCGCCGAGCAGTCCGGCTTCCCGGTGGCGATGAAGATCGACTCGCCCGACGTCACGCACAAGAGCGACGTCGGCGGCGTGCGCCTCAACGTCGCCGACGCGCACAGCGCGCGCGCCGCCTACCAGGAGATCGTCGAGCAGGTGCAGCGCAGGCGCCCGGGCGCGCGCGTCAACGGCATCGCGATCGAGCCGATGGTGGTGCGCCCGCACGGTCGCGAGCTGATGGTCGGCGTCAAGCGCGACGCCGTCTTCGGCCCGGCGATCACCTTCGGCGCGGGCGGCACCGCGGTCGAGGTCCACCGCGACCGCTCGGTCGCGCTGCCGCCGCTCAACGCGTTCCTCGTCGCCGACATGATCGGCGGCACGCGCGTCTCGAAGCTGCTCGGCCGCTTCCGCAACCTGCCGGCCGCCGACACGAAGGCGCTCGAGGCGGTGCTGCTGCGCGTGTCGGAGATGGTGTGCGAGATGCCGCAGATCGAGGAGCTCGACGTCAATCCGCTCATCGTCGACGAGTCGGGCGCGATCGTGGTCGACGCGCGCGTCGTCGTGCGCGACGCGCCGCCGATGCGCCGCTACGCGCACATGGCCATCCACCCCTATCCGAGCGAGCTGTGCGCGACCTGGCAGCCGCGCGAGGGACCGCCGGTCCTGCTGCGTCCGATCCGGCCCGAGGACGCGCAGATGGAGCAGGCCTTCGTCAAGGGCCTCTCGGAGCACAGCCGGCACATGCGCTTCATGAACACCCTGCGCGAGCTGACGCCGGCGATGCTCGCGCGCTTCACCCAGATCGACTACGACCGCGAGCTCGCGATCATCGCCGTGCAGGAGAACGAGGGGCGCGAGACCGAGCTCGGCGTCGCGCGCTACGTGATGAACCCGGACGGCGAGACCTGCGAGTTCGCGATCGTGGTCGCCGACGAATGGCAGGGGAAGGGGCTCGCGCGCCGCATGCTCGAGATGCTGATCGACGTCGCGCGCTCGCGCGGTCTGAAGACGATGATGGGCCACATCCTGTCGATGAACCAGCCGATGATCAAGCTCTCGGAGAAGCTCGGCTTCGCCATCGCCGACGGCGTCGACGACCCGACCACGAAGCGGGCGACGCTCGCGCTCGAGAGCGCGAGCGTGCGCTAGCGCTACAACGTCATGCCGCCGTCGATGCTGATCACCGCGCCGTTGATGTAGCTCGCCTCATCCGAGGCGAGGAAGGCGAAGACGTTCGCGACCTCCTCGGAGCTGCCGAGGCGCCCGCACGGCACCTTCGCCGCCATCTGCTTCAGGATCTCCTCGGGCATCTTGGCGAGGATGGGCGTCGCGATGAACCCGGGGCACACCGCGTTCGCGCGGATGCCGCTTCGTCCCAGCTCGCGCGCCCAGGTCTTGGTCATGCCGATCACGGCGAACTTGCTCGCCGCGTAGTTCGTCTGCCCGAAGTTGCCGTAGAGCCCGACGATCGACGACGTGGTCAGGATCACGCCGGCCTTCTGCGCGATCATGATGTCGACCACCGCGCGCGTGCAGTTGTAGACGCCCTTCAGGTTGATGTCGATCACCGTGTCGAACTGCTCGTCGGTCATCTTCTTCAGCTGCGCGTCCATGACGATGCCGGCGTTGTTGACGAGCACGTCGACGCGGCCCCAGTTGTCCATCACGCCGCGCACCATCCCGGCGATCTCGGGCTTGTCGGTGACGTCGACGCGGTAGCCCTGCGCCTCGCCGCCGGCCGCGCGGATCTCGGCGAGCGTCTGCTGCGCGAGCTCGGGATTGATGTCGCACACCGCGACGCGCGCGCCGAGCGAGGCGAACTTGACCGCGGTCGCGTGGCCGATGCCGCGCGCGCCGCCGGTGATGACGGCCACCTTGCCTTCGAGGTCCATGGGGGTCCGATCCTTGGAAATGACTCAATCGTGGGGCATGTTTTGCGCCCGATTTTGACGCACGTCAATCCGAAGACCGGAGCGCGTGGCTCGATGAGCGCTGCGGCGGGCGGGCGTTGTCCTAGGAGCGGCGGAAGGCCGCGGCGACCTGGTCGTCGTACTCGAGCTGCACCCGCTTCAAGGTCACCACCCAGATGGCGAAGATCAGCACGGCGGCGAACGCGGCGATCGCGGCGCTCCAGCGGCCGGCGCGCGTGCGCGCGAGGCGCAGGAGCCGTGCGGCGCGGAACGACAGGGCGGCGGCGTATCGGCTCGGCATCAGGCGGTCCCGGCTGCGGACTCGGCCGGCGCGCGGCAGACGTGGCGCGGCTGCTTCGCGTCGATCACGCGGTTGCGCCCCTGCTGCTTGGCGCAGTAGAGCGCCTCGTCCGCGCAGCGCAGCAGGGCGTCGGTGTCCTGTGCGTGCCACGGGAAGCCGCTGACGCCGGCCGAGATGGTGAGCGGCCCGACCGCGCGCCCCTGCGACTCGAGCGCGAGCCGCTCGACCGCGGCGCGCAGCTCCTCGGCCTTGCGCGCCGCGTCGGCGACGGACGCCTCGGGCATCAGCACGACGAACTCCTCGCCGCCGTAGCGGCAGACGACGTCCGACGCGCGCGCGGCGGCGCGGATGACGCTCGCGAGCTCGCGCAGGACGACGTCGCCCGCCTCGTGGCCGAGCCGGTCGTTGATGCGCTTGAAATGGTCGACGTCGATCATGATCACGCCGACCGGGCGCCCGTGCCGGCGGGCGCGGAAGATCTCGAGCCGGAACCATTCTTGCATTTAGCGCCGGTTGTACAGGCCGGTGAGGGAATCGTGCATCGCCTGCTCGAGCAGCTCGTCGCGCAGCCGCGGGATCGTACCGAGCGAGCTGCCACGCGGACGGTGGACCCCACCAGCCCGCGATAGCGCGGGGCGCCGCGCCCGGCGGCGGATTCGCCGGAGCTCATGATCGCCAACGGGACGGACGGACTAGGCCGGGTACGCGGCTTCGTAGCCGACGTCGTCGAGCCAGTCTTCGGGCTCGCCCACGAGATCGACGCCGGCCTCGCGCTGGATGTCGTCGAGCGCGTCGACGAGCGACGCGAACGGGCCGTGCGTGTCGCGCGTGCCCTTCGCCCTCCAGTAGTAGCCGTCCGCGCGCTCGTCGACGCAAAGGCCGCCGCTGTCGAGGACGGGGTGCTGCGCGTTGAGGGCCTTGGTCTCCCGGTTGCCGTGTGTTCTCATTGCTTTTCTCCCTTTTGCCGTACGCCGCCTCAGTTGCCGCCCGCCCGCTCGCCCATCGAGCGCTTGAGCCCGGCGACGTCGAGGATCCGGATGAACTTCTGCTGCACGCTGATCAGCGCCTCCTGCTGGAACTTGGAGAAGGCGCGGCTCACGGTCTCGAGCTTCAGGCCGAGGTAGCTGCCGATCTCCTCGCGCGTCATGCGCAGGTGGAACTCCGACTTCGAGAAGCCGCGCGCGGTGAAGCGCTGCGAGAGGTTCAGCAGGAACGCGGCGAGGCGCTCTTCGGCCCGCATCGTCCCGAGCAGCAGCATCACGCCGTGCTCGCGCACGATCTCGCGGCTCATGACCTTGTGGAACTGCTGCGCGAGCGCCGGCACCTCGCGGCCCAGAGACTCGAGCCGCGAGTACGGGATCACGCAGATCTCGCTGTCCTCCAGCGCGACCGCGTTGCACGCGTGCTTCTCCGGGCCGATGCCGTCCATGCCCAGGATCTCGCCCGCCATGTGGAAGCCGGTGACCTGGTCGCGGCCGTCCTCGAGGATCTGCGTGGTCTTGAAGAAGCCGCTGCGCACCGCGTAGAGCGAGGCGAACGCGTCGCCCGCGCGGTACAGTGTCTCGCCGCGCCTGACGCGCCGGCGCGTGTACACCAGCTCGTCTGCCCGGTCGGCGTCGTGGCCGGTCAGGCCGCAGGGCAGGCAGATCTCCCTGAGGTTGCAGTTCGAGCACAGCGTCGCGACTTTCTGCACGCCGGGCGCTTGGTGCAAGCGGATCGTGGCCGGTGCGTGCATGGCTGCGGACATGGCGGAGGTACTCATTGTTTTATCTCCCTGCGGCGAACTGGAATTTTTTTTCCTCGATTTCGGGCGCACCCGGGCCGGAAATGATGTCCCGGAGCTTGTCGGTCTCGGTCTTGTCGAGAAAGTAGTCGGCGCCCGCGGCCTCGGCGAGGCGCCGGTACGGCGCGATCCCGAGATGCGTGAGCACGATGAATCCCGTCCTCGGCACGTCGGCGCGCACCATGCGCAGCACGTCGATGCCGGTCCCGCCGATCAGCTGGATGTCGAGCACGACCCAATCGGGCCGCAGGCGGCGGATGCCCTCGACCGCGTCGCCCGGGCAGTCGGCTTTGCCGATGACCTCGACGTTCGGCAGGGCCTCGAGGTACGCGATCAGGCGCTGGCGCACGATCGGCGAGTCTTCGACCACGAAAACGCTGGCGGACCGGCGAGGCGTTTGCGTTTCCATGGCGCCCAGTATGAGGACCCGGGCACCGCGGCTGAATCGGCGGCGGCTGAAACGCCTTATCGGCCGATGCTGAAACGGCGTGTCAGAGGATTCCGAGAGTATGCATTCGGCGAAAGAGCGGCCGGGAAGGGGTGTACAATGAGCGCCAGCCGGCCGAACCGGCTCGCTCAGGGGGCGTAGAACAAGAATATCCGCTGCCGAAAACGGCGGCGCGAGAAGTGGAGCAGCGATGGCGGAACATCCGCCAGCAGTTCAGTGCCCCTCGTGCGCCTCGGATGACGTCGCGCCGGTTTCCTTGTGGCTGATCCCCGCGCGCTACTACGAGTGCCGCGGCTGCAAGATCACCTTTCGAGACCCGAGGTCGGTGCAGGAGCCTCCCGACGTGGCGCGCTTCAACGACGGCTGGACCGTGCCGCCGTCCGACAAGCCGAAGTCCTAGCGGGCGACCTCGAAGCCGAACCCGGGAACGTCCGCGGCGATCCGATGCGGGACGCGGGTCCTGCATTCAGGGCAGAGCACGAAGTGGCCCAGCGCGTCCCGTTGCAGGGTCGTGCCCTTGTGTTTCCACTCGGTCTGCCCGTCTTCGCACTCCAGGGTGTAGAGCGCCCTGAAGCAGGTCGGACACGCGACGCCTCGAACCCATCCGGCCATTGTTGTTCTTCCCGTGAGCGGGAATTCCGGAATATACGCCGTTCGGCGTCGGTGAAGCGCGTTGCGATTTTTTCGCAGCCGCCCGCGGGTCGGCCATCAGAAGGGGCGGCGGATCTCCTCGGAGCCCGGGACGGCGTACATGTCCTTGTCGAAGTCGATGCCTTGGCTTTCGGCGAAGCGGCGCGCGCCCTCGCGGTCCATTTTCTGCGTGACCTCGCGCCAGCCGGGCGTCTTCCGGGAATCCGCGGGGAGCTTCGCCCGCCACGTCCACACCACTACGGGCTCGTCGTTCGACTGCACGCTCATGTCAGTCCATTGTAAGGTCTGCGCGCGGCTTTCCCGATAGGGGAAACCCTAAACGCGGGCACGAGCGTTTAACAAAACTGTAACGGACGTGTCATGCGGCCCACGTAGAGTCGCCCCGACCTTGCGGGAGGGACCCCATGGTTAGCCTCGTCCGGGGCACGTTCTGCCCCCGGTGCACCAGTCTCGTCTACCGTCTCGAGCGGAGCGAGAACGCCGCTTCGTGGAGCCACATCGGCGCCGAGCTCGCCTCGGACGGCGAGGGCTGGTTCGTCGCCTGCCCGTACTGCCGGCGCCGCATCGGTCTGCGGCCCGCGCCGCATCTTCCGGGCTGGGGATTCGAGGTCGATACCCGCGCGCCCGTGCTGCGCGAGTAGCCGCTCAGCCCGCCTTGTCGGGATCGTCCACCAGCCTGTTCTTCATCGCGTAGCGGATCAGGTCCGCGGTGGTGTGCATGCTCATCTTCTCGAGGATGCGCGCCTTGTGCGTGCTCACCGTCTTCACCGAGAGGTTGAGCTCGGCCGCGATGTCGGTCACCGTCTTGCCGGCGACGATCGCGCGGAACACCTGGAACTCGCGGTCCGAGAGCGCGGCGTGCGGCGGGCCCGCCGCGTCGGGCATCGCGCCGAGCGCGAGCTGCTCGGCCACCGGGCCGGTGATGAAGGCGCCGCCGCCCGCGACCTTCCGGATCGCGGAGACGAGCTGCGCCGAGGCGCTCTCCTTGGTGAGGTAGCCCGCCGCGCCGGCCTTGATCGCGCGCACCGCGTACTGCTCCTCCTCGTGCATGCTGAGCACGAGGATGCGCAGCTTCGGTCGCTCGGCGTGCACCTGCTTGATCAGCTCGGTGCCGCTCTTGCCGGGCATCGACATGTCGAGCAGCAGCACGTCGAACTCGAGCTCGCGCACGCGCGCGAGCACCTCGTGGCCGTTCTGCGCCTCGCCGACGACCGTGAGGTCGGACGCCGCGTGCAGGACCTGCTTCAGGCCCTCGCGCACGATGGTGTGGTCGTCGGCGACGACGATGCGGATCATCGCTCGCCCCGCTCGTGCAGCGGGATGCGCACGTCGATGCGCGTTCCGCGGCCGGGCGCGCTGTCGATGCGCACCTCGCCCCCGAGCGCGTAGGCGCGCTCGCGCAGGCCCATGAGCCCGAAGGAGCTCGGCTTGCGCGGGTCCTGGGGCGAGAATCCGCGGCCGTTGTCGCTGACGCTCAGCGTCACCGCGCCGTCCTCGCGCACGAGCGCCATCTCCACGCGCGACGCCTGCGCGTGCTTGGCGACGTTGGTGAGCGACTCCTGCAGGATGCGGAACACCGCGCTCGCGTGGGGCTCGCCGAGATCGAGCTGCGCCTCGTCGACCTTCAGCTCGCAGGCGACGCCGCTGCGCTCGGTGAAGCCCTGGGCCAGCCACTCCACCGCGGGCACCAGGCCCAGGTCGTCGAGCATGAGCGGGCGCAGATCGGCGGAAATCCTGCGCGTGGCCGCGACCGTGTCGTCGAGCATGGATTGCATCGCCGCCAGCTTCTCCTCGAGTACGTCGTTGCCGCCGCCGGCGCGCTCCGCGATCCAGTTGACGTCCATCTTGAGCGCGGTGAGCGCCTGCGCGAGCTCGTCGTGCAGCTCGCGCGCGATGCGGCTCTTCTCCTGCTCGCGTACCGAGTTCGCGGCCTGCGCCAGCTCGCGCAGCTCCTCGCGCGAGCGCTTGAGCGCCTCCTCGCCGCGCACGCGCTCGGTCACGTCGCGCAGGATCACCGTGTAGAACCGGGCTCCGCTCTCGCTGATCTGCGAGATCGACGCGTCGATCGGGAACTCCTCGCCGTTGCGCCGCAGGCCGGTGACGATGCGCAGGGCTCCCATTCGCCGCGACGACGTCCCCGTCTCGCCGAAGCGGCGGATGTGGTCGTGGTGCCCGGCGCGGAAGCGCTCGGGGATGAACCACGAGAGCGGCGCGCCGATCGCCTGGTCGCGCGGACAGCCGAAGACCTGCTCCGCGGCCCTGTTGAACAGCACGACGTGCTCCTTGTCGTCGATCGTGATGATCGCGTCCATCGCGGAGTCGAGGATGCCGCGCAGCCGCGCCTCGCCGCGCGCGAGCTCCTGCTGGCCTTTGACGCGCTCGGTGATGTCGCGCAGGATCACCGTGAACGTCTTCTTGCCCTGCTCGACGTGCTGGGAGATCGACGCCTCGATCGGGAATTCCTCGCCGGTGGAGCGCAGCCCGACGAGCACCGTCTGCGCGCCCATCCTGCGCGACGTCACCCCGGTCGCGCCGAAGCGCGCGATGTGCCCGCCGTGGGCCTCCCGCAGCCGCTCGGGGATCAGCATGCCGAGCGGCTGTCCGAGCACGGCGCCCTGCGGCCAGCGGAACACGCGCTCGGCGGCCGCGTTGAAGAGCACGATGCGCTGCCGCTCGTCGACGGCGATGATGGCGTCCATCGCGGAGTCGACGATCCCGCTCACGCGCGCTTCGACGTTGTGCAGGGCGAGCGCCGCTTCGCGCCGCTCGAGCCGCTGGCGGAAGACCAGGAACGAGAGCAGCGCCGCGACCGCGAGGCCGATGCCGCCCGAGGCGAGCAGCATCTCGTGCGTGTACCAGCCGAACAGCCCCGCGAGCAGCGCCAGCACGGCGGCGAGGACGCCCAGAGCGAGCAGCGCGGCGAGGACGCCGGGCGGTCCTCCCGGTGCGCCGGCGTCGGGTCTGGAGACGGTCTGGGTCATATGGGGGCTAATCCCCCGCGAGGGTCTTTCCGCGAAAAAATTGACGCACGTCAAAAGCCCCCGGGGCCGGAGCCGCATAGTAGGGCATGCAGCGAAGGAGGACTTCGAACGTGGACATGCCGGCCAGACTCGTCATCGACCCGGACCTCATCCGGAAGTACGGCATCAGCGGGCCGCGCTACACGTCATATCCGACGGCGGACCGGTTCGTGGAGGCCTTCGACGCCGACGCGTACCGGCACTGGCTCGGCAACCGCAATATCGGAGGATTGCCGAGACCGTTGTCATTATACGTACACCTGCCCTTCTGCGACACGATCTGCTACTACTGCGCGTGCAACAAGATCGTGACGCGCGACCACGGACGCTCGGCGAGGTACGTCGAGTACCTCGAGCGCGAGGCGCGCCTGGCGGCCGCGGAAATGGGCGACGATCGCAAGGTCTCCCAGGTGCATTGGGGCGGCGGCACGCCGACCTTCCTCGCCGACGCCGAGATGGTCGCCCTGATGCGCATGCTGGCCACGCATTTCGATCTCGCCGTCGACGGCGAATACTCGATCGAGGTCGACCCGCGCAAGGTGACGCCCGAGCGCGTCGCGCTGCTCGCCGAGCTCGGCTTCAACCGCATCAGCCTGGGCGTGCAGGACTTCGACCCGGCGGTGCAGCGCGCGGTGAACCGCGTGCAGAGCGTCGCCGAGACCGAGGGCATCATCCGCGCCGCGCGGCTGCACGGGTTCCGCTCGGTCAACGTCGACCTGATCTACGGCCTGCCCAAGCAGACGCTCGATGGCTTCTCGCGCACGCTCGAGCAGGTCGTCGAGAGCGAGCCCGACCGCATCGCGCTCTACTCGTACGCGCACCTGCCGACGATCTTCAAGCCGCAGCGGCGCATCCTCGACGCCGACCTCCCGGCGGGCGAGACCAAGCTCGCGCTGCTCGCGCGCGCGATCGACTTCCTGCAGTCGCAAGGCTACGTCTACATCGGCATGGACCATTTCGCGAAGCCCGAGGACGATCTCGCGGCGGCGCAGCGCCAGGGGCGCCTGACGCGCAACTTCCAGGGCTACTCCAGCTCGGGCGACGCCGACATCGTCGGCCTGGGCGTGTCGGCGATCGGCAAGCTGGGCGCCGCGTACAGCCAGAACGTGAAGGACCTGGAGCAGTACTACGCTCGGCTCGACGACGGCGAGCTGCCGGTGCTGCGCGGCATCGAGCTCTCGGCCGACAACCTCGTGCGCCGCGCGGTCATCCAGGCGCTCGCCTGCCACTTCGA
>DASRFB010000118.1:0-7649 GCA_035651815.1 Burkholderiales bacterium | reverse complement strand
CCGATGCCCGCTCCAAATCCGACAAACATGGCAATCCCGATGGTTGCGACACCGATGACAGCTCCGATCGCTGGACGTCTCATGTGAGCTCCTTGATGGTGGGTTGTTGCGTTCTGCGGTGTTTCACGATCAAGACGGTTGTTATCCGCGCGATGGACTTCTCTTAGAGAAGCGCGTTGAACTGCCGGTCCCTCGAAGGAGAAGTCCGCTTCCCTCGAAAGGCAGCGGCGGAGCCCGATTGCGTGCTCTTCCTTTGAGTTCTCTACGCCTGCTTTAAGTAGGTGGGTTGTAAGACATGGCGCGGCCGGTCGTCTGTGCGGTGGCGCACACATTGCGTGGCGCCAAAGAAACCCTACGCCTTGTCGTATGCGCGCAGGCGCTCCGTCTCCCGTTTCACGACGGCATAGCATTCACATACCCGGCGCTCCAAGCCGGCCCGGTCGGCGAGCGCGATGTGGCCGCGGCTGTACTGTATCAGTCCGGCTTTCTGGAGAGCTCGGGCCGCCGCAGTCACCCCTTCGCGGCGCACCCCCAACATGCTGGCGATCAGCTCCTGCGTCATGATGAGCTCGTTGGACGACAAGCGGTCGACGCTCAACAGGAGCCATCGGCACAGCTGCTGCTCCACCGAATGATGCCGGTTGCACACCGCCGTCTGCGCCATCTGTGTGATGAGCGCCTGGGTGAAGCGCAGCAGCAGATGCCGCATCTCGCTGCCCCTTTCGAACTCCTCGTTCAGCACTCTCGCGGACAACCGGTAGGCGTGCCCGGCGATCTGCACGACGGCGCGGCTCGGCGTGCTCTCCCCGCCCATGAAGAGCGAGATCCCGACCATGCCCTCGCAGCCGGTGAGGGCGATCTCAGCCGAGGCGCCGTTCTCGAGCACGTAGAGCAGCGAGACGATGCCGGCGGTTACGAAATACACATGACTGAGGCGGTCGCCGGGTTCGTACAGCGGCAGACCCAGTGGCAGCTCCACGAACTCCAGGCTCGGCAGGATGCGCAGGTAATCGGTGGCGGGGAGCGCCGCAAGGAGCTCGTTTTGCAGCGGAGCGGCTGCAAAGGTCTTGGCGGCCACGTGAGCTCTCCTCGACCAATACGAACCGACATCAAGAACAGTGCGAATCATGATACACCTTATGTTCTATAGCGAACATAAGACCGGGCGTACCGGGTGCGCGCCGAAAACATCGCGCGGCGTCGAAATGCCGAAGCTCCGGAGTTCGCTGCAGCCGAAATCGACCACGTCGTCCATGCGCTGGGGCACCCGGATGCCGGACTCGGGGACCACGGTTGCTCATCTGGAAATTGCGCACTGCCACAAAGCAGATTCATGACGCCTCGCGGCCGTCGTGCGCGTCACCGGGCCTTCGGCAGAGCCGTCTTTTTCCGCTTCGACGCCGACCGCATGCGGCGCCGCAGCGAGCCTGTGCGTTTCGATGACCTCGGTAACGAGCCCGGCCGTGCTCTGCCGAACCGCATCCCGATAGGGAAACTTTGGCGGAAGGTGTGAGATTCGAACTCACGAGGGGCTCTCGCCCCTGCCGGTTTTCAAGACCGGTGCCTTAAACCGCTCGGCCAACCTTCCGATCTCTGGCTAAGTCTCTGTAGCGCTTGAAATTGTAGCACCCGCCCCCACGTTCAGACGCGTCGGGCGGAGTCTCGCTATACTTCACTCCGTCACGGGCCTTTCTTGGAGCAAAGACCATGCAACCCGAACTGCAACCGATTCAAGCGGGCACGCCGCAATCGAGCTATGCGCTCGCGCAGCACCGCGTCCTGCGCAACACCTACTGGCTGCTCGCGATCTCGCTCATCCCGACCGCGATCGGCGCCGCGATCGGCACGAACATCGACTTCGGCTTCATGCGCGCGAGCCCGATGCTCTCGTTCTTCGCGGTCCTCGCCGTGTTCTACGGCTGGATCTTTGCGATCGAGAAGAACCGCAACAGCGCGCTCGGGGTCGGGCTGCTGCTCGGCTTCACGCTGTTCCTCGGCATCCTGCTCGGGCCGCTGTTCCAGCGCGTGCTCGGCTTCGCGAACGGCGTGCAGCTGGTGATGATGGCCGCTGGCGGCACGGCGGCGACGTTCTTCGTCATGGCCGGGATCGCGACGACGACGAAGCGCGACCTGAGCGCGCTCGGCAGCTTCCTCTCCGTCGGCGTGATCGTGATCATGCTCGCGGTGGTCGCGAACGCGTTCTTCCAGAACATGACCGCGCACCTGGTGATCCTCGCCGGCTTCGTGCTGCTCTCGTCGCTGATCATGCTGTGGCAGGTCAACAACATCGTCCGCGGCGGCGAGACCAACTACGTCTCGGCCACGCTGACGCTGTACGTCTCGATCTACAACCTGTTCTCGAGCCTGCTGCAGCTGCTCGGGATCTTCGGCGGCAGCCGCGACTAGCGGTCGCTCGCGGAAAAGAAAAGGGCGCCTTCCGGCGCCCTTTTTTTCGTCCTCTTCCGGCTACAGCGACTTCAGATACTCCACCAGCTCGGCCTTCTCCGCCGCCGACAGCCGCAGCCCGAAGTGCCGGTCGTAGTGATTCACGACGTCGTTCAGCGTCGCGAAGCGCCCGTCGTGGTAGTAGCCGCCCTTGTGCAGCTTCTGCGTGTTCCACAGCGCGCGCAGCGGCTCGGTGCGGTAGCGCCCGTCGGGCGAACGCATCGCCTGGAAGTCGTCGATCCCGATCTCCTGAGCCGTGTGCAGGTTCCAGCCCGGCTCGGTGAAGATCGGCGGCACGTGGCAGGTCGCGCAGCGCGCCTTGCCCTTGAACAACGCCTCGCCGCGGCTCGCCTCGGCCGCGTTGAAGGCGCCCGCGGGCGCCTTCGGGACCGGAAGCGACAGCTGGTAATACTGCAGCGCGCCGAGCTTCGCGGTCACGAGGTCCTCGGCGGGCCGGATGTTGCCTTCGTTGACGCGCGCCCCGACCGGGAATTTCTGCCGGTCCTCGAGCCGCGGGTCGTAGAAGGTGCCCTTGCCGTGCATCTGCGTGACGGCGACGTAGGCGTTCCAGTACGTCACGCCGCCCCAGGCGCCGGTCCAGGTATGGTTGTTCACGCCGAGCAGTCCGAAGGCGGACGGGATCAGCGTCGCCGCCGGCTTGCCGTCGGGGCGAAACGCCTTGCCGTCGAAGCTCAGCTCGGCGTCGTACTTGCCCGGACCCCAGCTCCCCAACACCTTCTTGACGGTGCCCACGTCCACGCCGAGGAGGCCGGTGAACGGCGACAGGTTCGGCGCGAGCGAGACGATGGCGCCGACGTTCAGGTCGCGATTGGCCCAGCCGTCGAGCCGCTTGCCGATGCCGGGCGCAAACGAATCGTCCACCGTCGAGTGGCAAAGCGCGCACTGGACGCCCATCGATGTAACCTTCCCGGCGCTGTCGAAGTGGGCCGTCACGCCGACCACGGAATTGAGCTTCAGCAGCGCGAGCGTCGTCGCCGGGTCGTCCAGGTTCACCTTGCCCGCCTTGATCAGCTCGACGAGCGAGGCGGGCAGCGCATCGGCGTCGACCTTCAACCCCACCGCGAGCGCGGTCTTCGGGCTCACGCCGGGGCCGACACCGCCGTTCGCCGACCCGGCGATCGCCTGGTGCAGATGCAGGGTATCGCCCCAGAAGGCCTCCGAGCCGAAGGTGTCATAGCGGAAGATCTGGCGCCCCTCTTCCAGAGTCTTGGCGGAAAAGGCGACGGTCCGCTGATCGTTCTCCGACATCGTCGTCTTGGACGAGCCCGGCATGCCGGCGCAGGAGATCAGGACGAGAGAGGAAGCCAGTCCCAAAAGGGCGAAGCCGACCACAGGTCGGGCAATAGGAATTCTCATGGGGAGGATCTCCTTCGATCGCTTTCTTGTTAAGAGGCAGGACTCCTTGCTGCAAGGCAGCACGGAATGTTGATCAGACGGTCAAGCGATCATTAGAGGCCCGACGCCCCGGTGGCGTTCCCGGCGTCCGCCGAAAAGCTAGCCGCGCTCGAGCAGCGCGATGGATTCGACGTGCGCCGTGTGCGGGAACATGTTGACCGCGCCCGCGGCGACGAGCCGGTAGCCCTGCGTCTGCACCAGCACACCCGCGTCGCGTGCGAGCGTGGCCGGGTCGCAGGAGACGTAGACGATCGTACGGGGCGGATGCGTGGCGAACGACTTCACCAGCTCGATCGCGCCGTCCCGCGGGGGATCGAGCAGCGCCTTGTCGAACGCGGGCAACTGCGCGCACGCGGCCGCGTCGAAGAGGTCGATGGCCCGGAAGTCGCATTCCAGCCCGTTCGCCCGCGCGTTGGCGCGGGCCCGCTCGATCAGCCCGGCGTTGCCCTCGAACCCGGTGACGTCCGCGCCCAGCCTGGCGATCGGCAGGGTGAAGTTGCCCAGTCCGCAGAAGAAGTCCCCGACGCGCTCGCTCGGCCGCGGATCGAGCAGCGTCATCGCGCGACGCACGAGCACCCGGTTCACCCCGTGGTTCACCTGCGTGAAGTCGGTCGGAAGGAAGCCGATGCGCACGCCGAAGTCGGGCAGCACGTAGTCGAGCGCAGACGCGTCCTTCGGCCAGAACGGCGCTGCCGTCGCCGGGCCGCCGGGCTGCAGCCACAGCTGCACTCCGCTCGCCTCGGCGAAGCGGCGCAGCGCGTCCCCGTCGGTCGCGGTTGGCGCCTCGAGCACCCGCAGCACGAGGACGGTGACCCGGTCGCCGACGGCGACCTCGATCTGCGGCAGCCGGTCGCGGATCGACAGCCCGCCGACGAGGGTGCGCAGCTCGGGCAGCAGGCGCGCAACCGGCGCCGGGAGCACCTCGCAGCCGGTCATGTCGGCGACGTAGCTCGACTTGCGCTCGTGGAACCCGACCAGCACGCCGCCCTTTTTCGGGACGTTGCGCACCGACAGCCGCGCCCGGTGGCGGTATTCCCAGGCGTCGCCGTAGATCGCACGCAGCATCGTCTCGGGACGCACGCGGCCGACGTGCCAGAGCGCGTCCTCGAGCACGCGCTGCTTGGCGGCGACCTGCGCGCGCGCGTCGAGGTGCTGCATGGCGCAGCCGCCGCAGATGCCGAAGAAGCGGCACCTCGGGTCGACGCGTTCGGCGCTCGGCTCGAGCACCGTCTCGACGCGTCCGATCTCGAAGCTCGGCTTGTTGCGGAGGATCGAGTACTCCACCGTCTCGCCGGTGAGCCCGCCCTCGACGAAGACCGCTTTGCCGTCGCGGCGCGCGACGCCGCGGCCTTCCCGGTCCAGGGACTCGATCGTCGCCCGCGGCATGCGCGCGGCCGGCCTACTTCAGCCGGCCGAGGAATTCGCGCCAGTGCGGCGCGTCGTACCGGGACAGGGTCGAGCGCACGAGCTCGACCTCCTCGCGATAACGCTCCGGCTGGCACGCGCCGCGGAGCATCTGGAACCGCTGGAACACGAGATAGGTGTTGACGGTGTCGGTCTCGCAATAATCGCGGATCTGCCGGATCTCGCCCGCCTGGTACGCGTCCCACACCTTGGAGCCGTCCATCCCGAGCTTGCCGGGAAAGCCCAGGAGCCGGGAGATGTCGTCGAGCGGCGCTGTCGCCCTCGGCTGATACATCGATAGCACGTCCATCAGGTCCGTGTGGCGCGCGTGATAACGGTTGATGTAGTTGTTGTGTCGAAAATCCTTGTCGTCGTCCCCCGTGTCCCAGTAGCGCGGCGCGCAGATCCCGTGGATCAGGCTGCGGTAGTGGAGCACCGGAAGATCGAAGCCGCCTCCGTTCCACGACACGAGCTGCGGCGTGTACTTGTCGATCCCGGCAAAGAAACGCTGGATCAAATCCGACTCGCCCGAATCCGGATCACCGAGCGACCAGCACCGGAAAGTCTCGCCCTCGCGCAGCGAACACGCGATCGCTATCACGCGCTGAAGGTGCAGCGGCAGGAAGTCGTTGCCCGAGCGCGCGCGCCGCTCGCGGAACGCGAACTCGGCGACGTCGCGATCCGGGACGCGCGGATCGATCTCGTGCAGCAGCCTTAGACCCGCGACGTCCGGGACGGTCTCGATGTCGAACGCGAGCACCGGCGTCACGGGACGCCGCCTAGTCGGGGAACACGCCGGTCGAGAGATAGCGGTCGCCGCGGTCGCAGACGATGGCCACGATCACGGCGTTCTTGACCTCGGCGCAGACGCGCAGCGCGACCGCCACCGCGCCGCCCGACGAGATGCCCGCGAAGATGCCCTCCTCGCGCGCGAGCCGGCGGGTCGTGTCCTCCGCGTCGGCCTGGCTCACGTACTCGATGCGATCGACGCGCTTCGCGTCGTAGATCTTCGGCAGATAGGCCGCGGGCCATTTGCGGATGCCCGGGATCTGCGAGCCCTCGGTCGGCTGGCAGCCGATGATCTGCACCTTCGCGCTCTTCTCCTTGAAGAAGCGCGAGCAGCCCATGATGGTTCCGGTCGTGCCCATGCTGCTCACGAAGTGGGTCAGCTTGCCGCCGGTGTCGCGCCAGATCTCCGGGCCCGTGCCCTCGTAGTGCGAGAGCGGATTGTCGGGGTTCGCGAACTGGTCGAGGATGATGCCCTTGCCGTCGACGCGCATCTTGTCCGCGAGATCGCGCGCGGCCTCCATGCCGCCCGCCTTGGGCGTGAGCACGATCTCGGCGCCGTAGGCGCGCATCGCCTGCCGGCGCTCGACCGAGAGGTGCTCGGGCATGATCAGCACCATGCGGTAGCCGCGCATCGCCGCCGCCATCGCGAGCGCGATGCCGGTGTTGCCGCTCGTCGCCTCGATCAGCGTGTCGCCGCGCTTGATGGTGCCGCGCTTCTCGGCGTGCACGATCATCGACAGCGCCGGCCGGTCCTTGACCGAGCCCGCCGGGTTGTTGCCTTCGAGCTTGCACAGGACCGCGTTCGACGTGTTTCCCGGCAGGCGCTTCAGCCGCACGAGCGGCGTGTTTCCGACCGTGTCCTCGAGCGTGAGCGGCTTGCTCATCGCTCGCCCTCGAGCAGCGCGCCGACGTAGCGGCCGACGCCCTCCTCCACCGTCAGGAACGGTGCGCGGTAGCCCGCGCGGCGCAGCGCCGAGAGGTCCGCCTGGGTGTAGCTCTGGTACTTGCCCTTGAGCTTCTCGGGAAACGCGATGTACTCGATCAGTCCCTGGTCGCGGATCTGCGCGAGCGAGAGCGGCGGCTGTCCGTCGGCGCGGCGGCACGCGTTGATCGCGGCGACGGCGACGTCGTTGAAGCTCTGCGCCTTGCCCGTCCCGAGGTTGAAGATGCCCGAGAGCTCGGGATGATCGAGGAAGTGCAGGTTGACCTTGGCCACGTCCTCCACCGACACGAAGTCGCGCTGCTGCTCGCCGGGACCGTAGCCGCCCGAGCCCTCGAACAGGCGCACGCGCTTGTCGGCGCGGTATTGCCGGAACAGCTGCCACGCCACCGAGACCATGCCGGTCGCCTGCTTGTGCGCCTCCCTCGGGCCGTAGACGTTGAAGTAGCGAAAGCCCGCGATCTGCGAGTCGGCCTCGGGCAGGCGCCGGCGCACCACCTGGTCGAAGAGCAGCTTGGAATAACCGTAGACGTTGAGCGGCGCCTCGAACGCCGGGTCCTCGCGGAAGGTCGTGCTCGCGCCGTAGACCGCGGCCGACGACGCGTAGATCAGCGGCACCTCCTCCTCGAGGCAGAAGTCGAGCAGCGCGAGCGAG
>DASRFB010000117.1:0-11838 GCA_035651815.1 Burkholderiales bacterium | reverse complement strand
GCAGGACGTGAAAGGCCAGACCAAGCAGATCCTCGACAAGATCGACCGGCTGCTCGCGAAGTGCGGCAGCCACAAGTCGAAGGTGCTGTCGGCGAACATCTGGGTCACCGACATCAAGAACCGCCCGGCGATGAACGAGGTCTGGACGGCGTGGGTCGATGCCAAGAACCTGCCCGCGCGCGCCTGCGTCGAGGCCAAGCTCGCCGATCCGCGCATGCTGGTCGAGATCATGGTCGTGGCCGCGAGAGGGCCGTGAGCATGACCTGTTTCACACCGGCGCGCGCGAGGACCTGGCCGTCCGCGAGACAGCGGGTACCATTCGGTACGGGGATGACGCACCCGCAGGGGAGGGAACATGCGCAAGCTGCTCGTGCTCGCGCTGGCGCTCGCGCCGGCGCTGCTCCACGCCGACACGATCTACAAGTCGGTGGGGCCCGATGGCCGCATCACGTACAGCCAGAAGCCGCCCGCCGAGGACAGGGTCGAGAAGACCTTCAGCTACGAGAACCTGCCCGCCACGCCGCTGCCCGATTCGGTGCTGCGCTACCGCGACGATCTGCAGAAGAGCATGGACAAGCGCCTCGCCGCCGCCGCGCGCGGGGGCGGCCCCTCGCCGGTGCTGTTCACGGCGGTCTGGTGCGGCTATTGCCGGCAGGCAAAAGCGTATCTCGCCGCGAAAGGCATCGCCTACCGGGAGTACGACATCGAGACGCCGGACGGCATGCGCGCGTTCGCGCAAGCGGGCGCGGCGCGCGGCATTCCGGTCCTCCTCTGGAAAGGCCAGCGCGTGCAGGGCTTCTCGCGCCCGGCGTAACGACAGCCTGTTCGCGCGCGCGAACTGAAGCCTGAACTGAACTGAGTCAGCCGGTCCCGCCGACCGTCAGCCCGTCGATCCTGAGCGTCGGCTGTCCCACGCCGACCGGGACCGACTGCCCGTCCTTGCCGCAGGTGCCCACGCCCGTGTCGAGCGCGAGATCGTTGCCGACCATCGACACGCGCGTCAACGCGTCGGGGCCGTTGCCGATCAGCGTCGCGCCTTTCACCGGGTGCGTGACCTTGCCGTCCTCGATCATGTACGCCTCGGACGCGGAGAAGACGAACTTCCCGTTGGTGATGTCGACCTGGCCGCCGCCGAAGTTGACGGCGTAGAGGCCTTTCTTCACCGAGGCGATGATCTCGCCGGGATCCCTGTCGCCGTTCAGCATGTACGTGTTGGTCATGCGCGGCAGCACGACGTGCGCGAACGATTCGCGCCGGCCGTTGCCGGTGACCGGAACGCCCATGAGCCGAGCGTTCAGGCTGTCCTGCATGTAGCCGCGCAGCACGCCGTCCTCGATCAGCGTATTGCACTGGGTCGGGTTGCCCTCGTCGTCGATGTTGAGCGAGCCGCGCCGATCGGGAAGCGTGCCGTCGTCGACCACGGTGACGCCGCGCGCGGCGACCTTCTTGCCGATCTTCCCCGTAAACGCGGAAGACCCCTTGCGGTTGAAGTCGCCCTCCAGCCCGTGGCCGATCGCCTCGTGCAGCAGCACGCCGGGCCAGCCGGGTCCGAGCACCACGGTCATCGTCCCCGCCGGGGCGGGACGCGACTCGAGGTTGACGAGCGCCTGGTCGACCGCCTTCTTCGCGTAATCGGCGAGGCGCTCGTCGGTGAACCACGAATAGTCGGTGCGCCCGCCGCCGCCCGCGCTGCCCTGCTCGCGCCGGCCGTTCTGCTCGACGATCACCTGCACCGAGCAGCGCACGAGCGGCCGCACGTCGGCGGCGAGCACGCCGTCGGATCGCGCGACCAGCACCACCTCGTATTCGCCGGCGAGGCTCGCCATCACCTGCACGACGCGCGGGTCGAGGTCGCGGCACAGGCGCTCGAGCTTCTCGAGCAGCCTCACCTTCTCGGTGTCGGGGAGCGACGCGAGCGGGTCGAGCGGCCGGTACAGCGCGAGACCCGTTCCCTGCCGCACCGCCACCGGCTTGCCCTTGCCGCCGGTCGCCGCGATCGCGCGCGTCGCGCGCGCGGCGTCCTCGAGCGCGGGCATGCTGATCTCGTCGGAGTACGCGAACGCCGTCTTCTCGCCGCTGATCGCGCGCACGCCGACGCCCTGGTCGATCGAGAAGCTGCCCGACTTGACGATGCCTTCCTCGAGGCTCCAGCCCTCGCTGCGCGCGTACTGGAAGTACAGGTCGGCATAGTCCAGACGGCGGGTGAGCAGCGCGCCGAACACGCGCCCGAGGTTGCGCGCCTCGAGATCGTGCGGCGCGAGGAGGAACGACTGGGCGGTGCGGAAGACCTGTTCGGGGGCGTTCATGCCGGGGGTTCCTGGGACGACAGTCCGATTCTAAGGGACATTGCGCCGGGGACGCGCTCCTTCAAGGGGCTCGGGCTCGGCTCCGATCCTCCGGTGCTCGAGCGCGGGCAGGCTCGCCCGCAGGCGCGCCTGGTGCCCAGGGTCCACCGCTGCGACCACCACGCCGGCGCCTTTCGGCAGGCACCCGCGCACCGCGCCCCAGGGATCGATCACCATGCTGTGCCCGTGGGTCCGGCGCCCGCTCGGGTGCGTGCCGCCCTGCGCCGGGGCGACGACCCAGGCGAGGTTCTCGATGGCGCGCGCGCGCAGCAGCGTCTCCCAGTGCGCCTTTCCGGTGGTCGCGGTGAACGCCGACGGCACCAGGATGAGGTCGATGTCCCCGAGCGAGCGGTACAGCTCGGGGAAGCGTACGTCGTAGCAGATCGAGAGCGCGATCCGCCCGTAAGGCGAGTCGATCGCGAGCGGCCGCTCGCCCGGCTCGATGGTGCTGGCCTCGTCGAAGCGCTCGGCGCCGAGCTCCAGGCCGAAGAGGTGCATCTTGTCGTAGCGCGCGGTTCGGCGGCCGTCGGGCCCGTAGACGAGGCAGCTGTTCCGCACCTTGTCGGGTCGCGCGGTCGCGAGCGGCACCGAGCCGCCGACCAGCCACACGCCGTGGCGCGCCGCGGTCTCGGCGAGAAACGCCTGGATCGGCCCCTCGCCGTCGGTCTCGCGCGCGGAGACCTTGTCGCGCTCGTTCATGCCCATGATGCAGAAGTACTCGGGCAGCGCCACCAGCGCGGCGCCCTGCGCGGCCGCGCGCGCGACGAGCTCGGCCGCGACGACGAGGTTCTCGGCGACGACGTGGGTCGACACCATCTGCACCGCCGCCACCTTGAATCCCGGCGCGGCGCTCACGGGTTGCCCTCGGCGCCCCGCACGTCGGCGCGCACGCGCTCGACCTGCGGCTTCTCCCAGGAGCCGGTCGCGTGGTACTCGAGCCCGAGGATCTGCCCGAGCGGATCCTTGAGGATGCGCTGGAGCACGAGGATCGGGATGCCCCACACCGGGTTCACGAGGATCGCGTAGACCGACGCGGCGTCGCCGAGCGAAGGCACGACGCGCAGGAAAAGGTCCTGCGTCTCGTGCACGAGATCCACCGTCCCCTTCATGTTCACCTGCGCGGCCGGGCCGCGCATGTGGAAGTCCTCCGTCGTGAGGATGCCTTTCGCGAGCGTGGCCGTGCTCGACACGGTGTCGAAGGTGAAGCCCTTTTCGAACGTGTTGCGCACGTCGAGCGTCGCCCAGGATTGCAGGCTGAGGATCCCGAGCAGCTTCGCGACGCCCGGGTCGGCGCGCAGGAACTGCCCCTTCGCCGCGGTGAGCTTGAGATTGCCGCTCAGCGTGGGGTAGTCGACCGCGCTCGGCGCGCCTTCCCACGAGAGCTTGCCTTCGAGCGTCGCCGTCCCGCGGCGCATCGTGCCGGGATAGCCGATGCGCTCGAGGTAGCGGCCGACGTCGCTCACCTCGAGCCGGATGTCGGCGTTGAGCGTTGGCATCTCCTTCCAGCTCTGCCAGGTGCCGCTCGCGCTGAGCGTGCTGTCGTCGTTGGCGACCACCAGCTTCTCGATGCGCCAGTCCTGTCCCGCCTCGTTCACGGCGACGAGCTCGAGGCGGCCGAGGTCCAGGCCGCGCAGCGTGAAGCTGTCGACGACGACGTCGAGCGCGGGCATCTCGCGCGAGGGCTCCTCGCTCGGCGTCGTCCCGGGCGCGCTCTCGGGCACGGTGAAGTGCTTGAGCCGCGCCACGATGCGTCCGCCGTTCTCGGGCCGCCAGGTGATGTCGCCGTCGAATTCCTTCGCGGCCACGCTGCCCGACCAGGCGCTGCCGACGGTGCGCGTGCGCACGGTCACGTCGTTGAAGCGCCGGCCGAGGAAGTCGAGCGCACCGATCCTGAGCGCGACCTGCACCGGTCCGACGCGGCCGCCCTTCGCCGACTCGGGCAGCACGGCGCGCCAGCGGTCGACGTCGGCGTAGGGGAAATTGCCCGTGACGCTGATGCCGTCGCGCTCGGGCAGCACCGCGGGCTCGTTGAAGCCGACCGCCGCGCGAGCGAGCACGAACTGGTCGCCCTGCCGCGTTCCCAGGATCTGCGCGTTCACGCCGCGGCCGAGCGTCAGCTTCATCTGCTCGCTGCGGCGCCCGAGCGCGCCCTCGGGGCCGATCACGCGCTCGAAGCGAAGCGGCAGCACCTCGGCGGGCCGCTTCGCGAGCGGCGCCGGAAGATCGAGCGCGAGCCCGGCGAGCTGCGACTCGACGGTGATGGTCGTGGGCCGCGCGCGGCCCGCGACGACGCTCGCCTGCCAGCCGGTGCTGCCGCTGACGTACTTGCGCCACGGGTCGGTGAGCCCCGCGGGCAGCCCCGCCGCCTGCGCCGTGCCGCTCGCGCTCACCGTGATGACGCCGTCGCGCGTGGCGGCCGAGATGGCGACCGGTCCGCCGATGAACTGGCCCGAGATACCCCGCGCGTTGATACCGGTCTCCGTGAATTCGAGGCGGCCGGTCACCTGATTGAGCGGCGGCAGCTGCTCGCTCAGGCGGATCTGGTCGCCCAGGAACTGGTAGGCGCCCGCGACCTTCACATCGTCCAGGCGCCGGATCGGGATGTCGAGCCGCAGGTCGAGCCGCCCGTTGCCCGAGGCGCGGATGCCGCGCGTGAAGCCGTCCACCATGCGGCTCACCGGGCTCGAGTCGACGTAGCGCAGGAAGGACGCGGTCGGGTCCTCCGCCTCGCCGTCGATGCGCAGGTGCTCGTTGCCGTTGAAGAGATCCGGGACGACGGCGCGTACGCTCTTGATGCGCACGCCCTCGATCGAGAGTTGCGACGACGACACGCGCATCGAGCGGCCCGAGAACTCGAGCTCGCCCGAGAAATCGGAGAGCTGCGGCCAAGCCTCGGCGAAGCGGAAGTCGACGTCCTTCAGGCGCGCCAGGATCTGGAAGGTGCCTTTGCCGGGGTCGGGGAACGGGAAGTCGGCAAGATCGCCCTTGACGCGCACGCGCACGAGGTCCGAGCCTCCGCGGCGCACGGCGCCGCGCAGATAGTCGGCGACCACGGACGGCAGCTTCGGTACGTACCGGGTCACGGTCTGGCCGTCGACGCGGGAGAAGTTGCCCGTGAGATCGATGACCCCGGGGCTGCCGGCGCGCGTCGCGAAGCTACCCGTCAGCGACCCGGTCAGGTCCGCATTCGAGACGGCGATGTTGCCGAAGCGCACGTCGACGTGGTCCTGCGCGTTTCGCCATTCCAGGTCGGCGGCGAGCCGGTCGAAGCGGACCTCGTTCTCGGGCAGCAGCCCCTGCAGCTCGAGCAGCGCGTGCTCGGAGGCGAGGCCGAGGCGGCCGCCGCGCTCGTTGGCGTCGACCTGTCCGGTCAGGCCCGAGAACCCGGGCACGCGGCGCCAGGCGCGCGCGCCGAGGCCGGCGAAGCTGCCGCGCACGGAGTAGCGCTCGGTATGCTCCGAGTCGCCGGTCCACGCGAGCTTGAGGTCGCGCACCGTCCCGCGCGGCTCGACGGCCGCGAGCTGCGCCCGCGCGTCGGCCGGCAGCGGCAGGAACTCCGCGAGCTGTACGAGCGGTTCGAGCCGCAGCGCCGCCGTCTGGAACTCGGCCCGGCCCGCGCGCCCCGGCGCCGGCGGCTCCCAGTGCGCGCTGAAGTCCGTCGGCTCGATGGCGAGACCGTCTCGCGTGCGCAGCGCGATGCGGCGCGCGCTCGCGTCGATCGCCCGCGCCGATTGCCTGAGCGCGAGCCTGCCCTCGAGCGAGGACAGCCGCAGCTGCGGCAGATCGCCCGCGAGGCGCGCGCTCACGTCGGCGAGCGCGAGGTCGGCGGTCAGCTCGGAGAGCTTGCCGTCGACGAAGCCGAGCCACGTGCGCACGCCGCCGCGTCCCGACTCGAGATCGATCGGATAACGGACCCATTGCCGCCAGGCGCCGAGGTCCGCGTACTCGAGCTCGGCGTACACCCGCCCGGACCAGGTGCGGAAGCGGTAGCGGTCGCCGGCGTCGAATTCGCCGCGCAGATCGAGCGCCGAGCCGAGGTCGGCCGGCGGCTTGGCGCGCAGCGCGAAGCGGTGCGTGGTGAGCCCGCTGCGCAGCACCAGGCTCACCTCGGGCAGCACCAGCCGGGGCGTGCCTCTCTGCTGGTCCTCCCAGCTCAGCACGCCGTTGCGGATCACGACCTCGCGCTGATCGAGCAGCCATTCGAGCGCGGCCGAGTCGCCCGAGGCGTCCCCGTGCATGGCGATGCCGGCGACGACCAGCGTGCCTTCGGCGTCCTTGCGGATCTGCAGGTCGGGCCGCTCCAGCACGAGCGAGTAGAAGTGCAGCGACAATCGCGCGAGCGACGACCAGGAGACGGTCGCGTCGATCTCGGGCAGCGTCAGCGCGGGCCGCCCCGAGCGCTCGTATACGGTCACGTTCGAGAGCAGGAGCTCGGGCCGCAGGCCCTGCCACCCCGCCTCGATCGCGCCGATGGTGACGCGCTCGCCGAGCATCTGCGAGGCCTTGCGCTCGATCAGCTCGGTGTGCGAGCCGGCGAGCGGCAGCAGCCAGTAGCGCAGCGCCAGCACCAGCAGCGCGAACACGAAATACAGGACGACCGCGCTCCAGCCGGCCGCCCGGGCGAGCGAGCGCCAGCGGCTTCCCCGCGGTGCGAGCTCGGCGATCGATTCTTCGACGTGCAAGAGCGTTTCCGGAAGCCTGTGTCGCCTCACGGCAACGGAGTTGGGGGAGCCGGCATACTACAATACGCGGCTATTCGGATTCCTGAACGCGGGACCGGGCGCGCACGCCGACATGTCGTCACGGGCGGGCCCGCGCGTCGCGTCATTTTACCCGCACCCGTGGACCCGCTCGAATATTCCCGCTACGCGAGACACCTGATCGGGGCGCGGCCGGAGCTTCGCGCCGAGCTGTCCGCTGCCGAGGGCTGGACGCGCGGCGCGATGCGCGCGTTCCTCGCCGAGCGCCCCGCCCGCGACGAGGCCTCGCTGCACGCGGCGCTGCGCGCGCTGCGCCAGCGCGTCGTCCTGCGCACCATGGCGCGCGATCTCGCGGGGCAGGCGCCGCTCGCCGAGGTCTGCGCCGCGATGTCGTCGCTCGCCGAGGTCGCGGTCGAGACCGCGCTCGCCTTCCTCGAGCCCGCGATCGAGAGCGCGCTCGGCGTCCCGGTCGCGGGCGGCGAGCGCCAGCGCCTCGTCGTGATCGGCATGGGCAAGCTCGGCGGCGCCGAGCTGAACGTGTCCTCGGACGTCGATCTGGTTTTTCTCTATCCGGAAGAGGGAGAAACGCGCGCTTCGACAGGCTCAGCGCGAACGGTGCCCAATTTGGAATTTTTCACGCGCCTCGGGCGGCGCCTGATCGCCGCGCTCGGCGAGGCGACGGGCGACGGCTTCGTGTTCCGCGTCGACATGCGGCTGCGCCCCTGGGGCGACGACGGGCCGCTCGCGACTCCCTTCGACGCGCTCGAGGAGTACTTCGTGACGCAGGGGCGCGAGTGGGAGCGCTACGCGTGGATCAAGGCGCGCGCGCTCGCGGGCCGCGATCATCCCGCGCTCGCGCAGATCGTGCGGCCCTTCGTTTACCGCAAGTACCTCGACTACGGCGCCATCGCGGCGATGCGCGAGCTGCACGCGCAGATCCGCGCCGAGGTCGCGCGGCGCGAGCTCGCCGACCACATCAAGCTCGGCCCCGGCGGCATCCGCGAGATCGAGTTCATCGCGCAGGCGTTCCAGCTGATCCGCGGCGGCCGCGACGCCTCGCTGCAGGTGCGGCCGACGCTCGAGGTGCTCGAGCTGCTCGCGGCGAAGGGCCTGCTGCCCCGGCCCGCCGTCGGCGAGCTCTCCGAGGCCTACGTGTTCCTGCGGCGTCTCGAGCACCGCCTCCAGTATCTCGACGACGCGCAGACGCACGAGCTGCCCCGGAACGACGAGGACCGCGCGCGCGTGGCGCGCGCGATGGGCTTCGATTCCTGGGACGCGTTTCGCGAGGGCCTGGAGCGGCATCGCGCGCGCGTGTCGTGGCACTTCGAGCAGGTGTTCTCGGTCGAGGAGCGGCCGCGCCACGCGCTCGCGCCGATCTGGAGCGCGCCGCCGGACGATGCGCCCGCGAAGCTCGCCGCGCTCGGCTACCGCGATCCCGGGGCCGCCGCCGCGCGCCTCGCCGCCGTGCGCTCGGGCAGCCGCTACGGCGGCCTGCCGCAGACGAGCCGCGAGCGCTTCGACGAGCTGGTGCCGCGGCTGATCGAGGCGGCCGCGGCGCAGGAGAATCCGGACACGACGCTCGCGCGCGGCCTAGACTTCGCCGAGACCGTCAGCCGCCGCGCGGCCTACCTCGCGCTCCTCGACGAGCACCCCGCGGTGCTCGCGCGCCTCGCGCAGCTGCTCGGGGCGTCGAGCTGGGCGGCCGAGTACCTCAACCGCCACCCGGTGCTGGTCGACGAGCTGCTCGACGCGCGCACGCTGTTCGCCGCGCCCGACTGGAGCGCGTTCGCGCAGTCGCTGCGGCGCGAGCTCGCCGAGCGCGCCGGCGACGAGGAGCGGCAGATGGACTGGCTGCGCGAGGCGCACCACGCGCAGGTGTTCCGGCTGCTCGCGCAGGACCTCTCGGGCGAGCTGACGGTCGAGCGCCTCGCCGATCATCTCTCCGACCTCGCCGACGTCATGCTGCAGGTCGCTCTCGAGCTCGCCTGGTCGCAGCTGCGCGTTCGCCACCGCGACATCCCGCGCTTCGCCGTGATCGCGTACGGCAAGCTCGGCGGCAAGGAGCTCGGCTACGCCTCCGACCTCGACCTCATCTTCCTGCACGACGACGAGGACGAGCGCGCGCAGGAGATCTACGCGAGGCTCGCGCAGCGCATGAGCCGGCTGCTGACGAGCCGCACCGCCGCGGGCGTGCTCTTCGACATCGACCTGCGCCTGCGCCCCGACGGCGAGGGCGGGATGGTGGTCAGCTCGATCGACGCCTTCCGGCGCTACCAGCGCGAGGCCGCGTGGACCTGGGAGCACCAGGCGCTCACGCGCGCGCGCTGGAGCGCGGGCGACGCGGCGGTCGGCGCCGCGTTCGAGGATGAGCGCCGGCGCGTGCTGCGCACGCCGCGCGACGCGGCGAAGCTGCGCGAGGACGTGCTGTCGATGCGCAAGCAGCTGCTCGAGGGCCATCCCAACACCAGCGACCTCTTCGACCTCAAGCACGACCGCGGCGGCATGATCGACATCGAGTTCGTCGTGCAGTACCTGGTGCTCGCGCACGCGCACGCGCATCCGGAGCTGGTCGCGAACGACGGCAACATCGCGCTGCTGCGGATGGCGGCGCGGCTCGGGCTCGTCCCGGAGGAAGCCGCCGAGGCGGTCGGCTCGGCCTACCGCGAGCTCCGTCGCCTCCAGCACAAGCTGCGGCTGAACGGCGCGAGGTACGCCCGGGTCGCGGCCGAGGAGGTGCGGGCGCACACGGGCGCGACGCTCGCGCTCTGGCGGGAAGTCTTCGGCGCCGACTAGGGAGAGGGCGCGGCTTTCCGCTAGAATGGCCCTTTCCCAGGCTTTTCCGGAGTTTCCGATGTCGATGGCCGATCGCGACGGGGTGATCTGGTACGACGGCAAGCTCGTGCCGTGGCGCTCGGCGACCACGCACGTGCTCACCCATTCCCTGCACTACGGGCTCTCGGTGTTCGAAGGGGTGCGAGCCTACAAGACGGTCGACGGCACCGCGATCTTCCGCCTGAAGGAGCACACCGAGCGGCTGTTCAACTCGGCGCACATCTACATGATGAAGATCCCCTTCTCGCGCGAGCAGCTGCTCGAGGCGCAGAAGGAAGTGGTCCGCGAGAACCAGCACGAGTCGTGCTACGTCCGCCCGATCGCGTTCTACGGCTCGGAGAAGATGGGCGTGTCGCCGATCGGCGCGACGGTGCACGTCGCGATCGCCGCGTGGCCGTGGGGCGCCTACCTCGGGGCGGAAGCGATCGAGAAGGGCATCCGCGTGAAGACCTCGTCGTACGCGCGCCACCACATCAACGTGACGATGGCGCGGGCCAAGATGGCGGGCACCTACCCGAACTCGATCCTCGCCAACCTCGAGGCGACCCAGCACGGCTACGACGAGGGGCTGCTGCTCGACGTCGACGGCTTCGTCGCCGAGGGCTCGGGCGAGAACCTGTTCATCGTCAAGGACGGCAAGCTGCACGAGCCCGAGCTCACGTCGGCGCTGTCGGGCATCACGCGCGCGTCGGTGATCGAGCTCGCGAACGAGCTCGGCTACGAGGTGATCTCGCGGCGCATCACGCGCGACGACATCTACATCGCCGACGAGGCGTTCTTCACCGGCACCGCCGCCGAGGTGACGCCGATCCGCGAGCTCGACGGCCGCACGATCGGCGCGGGCAAGCGCGGCCCGGTTACGACGCAGATCCAGAAGCTCTTCTTCGACGTGGTCGCGGGCAAGGTCGCGAAGCACAAGGACTGGCTCACCCCGGTCGACGCGAAGCAGCCCGCCGGCCGCGTCAAGGCCTGACGATGGGCGCCGACGAGCGCAGCCAGCGCGTCGTGTCGGTCACCGAGGCGGACCTGCCGCTCCACTGCCCGACGCCGGGCTCGCCGGTGTGGTCGATGCACCCGCGGGTCTTCCTCGACGTCGCGCACACCGGCAAGATGCTGTGCCCGTACTGCGGCACGCTCTACGTCTACAAGGGCGCCCCGCCGAAGGGGCATTGACCATCTCCCGCGGCCACGGCCGCGCGACGCGATCCCCGAAGTGCCCAGAATCCTGATCGTTGCCCCGAACTGGATCGGCGACACGCTGCTCGCCCAGCCGCTGCTCGCGCGCCTCAGGAAGAAGCTCCCGAGCGCGGTGATCGACGCGCTCGCCCCGCCGTGGACCGCGCCCGTGCTGCGGCGCATGCCCGAGGTGAGCGACGTCATCGAGGCGCCCTTCCTGCACGGCAGGCTCGAGCTGCGCGCGCGCTGGCGGCTCGGGCGCAGCCTGCGCGCGCACCAGTACGACGAGGCGATCGTGCTGCCCAACACGTTCAAGGCTGCGCTCGTGCCCTTCTTCGCCGAGATCCCGCTGCGCGTCGGCTACGTCGGCGAGACGCGCTACGGGCTGCTCACGCTGGTGCACAAGCTCGACGAGAAGGCGCTGCCGCTGATGGCCGAGCGCTACGCCCAGCTCGCCGAGCGCCCGGGCACGCCGCCCGCGCGGCCATTGCCCGCCGCGAAGCTGAACGTCGACGAGGCGAACCTGATCATCACGCTGGGACGCCTCGGCCTCTCGCGCGCGAAGCCCGTCGCGGCCCTGTGTCCCGGCGCCGAATACGGGCCGTCGAAGCGCTGGCCGCCCGGGCACTTCGCGGCACTCGCGAAGAAGCTCGCCGCGATGGGACGCGCCGTGTGGATCTTCGGCTCGCCCAACGACCGGGCGATCGGCGAGGAGATCGCGAAGGCGAGCAACGGCGTCGCCGTCAATCTCTGCGGCCGCACCGATCTCGCCGCCGCGATCGACC
>DASRFB010000116.1:0-6587 GCA_035651815.1 Burkholderiales bacterium | reverse complement strand
GCGCAGGGATTTCCTGTACCGCGCGATGCTCGCGCTCGAGCGCTGGACCTTCCGCACCGCGGACGTCTCGATCGCGACCAACGAGTCGTACCGCCGCATCGCGATCGAGCGCGGCGGCATGGCGCCCGAGCGCGTGTTCGTGGTCCGGAGCGGCCCGAGCCTGGAGCGCATGAAGATCGTGCCGCCGGTCGAGGCGCTCAAGCGCGGGCGGCGCCACCTCGTCGGCTACGTCGGCGTGATGGGGCGGCAGGAAGGAATCGATCTGCTGCTGCGCGCCGCGAAGACGATCGTGCACGAGCACCGCCGCGGCGACGTGCACTTCGGTCTCGTCGGCGGGGGCACGTCGCTCGAGGAGATGAAGGCGCTCGCGCGCGAGCTCGGAGTCGCGGACCGGGTCACGTTCACCGGTCGGGTTCCCGACGCGGAGCTGCTCGCGATGCTCAACACCGCCGACGTCTGCGTCAATCCCGACGTCGCGAACGAGATGAACGACAAGTCCACCATGAACAAGATCATGGAGTACATGTCGCTCGGCAAGCCGATCGTGCAGTTCGACCTCACCGAGGGCCGGTTCTCGGCGCAGGAGGCGTCGCTGTACGCCCGGCGCAACGATCCGGCGGACCTGGCCGCGAAGATCCTCGAGCTGCTCGACGACCCGGAGCGGCGCGCGCGCATGGGCGCCTTCGGACGGGGCCGCGTCGAGAGCGAGCTGGAATGGCGCCACGAGGTGCCGAAGCTCCTCGCCGCGTACGAGGCGCTGCGGGCGCCGTCGCGCGCGGCGCCGGTGGCGCAGCGCTACTGATCGTCCTTCAGCCGGATCCCGATCACGGCGTACTCGGGCGCGCCGTCGAGGAAAGTCCTCAGGCGCACGACCTTGTTCTGCGTCTCGCAGTGCGCGCACACGACGTAAGGCGCTTTGCCGCCGTGCACGTCACCGAGGCGCGACAGCTTCTTGCAGACCAAACAGACAAAGACGTCCCTGGACATGTTCCCCCCGCCGGCCGAAACAGCGGATTCGGCTTTATAGGCCTCTTGCGACGAAAGAACCAGTGTCTCGAAAAGGAGACGGTCCGCTCGTCGCGGATCCTCTACAGCGTGTAGCCGGATCTCGACGGCGGAATCACGCCGCGGCGATACCCGTCCGGAGCCCCCGCGCTCTATGATTTCGCGGGTGTTCCGGTGTTCGAAATGAAAGTCCTGATCGCTGACGACTCGCAGATCGTAAGAGAGAGGCTGGCTTATCTGCTCGGCGACGTCGAAGGCGTCGAGATCGTCGGGCAAGCGGAGGATGCGGTGGAGGGAAGCAATCTCGCCGAGACGTTGAGGCCCGACGTCGCGATATTGGACGTGCGCATGCCGCGCGGCAGCGGGCTCGACGTGCTGCGCTCGATCAAGCGCGCCAATCCGTCGGCGACGGTCATCGTCCTCACGAATTTCGTCGACCCCGAGGCGCGCCAGCTGTGCCTCGCGCGCGGCGCCGACTACTTCTTCGACAAGTCGATCGAGTTCGACAAGGCGGTCGACGTGCTGCGCGGGCTGTCGCACGCGGAGACCTCGTGAGCGACATGAAGTTCGAAGACGGTCTCGACCGCCGCTCGATCCTCGCCGCGCTGCGCGCCTACCGCAAAGGCGACTTCTCCGCGCGGCTGCCGCTCGACCTGGTCGGCGTCGACGGCGAGATCGCGCAGGTCTTCAACGACCTGGTCGAGACGAGCGCCGCCTGCGCCGCCGAGGTCGCGCGCCTGCGCGACCAGGTGGGCGGGCAGGGCCGGCTCGCCCAGCGCGCGGGCGTGCCCGCCGCGGCCGGCGCGTGGGCGTCTCTGCTCGACGGGGTGAACACGCTGCTCGACGATTCGGGCCGGCCGCTCGCCGAGGTCGCGCGCGTGGTGGAGGCGGTGACCCACGGCGACCTCTCGCGCGCCATGCCGCTCGAGCTCGAGGGCCGTCCGCTGCGCGGCGATTTCCTGCGCATCGCGCACGCGGTGAACGCCATGGTGCGGCACCTCGCGGCGCAGGAGTGGCTGAAGTCGAACCTCGCTCGGTTCACGCGCATGCTGCAGGGGCACGGCGACCTCGTCACGGTCTCGCGCCTGGTGCTCTCGGAGCTGGCGCCGCTCGTCAGCGTCCAGCGCGGCGTGCTCTACGGGCGCACCAAGCGCGCCGCCGAGGGGCGCCTCGACCTGCTCGCGACCTACGCGACCTCGTCCGACCAGGCGGCGCCGCCGTCGCTGCGCATCGGCGAGGGACTCGTCGGCCAGTGCGCGTACGAGAAGAAGCGCCTGCTGCTCGAGGAGGTGCCCGCGGACTACCCGCGCGCGAGCTCGGGGCTGGGATCGGTGAGGCCGCTCAACATCGTCATCGTGCCGGTGCTGTTCGAGGGCCAGATCGAGGCGGTGATCGAGCTCGCCTCGTTCAAGAAATTCGGCGAGACGCAGCTCGCCTTCCTCGACCAGCTCGCCGAGAGCATCGGCATCGTGTTCAACACGATCGAGGCGAACATGCGCACCGTCGAGCTGCTCGAGCGCTCGCAGGCGCTGACGCGCGAGCTGCAGGGGCAGCAGGACGGGCTGATCAAGACCAACGACCGCCTGGAGCGCCAGGCGGAGGCGCTGCGCAAGTCCGAGAGCCTGCTGCTCAAGCAGCAGGACGAGCTGCGGCGCTCGAACGAGCAGCTCGCCGAGCGCGCGAAGGCGCTCTCCGAGCAGATGAAGCAGGTCGAGCTGCGCAACAAGGAGGTCGAGCAGGCGCGCGCCGCGCTCGAGGAGAAGGCCGACCAGCTCGCGCTCTCGTCGCGCTACAAGTCCGAGTTCCTCGCCAACATGTCGCACGAGCTGCGCACGCCGCTCAACAGCCTGCTGATCCTCGCCAAGATCTTCGCCGACAACGCGGCGAGCAACCTCACGCCCAAGCAGGTCGAGTACGCGCAGACCATCCACGCCGCCGGCACCGACCTGCTCTCGATCATCAACGACATCCTCGATCTCGCCAAGATCGAGTCCGGCACCGTGACGCTGGAGATCGGGCCCGAGCCGTTCTCGCAGCTGCGCGAATACGTCGAGCGCGCCTTCCGGCAGGTCGCGCTCGGGAAGGGCCTGGACTTCGCGGTCACGCTCGACCCGGCGCTGCCCGAGGCGATCGAAACCGATTCGAAGCGCCTGCAGCAGGTGCTGAAGAACCTCGTCTCGAACGCGATCAAGTTCACCGAGCGCGGGCGCGTGTCGCTGCACATCGCGCCGGCGCGCTCGGGCTGGCTGCCGGGCAACTCGCGCCTCGACGGCGCGAGCCACGTCGTGTCCTTCGCCGTCACCGACACGGGGATCGGCATCCCCGAGAGCAAGCAGAAGATCATCTTCGAGGCGTTCCGCCAGGCCGACGGCTCGACCGGGCGGCGCTACGGCGGCACCGGGCTCGGCCTGTCGATCTCGCGCGAGCTCGCGCGCCTTCTCGGCGGCGAGATCCGGGTGTCGAGCGCACCGGGGAAGGGCAGCACCTTCGTGGTCTATCTGCCGGTCGCGCACAAGGCGGCCGAGGGCGAGCCGGCGCCGGCGGCCGCGCGCGCGCCCGGCTTCAGCGCGGCGTACGCGGCGCGCCCAGGGCCGCGCGCCGTCCCCCGCGCGCAGCCGCAGGTGCCCGCGGCGATCATGCGCGAGGTGAAGGAGGAGCTCGCGGGGCGCAAGGTGCTCGTGGTCGACGACGACATCCGCAACATCTTCGCGATGACCGCCTCGCTCGAGCAGCTCGGGATGACGGTGGTTCACGCCGAGGGCGGCAAGGAGGGCATCGAGGTCCTGAAGAGCGAGCCCGGCATCGACGTCGTGCTGATGGACATCATGATGCCCGACCTCGACGGCTACGACACGATGCGCATCATCCGCGGGCTGGACGGCCTGCGCGACGTCCCGATCATCGCCGTCACCGCCAAGGCGATGAAGGAGGACCGGGAGAAGTGCCTGCAAGCCGGCGCGAACGACTACATCTCGAAGCCCGTGAACATCGAGCAGCTCGCGCTGCTGCTGCGGGCTTCGCTCGCCCGGTCGCTGGGCTGAAAGCGCCGCTCTTGCGCTCGTCCAAGGCCAACATCCTCGTCGTCGACGACGAGCTGCACAGCCTGATCGCGCTGCAGCACCTGCTGTCGGGCCCCGACCGCAACGTCGTCCCGGCGCGCTCGGGGCGCGAGGCGCTGCGCCACGTCCTGAAGAACGACTTCGCCGTCATCCTGCTCGACGTGCGCATGCCCGACATGGACGGCTTCGAGACCGCGGGCCTCATCCGGCAGCTGCGGCGCTGCCGCCACACGCCGATCATGTTCCTCACCGCCGCCGTCGAAGACACCCAGTCGATGTTCCGCGGCTACGAAGTCGGGGCCGCCGACTACATCCTCAAGCCCGTGGACCCGGCGGTGCTGACGTCGAAGGTCGCCGTGTTCGTGGACCTCTACGGCAAGAGCGCCGAGCTGACGACGCAGATCCACAGGCGCAAAGAGGCGGAGCGCGAGCTCTACAGGACCAACGAGGACCTCGAGACCAAGATCCGCGAGCGCACCGCGAGCCTGATCGCGGCGAACGACCTGCTGCAGAAGGAGATCGGACGGCGCGAGCGCGTCGAGGAGCGCCTGCGCCGCAGCGAGGCCGAGGCGAGGCGCCTGTCGCTGGTCGCGAGCCTGACCGAGAACGCGGTGCTGATCAAGGACGCCGACGAGCGCGTCGAGTGGGTGAACGAGAGCTTCACGCGCATGTTCGGCTACCCGCTCGACCAGGTGCGCGGCCGCCGCGCCGACGAGGTGTTCCCGCGCGCACCCGGCGACGTCGGCGTCGCCGCCGGCACCGACGTCGAAGGCGGCTACCGCGCCGAGATGGTCCGCCGCAGCCGCGGCGGGCGCAAGTACTGGCTGGCGGTCGAGTGCCGTCCGATCCTCGACGACGGCGGCGCCCCGGCCGGGTTCATCGAGATCGCGACCGACATCACCGAGCGCAAGCTGTCGGAGGAGTCGCTGCGCGAGAGCGAGGCGCGCAAGACGGCGATCCTCGAGTCGGCGCTCGATTGCATCGTCACGATGGACCACAAGTGCCGGATCCTCGAGTTCAACCCGGCCGCCGAGAAGACCTTCCGCTGCGTGCGCGCGGAGGCGGTGGGGCGCTACGCGCCCGGGTTGCTGCTGCCCGCGGCGACGCGCAAGGCGCAGCTTCGGCTGCTGCGCACGCTGCTCGCGCCCGACGATCCCGCCGACCGCGCGCGCCGCGTCGAGATCACCGCGCGGCGCTGCGACGGCAGCGAGTTTCCCGCCGAGCTCACGATCGCCATGGCGACGCTCGGCGGTCGGCCGTTCTTCGCGGCCTACGTGCGTGACATCACCGCGCGCAAGGAGGCCGAGGCCGATCTGCACAAGGCGAAGCAGGCGGCCGAGGCCGCGAACCTGGCGAAGTCGCAGTTCCTCGCCAACATGAGCCACGAGATCCGCACGCCGATGAACGCGATCATCGGCATGACGGAGCTCGCGCTGCAGACCTGGCTGAACGGCGAGCAGCGCGAGTACCTGGGCCTCGTGAAGGACTCGGGCGAGACGCTGATGAAGCTCATCAACGAGATCCTCGACTTCTCCAAGATCGAGGCCGGGCGCCTCGAGGTCGAGACCATCCCTTTCTCGCTGCGCGAGAGCGTCGGCGACACGATGAAGACGCTCGGCTTCCAGGCGCACAAGAAAAAGGGTCTGGAGCTCGCCTACGACATCTCGCCCGACGTGCCCGACGCGGTGGTCGGCGATCCCGTTCGGCTGCGCCAGATCGTGGTTAACCTGGTCGACAACGCGATCAAGTTCACCGAGCGCGGCGAGATCGTCATGCGCGTCTCGCGCGAGCGCATCGACGCCGGGGGCGTCGTGTGCCGCTTCGCCGTGCGCGACACGGGGGTCGGCATCGCGCGCGAGAAGCAGGCGGCGATCTTCGCGCCGTTCCTGCAGGCCGACGCGTCGACGACGCGCATCTTCGGCGGCACCGGCCTCGGTCTCACGATCTCGGCGCGGCTGGTCGAGATGATGGGCGGCAAGATCTGGGTCGAGAGCGAGCCGGGCGCGGGCAGCACCTTCCATTTCACCGTGCGCTTCGGGCTGCAAGCCGCCGCCGAGCGCTCGTTCGAAAACGCGGCGGGCGACTTCGCCGGCGCGCGCGCGCTCGTCGCCGAGGACCACCCGGTGAGCCGCGGCTTCATCGTGTCGACGCTGCGGCAATGGAACATCGAGGTCGCCGAGGCCGCGAGCGCCGCCGAGGCGATGGAGGCGATCGCGCGCAGCGCCGGCACGCCGTTCCACCTCGCGCTGATCGACGACGCGCTGCCGGGGGGCGACGCCGCGGGGCTGCTCGCGCGCCTGCGCCATAACGGGGGCGCCGCGTGCCCGGCCGTGATCGTGCTCGCGTCGGCGCTGCGCCGCGACGCCGAGACCGGAACCGCGCTCGCCAAGCCGGTGAAGCCCTCGGAGCTGCTCGCCGCGGTTGGCCTGGCGCTCGGCGGCGACGCTGCCGCGCAGGCCGCCGCCGCGCCGCCCGCCGCGGCGTCCGCGCGCGAGCGGCTGCGCGTGCTGCTCGTCGAGGACA